>JBHAEQ010000056.1:0-5553 GCA_041855685.1 Prevotella sp. | reverse complement strand
GCAGCAATTATTGAGAACTTTCAAGAAGACGATGGAATACGTATTCCCAAATGTCTCATCCCTTATTGTGGATTTGAAAAATTAAATGCTGATAATTTTGAAATTAGATAAAGTAACGAATTTCATAACTTTACAGCATAAATCCTCAATCGAACTGTTACATTTAAAGTAAATGAGGCATGTTTCTTCAATTATAAATTTGCAATGCCTATTTATGGGCATTGCAAATCTTATCCTATCACCCATCAGACATTTAAGTGAGGAGCAAACTAACAACCAAACTTTATAATACGCAAAAAGAAAATTTATAGCCTTTACTTCTGTATCATTATCAATCGCTTTAGAGTTTCATACAGTTGCCTTACTTATATACAATGCTGTCTCAATTCTGTTTTTTCTTGATACATTAACAGAAACCCGATAACAGGCATCAAAATATTGATATTGCATTTACGAATACCTACTGATAAGTGCAAAAAAATATCATATACCTATCAGCAACTGCAAGTTTTTTGAAAAATCAAAAGTAAAATGTTGTATTTTACAAAATGCACCTAAATAAATCCTCGGATGGTTTGGTGTTTACATTACTTTTATTACATTTGCAGCCAACGTAAGAAGGATATCAACATCTAACTATTCAATTCTGTTCCTATTTTACAGAACAATTGACATGAGAAGAAATAAGACAATAAGAATTATTAATGCATGGATGCTGTTAATGGTGTTCATGTCGGTTCTTGTGGTCAAAGATACCTGCTTGCATCATGTGGATAACGAGGCAGACAGACACGTTTCCGGACATGCAAAACTACAGTCCTTTTGTAGTATCTGTGATTTTGCCTTGCAGAAGGCGGATGTTGTAGAGGACTTCACTTTTATTCCACAAATTACAACGTCTGTTATTACACGTTATCTGATAACAGAGCTTACTGTTTACCGTCCCATTACATCGGTAAACGCACATTCACCTCCAGTACAAGCCTGATTTTATCTTTCCTCATATTTTAGTCTGTTGTACGTGCATCTTGTAGGTGTTGCGTAAACAAGATGAAGAATTGCTTCATCCTTGAGAAAGAGACAGACTGTAATCGTGGAAAGCATGGATACATATTATATATTATCAAATCCGGGACTTTTGTCTAAACCGGTATTGCTTTTAGTCCTCGAAAGCGAAAAGAGCCAGAGATTTGGGACGGCAGGTAAAGCATGCCCTGTTTCTATGTATCTTTTCATGTCATGGCCTCTGTAAATTTAACATGGACTTGACATGTCGCAAGGCTCTTGTTCCAAGTAGGTTCGCCTTGAGAGATTGTCGGGCAATGCCCCACTGACAAATAGTTCCCCCAACATCTCACAAGATAAAACAAAATGAGAAGAACAAGTACATTATATTTCTGTGTACTCATCGCACTTTGTGGCATTCTTCCTGCATTTTCGCAAGATACGATTGTAGCCATCAAGGATGTTACGGTATACGGTCTTTCACGCCAACACATTCAAAGTCGTGTGACCGAAGAGATACAGGCCAGCGACTTGAAGAATGCGTTTGGCAGTACGCTTGCCGCCACTTTGGAAAAAATCAAAGGTATCTCGTCCATTCAAAATGGTGCGACCATTGCAAAGCCAGTTATTCAGGGCATGCACAGCAATCGCATTCTAATTATCAACAATGGTGTAAGACAGCAGGGACAGCAATGGGGGGACGACCATGCACCAGAGTTGGATATGAATACTGCTGAGCGTGTGAGTGTCATTAAAGGTTCGGAATCTGTCAAATACGGTTCGGATGCTATGGGGGGCGTTATTCTTCTACAGCCACGCCCCTTGCCGTATGGGAAAAAAGGATTGCATGGCAGTCTCGTAACATCGTTCAACAGTAATGGCCTGCGCTATGGTTTTACAGGTTTTGCAGAGGGACGACTGCTAAGCCGTGACGACTGGGCATGGCGATTGCAAGCAACCTATGCCAATGCCGGAGACCGTTCTACCCCCGATTATCTGCTGAACAACACCGGAATGAGAGAAAAGGCTTTGTCGGCTGCGGTTGGCTGGAAAAAAAGGACTCACGGGGCTGAACTTTATTATAGTTTCTATCACACGTTATTGGGCGTGATGTACAGTGCCCATCTTGGTAACATTGATCTTTTGAAAGAACGTCTGAAGTATGGACAGCCTGTGGAAACCTACCCTTTCAGTCGACATATAGACTATCCATATCAGGATGTAACACACCATCTTCTCAAGCTAAATGCATATTACTTTCTGAACAACGGCAGCAAACTGTCTTTGCAATATGCCTTTCAGCACGACTTGCGAGATGAGTTTCACCAGCGTCGAAACAACCGTTCGTCCACTCCGTCTCTCAGTTTGCGTCTTCAGACCTCCCAGCTTGATTTCACATGGCAGAACAGTTATGGTAATTGGAGTACCGAGGCTGGATTTTTTTTAGGTAACATGAACAACCAGAATGTGCCCGGAACAGGAGTCGTTCCAATTATACCCAACTACACACAAGATAATTTCGGCATATATCTCATTCAGAACTATGCTTCACAGAACCGACTGTTTTTCAATGCCGGTTTGCGTTATGACTATCAAATGACCAACTCACGTGGAATGGACATTTACAGTACGGCTTACGGCAGCAAGAGACATTTCAACAACTTCGTGTATAATGCGGGCGTGCTATACAAACCCGTTGAGCAGCTTTCACTCAAGTCTAACGTTGGAATTGCATGGCGCGCTCCGAATGTTCACGAACTATACAGCAACGGACTTGACCATGCTTCAAGCATATATATCATCGGTGACTCGACTATGCAATCTGAACGTAGTCTCAAATGGATTGCCGGTGCAGAATGGAGTCAGGAGAAGTTCTCCTTTTCTGTTGAAGGCTATCTTCAGTGGGT
Source organism: Prevotella sp. (assembly GCA_041855685.1). GTDB lineage: Bacteria > Bacteroidota > Bacteroidia > Bacteroidales > Bacteroidaceae > Prevotella. The sequence goes on along the minus strand of JBHAEQ010000056.1, from coordinate 2,641 downwards.
CAATCATTTTATTTATGATGAACCAACCAGACAATTCATGACAGTCATCTCCGGAGCATATCCGGTCTTTGTCTATCGCCAGCTCAATGCTTTCTTCCGTGGCGTAGATGCTGAGCTGACTGTCAAACCCATTCGTCAGATGGAGTATAGAGCCATGGCAGGCATGGTATGGGCAAACGAGACGCACACGCATAGATACTTACCTGGCATCCCGTCTTTCAGATTCAACCATTCTCTAAAATATACATGGGACAGGCTCCATCGTTTTCAGGGGGTATTTGTGGAGATAAATCACAAATATGTAGGAAAACAAAAACGCTTCGACCCGGAAACAGACCTGATAGACTATACTCCAGACGCTTACTCGCTTTGCGGACTTAGTGCCGGTTGCAAGATGCCTCTCGGCAATCAAAGTCTTTCCTTATCTGTTCAGGCAGATAACATCTTCGACACTGTTTATAAAGAATACACCAATCGTTACCGATACTATGCTCACGATTTGGGACGTAATATCAAGATGACAGCAATATTTAGTTTTTAACTCTTTAATAACCAATTAAATTCAAAACAACATGAACAAAAAAAGTATTTACCGTTTGTTTGCCTTGGGACTTTTCCTGTTAGGCACAAGTGTTTTATTCACTTCTTGTAACAATGACCCTTCTGATCCTCATGATGAGACGGAAGATGCTATGCACGACGACCCAGCCAAGGCAGTACTTACTTTGGCAAGCGGACACTTTCACGGCGTTAAGTTTCATCAAGACCCTGAATTCAAGGGTTCTAAACACATGAAAGCCGTTCAGACTATCACGTATGTTTATGTAAAAGGTAAGGGCTGGATGCCAGAAGAAGGATGTGCCGATAAGTTTGTTGTTACATCTGGTTCGCAGGAAATAGCATCTGCCTATGGCCTGTGGATTAAATATTATGACAAAAAAGGCAAAGAAATAACCGGACAGTTTATTGAAAACGGCCAAGACAAGATACATCAACATTTCTTCATTGCCAAAGATGTGCAGCCCTTTGCTTCTGGTGCTACTGAACTTGGCGACGACGAAACGCCCAATATTTTCAACTATACCTACATGGATACCACACCATGGAACAAGACCTTGAAAGACGAAGGCACGCAACTTACAGGCAAAGAGAATCCCATCGGTTTCAAAGGATGGTTCAACTTCCTGAGACCTTACAAGAAAATGACCATGAAGATTAAGTTGATGCACGCCAGAAAGTCTAAGTTCAACGACAAGGGAGAAACCTCTCCATACTACAACCCAACACCGGCACAGAATGCAAACGACCATTGGGATTTAGAAATGAATATTCCCGTATATGTTATTTACAGCCGTGCGGAAGATGACAAATGGGAATCTGGTAAAGAGGTGCCTTATGATCAGTTGCTTGATTTCGAGAAGAAAATCATCGACGGCATCGCATTGGTTTATGGCATTACTCCCCAAGAGGCTTTAGAAGAATATAACCTGCGCCTCTACGGAGAACGCGAAGATCACGACTCGGCTTCACTTTGGTTCTAATACACAGGCTTCTTCAATGAGAAAGAGACATTTTATGAGAGTGAAGTGTCTCTTTCCTTTTATATAATATCTCTGTCACACAGTGCATACTCTTCTGCTTTAGACTGTTGTCTGTCCTCATCGCTGTAAACCAAAATGTTAACATCGACTAAAGAATAAGTCGTGCCCCGCTAAAGTATATTTAGTCGATAACTCTAATAAGACACTTATGACATACTTGGTTGCAACAAGCAAAATTATATCTGATGAAATGTGCCCTTTCCAATTAGAAATGCAAAATAACAATAAATTCCCCAAAAACACATGTTTAATTATTGCCATATCAATAAATAATATTTACATTTGCCACCGAAAACGATAGGTAACATTATCGCATTTTACAAACAATTCAAAGGTATTACTCAACATTATCAAGTATTTTTATGAAAAGAAAACTACTTTCGGTTGCTCTTGCCTTCATTGCTACATTATGGGTAAGTGCACAGGTGCGTCTTTACAATGGAGCACAAATCATTGACAACATGAAGATGGAACGCAAGACTTCCATTGCATCTAATGTTGTGAAGCCAGCCAAGATGGCAGGCAGCAACGAAATCAAGAAAGCAAACGATTTTACCAATGTAGTGGCCACTGGTGCACTCTCATGGTATTATGGAGACTTGTTTGGCACAGGTGGCGAATGTCATCTGTTGTTCCTTTCCAATGCGGGAATAGACAACACGTCAGGTCTCCCTTATGGTGAAGGACAAATGTTGCGCATACTAATCAATAGCGGAACGCCGTCCGAAGAGCCAGACAACCCCATGTTGCCCACAGGCACCTTCTCCTATAACGCAGACAAAGAACCTAATACTTTCTACAGCGGAGATACCGATTTTATCGATGCATGGATAGATTCGACTGACCCCAGCAATCCCCTGCTCAAAGGAAACATCTATAAAACCGAGGGTGGAAGCATTACCATCAATAAGGACGAAGACAACAAATATACCATTACGGCCGACCTTTCATTGATTCTCATCAACCCCGAAACTCAGGAAGTGGTTCTGAGAAAGCCTCTCCATATTACATACGAAGGACTGATGGAGTATGAGAGCAAG
>JBHAEQ010000055.1:0-19382 GCA_041855685.1 Prevotella sp. | reverse complement strand
GCTCTTTTTAAGGTAGAGCAACACCTTGAATCTGTCTGTTTGTATACGCTTCTTTTTCTGGGCAAAGTTACCCGTTACCGAAGCGTTCCAAGCTACGCAAAACCCTGTGTCACAAAGCATTAGCACCGTAACGACAGAAAGGCGAATTACCGAACACTCTTCCGTCTGTTACTTTCTTTTGTCTCTTCGTTACCATTCGGAGAATAGACTAACGATTTGGTAACGGAACTTCTGCACAAATCCACATCTTTTACACTTTATCCCTCAATGCAAACCATAGAGATATACTGTAAATTCCTCTCATTTCCATACACTTACCTCTCATCCTCGCCCTAATGCCCTTTTCTCTGATAGTTCCAACGAGGTTTCAGGCAAAACCTAACGAGGTTTTTCCAGCACCCCCGAATAGGTGATTCTTGCATACTATTAAAAGCTGTACTTTTTCTTAGATTTTACTTACGAGCGAGTGAAATAACGGCAGGGCATGGCGTCTTCTTGCGCCATGCCCTGCTTTCTTTATGTCCCCCTGCATTATGGTTGTTTGGTTGCTATTCGTTAAGGTCAACAGCGAAGTATCCCTTCTTGCCCGTAGGCCAAATGCCCTTTATATAGAGTACAGGTTCACCGCTTGTTGATGCAGCTTTTACTGCTTCCTGAAGGTCGTCAATGCTCATTATGTTCTTATTATTAGCATTCTGAATGATGAAGCCTTTTGACATTCCTGCATCCTTAAGTGCTCCGTCTTCTACTTTTATGACTTCCAGACCAGAACTTATGTTCAGATTCTTCTTCAGTGATTCGCTTACTGGACGGAACTGACCGCCGAGAATATCCATGTCACGATTCTTTACTACTTTTGTATTGCCCTGAGCATTCTTCAGAGTAACGTTTTTGTTGATGCTCTTCTTATTGCGCAGATAAACTATGTTCAGCTTGTCGCCAGGGCGCTTGCCATACAGTATCTCTTGCAGTTCTGACATCTTTGTAACTTTCTTGCCGTCAACACTTGTAATAACATCGCCTTCCTGTAGTCCTGCATCTGCTCCTGCACCATTTTCATCGACTTTGGCTACGTATATACCTTCGTTCGTGCCAAGGTCAACCTCCTTATCCTGCTGTTTCTGCATGTCGATATAGTCGAGTACGTTATGCCCCTGTATGCCTAATACTGCACGTTGAACTGTGCCATAGGTCTTAAGGTCATCAACAACCTTATTCATGATTGTTGTAGGAATTGCAAAGCCATATCCGCTGTATGACCCGGTCTGTGAGTAGAGCATTGCGTTTATTCCTATCAGTTCACCCTTGGTATTTACAAGTGCACCTCCTGAATTTCCCGAGTTGATGGCAGCATCAGTCTGTATGAATGATTCTACACCATTAGCACCTAAAGCACGTGCTTTGGCACTTACAATACCTGCTGTTACAGTAGAGTTCAGGTTGAAAGGATTACCTACTGCCAATACCCATTCTCCAACTTTCAATTTGTCAGAGTCGCCTATAGGGAGTGTAGGGAGATTCTTGCCGTCAACTTTGATAAGAGCAAGGTCGGTAGTTTTATCTGTACCAACTATGCGGGCGCTGAACTCACGATTGTCGTTAAGTGTTACCGTCAATTCGTCAGCTCCTTCTACAACGTGGTTGTTTGTCACAATATATCCATCAGAACTGATAATGACACCAGAGCCTGAGGCTGTGCGCTTTGGAGTCTGAATCTGACGCTTCTGGGTGCCATTGCCTCTACCGAAAAAATCACCGAAAGGACCAAAGAAGTCGCTGAATGGATCACTTTGTACATCAACGGTCTGCACCTTTGAGTTCTGTACATATTTTATATGAACTACAGCCGGCAGTGCTTTTTCTGCTGCATATGTCAGGTCAACAGGTTGTGAAGCCAAGACTTCAGGACTTGATGCTGCATTTAATTTAACGAAAGTTCCTGCTGAAAATGCTACTGCAAGTATGCATAATGTAGCGAAAATGTAACTTGAATACTTTCTCATCTTCTTTTCTATTTTAATTGTGTGAAATATTTCTACTTAATTGTTATCTCGCTGAATGTAGTGCAAAGATAGAAGCAAATTTTATAAATGTGTCATTTTGTCATGTTTCTTTATTCCAATTTAACAATTCTGTTTAGCATTTTAAGCGCTCTTAAAATCTTATGCTTTGCTTTTTACATTCTTTGATTGTTTAATTGTTTCATGAAAACCATTGCTTGCTATTTATGTAAGGAATGTGATAACTATGTGAAATAGAGATAAAAATTTCAGTATTAGAGGAAAATGTTGTACCTTTGCACAATAATATAAGTATTGAATAATCATTTAAATAAGAAATAACAATGAAAGCATTTGTATTCCCTGGTCAGGGTTCACAGTTCGTAGGAATGGGTAAGGAACTCTATGACAACAATCCGTTGGCAAAGGAACTTTTCGACAAAGCCGATGCAATTTTAGGATTTAAGATTACTGACATAATGTTTGCCGGAACAGATGATGAATTGAAGCAGACAAAGGTTACACAGCCTGCTGTATTCCTTCACAGTGTGATTTCTGCTTTATGTCTTGGCGAGAATTTCAAACCTGCAATGGTTGCAGGTCACTCTCTCGGTGAGTTCTCTGCACTTGTTGCTGCTGGAGCACTTAGCTTTGAGGATGGTTTGAAACTGGTTTCAGCTCGTGCTCAGGCTATGCAGAAAGCATGCGAATCGGCTCCTTCTACTATGGCTGCTATTATAGCTCTTCCTGATGAGACGGTGGAGAATATCTGTTCGGCGGTATCAAAAGAAGGTGATATAGTTGTTCCTGCTAACTACAACTGTCCCGGGCAGCTTGTTATATCTGGCAATATCAATGCTGTTAACGAAGCATGTGAGCAGTTGAAGGCGGCAGGTGCTAAGCGTGCATTGCCTTTGAAAGTGGGTGGTGCCTTCCATTCTCCACTTATGCAGCCAGCCAAGGATGAACTTCAGGCAGCTATTGAAGCTACAGAGTTCCATGCTCCAAAATGTCCTGTATATCAGAATGTGGATGCTCTTCCTCATACTGACGCCGAGGAGATAAAGAAAAACCTTATTGCCCAGCTTACAGCTCCTGTGAAATGGACATACGAGGTTCAGAACATGATTGCCGATGGTGCTACTGATTTTACAGAATGCGGTCCGGGTAAAGCACTGCAGGGTATGATAGCTAAGATTGCTTCAGGTAATGAGGCTGTAACAGTAACAGGTATTGCTTAATGGAGAAGATAATAATATATCAGGTATTTACCCGACTCTTTGGTAATAGAAACACTTCTCGTATAGAGAATGGCGGCTATGCAGAAAATGGTTCTGGTAAGTTTCATGATTTTGATACAAAAACCTTGCGTCGCATCCATAAATTGGGTGCGACGTATGTTTGGTACACTGGTGTAATTCGTCATGCAACCTGTACAGACTATCTTGAATATGGTATTCCCCGCCAGCATGCATCGGTAGTGAAGGGAAAGGCTGGTTCACCATATGCTATATGCGACTATTATGACGTAGATCCTGACCTTGCGGTGAATGTTGATAAGCGTATGGAAGAATGGGAGAGTTTGATTGAGCGCACTCACAAGGAGGGTATGAAAGTTATTATTGACTTTGTTCCTAATCATGTGGCTCGTCAATATCGTTCGATAGCAAAACCAGCAGGAGTACAGGACATCGGATTTGACGACAATACTCATATGCATTTCTCTCCACAGAACAATTATTACTATTGCGTGGGAGAATATTTTAAGAGTCCCAACGGTCCGGGATACATAGAGAATCCGGCACGTGCCACAGGTAACGACTGCTTTACCGCATCTCCTGCCATGACTGATTGGTATGAGACAGTGAAACTTAATTATGGAATTGACTATAACGACTGGTCGGGTACACCATCAGAGCATTTTGTTCCAGTACCTCCAACATGGGATAAAATGACTGACATACTTTTATTTTGGGCTTCTAAGGGTATAGATGCTTTCCGGTGTGATATGGCAGAAATGGTGCCGACTGCATTCTGGCATTATGCTTCAAAGAAGCTGAAAGCAAAGTATCCTGAAGTAAAGCTAATTGGCGAGGTATATAACCCTTCACTTTATCGTAACTATATCAATGCTGGTTTTGACTATCTTTATGACAAGGTAGGCATGTATGATACATTGCGTGAAATAATTTGTGACAGATGTTCTGCCAGCGCTATCACTTCTCAATGGCAGCAGGTGGATGATATTCGTGAACACATGTTGTATTTTCTTGAGAATCACGATGAACAACGCATAGCGTCAGATTTCTTTGCCGGTAATGCTCAAAAGGCAATTCCTGCACTTATTGTTTCCGCAATGCTCTATAAGAATCCACTTATGATATATGCTGGTCAGGAATTTGGAGAATCAGGCATGGACAGTGAAGGCTTTTCAGGAAGAGACGGTCGCACTACTATTTTTGACTACTGGTGTGTGGAGACTTTGCGCCGTGGATATTATGACAGGCGCAAACTCACTGATGATGCAAAACAGCTTGAGGTACAATATCAGCGCATACTGAATATTGCTCGAAATGATGATGCTGTTGTTAACGGAGAATCGTTCGACCTTATGTATGCAAACCATCATTTAGGCGATGATGTGTATGCTTTCCTGCGTGGTAATTCCATGCTTGTTGCCGTCAACTTCTGTGATTATGCTCGTGAGGTTGATATAGTTATACCTTCTCATTCTTTTGATTATATGTGCATGGGAGAGGGAAGTATTGACGCCTTAGACTTATTAAGTGGTAATAAAGTTCATTTGCACTTGTACAGAGACAATGCAGTGAGAGTTTTAATCCCAGCTGATGGAGGTTTGGTATTGAAGTTCTAAGGTGACACTAATATAAGGTAGTTATTCATTTTACTGTCTGCTAAAGCTCAACATAGCAAGTTGACATAAGTGCCACAGTTATGGCACTCATGGTACCACAGTTATGGCACTCATGGTACCACAGTTATGGCACTCATGGTACCACGGTTATGGCACTCATGGTACCACGGTTATGGTACTCATATGGAGACAGTGGAATTATTATAGAGTTCCAAAGGAATAGCCTTTCTCAATCAGCCAGTCAAGGCTTTTGGGAAGGGCTGTTTTTAATTTGTCTATGCTCTTCAGTGAATCGTGGAATGTTATTATACTGCCGTTGCGTGTGTAGGTTTTGACATTATTGAAAACATCTTCGGCAGTAAGAAGTTTGGAATAGTCACGAGTCACTAAATCCCACATAACAACTTTATATTTATTACTCAGTCGGGCATATTGGCTTGGGCGCATCCAGCCATGTGGGGGTCTGAACAAATGTGAATGCAGAAGCTCATCGGCTTTGTTGATGTTGTTCATGTAAGTGTGGAACATATGTCTTGCTCCACCCATGTGATTGAATGTGTGATTGCCGATGGAGTGTCCGTCAGCTTTGAGTTCTTCAAATAATTGTGGATATTTTCTGACATTGTCGCCAACCACGAAGAACGTGGCTTTTATGCCACGTTCTCTTAGTTGTTGAAGTATGAATGGAGTGGCTTCGGGAATAGGACCGTCATCAAACGTGAGATATACTTTTTTCTCGTTCTTGTCCATACGCCACAATGCTTTAGGATAAATCCATCGCAGCCACTTGGTTGGTTGTTCTATCAACATTATTCGTTATAAAATTGTCCGCCCTTGGCTTGATACTGCTCCATGAGCAACTTTAGTTCAGCTTCCTGTTTATCGGCGAGTTTTTTGTTTACAATATCACTGATTTCAAGTATAGAACGCATTATGTAGAATTGTGTAAGAACATCTCTCTGCGACATGTCGAAGTTACTGCCTTTTAGGGAAAGATACCAGTTTGCATATTCTTCAGCATTCTTCCAGCATTTGTTTATAATATCTTCGGCTTTCTTCGGCTTTCCAAGAAGTGCGTATGCACGGGCAAGTTCTGGACCGCCATTCATGTAACTAAGCGGGATATTGTACTCTGGAAGTTCCTTTTCACATTTCTCCAATGCTTTTAATGCTTTGTCGTTCTTGCCTTCAGCAATGAGTGCAAGGGCAAGCTTTGCGAACAAGCGTCGGTGTGTATAACACATTCGGGCAATAGTCTCATCTATATATACTCCTTTTGTGCTCATTCCACCATATTTATATCGGTTCATCATGTTGTTGTATGTCTTATCTGTATCGAAATTTTTAACTCCTTCTGCTTTTGTTGTAAAAGGTGTTATTCGATTTACAAGACCTTCCTGAATGAAGTTGTCACCAAGATTCATATAGTTGTCCTCACCAACAGTCATTGCTACATATACAGGGCGAATCCAGTTGGCATTGCTTATTATTTCAAGCATCATGAGGTCGTTTTTGTAGAGTGAACGCTTGCCGGCAAGAGATATTGTCATTCTGTCAGGAATAGAATCTGCTGCCATGAGCATTCCGCTCTTTCTTACAGCTTCCTTGTCGATAGTAACATATACAGTATCTGTAGGTATGACATGTTTGTTGTCATTACTGCGAACCCAGTACTTCATAATGTTCTTCAGTTCAAACGGTTCATCGCCGAACTGTTTTTTTGCTTCTTCAGGATTGCTTGCATAGAACTCAAGAATTTGCTGTTTGAAGTCAGGACGAACTTCTATCATCTCGTTTGTACCAGAGCAATAATCAAGACGTGGCCAAGTGATTGGTAAGGCTGGAGAGTCGTAGGCAGGACGGCGCATCTGGTCAATGTACCAGTCTGTTTGTAAATATGACAGGTTACATACACGAGCGTCTGTGCGGAATCCTTCCACATCCTGATTATACCAAAGTGGGAATGTGTCGTTGTCGCCATTTGTGAATATGATAGGATTGCCTTCATCTTGCAGTGTCAGCAGATAGTTCTGTCCGAAGTCACGGCAGGCGTAACGTCCTGAACGATCATGGTCGTCCCAGTTCTGCGATGCCATTTGCAAAGGCACAATGAGACATACTATAGCGCATGCGCTTGCAATGAGAGTCTCGTTTATCTTCACATTCTTAAGATATTTCTTAATGCCTTTCTTTATAAGGTCTATAGCTGCTACAACTCCGAGTCCACACCAAATTGCGAACGCATAGAACGAACCGGCATAAGCATAGTCACGCTCACGTGGTTGTGAAGGAGTTTGGTTGAGGTAGATTACTATAGCCAAACCTGTCATGAAGAACAGGAAGAACACTACCCAGAATTGGCGTATGCCCCGTTGTCCTCTATATGCCTGCCAGAAGAGTCCGAGAAGTCCCAAAAGCAGTGGCATGCAATAATAAACATTGTGTCCTTTGTTTTCCTGCAATTCTTTCGGCAGTTTGCTCTGGTCGCCGAGACGTGCATTGTCAATAGCAGAGAAACCTGTTATCCAGTTGCCGTGTTCAAGCTCGCCGTTTCCCTGCCTGTCGTTCTGACGACCGGCAAAGTTCCACATAAAGTAGCGCCAATACATGAAATTGCACTGGTAGGAAAGGAAAAACCTGATGTTCTCGAACTGCGATGGTGTCTTTACCATTATAGTCTCGCCGCAACGGTCGAAAGGAGTTTCTGTTCCGCTTACTCCGCCCATCCATGTTTCATAGTTTTGTGTGTGGGCAGCGTCGTGCATACGAGGGAACAGCATGTTTTGTGCATAGCGGTAAGATACTTTGTTGCTTACTACGAAGTATGAGTCTTTCTCATTTGCCGATGCTTTTTCTTTTCTTTGCCAGATAGGAGCTTTCTCTACTTTATCTGGTATGCACATGTTGCCCTCAACGTTGAGTTTCACCTGAGAGGTGTATGCAGGACCGTAGAATAACGGCTTATCGCCATATTGGTCGCGGCTTAGGTAGTTGCCTAATGTGAATATATCCTCTGGTGAGTTCTGATCCATTGGAGGATTGGCTGAAGAACGTATAACAATCACTGCATAGCTTGAGTATCCCACCATTAGCATGAACATGCACATGAGAATGGTGTTCTTCATGCGTGCGCTTACAAGTGGAATGAGCTGCTTGTCTTTCTTCTGATTGTAATTGAGTACGAACCAAAGGGCAGCTATTACTATGATGCCTGTTATTAATGCTTTCCAGCCATAGCCGTAGAATGGTATTCCAAGCATGGCGAAAGCTATGAGGAATGCAATGTTCTGGAGTTTCAGGTTCTTGTCATTGTATGTCTGATATATTGCCCAGCATACACTCGCTACAAGTAGTATTATGTATATAATTGTGCCTGTGTTGAATGAGAAACCAAGAGTGTTTACAAAGAACAACTCAAACCATCCGCCTACAGTTATGATGCCCGGAACAACTCCATAAAGCACAGCTCCAACAAGAACAAATGACACTGCAAGTGCTATGAGTGAACCTTTTAGTTCGATAGTTGGAAATCTGCGATAACAATAGACTAATACTATTGCAGGTATGCAAAGCAGGTTTAGTAGGTGGACACCAATGCTTAAGCCTGTAAGATACATTATAAGAATTAGGTATCTGTCAGAGTTTGGCTCGTCGGCATGGTCTTCCCATTTAAGAATAAGCCAGAATACAGCTGCTGTGAATGCGCTGGAATAAGCATAAACCTCGCTTTCTACGGCAGAGAACCAGAATGTATCGCTGAAAGTGTATATCAATGCTCCTACCAGACCAGAGCCTATAATAGCTATGGTCTTTCCTGTTGTAAGGTCTTCCCAGTCTTTCATCACGAGCTTGCGTGCAAGATGTGTAATTGACCAGAATAGGAATAGAATGGTTGCTGCTGAAAGCAATGCACTCATGATGTTTACCATCATTGCCACTTTTGCAGGGTCGCTTGTCAATTGAGTAAACAAGTTGGCAGTAAGCATAAAGAATGGTGCGCCGGGTGGGTGACCCACTTCCAGTTTGTAGCCTGTGGCTGTAAATTCGGGGCAATCCCAGAATGAGGCTGTAGGCTCAATTGTAGAACAATAAACTAATGCGGCGATTAGGAATGTAACCCAGCCGAAAACATTGTTTATTAATTGAAACTTCTTCATTATACAGTAGTTTTATATTTTGAATGTTATTGTTTCACATATTGTTTCCTCTGAATATGAGGTGTGAGAAAACGATGCAAAAATACAAAGAAAAAAGCATAATTCCTGAAAGGAAACTGATAATTATAATATGTTAAGTTTTGATTTTGCATTTCTTTTGTACTGTTTCAGAACATTGCATTAGCACCGAAAAGCAACAGCCAATATCTGAACAGTTTACCCAATGCTATGGAACATACGGATATGAATATATTTGCACGTGTCAAACCAAGTACTACTGATATGGCATCGCCAATGACGGGTATAAAACAGAAAAATCCCATCAAGGCTCCTCTGCCTCCCATGAATTTCTCTGCCTTGTGTATGCTTGTCTCGTCAACATGAAACCAGCGTTCAAGCCATTCCAACTTTCCCAGTCTTCCGATTCCGTAGTTCAGCATAGACCCTAATATATTACCTAAACTACCGTATATAATGAGCAACCAAGGGTCGAGACCGGCAGCCCAAAGACCGAGTATTATAGTTTCGCTGCTTAATGGGAATATGCTTCCGGCAAGAAATGCGGCAATAAACATGCCCCAGTATCCATAGCCTAATAGAAAATCAACTATAGCATCCATGTGTTGTAAATGGTTAATAATAAGGTGATTATTATTGTAAAAATGAAGAGATAGTTGGTCAACCATGTTTTAGTAAATGTGAAATAATGTGCCATAAATGGTGATGCACAAATTATCATCATGCGAAGCAGAAAGTCAGCATGTTGTGGTTGCAATACTACGAATATAAATGATAGCATAAAGAACTGCATGATTGCATAATAAAACATGCGATTCTTAATATTTTCATTATAGCTGTAGCTTATGAAATGTATTATACTTAAAACTGCAAGTACTGTAATGAAAATGGTACTTATGAGCAGATGAGGCTCAAATATTCCTTCAAATGGAGTATGGAATGTTGCTAATCCACTAAGATGTTCCGCAATAATGGAAATATCGTTATTCCACAGAGCATATACACTCCAAAACCAATATGGTGTGGCAATGCCTAATAATGAAGCAGCATAATTCTTTAATGATGGAACTTGAATACGACGGGCAAGCATAATCCAAATAAGTGGTACGAAATATAAAATCTGTACAAAAATAGTACTAATGCAGCCTATTAATGCAAAAGCGATGAATACAAATCTCATGCCTTGCAGATTCTGATATGTCCCAAATAGAACAAGCAGATGTAATATAAACAACACCTGTGCTATATCGCCTGCATTTGAATGCATGTTGAAGGTTATCATAAGAGACAATGCCATGAATATACATGACATAAGTCTGCTATATACCTTGATTAGTGAGTACTTGTTGTTAAGTAACATTATCAAGTAAGTTGAAAGGACAAGGCTTCCTGATTGAAACCATAGTCCTTTCTGTATCACTCCAAAGAGCAAGCACATAATGATGCCATAAACACTCATTATTGGCAGTGTTGCTCTGCTTTTTGCTGCTTTTTTCTGAAACAAAGTTTATATTCTATGTTATTTTTGCTTATAGGTCTTTTCCTATGTCTCTGCGGAAGTATTTATCGGTAAATTCAATCTTGTTTGCTTCAAGGAAACATTTTGCCAATGCCTCGGATTTATCTGCTCCGTATGAAGAAACGGCAATAACTCGTCCTCCGGCAGTTAAAATCTCATTGTCTTTTTGTGTTGTGCCGGAATGAAAGACAATGCTTCCTTCTATCTTGTCAAGTCCGTGGATAGGGTAGCCTTTGACATAATCTTCCGGATAGCCTCCGCTTACAAGCATTACACATACTGCCGCGCGTTCGTCGAACTCAATTTGTTTTTCGTCAAGATTATTGTTGGCAACTCCTTCAAACAGTTCTACTATGTCACTCTTCAATCGAAGCATTACGCTTTCAGTCTCAGGGTCTCCCATTCTACAGTTGTATTCAATGACCATAGGCTCGCCGTCAACATTTATAAGTCCGAAGAAAATGAATCCTTTGTAGCATATATCCTCTTCGGCAAGACCGTTAACCGTAGGCTTTATGATGCGGTTTTCAACTTTCTGCATCCATTCTTTTGTTGCAAATGGTACAGGAGTGACACTTCCCATTCCGCCTGTGTTGAGACCGGTATCTCCTTCGCCTATGCGCTTGTAGTCTTTTGCCTCGGGCAGAATCTTGTAGTTCTTGCCGTCGGTAATAACAAATACGGAACATTCAATGCCTGTGAGGAATTCTTCTATAACAACACTTGCTGAAGCATTACCGAACATTCCGCCGAGCATGGCTTTCAGTTCATTCTTAGCTTCGTCGAGAGTTGGAAGTATCAATACTCCCTTTCCTGCACATAATCCGTCAGCCTTAAGAACATAAGGAGCCTGAAGTGTTTCAAGAAACTTGAGTCCTTCTTCGAGTTGAGCGCCATTAAAAGTCTGATAGCGGGCAGTGGGAATATTGTGGCGCATCATGAATTGCTTTGCAAAATCCTTTGAGCCTTCAAGCACAGCACCAGCTTTTGAAGGACCTATTACAGGTATAGTGCTTGTGCGTTGATCATTGAGAAAATCGTCGTATATGCCTTTCACGAGTGGATCTTCAGGTCCAACCACCACCATGTCTATATTATTACTTACAGCAAACTCCTTCAATGATTCGAAGTCATCGGCTTTTATCGGCACGTTCTCTCCTACGTTTGCCGTACCGGCATTACCGGGTGCGATGAAGAGTTTGTCACATTTTACACTCTGAGAAATCTTCCAAGCCAAGGCGTGTTCACGACCTCCGCTGCCTAATAATAATATTTTCATGTCATTTAAGATAATCCTCGAAATACTGTGTTATACGTTCATGTAGATGCACGCTCTTGTGTCCGCGCATGTTATGTCCTTGTCCTGGATATACGAAGAAGTCAGGTTGAGTACCTGCCTCTGTGCATGCGTTTATGAACTGCAATGCATGTTGTGGCACAACAGTGTCGTCGTTCATTCCTGTTATAATCTGCAATTTGCCTTTAAGGTTTTTTGCCTTGTTTAGCAAACTTGTTTTCTCATATCCCTCCGGGTTGCTTTCTGGCGTATCCATGTAGCGTTCGCCATACATCACTTCATACCATTTCCAATCTATTACGGGACCTCCTGCTACTCCTACCTTGAATACGTCGGGATAGTTGGTCATAAGTGATATTGTCATGAATCCGCCGAAGCTCCAGCCGTGAATTCCCAGTCGTGAGGAATCAACATAGGGTAGGGACTTTAAGAAGTTTACACCGCACATCTGGTCGCGCATTTCTTCTTGTCCTAACTGTCGGAATGTGGCTTGTTCAAATTCACGCCCACGGTTTTCGCTTCCTCTGTTGTCGAGAATGAACACTATATATCCTTTCTGTGCCATGTATGTTTCCCACGAGCGGGATGCCCAATGCCATGAGGCATCGACATTATGAGCATGCGGACCTCCATATACATAAATCACGGTGGGATATTTCTTGTCAGGATCGAAATCCATAGGTTTAACCATACGCCAGTATAGGTCTGTAGAACCGTCAGCCGCCTTTATGCTTCCGTTTTCAAATAAAGGCTGATACCAGCCTTCCCATGGGTCGGGAGCTGTTGCAAGATCTATGCTTTTACCTGTTTTTGTGTTTGTCACAGCACATCGGTTGGGTACTGTAGGTTCCTGCCAAGTGTCAATGACGTATAGTCCGTCTTCAGAAAGTTTTGCTCTATGCACTCCTTTACCGTTATCTATAGGTGTGCGTTTCAAAGTCTTGAGGTTAAGTGAATAAATATTTTCCTGAAGAACATTTGTTTCTTTGGAAATTATTATTGCACTCTTTGTTGAAGGGCAGAAACCTACGAGTTCAAGCACTTCCCAACAGCCTTTAGTTAGTTGTCCGAGTTCCTTTCCTTTAATATCCATCAGGTAGAGATGGGTAAAGCCGTCTTTCCAACTCCAGTAGATAAACTTCTCATTGTCCCATGGAAGAAAGGTGATAGGGTGCAGGGGCTCAACGTATTTCTTTGATGTTTCAGTGTATAAAGTCTTTGTTTTCCTGCCGGTTTGTACATTGTACTCATCAAGGCTCACATGATTTTGGTTGCGGTTGAGTTCATACAGGTATAGGCTTCTGTCGTCAGGCGACCAAGCTATGTTTGTGAGGTAGCGGTCTGTTGTGTCGCCAAGGTCTAAGTATATTGTTTGCTTGGTGTCAAGGTCAAATATGCCAATAGTGACTTGATGGCTTGTCATGCCTGCCATAGGATATTTGTCGGGTGCATATTCTGCTTGACGGGCGAATGTATTTACCTGCGGATAGTCAGCCACCATACTTTGGTCCATGCGGTAGAATGCTAACTTTGTTCCGTTGTTGCTCCAGAAAGTTCCTTTTGTTATTCCAAATTCACTACGGTGTACACTTTGTCCATATACAATCTCTCGTGAACCATCAGTAGAAATCTGCACCTCCTCACCATCAGCGTAGAGAACGAAAAGGTTGTTGTCGCGCAGAATGGCTGTAGCTCCAGAAATGGCACAGTATTCCAAAGTACCTTCAGGATGACTGTAAGCTGGAGCAACAATGACAGGAGTTGTCTCTTTACCGTTGGCAGGATTAATGAACTTGTATACTTCGTTGTTCTGATCAACCAAGGTGTGCCCCTCAGAAGACCATGAATAACTAAACCGCTCGGGAATGAACTTCGCTGCATTCTTCCCACCGAAATTCAACTCCTCGAGTGTGAACATCTTTTGAGCGGAAATGTTGCTTGCAATCATCAATAATAATGTAGAAAAGATTATGCTTTTAATCTTCATCGTTAAAAATCTGCTTGCGTTTATCGAAATTTTTTTTGCGGTCGTTCTTGTCAAACGATTTTTTTGAATCACGCTTTCCTATATATGTTCTTCCTCCTTTATAATCTCTTGAGAATCCGCTGTCTTTCTTGAATTCGCATTTCCCTTTTTTGAACTCACGTTTGTCTCTTCTGTCTGATGTAAAGCGTTCTTTGCGTTCTTCGTGTTTTTCACGACGTTCAGCACTTCTTATCTTCTCTTTCTGGCGTTCTAAAGAAAGGAATGTGAATGAACGAATGTCGGCTTCTTCATTTTCTTCCTGTTCGTCGAGGCGCTTTTTGAACTCTTTGTTCTTTCTTGTCCGATGTCTTTCATTGATTAATTCCTTCTCTGCCTCTGTCTTAACCGTACCTCCTTCTTCACGGAATTCACGGAACTTACCCTCAAACATCTGATATTTTCTGAACTCGCATTCAAGTGAACCATTATATAAAGGTGTCTTTATAGATGGTTTCAAACCTATCTGCTGGAAGCACTCGTCCTTATAAGACAGTACCCATGCTTCGTTGCCCTTAAAGGAGTGTTTGAAGCGTTCACCTATCATGCGGTATGTTCCCAACAAATCGGGTGTAGAGATTCGTTCTCCGTATGGCGGGTTAGTTACGATAACAGCTTTTTCTTTTGGTTGTTGGAAATCTTTGAAATCCTGCTGTTCGATGGTTATATCTTTTGTAAGTCCTGCTGCTTTTACGTTCATGCGGGCAGTATTCACTGCTTTCATGTCAATATCATAACCGTATATATGATGCTCGAACTCCTTTTCGTGAGAGTCGTCGTTGTATATTTCCTCAAACAAATCCTCGTCGAAATCAGGCCATTTCTCAAAGGCATAACCCTTGCGGAATATACCTGGAGCCATGTTGCGTGCTATGAGGGCGGCTTCAATAGGCAGAGTTCCTGAACCACACATTGGGTCAATGAAGTCAGTTTCACCTCTCCAGCCTGTCATTAGTATCATGCCTGCCGCAAGCACTTCGTTAAGTGGAGCTTCCACATTTTCTTGTCTGTAACCTCTGCGATGGAGTGATTCGCCTGAAGAATCGAGCGAGAGCGAGGCGTCATTATCAGAAATGTGTATATGAAGCTGTATATCAGGGTTTGTTACCGATATGTTAGGGCGTGTGCCAGTCTTCTCTCTAAAATAGTCAACAATTGCATCCTTCACCTTGTAAGTCACAAAACGAGAATTTGTGAAGTTGTCTGAATAAACGACAGAATCTACAGAGAAAGTTTTCCCTTTTTCTATATATTCCTCCCAATTCATTTGCAGAATCTCGTTATATACATCGTCGGCAGATTTTGCCTTGAAATGTTTGATAGGCTTTAGTATCCTGATTGCTGTGCGCAATTGGAAGTTGGCGCGATACATCAACTGTTTGTCACCTTTGAAAGCCACCATTCTGCGACCAGGTTGCACATCTTTTGCTCCCAGCTCAGTCAGCTCCTGCGCCAGAATAGATTCCAATCCCATAAAGGTCTTGGCAATAAGTTCAAATTCCATAAAATAATTTCGGGTTGTTTTAAAACATTGCAAAGGTAAGAAGAAAAACTTATTCTCGCAACAAATATAAAGAATAATAATTTGTTTTTGTTGTATTGATTCTGTTTTTTGATGAGTTTATAATAAATGGAGCATATCACTTAGCATATCCTGCGGCTGACTTTATGCTTACCCAACTCCTGAGTTTTATTGTAATTCTGACAATTCCCAGATTGCCATCGGCAGTTACAATAGTTGTTTTAGTTCGTAGATCAAAATATAATAAAAAGGTGGGTAGGGGATAAGAAATTATTGTAAAAATGCAGAGTGGAAAAGGTTGTTTTTCCTGATTTCTACTTAATATTTGAGTACGTTATACATATGCGGAGTAGCTATATTAGTCGCTACTCCGTTAGGCATATTATAAATAATTGTGTAAAAGCTATGTTGGTGCTGACGATATTCGTCGTTGCATTTCTTTGCTTCTTTGTATTTTTTTAGATTTCATCCTCTTCTTCCCATGTAAGAGATAAAGCACGTGCTCCAACAGCGTCGTTCTCTTCATTAAATACGTTATCAGGATTAAGACGTACATTTGATGTTTGTAATAGTGTGTCATGCATGTTTAGCATTGTCACGAAGATATCTGGCTCAATATATTGCTTTTTCATATTATCCAAGTTTTTTTGTTAATTGACAATGATTTTCTTTCCGTTAATGATGTAAATACCCTTTGTTGGCTGCTCCACACGCTGACCGCTAAGATTATATATGTGGTTGCTGTTGGATATGTCAACGGTATGTTCTAAAGTGTGTATTGTAGTTGTCTCATCATCGAATAATATACTCAACTCGCGGGCATTACTGCCAAAAGCACTGGCAGCCACTACCACGTAGGCTTTGTTGGCTGGAATATTTGCGCCAATATCAGAGAGCCTCTTGAATGTCAGCGCACCAGTCTCTGTGGCTTTCTTCATTATGAAGATGTGGTTTTCGTCAGTGCTCTTCAATGTCTGTTCGGTCAAGTTGGCAGACAGAGCATTGTAATCGGGAGCAGTGTTATCACTCTTTGCGGGTATATAATAAGTTGTGTTGGTTTCTCCTTTTAGGAGCAGTCCTGTTCCTGCTCCTGTAGCAGTAGTCTTTTCGTTGAACTTCAATGTTGTGCCTTCAAGCAATGCCGTATGGGCTTTCAGACCACTGGGAAGCCGGTCAAGAGCCAAAGTGTAGTTGCTGCTATAGGTGGCATAGCCGTTGGCATCGGTGGTGAGTGAACTCAGCAAAGTTTCCTTTGTAGTAGCAATTGCCTTTATGGTCAATCCATTGCCCCATAATACAATCTCGTGCCAATACCCTTCACCTTCTCCTTCTGTGACAGTAGTAACAAAATCCTGAGGTAGTTCTACCTTAGTAATATTATTAGCATCTATATTGCCTGTGCAATGGTTGTGTTCGGCGGCAGGCCAATCAACCCAACCGTTGCTGTTTCTTGTAATACGCAAGTCACCAGCTTTCTCGACCAACAGATAGAAATTACACTCTTGTGTGATTCCAAGTTCTTTAAGATTTAATTTAAGACCACTGTCAGGAGCATAGTCTGATAAATCCTTGTAGCCTTGCCATAATACGGCAGGAGCCAAGTCTGAAATAGCAGTGGAATTATCAACTTGTTTCGTCACTTTTGTCACATGAAAGCCATGGCCGTGCAAGCGGAAACCCTTTTCAGCAACGGCAGAGGCTATAGCTTCGGTAACATCAATGGTAACCCTTGTGTCCTGCGTAAACTCTATAGGGGCTATGCCTGGCAATGCCTCCCACTCCCAGTTGTCGAATTGACACTTGTGATACTCCGCATCGGCAACAACGGTCAGATAAATAAATATCTTTGCACCGGCAACAAAATGTGATGTCACGTTCTGTCCTTCAGCGCCGCCCCACTCACGGTTGGCATCACCATTAGGCAAATTCCATGACACATTGTAGTCTCCTTCCCATAAAATATGTTCTGCCGCTGTGACATTCGCTACTGTTAGGATGCTCAACATCACTAAAAAAAAGATTTTTTTCATACGTTATTTAATTTAAGTTTAGTTAAATATTGTTCGATTGTTTGTTTTGCAAAATTAGTGTGAAATACTAAAAAAATAGGTTCGATTATAAACATAATGAGGTTTTAATTCTATCAATTGATAGTTTCCATACCTATGCTGATAGTTTTCTGTATATGCCGCATGGTAAAAAAACTAATCCCCCACAATTATCTGTGATAAAAGTGAGGGATTATTAGTTAAATGTTTAATCTTTTTTATTGCTTTACAGTTTTTTTTGTGCTTATCTCAATAATTCCAGAGGATAGAACAACAAAGTCTGTAAAACTATCAGTGAATTGAAGCCACACAGGAACCTGTGCTACAAACTCTAATCTATTGAATGTTAGATGACTTACACCTGCGTATGTCATAAACAAACCAAGTAGAATACGGAAAAATGGTTTTATATATATCATGTCTTTTATTATGCTTCGGGACTAATAATCATCACTAATACAAAAAGTAGTGCTGCAATTGCTCCATATATTATGTTCATTATCTCCATTGTTGTGTGTCTTAATTTCAATGCAAAGGTAAGAATAAGGTTTTATATCGCAAACGAATAGCGTATGCTTTTAACTTGCTTTAAGTAATATCGTGGGCGAACATCAAGGTTTATAACATTTATTGATAATGCATCGTGCATGAGTTGGTTCGTGATTAATATAACAAGGTTAATATGTTTGCATGATTGATTATTTATTATTACCTTTGCTGTGCCTTATATATTAATCTAAGGTGTAAGATTATTATGAAGAAGATAAAGAATATAGTGTTTGACTTTGGAGGAGTTATCTGTGTCTCAAAAATAGAGCGTTGTATAGAAGCTTTTGAGGAAATAGGCTTAAAGGATGCACATAAATATCTTGATGCTTATGCTCAGACAGGATTGTTTGGTGACCTTGAAAATGGCACTGTTTCTGATATTGAGTATATGCAAGAACTTAGTAAACTTGTTAGAAGAGAGGTTAGTTGGCAGGAATGTCAGCATGCTTGGCATTGCTTTGTGGCTGAAGTACCTGAACGTAATCTTGATGCATTGCTGAAGTTAAGAGGTCAGGGCTATAACTTAGCATTGCTTTCCAACACCAATCCGTTTGTTGCTTCATGGTTCAGAAGCAGTGAGTTTGATGGTAAGGGACATGGATTGGATTATTACATTCCTAATCTTTACCTTAGCTTTGAACAGAAAGTGATGAAGCCCGATGTTCGTATATTCCAGCACATGCTTGTATCAGAAGGATTCAATTCAGAGGAAACACTGTTTGTAGATGATAGTCCTATAAACATAGAAGCTGCTAAAAAGGTGGGACTTATTACTTTCCAACCACAGAATGGTGAGTATTGGGAGAATCGTTTGCAGGCATTTCTCAATGCTTAATACCCCCAAATACGGTTATTAGATAAGGTTGGTTTCGTAGTCGTATTCATAATTTACTGATAATATGTCTTTTGCATTTTTACATATTTACAACCTATTACAAACTTAACCAAGGATATTAGAGTATTCTAATTACTGATTCGGGATAAAAACAGTTATCACTATCATGTTTCCCAATTGCAGGGCTGACGCATTACCGCATTGTAAATAAAGTCCATAGGCCTTTATACACAGAAACAACTGATAATTATTCTTTTAATTATGTGCATATGTCACAATATCTTTGTACCTTTATAACATAAATAACAAATGATATATAGAAAAGCGTGGAACTATTATCAATACTCAAATATGTTGAAGACCCTCGCAGGGATCACTTGAAGGAACACAGTTTGGACACCATATTCTACATTTCAATTGCCGCCGTTATCGCAGGTGCTGAAAGTTGGTATGAAATAGAAGAGTTCGGGAAAATGAAAGAAGAGTTCTTCCGCTCGAAGATCAAGAACTTTAAGGGCGTCCCCTCACACGATACGTTC
>JBHAEQ010000054.1:0-71390 GCA_041855685.1 Prevotella sp. | reverse complement strand
GGCGCTAATTTATAAAAAATAAAGATACAATGCAAATCTTTTCAGATAATAATTAAGATTTGTACGAAATATTGTACGATTTGAACGAGAAAACATGCTCAGGGGTAAAAAAGGGGTAAAGGAATTTATGCTATTTATGCCCAATAAGACTGACTATCCGATGAAAGCATTGTAACACAATTGTAACATTAGAGAAATATAATTGAAACATAGCTTTATTAATTTTGCAGCGGAATTTTTACTTAAAATACATATATAAATATGAGTACAATCTTTCTTGGTATTGTTGTCTTTCTTATGCTCTTGGCAGTATTCGACCTTGTTGTGGGCGTGAGCAACGATGCTGTAAATTTTATCAATTCCGCAGTAGGTGCTAAGGCGGCACGTTTCAAGGTGATAATTTTTGTTGCTGCTGTGGGAGTATTTGCCGGAGCTGCAATCAGCAATGGCATGATGGACATTGCCCGGCATGGTATTTTGTCGCCGTCGTATTATTCTTTCTATGCGGTTATGTGCATATTCCTTGCCGTGATGGTGACAGATGTGGTGGTGTTGGACATATTCAATTCTCTTGGCATGCCAACTTCCACTACGGTTTCTATGGTTTTTGAACTGCTTGGAGGTGCGTTTGCCGTAGCCCTTATTCTTATAGCGGGCAATGATGATTTGTCTTTAGGTCATATGATTAATACCGAGAAGGCATTGAGTGTTATAATAGCCATCTTCCTTAGTGTTGCCATAGCATTCTTTTTCGGAACTATTGTTCAATGGCTTTCACGACTGCTGTTCACATTCAAGGTAAATCAGCGTGGAGTGAAAGTTGTCATATTCGGTGGCATTGCTGTTACGAGCATTATTTGGTTTCTGTTGATAAAAGGTCTTAAGGATTCAACTCTGATGACTCCGGAGGTGCGTGATTTTATTAAGGACAACACATTATATATATTAGGAGTGTGCTTTACAAGTGCTACTGTGCTGATGGCAATTCTTAACCTGTTTAGGGTTAATGTGCTGAAGACAGTAGTGCTGCTTGGCACATTTGCACTTGCTATGGCTTTTGCCGGCAACGACCTTGTAAACTTTATTGGTGTTCCTTTGGCTGGTCTGTCGTCTTATCAGGACTATATGGCTCACGGCATGGGCGATCCTAAGAGTTTCATGATGACTTCACTCAATGAAAATGCTGATACTCCGGTAGTCTTCCTGTTCGGTGCTGGCATTGTAATGGTGTTGGCATTGATTTTCTCTAAAAAAGCGCAGAATGTAGTAAAGACTTCTGTTGACCTCAGTCGTCAGGACGAGGGTGACGAGATGTTCGGTTCGAGCGGTGTGGCACGTACTCTTGTGCGTACTTCAACACGTATTGCCGGAAGTGTTGTTTCTTGGGTTCCTGCTCCTGTTGGTGCATGGATAAACAAGCGTTTTAATGTTGAGGAAAGCCAGCTTGAGGAAGGTGCGGCATTCGACCTTGTAAGAGGAGCAGTCAACCTTGTGCTTGCAGGACTTCTTATTGCACTTGGCACATCTTACAAACTCCCGCTTTCAACAACTTATGTTACTTTCATGGTGGCAATGGGTTCAAGTCTTGCAGACAGAGCTTGGAGCAGAGAGTCGGCTGTATTCAGAATAACAGGTGTGATAAGTGTTATCGGCGGCTGGTTTATTACTGCCGGTGTAGCATTCTTACTGGCATTCCTTGTTGCAATGATAATGTACTTCGGTTCTTATGTTGCTATGCTGGTTATGGTATGTCTGGCTATTGTTCTTTTAGTTCGCAGCAATATAAAATATACTGATAAATCGAAGCAGGAGAAGGCAGATGTTATTTTCAGTAAGATGGTACGTTCTAAGGATAATGCCGAGCGCTTCGATCTTCTTTGTCAGCATGTGCGCAAATACAATGCTCAGCGGGTGGAATTTGTTATCAGGGCTTATGCTGATGCTACGGAAGGCTTCTTCCACGAGGAGTATCGCAGATTGAGACGCGTGTCTTCTGAGATTGATGATGAGCGCAAAGAGATGCGCCGTCAGCGCCGACGCGAGATTATAGGCATACGCAGCATTGACCCGCTTGTGGCTATTGAGCGTAATACATGGTTCTTCCTTGCCAATAACTCAGTAGAACAGATGCTGTACTGCATGAAGCGTATGAACGATCCATGCCGTGAACATGTTGCAAATAATTTCCGACCTGTGGCTCAACGTTACGTTTTCGAGTTCGAGCCTTATTCAAAGGAACTTCAGCTTATTTTCGGTCGTGCAATAACAATGCTCAACGACAATGACATGTCGCAGGCTGATGCAGTGCGTGCTGATGCTGCAAAACTGCAGGCAAGACTGTCTGACTATAGAAAAATGATGATTGATGCTCTGCAGGCATCGCATACCAACATTGAGACTATGACGGTATATCTGAATATTGTTCAGGAAAGCATGCAGATGCTTGCTTCTTTGCGCCACATGATAAGAGGTATGAAGAAGTTCCAGAAAGAAATCTAACTCAAAAGAATGTTCTTCCCCAATAGGTTCGGAATATAGAGATTTGGGTTAATAAAAAAGTTCGGTGGTTATACATCTAATTGATGTAAAACCACCGAACCTTTTTTTAATGATTCTCTTACATTAATAATGCGCTGATTGCTTGAGCCTCGGAACATGAGGTCGGGGTCGCGCAGCGACTGAATGTAAGGTCCGTCAACAAGTACGTCAATTTGTTGAAGCAGCTGCTGTTGACGAGGGTTTTTCTCAATTGCCTCGAAGGTGAATCCTGTGAAACACCAAATGTTCTTGTCTGTACGCTGGTGTATAGCCTTTGCCAGTTCTGTAAAGCCTTCAGGCTGGAACATTGGATCACCGCCCGAGAATGTTACATTGGCATAAGGGTCTGCCTCTATGACTTTCATTATTTCATCAGTAGTCATATTTCTACCGCTTTTTATGTCCCACGATTGTGGATTATGACATCCCGGACATGCATTCGGACAACCGGCACAATAGATGGAGGTCCTGAATCCAGGACCATCCACCATTGTATCTTCTACAATATCTATTACCGATATCATTATTCTTTAGGGGTATCAACGTGGGTGACACGGTCGTTTAGTTCTGCCAGCTTTGCCTGATTCCAGCGGTCGGTAGTTCCTACGAGATAGCCTGTTATGCGTTGTAGCTTGTCTATGTTTGTGC
Source organism: Prevotella sp. (assembly GCA_041855685.1). Taxonomy (GTDB): domain Bacteria; phylum Bacteroidota; class Bacteroidia; order Bacteroidales; family Bacteroidaceae; genus Prevotella. The sequence goes on along the minus strand of JBHAEQ010000054.1, from coordinate 68,204 downwards.
TGCTGCATTTAGGACATGTGTCCATGTGGGCATCGGCATTCTCATATCCGCACTCCATGCAGCGGTTGCGGTTGTGGTTTACACTTCCGTAGCCCATGTTTAGTTTGTCCATCATGTCAACAACACCCATTATTACTTGTGGGTTGTGAGTAGCATCTCCGTCAACTTCTACGTAGAAAATGTGTCCGCCGCGTGTAAGGTCATGATAAGGAGCTTCAATCTCAGCCTTGTGGCGTGCAGGGCATTTATAATACACAGGCACGTGGTTTGAGTTTGTGTAGTAGTCGCGGTTGGTTACTCCCGGGATAATGCCGAACTGCTTACGGTCGAACTTTGTGAAGCGTCCGCTTAGTCCTTCGGCAGGAGTTGCAAGAACAGAATAGTTATGCTGATATTGTTCTGAATACTGGCTTACACGATCGCGCATGTAGGTTACAATCTTCAAACCTAATTCCTGTGCCTCCTCGCTTTCGCCGTGGTGCTTGCCTATTAGTGCAACAAGACATTCTGCAAGTCCGATGAAGCCTATGCCGAGTGTGCCCTGATTAATGACAGAGTCTATGGTGTCAGTATCGCCAAGGTTCTCACAGCCGTTCCATAATTTTGACATGAGTAATGGGAATTGTTTTGCAAATGCAGTCTTCTGGAACTTGAAACGCTCGTCAAGCTGTTTTGCTGTAAGGTCGAGCATGTTGTCGAGTTTTGAGAAGAATATGCTTATGCGCTGTTCCTTATCCTCAACAGCCATACACTCTATAGCGAGCTTAACAATGTTTATTGTTGTGAAGCTGAGGTTGCCTCTACCCACAGATGTCTTGTTGCCATAGCGATTCTCGAACACACGTGTGCGACAACCCATTGTAGCAACCTCCCACTTGTAGCGTTTCGGATCGGATGCATTCCATTTTGAATTCTGATTGAATGTTGCATCGAGGTTGAGGAAGTTGGGGAAGAAGCGGCGTGCTGTAACCTTGCAGGCATACTGGTATAGATCGTAGTTACGGTCTTCAGGCAAGTAGTTCACACCGCGCTTCTTTTTCCATATCTGTATAGGGAATATAGCTGTTTCACCGTTGCCCACACCTTCGTAGGTTGATTTCAAAAGTTCGCGCATTACGCAGCGACCTTCTGCTGACGTGTCGGTTCCGTAGTTTACCGATGAGAACACAACTTGATTACCGCCGCGTGAGTGTATGGTGTTCATATTGTGAATGAATGCCTCCATAGCCTGATGAACACGATTTACAGTCTTGTTTATGGCATGTTGTTTCAAACGCTCGTCACCCTCGAGCCCTGATGTCTCAAGCTCAACGAACAGGTAGTCGTCAATCTCTGCATTGCTGAGGTGTGCAAGGTTCTTGTTTGTAAGATGCTCCAGATTCTTTATCTCTTCCTGATAGCTCTGTCTTACGAATGGTGCAAGATAGAAGTCGAATGCAGGGATAGCCTGTCCGCCGTGCATCTCGTTCTGTGCAGTTTCAAGTGATATGCAGGCGAGTACAGCTGCTGTTTCAATACGCTTAGCAGGGCGTGATGAGCCATGACCTGCAACAAATCCGTGGTTAAGAATGTTGTCAAGAGGATGCTGTACACAGGTGAGCGACTTGGTGGGGTAGTAGTCCTTGTCGTGAATATGTATATAGTTCTGCTTTACAGCTTCACATACTTCTTCAGAGAGCAGATAATCGTCAACGAAAGGCTTTGTTGTCTCGCTTGCAAACTTCATCATCATGCCGGCAGGAGTATCAGCGTTCATGTTTGCATTCTCGCGGGTGACATCGTTTTTCTGAATATTCACAATCTCCATGAATACGTTGCGTGTCTTTGCCTTTCGTGCTATACTTCGCTGATTTCGATAGGCAATGTAGCGCTGTGCAACATCCTTGCGGGCACTTTTCATGAGTTCAAGTTCTACAGCATCCTGAATTTCTTCTACAGACATCTGTGATTTGCCGCGTGTTGCAATGTGATCGGTTATTTTGTTAATGAGATTCTCGTCCTCGCCCGATTCGGTGTGGAGCATTGCTTTACGTATTGCAGCCTGAATTTTGTGGTCGTTGAAGCCAACTATACGACCGTCGCGTTTTACTACAGTGAGTATCATGTTGTTATGTTTTTATTGTTAAAGGATGGTTGCTTTAGGTTCTCTAAAACTATGTGCAAAGATACTCAATATATTATAAAGAAAAAACTTTTGGAAAACTTTTGTCGTGTTAATATTTGTCAACTCGCTATTCTTTAGGTATTTATAAAATAAAATGGAAAACTTTCGATAATCTTTCTTATCGAGAGTTTCCCGTTTTGTATAACTTGATTATATGTAAGTTGTTGTGTTGTTGCTACTTTTAGTTTTTTTGTAGGAAATGTTCCTTAGCAAATTCCATATCTTGAACAATCTCCATAGTACCCACGTAGTTGCCCACTTTGTCTCTCACTGCCATGTAAGTGACGAGCATTGTGGTGCCATTCTTTTCCATCCAAATGGGTAGAGAATCACGCTTTCCACTGCGGAAATCATCAATTATGGCTCTAACCATTACCTCAATCTTGGGTGGATGACAAGAGAACACTTCACGATCTATAGCCATAGCAGGACGCTTAAATACCTTAGGTCCTTCATTGAAATAACGGTTTATGTTATCTTCATCAACGAATGTTATCTCCAAAGGAATGGTATTGAGCATGTGAGTGAGCTGATTTACGGTAAGATGTCCACCTGGCATTACTATCTCGTCAGTGATAGTGGGAGTTGTTTCCTCTGTTTTCTCTGCGTCAGTCCATGTATTTGGCGTCACACCAAGACAGATGGCATAATCTTTAGCGTCCCTGTATATCTGTTTCCATTCATCTGGAGTGAAGTTGGCTGCACATATTGGGAAAAGAATATTCTGCTCTTTGTAAATCATTTCCTTTGCTCTTTGCACTACGGCGGAAGCACGTTTCATCCATTCCTCGCTATGCGCATCAGACTTTATGAGCTTACCCAATTCGTCACGTATCTCATCATCTACTGTCCACATCACGGTTGATGGACCTGATATGTCATACTTTGTCTTGAGATGAGGATAGAGCAAATCACCTTTCTTTGCATAGTGAATAGCAATCTCACGCACTCTTGGCAGCAATTCTGTAATGTCTTCACCAGCAGATAATTTCTCTTCTACATTATATATAATATCAGAGAGTGCATCATTCTCACGAGTGAAGGTTTGTAGAGGATGCCCCTCAATGGCTATGAGTTCAGATGCATTGTTGGTATTTTCCTCAGCCGTGGCATGTAGAGCTTGCTGCTGACGCTCAAGTGACGCTTCTACTTCTAACTCTGCATTAGCTATTCGCTCCTCTCGAGTGGCACCATGGAAGAGAGCCGAGTGTACATCGCATAACTGCTGAACCTCTCTTAAAGGAGTTCCTTCTGCCATAAGACTTTGTTCTGCTTGCATTATTTCAGCTGCTTCCACATCGCTAAAATTTTTCACAAAGTCGGCTCTTACACTGTCTAATGACTCGCCTGCGCTTAATCGTCGTAGATAATCTTTTATCATCTCCACGCGAGAGGTCGATTCTACAGCAACGGTTTCTTGTGGAGGAGCTACAGGTGATAGTTTATGCCCTTCAATCTCAAAGCCGTTAGCTCTGAGAGCCTCGATGATAGAATCAAGGCTTATACCGCGCATGGAAGCACCCTTTGGTATGGTTATCATCTTGCCCACAGAGAAGCGTATTACCTTCTTTGTGATGTCAGTGAAACCAAGTGAAGCCATGATGTCAATGATTTCTGGATATTCCTGCGTGAGTTCATATACAGAACGATCAAGACTTATTCTCTTTGCCATAGTTTTTCAGCCTTTTATCATTGTTATTATCATCTTGAAATTCTTATCTGCTCGCACTGCATGAGTATGACCTGCAGGTATCATAAATATCTCACCCGCCTTTATTATATGATCTACGTCATCTAACACCATTACCATTTCGCCATCTACCACTTCTATAAAAGCATCAAATGGAGCTGAATGTGGACTGAGTTGTTGTCCTTCTGCAAAAGCAAAAAGTGTTATGCTGCCATGCTCATTGTGAAGGAGTTCAGAACTTACGATACCGTTTTCTTGATAGCTAACCACGTCATTAGGATTTAGAGCTATGCCTTTTTCAAACTTTGCCATAATATTTAGTTTTAATTTCCACAAAGATACTTAATTATGTAGTTTCATCTGGTAACAAATGTTACCTGTCGCAAACAATTAACAGAGCTTAACGCATCTTGTCACTATTAATTATATTGATTGTTTTTCCATCAATACTGATAGCTCCGCGCTCCTGAAATTCGTTAAGGCATCTTATGAGTGAAAACTTCTGTATGCCCAGCATATCAGCAATTTCTTGCCTACTTCTTGTCACTGTCACTCGTCTTGTGCCTTGTGTAATAGCTTCTTTGATGAGGAAATCTGCTACTTTTTCTCTCACAGAGAAGAGGGCAAGCATCTTGAGTTTGTTTGACAAAAAGGCGTTGGTGTTAGAGATGAGGCGTATAAAATTCATTGCTATGCGATGGTCAAGAGCCATGAGTTGCTGCAAATCATAAGGTAACATGCGCATGACAGTACAACTTGTTACTACCTCCACTGTAACAGGTATGGAATTGTCATTAGCAAAAATGAAAGCAGGAGACATCATAGTTCCTGCCTTTAGACGACTTATTTGCGCTTGTTTTGATGACGGACCTATCATGTAAGCTTTCATTTCTCCGCTTATGAGAATGTCGGCATAACGGCAGGGGCTTCCTGTCGTAGCGTAGAATTCTGCAGGTGCAAAGTGTTTTATAGTATATCCCACCGACTGTAGAAGTGTTGACGTTTCTTCTTTGTTTAGTCCTGCAAACAGCGGGCAGTCGTTGACGAGGAGTTCTACAGTTTCAGCTTGCATCACAATATTTCCGTGTCGTTGATGATGAGTTTGAATTTCAACCGTAGATAGTCGGCGGCTTTACTGCATAGCTGCATTCTGCTTAGGAATATGTCGAAATATTCTATCATAGGGCTTATGGCTGTATCGATGGTGAGATTCAGAACAAACTCCCTCTTATCGGTATCAAGAAGTGTTTTGTTGTGAATGACTGCATAGTTCACGCGGTCGTGTATGTCGAGCGCTATTACGGCTTTAGGTCGCACGCGTGTTCTCCGCACATCGCTTTTGTCTGCTATTATCAGTGCTGCTGCAACTTCGTTTACTGGTGTAGCCGTGTGTTCATCGTGATTGCCTATTGCTGAAATTATTTTTGCCAGATCATCGCTGTCCATTCCCATCTTGTCGAGAATACGGAATGCCATTATTGCACCCGATTGTGCATGATCAATGCGATTTATTACATTACCTATGTCGTGCATGAATCCTGCTATTCGTGCCAGTTCTACTGTTCGTTCAGGATATCCAAGGTCGGCAAGAAGGTCGCCTGCTGTTTTTGCCACTTTGCCTACGTGTGCCAAACTATGCTCTGTATAGCCAATCTGTTCAAGTGACAGGTCGGCACGGCGTATGTATGTTATTATCTCGTCAGAGTGTCTTACATCGTGAAAGGTTACTTCTTTCTTCATAGAGGGAGCTTGGATATTTCAGCTGTTAACAGTTCTTGCCGTCTATGCCGCATGCAGGACCATCGGGCATAGGCTCAAGTCCTACGTCAGCAGACGACAGTGTAACAGTGCCATCTTCTAAGAGGTAGCATGGAATACCGGCGTCGCCTACAGTTTTTGCCTCGTCGAAAGCAGGACTGTGGTCGCGTAGGTCGAGAAACTGCTTCAAGTTTCTAACGTGCTTGCTTATGTCGATAATCTCGAAGCGTGCATCGCCTATCACCTGCTGTTCTACATATTCGCAGTAGGGACATGTCGGCATTACAAACATTTTAATCATTTCTGTTTTTGTTTTTTACATAAGACCTATCCAGCGCAGAACGTCATTCAGATTAGCTACTACCATGAGTAGGAGCAGGAGTCCGAAGCCGAAGTACTCGGCATAGATCATGAACTTGTCTGATGGCTTGCGGCGTGTAATCATCTCATATAGCAGGAAGAGTACGTGTCCACCGTCGAGCGCCGGTATGGGCAGAAGGTTCATGAAGGCAAGTATTATTGAAAGGAATGCTGTCATGAGCCAGAAGATGTGCCAATCCCATACTGATGGGAATAGGCTTCCTATAGTTCCAAAACCACCAAGGCTTTTAGCGCCGTCGGCAGTGAAGATGTATTTAAGGTCACCTACGTAGCCACCAAGCACGTTGAGCCCATATTTTACTCCAGCGGGGAAACTCTCCAGCAGTCCGTATTCTATTTTAGTGGTATTGTAATAGCTTAGCATATTGGTCTGTGTCACGCCAAACGTCATGTCAGCTGTGAGCAGAATGTTTGCTGTATCAGCCTTCTCTGCTCCCTTATGAAGGAATACCACCTGTGCATTACGCAGTGCAATAGAATCTTTTGATGTTATTGCATCAACGAGTGCGTCTTTGCGTCTGCCAATGAGTTCTGTAACCTCATTCCATGAGTCAACGCTCTGTCCATCAATAGACAGAATCTGGTCGTCCTTAAGCATGCCTGCCTTACTTGCAGGACTCTCGGGTTTTACATCTGCCAAGTGAGCAGGTATGAGCGGGCGTACAAACGGAGGTGTGTTCTTCATCATTTGCAGTAGGTCAAGGTTGCCAGGCATTGGTATTGTTACTTCCTTGCCATTGCGCAAAACCCGACATTCTGTTGCTGTTGCAAGGTTTCTATAGAGATCGGCATCAAAGCGTGTGAACTCTCCTTGGTTTGTGGCAAGCATGATGTCACCGTCGTGGAAGCCTAATGCCTTTGCCTCGCTGTTGAACTTCATTCCGTGGCTCATGTCTTTTGTGGCAACATAAGAATCGCCCCATGTGTAGAGTACCATAGCATAGATGAAGAGAGCAAGCAGGAAGTTGACCATTACTCCTCCAAGCATGATGAGCAGGCGCTGCCATGCTGGCTTTGAGCGGAACTCGTAAGGTTTGGCAGGAGCTTTCATCTTCTCGAGGTCATGCTGTGTTTCGTCAATCATTCCATCTATCTGGCAGTAGCCGCCAAGAGGTAGCCAACCTATGCCGTATTCTGTACCATCGTACTTATATGAACCGTCTTGGTTTTTCTCAACAGGTTTCTTGCCACGCAGCTTGCGCCACCAGTTACTGTAACTGCTGAAGAGTGAGAACTTCCAGTCGAAGAATATGTAGAATTTATTTACACGTACTCCAAAGAGTTTTGAGAAGAAATAGTGACCGCCTTCGTGAAGTAACACGAGAATACTAAGTGCCAGAATTAATTGTAGTGCTTTTATTAGAAATACTATCATATCTATATATATATATTATAATAAGGTGGAAGCTATGCGTCGTGCCTCTGCGTCAGAAGCAAAGTAGTCTTCCAATGTTGGTTTTTTAATAAATGCAACCTTGTTCATGGTTGTTTCAATAATCTCTCCTATTTGCAAAAATCCGCATCTTTCTTTGCGGAATGCAAGATTCGCCACCTCGTTGGCGGCATTCATTACACATGCTGCATTTCCTCCGCGGCGTATAGCTTCGTAGGCAAGTGCAAGGCATGGAAACAGCTCTATGTCTGGTTCAAAGAACTCAAGTGGCTGTTTGAACAGGTCGAGACGTGGTGTATCAAGGCTCAACCTCTTGGGGAATGAGAATGCGTACTGTATAGGCAGACGCATGTCGGGAATGCCAAGCTGGGCTTTTATACCGCCATCGCAGAATTGTACTGCAGAATGGACAATACTCTGTGGGTGGACAAGCACCTGTATCTGTTCAGCTCCAACACCGAACAGCCATTTAGCCTCAATCACCTCAAAGCCCTTATTCATCATTGTTGCAGAGTCGATTGTGATTTTAGCACCCATATTCCAAGTAGGATGCCTTAGTGCATCGGCTGCTGTTACATTGCGCATCTGCTCTTTGGTGAATTTGCGGAAAGGTCCGCCTGATGCTGTGAGAAGAATTTTCTCTATTTCGTTACAGCCTTCGCCTACAATACTCTGGAAGATGGCACTGTGTTCTGAGTCAACAGGCAGAATGGAAGCACGATACTCCTCGGCAAGACTCATTATAAGTTCGCCTGCTACAACGAGAGTCTCCTTATTGGCAAGGCATATCTTTTTGTTAGCCCTTATGGCATGGATTGTTGGCGACAGTCCTGCGAAACCTACCAAGGCAGTGAGTACCATGTCAATAGGTTCAGCAGTAACAACCTGATCAATAGCTTCCCTGCCTGTATATACATTAATATCGGGCATGTCTTGAAGAAGCGCTTTCAACTGGTCATATTTGCTTTCATCGGCAATAACTACGCATGCGGGTTTGAATTTCCGTGCCTGTTCAGCCAAAAGTTCAACACGGCTGTTGGCAGTGAGGCAATACACTTCGTATTTGTCGGAATGTTGTTCTATAACATCAAGAGCCTGTGTTCCTATGGAACCTGTAGAGCCCAGAATGCATATCTGCAACAGTTTCTTATTATCTTGTTGTTTCATCTTTTCTTATTAAAGTTCGAGGAGTCCTTCTGGCAGTGTCATTATAATATGCTTTTCTTCGCTGTTCATCTCCTTTATCCACTCTTCTGCTACAGGAATGAGTTTTCCGTCTTCAAGTTCAAAGAGGATATTGTCGGTAGAGTCGTCAACAGATACAATTTTTCCAATGCACTGTCCTGACGTATGATTGATTACCTCAAACCCTATAATCTGTGCAAACGAAATATCGCCGCCACTCTGTTCGGCAATATCGCGGGGGAAGAATACCTCTGTTCCTGTAAGTTCGGAGGCGCACTCTTGGCTGTCAATATCTTCAAACTTTATAAGAGCAGATTCGTTGGAACGGAATCTGTATTCCTCAATGAAGAACGGAATGAATATGCCTTCAATCTTGAGTATGAGATACTCAGTGTCCACACGGTCGAAAACATCGTCATTGAACATGAATGATATTTCCCCTTTTATGCCGTGTGGCTTCCCTAATTTTCCTATTTTGTAAACGCTTTCCTCACGTATCATTCTCTTGTAATGTGTGCTCCGAGAGCGTTAAGTCGTTCTTCAATATTCTCATAGCCTCGGTCAATCTGCGATATGTTTGCAATGTGAGATGTTCCTTCTGCCGACAATGCAGCAATGAGCAATGCTATACCTGCTCTGATGTCAGGGCTCGACATTCTGCCTCCACGTAGTTTTATCTGTTTGTCATGACCAACTACCACTGCTCTGTGAGGGTCGCATAATATAATTTGGGCACGCATGTCAATAAGTTTGTCAACAAAGAACAGGCGGCTCTCAAACATTTTCTGATGCAGCAGTACAGAACCTTTAGCTTGTGTTGCTACAACCAGTAGCACAGAAATGAGGTCGGGTGTAAGTCCTGGCCAAGGAGCATCGCTGAGAGTCATAATAGTCCCGTCGATGAAAGAGTCAACCGTGTAATGTTCCTGATGAGGCACGAAAAGGTCGTCACCTTGTTCGATAATCTCAATTCCCAATCTGCGGAAAGCATCAGGAATAATGCCAAGATTGCGTATTGACACGTCTTTTATGCGGATACCTTCTCCTACCATTGCCGCCATTCCTATGAATGAGCCTACCTCAATCATGTCGGGCAGTATTCTGTGAGAAGCTCCGTGCAGACTCTTTACTCCTACAATAGTGATTAGGTTTGATGCTATTCCGCTGATGTTTGCGCCCATTGAGTTTAACAAGTGGCATAGTTGCTGAATGTAAGGTTCGCATGCAGCATTGTATATAGTGGTCACTCCATCAGCCAATACAGCCGCCATTATAATGTTTGCAGTGCCGGTTACAGAGGCTTCGTCAAGCAGCATGTAGGTGCCTTTGAGTTTACCAGCCTTTATAGAAAAAGTGTTGTTATCTGTACGTTGTATAAACTCTGCACCAAGGTTTTTGAAGCCAAGAAAGTGTGTGTCTAATCGTCTTCTGCCAATCTTGTCGCCACCGGGTTTAGCAATAGTAGCTTTGCCGTATCTTCCCAACAGGGGGCCAATCATCATAACACTGCCTCTTAGAGATGAACACTTCTTTACAAACTCTTCACTCTCAAGGTAGTCGAGATTAAGCTCATCTGCCTTGAAAGAATATTCGTTTCGTGAGTGTCGGGTGGTTTTAACACCCATGTCCTGTAGAAGTTTTATCAGATTGTTTACATCAAGAATATCAGGAATATTTGATATTCTCACTTCTTCACCAGTGAGCAGTGTGGCGCAAATAACCTGTAGTGCTTCATTTTTTGCACCTTGCGGGGTTATTTCACCCTTCAAAGGGTGTCCGCCTTCTATGATAAATGATCCCATGACTTACTTTCTTTTCTTCTTTTTTTCCTGTTGCTGACGTGAAACAGCATTGTTGGCAAACTTGAATGTGTCGAGGTCAAGCTGTATTTTCCCATTAGTGAAACGTGCCAGATCGTCAGCTACTTTTTCATTGTCGGCAGAGCCGTGTCCAAACTCCATGAGACAATTCTTCATGTGGTTGGCTGTAATCTCCACAAGCCTGTTGCGCTCTTCTCCATCAGGCATTTCCTCAAGTTTCCTGAAAGTTTCAAAGAGCATGGCTCCATAATGTCTTACAGGATTATGCTCCTTAGGATATTGCAGCGGTTGCGGCTTTTCCGACATGTTGTGTGCCTGATTAATATCGAAAGGATATTCTATGTCGAGCTTGAAGTCAGACATTATCGCCAGATGATCCCAGTATTTATGTGACGCATCTTCTCCTGTTGCAGGTTGTGGTGCCACTCGCATCATGATTGCTATTATAGCCTCTGCACACTTCTGACGCTCGGAAGAGTCGGTGAGAGTAAGTGCATAGTCAACCATTTTCTGAATCTCTCTACCGTATTCTGGAAGTATCAGCTTGTTGCGTTGTGTATTGTAATCTAATCCTTTTATGTTCATTGGTGTCATAATAGTTTCTTTGGCATTGTTGCTTGGAAATCTTTTAAGTAGAAAGGTGTGAAATATGCCACATCTTCAAATTCTCCGTTGATGAATTTTCTTTCGGCAAGTGTGTGCATGTTTTTGGCAAGAGTCTCAACTCCTTCTATGAATCTTGCATTAGGGTGTGTGATTATGCCTTTGCATTTTTCTGCACCATTTCCGAAGAAGTACATTACGTGCTTATCAAGAAATTTCTTGTAACTGTCTGGTTCTACAATATCAGGCATAACTGTTCTTATCTCGTTAAGTGCTCTGTCATAGATTGCGGAATACACCTCCATTCTGCGGGCATCAATCATTGGGCAAAGCAATGCGTTTTCCTCAATCAGTTCATTCAAGAGAGGTGGAACACACAATGCCTTGAGAGTTGGTACGGAAATAAGTTTTATGTCACGACCAAAACATATTCCCTTAGCTGTTGATACACCTATGCGCAAGCCTGTATAAGAACCAGGTCCTTGGCTTACAGCAACAGCGTCAAGCTGACGACCATCGTGTTTCAGATATGAAAGGGCTTGGTTCACGAATACTCCTAAACTCACTGCATGATTATGTCCACTGTGATCTTCTTCATTCCAGATGACATGAAGGTCGTCTGAAAGAGCAACGGAGCATACATCTGTGCTGGTTTCTATGTTTAAAATGCACGCCATTGAATAATAAACTATAAATAATCTGCAAATTTACTCTTTTTTCCTGACTAAATTATTACTTTTGCATAAAATTAACGAAAAAAGGATATGATATTATCAATGACTGGTTACGGCAAAGCTGTCGTAGCTTATAAAGGAAAGAAAATCAATGTAGAGGTAAAGTCTCTCAATTCAAAATCTCTGGACCTTAGCACTCGTATAGCACCAGTGTATAGGGAGAAAGAAATGGAGATTCGTCAAAGAATACAGTCAAAACTATTACGTGGAAAAATAGATTTTGCTATTTGGGTAGATAAAGATGCACCGCAGGATGCTACACCAATCAATGCCGACTTGCTAAGATTCTATTATGACGAGATAAATCGTATTGCTTATGAGAAAGATATTTCATTGACAATGGACTGGAATACTCTCATGAGAATGCCTGATGTTCTTTGCAAGCCTGAACAGGAAGAGCTTAGCGATGAGGAATGTAATGTAATGTTCTCAGCCATAGATGAGGCATTGTCGGCACTTATTGACTTCCGACGTCAGGAGGGAGATGCCCTGTCAAAGAAATTTGAAGAAAACATAAACAACATACGCTCATTACTGGCATCTATTGAACCATACGAAAAATCCCGTGTGGAAAAGATTCGTCAACGTCTGGAGGATAATCTTGCAGAAATCAAGAATGTAGAATACGATAAGAACCGTCTTGAACAGGAGCTTATTTATTACATAGAGAAGCTTGACATATCAGAAGAGAAGCAGCGCCTTTCAAATCATCTTGGCTATTTCATAGCTACAATGAATGAGGATGATGGAGGACAAGGCAAGAAACTTGGGTTCATTGCTCAGGAAATGGGACGTGAGATTAATACAACAGGTTCAAAGTCCAATCAGGCAGAAATGCAGAATATTGTAGTAGGAATGAAAGACGAACTTGAACAGATTAAAGAACAGGTTCTTAACGTGTTGTAATTTTATGAAAAAGGGAAAACTATTGATATTCTCCGCACCAAGCGGCAGTGGAAAGTCCACAATAGTGCAGTGGCTGATGAACGAACATCCTGAGCTTAATCTACATTTCTCTGTGAGTTGTACAACACGTGCACCACGCGGTGGAGAACGTAATGGAGTGGAGTATTTCTTTGTCACTCCCGATGAGTTCAGACAGAATATACAGAATGATGCGTTTGTTGAGTATGAGGAAGTATATACCGACAAATTCTACGGCACTCTGAAAAGTCAGGTAGAGGCACAGACCGAACGTGGTGAGAATGTTACTTTCGATGTAGATGTAAAAGGTGGCTGCAATATAAAACGTCAATATGGCAAAGCTGCATTGAGTATTTTCATACAACCACCTTCGGTAGAAGTACTCCGTGAGCGTCTTGTGTTGAGAGCTACTGATGCTCATGAGATGATAGAACAGCGATTGGCAAAAGCAGAATATGAACTTTCTTTTGCTTCTGAATTTGATTGTGTTGTTGTGAATGACGACCTCAATACTGCCAAGGAGCAGGTATATTCATTAGTAAGCGACTTTCTGTCACAGTAATAAAGTAAATCAATAACAGTTCATATGCTCATAGGTATTTTTGGTGGTTCTTTTAATCCCATTCATAATGGGCATATAGCAATAGCTCATCAGCTTAGAAAGACATCGGGTTTTGATGAGATTTGGTTTGTTGTATCACCTCATAATCCATTGAAACAGCGTGATGAATTGATGGACGACGAGTTGAGGCTTGAACTCACACGAAATGCACTTCATGGTGAGGAGGGTCTGGTATGTTCTGATTACGAGTTCCATCTGCCCCGCCCGTCTTATATGTGGCATACGCTGCAGTCATTGTCGAAGGACTATCCTGAACATACATTTGCCTTGATAATAGGGGCTGACAACTGGCATAACTTCTCACGATGGTATCATGCTGATGATATTCTTGCTAACTATCGTGTTGTAGTATATCCACGTAAAGATTACCATATCGACATGTTGACATTGCCCGAAGGAGTGGAATTTCAAAATATGAATTTGTATGATGTAAGTTCTACGCTCGTTAGGAATAAGTTATTGCAAGGCGATGATATATCGCCTTATGTACCAAGAGTTGTGCAGGATTTGCTGAGTGCTTACGCAGAAAGGAATAAACTTATTAGGAAAAAATGAAGACAGCGGTAGTAATACTTAACTGGAATGGCGTGGCAATGCTTCGTAAGTTTCTGCCCACAGCTGTTAGATACACCAATTCTCCTGATGTACAGGTGATAGTAGCAGATAATGCTTCTACTGACGCATCCTTAAAAGTGTTGAAAGATGAATTCCCAGAAGTTCCTGTTATTGTTTTGGAGAAAAACTGGGGGTTTGCAGATGGATACAATAAAGCTCTGGCACAAATAGAAGCCGAATATTTTGTATTGCTAAACAGCGATGTGGAAGTTACAGAGAACTGGCTTCGTCCTCTTGAGGAATATATGGACGAGCATTCAGAGGTGGCAGCTGTTCAGCCAAAACTACTTAAATATGGCAATAAAGCCTCGTTTGAATATGCTGGAGCAGCAGGAGGCTTTGTTGATAAATATGGTTATCCTTATTGTCGTGGGCGCATTTTTGATGTTGTTGAAACCGACAACGGACAATATGATAAGCCGTTGGAAGTGCATTGGGCTACAGGAGCCTGCCTCATGATTCGTGCTAAGGATTATGCTGAAACAGGTGGACTTGATGCACGTTTCTTTGCTCACTGTGAGGAGATAGACCTATGCTGGCGGCTTAGAATTGCAGGTAAGAAGATAATGTGTCTGCCGCATAGTAAAGTCTATCATGTAGGAGGTGGTACCTTGCCACGGGGAAATCCACGTAAAACCTATCTGAACTTCCGCAACAACCTCACTATGCTTTATAAGAATTTGCCGGCAGACAAACTGAGATTAGTAATGTTCATGCGCCTGATTTTTGATTACGTAGCTGCTCTTCAGGCTCTTTTTTCAGGAAACATGGCTGACGTAAAGGCAATATTTTGTGCACGCCGTGACTTTAGGAAATGGAAAGCTGATTTCAAGAACGATCGAAATATGATACAAGGAGGACGAAAGCTTAGTGCAGAGAAGGATTGTGCATCACTGTCTCTGCTTTGGCAATATTATGTTCGTGGACGTAAGAAATGGAGTTTGCTGCCTGTTGTAATAACATTATTCATGTTGTTTACTTCTGTAGTACCAGTTGCGGCACACGAAAAAAAAACATTGGGTATAGGTACTTATCCAGGCAGAATAAATGAAAACTTTGCTCCAATAAAAACTATTAGCAAAGAAAAGAGGAATATAGCTCTTAGGCATGCTGCTTATAGCTCTTCAAATTATGATTATAATCTCACTGCCCAGTTGGCTGTTGATGGTGTAGTGTCAAAGGATACACCTGCACGGCTTGAGACTTTTGTGAATGGGAATCCGCTTCCAAAAGCAGAGCGTGAATTTGCTATTGACGGTAATGAATATACAAGGAATACACTCATGGGTGCTGACTCCTCGATTAAGTTCAACTGGATAGGCATGAATGTTGAAGCTGACAGTATCGTTATAGTTTATACTGTAGCTTATAAGCCTGATGCAAATATTCGTAATTTTGTATTCAGGGCATCTGATGACAATAAGATTCTTGCAGAGGAGAAACTTGACGAAGTACCTGGCACGAAACTGAGATACCAACTGCATTCAGACCCTAATAAACAGGTAGAACAAGGACGACTGCCCGGCAATATAGTAACAAAAGGCTATAAACTTAATACGTCATCATCTCTGAGTTCTCTGAAACTGGATTTCAGTATGACGGGAGCTGTCTATTGGAGTGTGCCCGAGATAAAGTTCTATAATAAAGGAGTGCCTGTAACTTCTGCTCTTTTGCCTTCGAGTAAATTCAACAGCGTATGGATGAGCGAAAGTGGAGGTAATCAGTGGATTTATGTTGATTTTGGTGCAGAAGCGTCTATTTATCGTATGATGCTTTATTGGGTTGGTTTTTCTCCTCAAGGCAAAATAGAAGTGTCTGATGATGCCGAACAGTGGAAATTTGTTGAAACCTTACCCGCAGGAGGTCCGACTGTATATGATTTGGACTTGACTGCTAAGGGACGATACGTCAGAGTGTCGGTAGAAGGGAGTGAATTGCCTTATATGCTGAGTGATATTGAGGTGTATGGTCGTGGAGGACTGATGCCTGTTAATACCGTTTCTGATAAAACTGTACATAACAGGAAATCGCTTAATGGTGGAAACTGGCGTATTTGTCGCAGTTCAGAGGCTGCTTCTGATTATGCAAAACTGTCAATGCAGACTTCCGTTTCTAAGAATTGGCTTCCTGCAACAGTTCCTGCAACAGTGTTGTCGAGCTATATTAATGCAGGTGTTGTGCCCAATCCTAACTATGATGACAATATAAAACATATATCAGAATCGTTCTTTAACTCAAAATTTCTATATCATAGAACTTTCATTTTATCACGCAGATTCTTGAGCAAACGAGTGTTCATTAATTTTGATGGTATAAATTGGAAAGCCACTGTCTGGATTAATGGAAAACGTATCGGGCGTATAGACGGTGCATTCATGCGCGGACGCTTTGATGTTACAGAAACTGTTCATAAGGGAGTAAATAATCTTTTGATAGAGATTGAACCTCCTGCTCACTTTGGTGGAGTAAAAGAAAAAACTTATCAGGCGACAGGACCAAATGGAGGAATACTGGGTATGGACAATCCTACATTCCATGCTTCGGTAGGATGGGACTGGATTCCTACTGTAAGGGGGCGCGAAACTGGTATATGGAATGATGTTTTCATAACATCGGAAGATGCCGTTACGCTTGCCGACCCATGTGTTAAAACAATTATGGAAGACAGCGACACCCTTGTAACAATGACCCCTTCTGTGCGCTATTATAACAATTCTAAAGTTGCAGTGACAGGTGTTTTGCATGCTTGGGTTGGCAACGTAAAGGTAAAGAAGAATGTTGTGGCAGAGGCAGGTGAAGGGGAGTTTAAGCTCCTTCCTGCAGAGTTTTCTGAATTGAAGAATCGCCGCATGCGCCTTTGGTGGCCTAATAACTATGGTGAACCTTATTTGCACGATGCAGGTTTCTGTTTTATAGACAATTGTGGTGACACCTTGTCAGTTGTGCGTTGGAAACAGGGCATAAGGCATGTTACATATGAAGATATTGACACAAAACTGAAGATATTTGTCAATGGCAGGCGTGTTGTGCCTTTAGGAGGAAACTGGGGTTTCTCCGAGGTTAATCTAAACTATCGTCAGCGTGAGTATGATATTGCCGTGCGTAATCATCGTGATATGAATTTCAATATGATTCGCAACTGGGTAGGACAGACTGGCGACGAGGAATTCTATGCCGCATGCGACAAATATGGCATAATGGTGTGGCAGGATTTCTGGCTTGCTAATCCTTCTGACGGTCCAAATCCTTCTGATGAAATAATGTTTATGTCAAACGCCTCCGATTATGTCAAGCGCATACGCAACCATGCAAGCATAGCCATTTATTGCGGGCGTAATGAAGGCTATCCTCCTGCAACTCTTAACAACGCCCTTGCATCGCTTGTAGCTTCGGAACATGAAGGAATTGCCTATATATCAAGTTCTGCCGACGACGGAGTTAGCGGGCATGGACCTTATCATGCTCTTATGGAGAAAGAATATTTTGAACGGCAGACTGGTAAATTGCATACGGAGCGCGGCATGCCCAATATTATGACTATAGAAAGTATTAAACGTACGTTCAAATATTATAACCTGTGGCCTCAGAATGATGTATGGGGACAGCATGACTTTACGCTTACTGGTGCTCAGCGAGGAGCTTCGTTCAATAGTTTGGTGGAAAACCGATTTGCTGTGCCAAAATCGGTAGAACAATTCTCGTCATGGTCGCAGTTACTTAACTATAATGGATACAGAGCAATGTATGAATCAGCCAATCACGGGCGTATGGGACTTCTTATTTGGATGAGTCATGCTTGCTGGCCCTCAATGACTTGGCAGTGCTATGATTACTATTTTGAACCTACCGCTGCATATTTCGGAGCCAAAAAAGCATGCGAACCCTTGCATATACAATATAATGCTTCTACAAGAAACATTGAAGTGGTTAATATAGGAGCCAGCCGTAAAGAACTGAAGGCTGATATTGAGATATTTGACATTCATGGCAATTTACTTCAAAATTATGTAAGCAGACTTTCATCGCCTGACGATTCAACAGTGGAGGTTGATGTTGCAGAAAATGTTAGAAATAACATTAATGACTGTATGTTACGTCTTACTCTGCGTGATTCGTCAGATTGTATGCTGTCTTCCAATGATTATTTACTCTTCAATAAAATGCCCTTGGAGTATGAAGCTCATGTATTTATTAAATCTTTAGGTTGTGAACTTTTGTCTTCTGGTACGGAAAACGAGGCTACAATAATGGTCGAGAATAAAAGTAATGTTACTGCTTATATGACACGTCTGAAACTTATTGATGGAGGAGGTAAACCGATTCTGCCAGTATGGTATTCTGATAATTACTTCAATCTTCTGCCAGGAGAAGTTAGAGAAATAAAGGTTAGATGGGCACTTGAAGACCAGCATTCTGAAGGATATGAAGTGGTGTTTGTTTCAAACATGACAAATTAATAAGGAATCCACTAAACTACTAAAACTTCTCGTTCAGCATAAATTCTGCATGTTCAGTCTTTATAGGATTGCCGTTCAATGCTCTGCGATGAGTTCTCCCCCTGTCAATATTATTCACAAAAAAAATACTATCGGGATTTTTGAGCTTCCAGAAAAGTATTTCTATAAGAATAGTTATCATTATCTTTGTATTTCGCAAAAAACTATGCATACTTTTTATGAATAACTGTTGTTCCCAGCTAATGATAACTATTCTTATGTATTAACGATAACTATTCTTGCACAACATCGATAACTATCATTGCAAGCTAAGAATAACTATCGTTGCATCATAATAACTGTTATCAATAACTGTCGTTAGCAAAAACAATTGCATTAACAGCCTTTTTATGACAATTGCTAATGCCTCTATTTCCTCATATTTGCGCCCAAATGGTTTTTATTTTGTAAAACCGCCAAATATAAGGGCTTTATTTCGAGTTTTTGTTAAGTAGTTTGACTACAAATCAACTTACTAATTGAATTTAGGGTTTGTCTTGTTCTAAATTCATTGCCCCCACGTTATTATAAACTTAAGCACTAAATTTTGAATGGGCCAAATACAGAGTTGCTTTTTAAAAGTTAGCTTAATATATGAACTAAAAAGGGCGACCTTTCTCAGGTGGCCCTCTTCTATTTTCTCTTTAATTAATTTTAGGGTATTAGTTAAAATCTTCGTTAAGGCTATAAAAATATTGTTTTCAGGATAACGATGCAAAGATATATAGTTTTTCAATCACTTCCAAATGTTTTTATAACTTTTTTATGATGTTTTGCTTGTGTACGGACACAGTTGCGTTTTTACATTCCGTTTTCCCCCAGAGAACTATCTTGCAAGATTTTTATATTAAAAAAGGCTAAATGCTATTGTTATGTGAAGGAAAGTATTAACTTTGCATTCGGTTATACAAAAAACTTGAAACTTCAATAAAATGGCAAAGATTCTTTTTATTGTGGGTTCTATTAGAAAGGACTCATTCAACCGCCAGCTTGCACGTGAAGTAGAGCAGATTATTGCAAATCGTGCTGTGGTGGAATATCTGGAATATAATGATGTTCCGTTTATGAACCAAGATGCAGAATTTCCAGCTCCTGAGGCTGTAGAACGTGTTCGTACATCTGTATCAGATGCTGATGCTATATGGATATTTTCTCCCGAATATAATGCCAGTTATCCTGGTCATCTTAAAAACCTTATTGACTGGCTGTCACGTCCGGTAGTTGCTAACGACTATGCCACCCCGACTGTTATTGCAGGAAAAAAAGTGGCATTGAGCGGAGCAGGAGGACAAAGCGGTACTGGCAAAGCTCGTGAGAAATTAAGTGAACTGCTTACTTTTGTTGGTGCTAACCCTATGGTAGAAAATCAAGCAGGAGTTATCCTTAATACCGAGGCATGGACAGAGGGAACAATGATTCTTACTGACGAGCAGAAATCGGATTTAGCACAGCAGGTAGAAACATTCTTGGATTACATGGCAAGATGATTTCTACTGTTGGTTAAAACGGTTGCGAAAAATTAAATGAATTTGATTTATAAGCAAGTATGCGGTTAAAGCACGGCATCTGCTTAATAGTATTTGCCGAAAGGCATAAAGTAATATTAACTACAAAAAAACAATGAAGATGAAAAAGTACGAGTGTGATGTTTGCGGGTGGATTTATGACCCAGAACTTGGTGATCCAGATGGAGGTATAGCTCCAGGTACAGCTTTTGAAGATATTCCAGAAGATTGGGTGTGTCCAACTTGTGGTGTTACAAAGGAGGATTTTTCTCCTGTTGAAGAATAATCTTAAAAGTATTAATAGATATGAGTAAGAGAAATGAAATATACAAGTGCAATCTCTGTGGTAATATAGTTGAGGTAATAGTAGAGGGTGGCAGCACTCCTACTTGCTGCGGTGAACCAATGCAGCTCCTTAAAGAGAATACTACAGATGCGGCTACAGAGAAGCACGTTCCGGTAATAGAAAAAATAGCTGGTGGTTATCGTGTATCTGTTGGTTCTGTTGAGCATCCGATGACAGCTGAGCATTATATCCAGTGGATAGAGCTTGTTACCGAGGATGGTGTACTGCGCAAGTATCTCAAGCCAGAGGATAAGCCGGTAGCTGAATTTAAGACAGATGCAGAGGAAGTTTTTGCTCGAGAGTACTGCAACCTGCATGGTTTGTGGAAGGCATAAGTTCTGTTTTATGATTATTTTTAAATAAAAATGGTCGAAAAGTTGCAGGAATGTAAAAAAGTTTGTAACTTTGCAGACGTTCAGTGGAATGAGGGGTCTCACAAGAGGCCTCTCATTCTTGTTTTAATAAATCAATATGATAGACAAGAAAACCGTAACAGGGATTGTAGAGAAATGGCTCGAAACAAAGGAGTATTTTCTCGTAGATGTGGCAATTGGTAATGACAACCGTATTGTTGTAGAGATTGATCATGCTGATGGAGTGTGGATAGAAGACTGCGTGGAGCTTAGCCGCTTTATTGAAGAAAATCTAAACCGAGATGAGGAAGACTATGAACTGGAGGTTGGTTCGGCAGGTTTGGGACAGCCTTTCAAAGTTGCCCAGCAATATGTTAACTACATTGGCAAGGAAGTAGAAGTCCTCGATTCAGACAATCACAAGGTGAAAGGTCTGCTGAAAAACGTTGATGGAAATGATTTTGTAGTAACTGTTAATGAGAAAGTATTAGTGGAAGGAAAAAAACGTCCGGTGAAAATGGAAGTTGACCATACTTATCAAATGGATAAAGTGAAATACTGCAAATATATCATCAGCTTCAAGTAAAGAGAAATACAAGAAAAAATAATCATGGCAAAAAAAGAAGAGACAGTAAGCATGATTGATACCTTCAAGGAATTTAAGGATACCAAGAATATCGATCGTACTACATTGGTGAGTGTGTTGGAGGAAAGTTTCCGCAATGCATTGGCAAAAATCTATGGCAGCGACGAGAATATCGACGTTATAGTAAACCCTGACAAGGGCGATTTTGAAATCTATCTTAATCGTATAGTTGTACCTGATGGTGAGATAGAAGACGAAAGTAAGCAAATATCACTCACAGAGGCCCGAAAGATAGAGCCTGACTATGAGGTTGGCGAGGAATTGTCAGAGCCTATAAACTTTGCAAAATTCGGTCGTCGTGCAATTCTTAACCTCCGTCAGACACTTGCGTCTAAGATACTGGAATTAGAGCATGATTCACTCTACAACAAGTACAAGGCACGTGTAGGAGAAATTGTAAGTGGCGAGGTCTATCAAGTTTGGAAGCGTGAGGTTCTTCTTGTTGACGATGAAAACAACGAACTTATTCTTCCAAAAACAGAGCAGATTCCTGCTGACAGCTACCGTAAAGGTGAGTCTGTACGTGCCATCGTATTGCGTGTTGATAACGAGAACAACAACCCTAAGATTATACTCTCTCGTACAAGTCCTGTATTCCTTGAGCGTATGCTTGAAGCCGAAGTGCCTGAAATTAACGATGGTCTAATCTCTATCAAGAAAATTGCCCGCATGCCAGGCGAACGCGCAAAGATTGCCGTTGAAAGCTATGATGAGCGTATTGACCCAGTAGGAGCATGTGTAGGTGTAAAGGGTAGTCGTATTCATGGTATTGTACGTGAATTGTGCAATGAGAATATTGATGTTATTAACTACACCTCAAATACAAAATTGTTTATTCAGCGTGCACTTAGCCCAGCTAAAGTGAGCAGTATGAATGTTGATGAAGAGAATCGAAAGGTTGAAGTCTTCCTTAAACCTGAGGAGGTTAGTCTTGCTATTGGTCGTGGTGGTCTTAACATTAAACTGGCATCAATGCTTACCGAATATACTATTGACGTATTCCGAGAAATAGATGATAATATTGACGAAGAGGATATATACCTCGATGAATTCTCTGACGAGATTGATAAATGGGTGATTGATGCTATAAAGGCTATAGGTCTGGATACTGCAAAGCAGGTTCTGAATGCCCCACGCGAGATGCTCATAGAAAAGGCTGACCTTGAAGAGGAAACCGTTGATAAGGTGCTGGAAATCCTTAAATCTGAATTTGAGGAATAAACTCTCGGAAGTGAACCGTGAACAACAGGTGGCTTATTGCCTCCCTGTTCCGTTCACATATCACTAATGCGGTTAGATAAAAAGAAAAATTAGAAAGTGAGAGTAGTATTATAACAAAAAACTGCAACTCGCTTCAAACTTAACAAAAAATAGATGAGCGTTAGATTAAGTAAAGCATTACGTGAATTAAACATAGGTATCCAAACGGCAGTTGAATTCCTTGAGAAGAAGCCAAGTTTAGGTGAGGTGAAATCCGATTTGAACTTTAAACTTAGCGATGAGCAGTATGGTGCTCTCGTTGCTCAATTCAAACAAGATGCAGAGGTGCGTTCACAAGCCGAAAAGCTATTCCCAAAGAAATCTAAAGAACATAAGGAGAAAAAGCCTGTACATCACGAACGAGCCGAAAAACTTCTTGAGAAACCCGTTGTTCAGGAATTCAAGCCATTGGGAAAAATAGACCTTGATGCTCCCAAAAAGACTGTTGTGAAGGAAGAGGCTCATGATGTGGAGATGCCAAAAGAAGAAAAGCCGACAGAAGCAGTATCAAAGCCTGTTGTTGCTCCTGCTCCAGAACCTACTCCTGCACCTGCTCCAAAGAGGGAGGAACCAAAAGAAGTCGTAAAACCCGTTGAAACCAAAAATGAGGTTGCCCCTAAGGTTGAGGCAGCTCCAAAGGTTGAACCAACTCCAAAGGTTGATGAAACTCCAAAGGTTGATGAAACTCCTAAAAAAGTTGAGGAAGCTCCTGTGAATGAAGAAAAGAAAGGTGTTGAAATATTCCAACTTAACAGCGATAAGAAACTTGCCAATGCACCACAGATGACAGTAGTGGGTAAAATTGACCTTTCTGCTCTTAATCAGAGTACTCGTCCAAAGAAGAAAACTAAGGACGAACGTAGAAAAGAGCGCGAGGAGAAAGCCGCTGCACAGCGTCAGAATAATAATACTGCAGGTGAGAAAAAGAAGCGTATGCGTATAGGTAAAGAGCGTGTTGACATTAATGATGTGGCTAATCAAGCTCCTGCTAAACGCAATAATGGTAGTAATAACCAAAATCAACAAACTGGCAAAAAAAATAAAAACAAGAAGAAAGGTAACCAGCGTACTCTTGAAGTTGATGATGAGGCAGTAGCACGTCAGGTAAAAGAGACTCTTGCCCGTCTTACCAATAAGCAGTCACAGAATAAGAAGGGTGCAAAGTATCGTAAGGAACGTCGTGATGCATTTGCAGAGCAACGCGAGGCTGAACTTGCTGAAGAAAAAGCAGAAAGCAGGATTCTGAAACTTACTGAATTTGTTACTGTATCTGAACTTGCCACAATGATGGATGTGAATGTTAATAAACTCATCGGAACACTTATGTCGATAGGTGTTATGGCTTCTATTAACCAACGTCTTGATGCAGAAACCATAAATCTCGTTGCTGATGAATTTGGATTCTCAACAGAATATGTAAGTGCTGAAGTACAGAATGCTATAACTGAGGAGGAAGATGACGAGAATGATTTGGAGACACGCGCACCTATCGTAACTGTCATGGGACACGTTGACCATGGTAAGACTTCACTTCTTGACTATATCCGTAAGACTAACGTTATTGCTGGTGAGGCTGGTGGTATTACCCAACACATTGGTGCTTATAATGTTAAGTTGGAAGATGGCAGACGAATAACATTCCTTGATACTCCTGGTCATGAGGCGTTTACTGCCATGCGTGCCCGTGGTACTCAGGTTACTGATATAGTAATTATCATCATTTCTGCTGATGACTCTGTTATGCCTACTACAAAGGAAGCTATTGCACATGCTCAGGCTGCAAATGTTCCTATGGTATTTGCAATCAATAAGATTGATAAGCCCGGGGCAAACCCTGATAAAATTCGTGAGGATTTGGCACAAATGAATCTGTTAGTAGAAGATTGGGGTGGTAAATATCAATGTCAAGAAATCTCTGCAAAAAAAGGAATTGGTGTTGAAGAACTGATGGAGAAAGTACTTCTTGAAGCGGAAATGCTTGACTTGAAGGCTAACCCCAACCGTAAAGCAACAGGTTCTATCATCGAATCTTCACTTGATAAGGGACGTGGATTTGTTTCTACCGTACTCGTATCTAATGGTACACTGAAGATAGGCGATGTTATTGTGGCAGGTACAAGTTATGGTCGTATCAAAGCAATGTTCAATGAGCGTAATCAGCGGCTTGAGCGTGTTGGTCCGTCAGAACCAGCTATTATCCTTGGTCTTAACGGCGCCCCTCTTGCCGGTGATTCTTTCCATATAATGGAGACTGAACAGGAAGCGCGCGAAATTACCAATAAACGCCTGCAGTTACAGCGTGAGCAGAATCTGCGTACTACCAAGACCCTTTCTCTTGAGGAAATTGCACACCGTATAGCATTGGGTGAGTTCCATGAACTGAATCTTATTGTCAAAGGTGACGTACAGGGTTCTGTAGAGGCGCTTTCTGATTCTTTCATACAGCTTTCAACAGAGAAAATACAAGTAAACGTTATTCAGAAGACTGTAGGTCAGATTTCAGAGAATGACGTAATGCTTGCTTCTACAGCCGAGAACGGAATGATTGTAGGTTTCAATGTTCGTCCTTCAACTGCTGCTAAGAAACTTGCTGAAAACGAAGGTGTAGAGATTAATACCTACTCTGTAATTTATGACGCTATTGATGATATTAAAGCAGCCATGGAGGGTATGCTTGATAAAATCAAGAAGGAAATTGCTACAGGTCAGGTTGAGGTTAAAGAAGTCTTCAAGATTACCAAGGTTGGAACCGTTGCTGGTGCAATGGTTACAGAAGGAAAGGTTCATCGCACAGACAAAGCCCGCCTTATACGCGATGGTATTGTGATCTTCACAGGTAACATTAATGCCTTGAAGCGTTATAAAGATGATGCCAAAGAGGTTGCTACAGGTCTTGAGTGCGGTATCTCGCTTGTAAACTGTAATGACATACAGGTTGGAGATATTATTGAGACCTTCACGGAGATAGAAGTAGAACAGAAACTTTAACCTAAATAAAAGGTATGCACAGCATTATGGCAAAAGGCAATAGTGCTGTGCTTTTTCATTTCTTATTATGAATACATATATAAGGATTATGAGATTAGACCACTGGGTGAAACAACTCTTTGTCTTGCCTGGTATAGTTCTTGCACTGTTTCTTACAGAGACTCTTGCCTTTTCGTTTGATTTGTTGCGAGAGTTTATTATAGGATTCATTGCCACAAGTATTGTCGCATCAGCCAACTATGTTATTAATGAATGGCTTGATGCACCGTTCGACAGCTTTCACCCGACAAAGAAAATGCGAGCTTTGGTCACTGATAATACTCGTGGCAGTGTTATTTGGCTGTTATGGCTTGTTCTTACAATAGCAGGGTTTTGGCTTGGATATTTGATTAACATTCCATTTTTCTTATGTCTTGTTTGGCTATGGGGTATGGGATTGTTATACAATGTAAAGCCGTTCCGTACAAAAGATATTCCATTTGTAGATGTGCTTTCAGAATCGGTTAACAATGCTATACGTCTATTGTTAGGCTGGTTTATTGTAAGTTCAACAGTATTGCCTCCTTGTAGTATAATTCTTGGATACTGGATGGCAGGTGCTTATCTCATGGCTGTTAAGCGTTTTGCTGAATACAGAATGATTGATAATAAGAATATAGCGAAAAGCTATAGAGCTTCTTTCGGTTATTATAATGAAGTACGCCTGTCGGTAAGCGCATTGTTCTATGCCATGCTTTCTGTATTCTTCATAGGTATATTCCTTGTTAAGTATCGCATAGAACTGCTTCTTTTTATGCCATTTCTAATGGGATTGTATTGTTATTACATGCTGTTGTCGTATAAAGACGACTCATGTGTGCAGAAACCTGAGAAGTTATATCGTGAACCGAAACTCATAATCTATTGCATTTTCCTTGCAGTGTGGTTTGTGTTTTTGCTATTCTGTGATTTTCCCTGGCTTGATATATTTACAACAGATAAACTCGTGTCATTATAATGACTGAATATAAGTTGCAACCATATCGTGTGCTTTTGCTCCTTTTATCAGTATTGATATTGTTTTGGTATTGTAAAATGGGGTTACAATGGTGGGACTTTGAAGGGCAGTGGACAATAAGCACATATTTCTGTCACCAACTCAATCCCTACCTTCCACATTCTCTTGATACACTCGCAAACAAAGGCTTAGGCGAAATTCCTGCCGGCTGGGGAACTTCACCTTGGGGCTTAATACTTGGGCAGTTTTTATATCCGGGGGTTCTTAAATACCAATATGCACAAATTTACTTTGTAGGTTTGTACTTCATGCTGTATGCCATAGCAATATTTTATGCATGGCGGACGTTTCCCAAGCATCGTACCCAACTGATACTCTTTGCTTCATTAGCTACAGTAAACTATTTCCGACCTATGCTTAGCGGCAACGCTGGCGGCATAATGTGCCTGTTGCTATTGTTGGCAGTGGCTTTACAGGATAAAAATCAGGCGTTTGCCGGTTTATTATTAGCTTTTGCAATGATAAAGCCGCAATTAGCATTATTGTTTTGCCTGTATTTTCTTCTACGAAAACGATATATACTGCTTGCCGTAACCTTTATCGTAGATGTTCTTTCTTGGGTAGCTGCGTCTATAATGCTTGAAACTTCAATGTGGCAGCTTCTTTACGATTTTCTACATTGCAACATAGGAGGAGGCGGACAGTTTGCAGGCATCTTCACTCTTGCATTCTCCAACTCCTCAACAGCGATGCTCGCAAGCATGACAGCCGGTATTCTATATGCCACTATTTACTATGCCGTAAACAAAGGAAAAGGTCAAATCGCAGAGCTTGCCTCTTTCTGCATAGCAACATCTTTCTGGAGCTATTCATGGGGAAACGAGTATATGGTACTTCTACCAGTGAGTCTCTTAGCATATAAACGATTGACAGAATACACAACAATAAAACAAATAAAATGGCTATTGTTTATACCATACTCCATGCTCGCAGTTGTAATAATAATAGTACTCACAACCATATCTACGCACATAGCACCACAGTCAGCATTTCACATTGCCATGACGCTTTATTCCATAGGATTAATGGTATTTCACACTTTCTGAAAACACACCTCACACCATCAGAGGAAAACACTTCATTGCACAAGTACTGTGATACTGCTGACATATATTAACGTGAGTTCGACGAATAAGTAACATGTGTGACACTTATTACTGTCAGCAAACTGTTATAGGCGTGACAGCAACACTGTCACAGGCATGGTAGTAACACTGTCATAGGTGTGGTAGTAACACTATCATAGGCATGGTAGTAACACTGTCATAGGCATGACAGCGCTACTGAAATAGTTATTGTTACTATCCTTAGATACACAGCTTGCATTATTCTAAATTCGTCAAACTCACGTTATATTATGTATGCTGCCCGATAAAACCATTTATATAGCTCTATCACTCCAATATATCAGCCGTTATTACTATTACGACTTGACTTGAAAAGAACCAATTAGATTATTATCCCATTTTTGTTCTATTATGTCGAATATATAGAAGGCATAGAACTAACATGACAGGGAAGATTGATGCCGCAAGAATGCCACTTTGTATGTCATTATTGCTTACTTCTGCACAAAGTCCCACAAGAGAAGGACCTAATGTACCACCCAAATCTCCAGCTAAGGCAAGCAATGCGAAAAGAGCTGTGCCACCTCCGGGCATCGTTGCCGACGTAAGACTTATTGAGCCTGGCCACATAATGCCCACGGCTAAACCACTAATCATACAGCCCACAAGACTGGCGAACGGAACAGGAGATAAAGAAGCTGTCAAGTAAGCAGCAAATGTCATAATGCCAGCCCATGTCATATAAGCAGACAAATCAAATTTATGACCTTTTTTAGCATACCAAAGCCTTCCAAGTCCCATGCTGAAAGCAAAGCCACAAGGTCCTACCAAGTCTCCTATTGTCTTGTCTATGCCCAAAGAAGCTTCTGCGAAAGCTGATGTCCATTGTGCCATAGTACTCTCGGAGGCTCCTGCTGCTACCATCAAAAGCAAGAAAGGCCAAAACGTTTGCTTTGTAATTAACTGACTTATGCTCATACCCTCGGCATCCTGCACAATAGGATCAATCGGACAAGTAGCAAAATTAATAATATTATAAAGCGGAATCAATGCCCATAGACAAGCTAAAAGGCGCCAGTTATCTAACCCAAAGAAAGTAAAGAAAAGGGTAGAACCTACAATAACTCCTACAGCTCCCCAACAATAAAAGGAATGAAGCAAACTCATCATACTCTCCTTGTTGGGGAAAGGGCAAGCCTCAATAATGGGGCTGCACAAAACCTCTATAAGACCGCTTCCTACTGCATAGATGCATACGCAGATGAGAATACCGATCAGTGGATTTGGGAATAACTCAGGCAAGAATGCCAAACCAGCCAGACCCAAGGTTGCTGTTATAGCCGATGCTATGATGCTTTTACGATAATCTATATTTTTGAACTTGGCACACAGAAAGTCTGTTATTAATTGCACGATGTAAAACACTGCAGGAATAAGTGCCAGGCTTGCAATTGGTATGTTATACTCACGATGAAAGGCTATAAACAGAAGTGGAGGAAAATTTGCCACGATAGCTTGTGTTATAAAACCAAGATAACAAGCGAGCTTCGTTTTTCCGTAGTCATTTGATTTTTGCATATATTTTTTATTTGTATAATAATTGCGATTAAATTAATAGCTCCAAAGTTCTTATTTTTTTTACAAACATGCAAATAATTACCTTTGAAAATCAAGTAAATCCAGAAAATAGAAACCTTTTTGCTGTTCGCAGTTATACTCTTTATAACAAACAACGCAAAGCAGACATGTCACAATAGCTACATACTCTTTTATTACAATCATAAACAAATGTCACAAGGTTTGAGATGGTAATTCTGTTTTATATTATACGAATCACTCTATATATAAGCTTAATTAGACAGAATTAACTTTATGTCAAGACTGTCATAACTGTGACAGCGCACTCTCATAGGCATGACATAATTGCGATAGTACAATGTCATAGATGTGAGTATAGCCATATTTATTAGCAATTATTACTATACCGCAATAATATAAATATTTGTGAAATACATTTAGTTATCAAATTTATTATGTAATTTTGCATAGAATAATTTTTAATATAATGTCAGAAAAGAATGAGTTTGTACGTCAGGTGGCGGAGCAGCAATACGAATATGGCTTCACTACTGACATACAAACAGATATAATAGAAACTGGTCTTAACGAAGACGTTGTGCGTCTTATTTCAAAAAAGAAGAATGAACCTGAATGGTTGTTGGATTTCCGTCTGACAGCCTATCGCCATTGGCTCACAATGAAAGAGCCCACTTGGGCTCATGTGAAACTGCCAAAGATAGACTATCAGGCAATATCCTACTATGCCGATCCTTTGGCAAAGAAGAAGGAAGGACCTAAGACCGTAGAAGAGATAGATCCGGAGTTGATGAAAACTTTTGATAAGTTAGGTATTCCTCTTGAGGAACGTTTAGCCCTTAGCGGCACTGCTGTAGATGCTATTATGGACTCAGTGTCGGTTAAAACTACCTTTAAGGAGAAACTGGCGGAGAAAGGAATCATCTTCATGTCAATGGGTGAGGCTGTACAGACATATCCTGACTTGGTACGAGAATATTTAGGTACTGTTGTTACCTATCGTGACAACTACTTTGCATCGCTCAATTCAGCAGTATTCTCCGATGGCTCGTTTGTATATATTCCAAAAGGTGTGCGTTGTCCGATGGAACTGTCAAGCTACTTCCGCATAAACGCAAGGAATACCGGACAGTTTGAGCGTACGTTAATAGTAGCCGAAGACGATTCCTATGTATCTTATCTGGAAGGCTGTACTGCTCCTATGCGTGATGAGAACCAACTTCATGCCGCAATAGTTGAGATTATAGTAAAGAATCGTGCAGAAGTTAAATATTCTACTGTACAGAACTGGTATCCAGGCGACGAAAATGGTAAAGGTGGTGTATTGAACCTTGTTACTAAACGCGGCGATTTGCGTGGTGACGATTCCAAACTCTCTTGGACACAAGTAGAGACAGGTTCGGCAATAACATGGAAATATCCGTCATGTATATTGCGTGGCGACCGCTCACAGGCGGAATTCTACTCTGTTGCTGTTACCAATAACTATCAAGAGGCAGACACAGGCACAAAGATGATTCACATGGGAAAGGATACTAAATCGACAATTATCTCAAAGGGAATCTCTGCTGGTCATTCACAGAACTCTTATCGCGGTTTGGTGCGTGCAACTGCAAATGCAGATAATGCCCGTAACTACTCTTCATGCGATTCACTGTTGTTAGGTTCAGAGTGTGGGGCACACACCTTTCCTTATATGGATGTGCATAACGATACTGCTATTTTTGAGCACGAAGCAACAACCTCCAAGATTTCAGAAGACCAATTGTTCTACTGCAATCAGCGTGGCATTCCTACTGAACAGGCTGTCGGTCTTATTGTTAACGGTTATGCAAAGGAAGTGCTTAACAAACTTCCAATGGAATTTGCTGTAGAGGCTCAGAAACTTCTTAGTGTAAGCCTTGAAGGTACTGTAGGATAATAAATAATAATGTTTATGAAAAAGTTTCTGCTTTCATTGCTGACAATATGTTTGTGCCTCATAGCAAGTGCACAATTGCCGTCATCAGAGAATTTCGCCCTTGGTGCTGATTTGGGGTGGATTACAGAACTCGAATCAAAAGGTCATAAGTGGTATAATTGGAAAGGGGAAGAACGTGAGTGTACTGCCTTGATGAAAGAGCTTGGCATGAATGCTGTTCGCATTCGTGTGTGGGTAGATCCGTCAAAGCACGGCAACTGGTGCAATAAGGAAGATGTATTAGTAAAGGCTTTGCGTGCTAAAGCATGCGGTATGGACATCATGATAAACTTCCACTACAGCGACTGGTGGGCAGACCCTGCCAAACAGAATATACCTGTCGCTTGGGAAAAGCATAGCTACAAACAGATGCTTAATGATGTTCGTAATCATACCATCGAAGTACTTACAATGCTTAAGAATAACGACATCTCGCCCAAATGGGTTCAGGTGGGCAATGAAACTTCTTCTGGCTTACTATGGTCGGTAGAGATGGACCCTGTTACTGGTTGGGAAAAGAAAGATGCCAATGGCAATACCATCATAATAAAGAGCATGGGGCACTTAGAACGTAATCCAAAACAATATGCAGGTTTCATCGGTGCTGGTTATGATGCCGTGAAGTCGATATTTCCATCAACACAGGTAATTGTTCATCTCGATAATGGTTTTGATAATGGCCTATACAACTATAACCTCGATGTTATTAAGCAGGGAGGTGGCAAATGGGATATAATAGGTATGTCACTATATCCTTACTGGGCAATGCAGGCAGGAAAGGAACCTAATGCACATCAGGCTATTGCTGACTGTATGCGGAATATACGTCTGCTCTCCAAAAAGTATGACTGCGATGTGATGATAGTTGAGACAGGCTTTGAGGTTGATGAACAGAATCCTTGGAAAATGGTATCAGGCAGAGAGCAGTATGCCGACATCATACGCAGAGCAAAAACAGAGACAGGCGGACGTTGTAAGGGAGTTTTCTATTGGGAACCAGAATGCCCCCCTTCGCAGTATAAATTAGGCGCTTTTACCAAAGAAGGCAGACCTACTGACATAATGCGTGCACTGCTTGATGTTGAAAACTGTGCGGATTATGACCGAAAGCTTGTGCGTATAGAAACTACTGAAGGCGATGTTATTGTAGAACTATACAATGAAACTCCTCTTCATCGTGATAACTTTCTTCGTCTTGTAAAAATGGAAGTTCTTGAAGGAACACTCTATCATAGAGTTATTTCAGACTTTATGATACAAGGAGGTGACCCCGATTCAAAGATCGCCCCTGCTACATCATTAGATAATCCTGCTCCTCCACTTGGCAGCAACGATGTGCTTACTGCCGACGGACAGCGAAGCATTCCCGCCGAGATTGTATATCCAAAAGTTTTTCATAAGCGTGGGGCATTGGCATCTGCACGCAAGAGCGACGAGGAGAATCCTGAATTGCGCAGTAGTTCTTCGCAATTCTATATTGTGTGGGGACGCTGGCCTGTAACCCCAGGTCGTAAGCCTTATGTAGAACTCCTGTCTTATTATAGAGAGTTTAACCAGCCTGGTACCCCATGGCTCGATGGAGGATATACCGTGTTTGGTGAAGTAGTGAAGGGACTCGATATAGTAGGAAGAATACAAGGCGTAGAAACCGACCCTATGGCGCGCCCACTGAATGATGTAGTAATAAAGAAACTTACAATACTCAATTGAATTAGAAATATATAATATGCTTGAAATAAAGAATCTACATGCCAATATCGGCGATAAAGAAATATTGTGCGGCATAAATCTTACTATTAAGAGAGGTGAGATACATGCTATAATGGGTCCTAATGGTTCAGGAAAATCCACACTAAGCGCTGTTCTTGTTGGAAATCCAATGTTTGAGGTTACGGAGGGTGAGGCTTGGTTTAACGGCAAGAATCTCCTTGAGATGAAGCCTGAAGATAGAGCGCATGAGGGCTTATTCCTCTCATTCCAGTATCCTGTAGAGATTCCTGGTGTGTCAATGACCAACTTCATGCGTACTGCCATAAATGAGAAGCGCAAGTACATGGGTGAAGAACCACTCAATGCAAGTGAGTTTATGAAGATTATGCGCGAGAAAAGGCAGATCGTTGAACTCGATTCAAAACTTGCCAACCGCTCTGTCAACGAGGGATTCTCTGGTGGAGAGAAAAAGCGCAATGAGATATTCCAAATGGCTATGCTTGAACCGAAACTTGCTATTCTCGACGAGACTGATTCTGGTCTTGATGTTGATGCTATGCGTATTGTTGCCGAAGGAGTGAATGCCCTGATGACTCCCGAAAGTTCATGCATCGTAATCACACACTATGACCGTCTGCTTGAGATGATTCGTCCTCAAGTAGTACATGTACTATATAAAGGAAAGATAGTAAAGACAGGAGGTCCTGACTTGGCTGTAGAGATACAAAGCAGAGGTTACGACTGGATTAAACAAGAAGTGGAGGAATAATACAGTGAGTCCAGAGAAACAATATGTAAACTTATACGAGTCAAACCGCGACATCATAAACAGCCACTCTGCTGCTGTTATGAATGCTCCTCGCGAAGAGGCTTTCAAGGCATTTTGTGCACAGGGAATACCCGATAAGAAAGTAGAACGCTTCAAATATACAAACCTCAAGGAAGTATTTGCACCTGACTATGGAGTAAATCTCAATCGGCTTGAAATGCCTGTCAATCCTTATGAAACTTTCAAGTGCGAGGTTCCAAACCTCAGTACTGCATTGTATTTCATGGTTAACGACAGCTTTTATTCAAAAGCCGGACCAAAGGTTACGCACCCCGATGGAGTTATTATTGCCTCGCTGAAAGATGTAGCGATTGAAAAGCCTGAATTCATCAGTAGGTACTATAATAAATTGGCACAGAACAAGGACAGTATATGCAGTCTTAACACAATGCTTGCACAAGACGGACTGTTTATTTATGTACCAAAGAAAGTGAAAGTAGAGCGTGCTATTCAAGTCATAAATGTTCTGCGTTCTGATGTAGAACTTATGGTAAACCGTCGTGTGTTGATAGTTGTAGAGGAAGGTGCTGATGTAAAGCTCCTTATATGTGACCATGCCATAGACAATCGTAGTTTCCTTGCTACCCATGTAGTAGAAGCCTTTGTTGGCGATAATGCTTCATTGGAGATGTATTGCCTTGAAGAGACGCACGCTAAGAATAATCTTGTGAGTGTCACCTATATTGAGCAACAGGCATATTCCCGTGTGAGCCACAATGCGCTTACACTGCACAACGGACTTACCCGTAATCAGCTGGAGCTCGTTTTCCAAGGTGAAGGAGCAGAATGCTATTGCAACGGTTGTGCTATTGTTGATAAGGAACAGCATGTTGATAATAATACCCTGATTGACCACCGTGTAGGGCATTGTCAGAGTAATGAACTTTATAAATATGTACTCAACGATAAGTCGGTGGGTGCTTTTGCGGGTATGGTACTTGTAGAGAAAGAAGCACAGAAAACAAATTCTACAATGCGTAACCAGAATATATGTGCTACAAAGCAGGCACGCATGTTCACCCAGCCAATGCTTGAGATTTATGCCGATGATGTGAAATGTTCACATGGCT
Source organism: Prevotella sp. (assembly GCA_041855685.1). GTDB lineage: Bacteria > Bacteroidota > Bacteroidia > Bacteroidales > Bacteroidaceae > Prevotella. Next base: position 33,432 of record JBHAEQ010000054.1, on the reverse strand, counting down.
CTACTGTCGGACAACTTAACAGTCAGGCTCTTTTCTATATGCAGCAACGTGGAATACCTATTGAAGAAGCTAAACTGTTGTTACAATTTGCTTTCATAAATGAGGTTGTTGACAACATAAAACTTGAACCGCTGCGGAATAAACTTCACTATTTAGTGGAACAGCGATTCCGTGGACGTCTGAATAAATGTGAGGGTTGTCAGCTTTGTAAGTAATATTGAGGTGTAATAAGAATGGTGTGGGATATAAAAGAGAAGATACATTTAGATTTAACTTGTTAACTTTTGCGTCAGTATGTATAATATAAATAAGGTTCGCGAAGACTTCCCCATATTGAGCCGTGAAATATATGGCAAACCACTTGTATATCTTGATAATGCGGCCACCACACAGAAACCACTGTGTGTGCTTGATGCTATGCGTGAGGAGTATCTTAATGTAAATGCTAATGTGCATCGTGGTGTTCACTATCTTTCACAGCAGGCAACAGAACTTTATGAGGGAGCGCGTGAAACTGTAAGACGTTTCTTGAATGCGGCTTCCACAACTGAAGTTATATTTACGCGTGGTACAACAGAAGGAATAAATCTTGTGGCAAGCAGTTTTGCTGAAAGATTTATGAAGGAAGGCGATGAGGTAATAATTACAACGGTTGAGCATCATTCTAATATCGTGCCTTGGCAACTGCAGGCTTCTAAACGAGGAATAGTGCTGAAGGTTGTTCCCATAGATGATAATGGAGTGTTGGACATCAGTGCTTATGAACAACTTTTCACTGACCGTACTCGAATAGTAAGTATTGGTCATGTGAGCAATGTGCTTGGAACGGTGAATCCTGTAAAGCAGATGATAGATATTGCTCACAAGCATGATGTACCAGTGTTGCTTGACGGTGCACAGAGTGTTCCTCATTTCAGGGTTGATGTTCAAGCACTGGATTGTGATTTCTTTGCTTTTTCGGGACATAAGGTTTATGGGCCAACAGGCATAGGAATTCTATATGGCAAAGAGAAGTGGCTTGATGCACTGCCTCCATACATGGGTGGTGGTGAGATGATAGCTTCTGTCACTTTTGACAAGACAACATTTGAACGCCCGCCTTTGAAGTTTGAGGCAGGAACTCCCGACTATGTTGCCGCCCATGGTTTGGCTAAGGCACTTGACTATGTGTCGGATTTGGGTATGGAGAATATAGAACGCCACGAGCAAAAGCTTACACATTATGCTGTAAGTAAGTTGAGCATGATAGACGGCATGCGTATATTCGGTTTGTATGATAATAATATCGTTGCAAATCATGATGCTGTTCTTTCATTCCTTGTATATCCACAAGGATTTAATAATGCTCCTATACACCATATGGATATGGGAACACTGCTCGACAGATTGGGTGTGGCAGTGCGTACAGGTCATCATTGCGCCCAGCCGCTTATGGACAGACTTGGAATACTCGGCACTGTCAGAGCGTCGTTTGCACTATATAACACAAAACAGGAGATTGATATGTTGATAGAGGCATTGAACAAGGTTGTGAAAATGTTCTGATTTTCGGTTGAATAAGGGAATATAGTAATATTTATACACCAAAAGCAAAATAATGTAACTATTTGTAAAGTTATATAGGTATGTTAAAAACTTGTTGATATGCAAAATGCAAGCAAAGTTATTGTTTTGCTTGCATTTTGTTTTTGTTATTCGTGTGCTTAATGGACTGTATATTTATCATTTATACGCTTATTTTGTTTTGAAACTGTTAAAAATAAGCGGTTTTGAAAAATATTCCAATGAATTATTGCCTTTATAATTAATTTTTTGTTAATTTTGTCTTCTAAATGCTAGGTTTGTGTATGGTACAGTATAAAAACAGTATTTTTTAATGTATAAGTACTGTTGCATTCAATTTGTAACAAATATAAATAAATATAAATTACATGAAGATTAGAAGATTTTTACTTCTTTTGACGTTGTTCTGTGCAGTGACTATTACAATGTCGGCACAGACTAAAATTTCGGGAACAGTAGTAGCTTCTGACTATGGTAATGAACCAATACTTGGAGCCACAGTCACAGTTGTAGGAAAAAAGACTAATGCTATCACTGATATTGACGGTAAGTTTACCGTTGATGTTCCTGCTGGTGGTAAACTGCAAGTTTCATACGTGGGGTATAAAACTATAACACTTGTTGCCAAACAGGATATGCAGATTGTTATGGAGCCAGACGCCAATGTTGTTGACGAGGTGGTTGTTACAGGTATTCAAAAAATGGACAAACGTCTGTTCTCTGGTGCTACAACAAAGGTTGATGCAGAAAAAGCAAAAATGAGTGGTGTGGCTGATATATCGCGTGCTCTTGAAGGTCGTGCTGCAGGTGTGTCAGTCCAGAATGTATCAAGCACATTTGGTACAGCTCCTAAGATTAAGGTGCGTGGTGCAACCTCTATTTATGGTAGCTCTTCACCTCTTTGGGTGGTTGATGGTGTTATTATGGAAGATGCCGTTGATATTAGTGCTGACGATCTTTCGTCAGGTGATGCAGCAACTCTTATATCCAATGCCATAGCTGGTCTGAACGCTGATGATATTGAATCATTCCAAGTATTAAAAGATGGTTCTGCTACCTCTATATATGGTGCACGCGCAATGTCGGGTGTTGTAGTTGTTACAACTAAGAAAGGACGTTCTGGTCATAGTTCTGTGAATTATACGGGTGAGTTTACCTACCGAATGAAGCCAAGCTATCGTACTTATAATATCAGTAATTCTCAGGAGCAGATGGGTATATATAAGGAAATGGCAGCCAAGGGTTGGCTGGAATTCTCTGCTTTGGCTAATGGTTCTACATCAGGTCTTTATGGTCAGATGTATCAACTCATGGATCAGTACGATCCAATAACGGGTGAGTTTGGACTTCCTTATACTCAGTCTGCTATAAATTCTTATCTCCAGCAGGCGGAGTTCCGAAATACAAACTGGTTTGATTTGTTGTTTAATGATAATATAATGATGCAGCATTCTGTAAGTATTGCGACTGGTTCTGATCGTGCCAATCTCTATGCTTCTGTGTCTGCGCTTAGTGACCCAGGTTGGTATAAGGATGCAAACGTTGAGCGTTATACTGCTAATATGAATGCTTCGTTTAATCTTTCAAGAAAACTTTCTTTTACTCTTCGTGCAAATGCAAGTACACGTAAGCAGAAAGCCCCAGGTACACTGAATCAATCTACTGACGTTGTATCAGGTACTGTGAACCGTCAGTTTGATATCAATCCGTTCAGCTATGCAATGAATACATCACGTACACTTGACCATAATACTTCTTACAAGCGTAACTATGCTGTATTCAACATCTTCGACGAGCTTGAAAATAACTATATAGACGTAAGTGTAAACGACATTAAATTCAATGGTGAACTTTCCTACAAGCCTTTTGTAGGCCTTGAAATTAATGCTTTAGGAAGCTATCGAGTGAATAATAGTTCACGTGAGCACTTTGTGCTGAACGATGCTAATCAGGCAAATGCTTATCGTGCAGGTGTGGATAATCCAAATGTCATGTATAACAATAAGTTCCTCTATCAAGATCCTGATGAGCCAAACTCCTTGCCTGTATCGGTTATGCCTGAAGGTGGTATATATAAAGTAAACCGTAACTCTGTTGTACAGTTGGACTTCCGTGGTACTATTAACTATAATAAGATATGGAATGATACTCATATCTTCAACTCACTCGTAGGTATGGAGGCTAACCGTGCTGACTATGACGCATACGAGCACTCTGATTTTGGTGTTGACTATAATAACAGCCGTAAAGTTATTATAACTCCAAAACTGTATAAGCAGATGAAGCAGGAAGGTACGGAACTTACAAGTTTTGCTAAGTCATGGAATCGTCGTTTGGCCTATTTCGCTAATGTCAACTATTCATACAAGGGTATATACTCTTTGAACCTTACAGGTCGTTATGATGGGTCTAACCAGCTTGGTAAGGCTCACAGTTCTCGTTGGTTGCCTACATGGAATGTTTCTACTGCATGGAATATGCATGAAGAGAAATTTTTCCAAAAGTTTATGCAGAAGACAAAGAATGCTGTATCACATGCTTCTATGCGCTTGAGTTACTCGCTGGTAGGTGAGCAGACAACGGCATCAAATGCTTATCCAATCTTCCGTGCTTATACTGTTTGGCGTCCTCAGGGGGAACTACAAGAAACTGGTATTGCGCTCTATCAACTCGGTAACTCAGATTTGACATATGAGAAAAAGAATGAGTTTAATATTGGTTTCGACTTAGGTTTCCTTTCAAACCGCATCAATCTTGTTACCGACTTCTATTGGCGTAACAACTTCGACCTTATGGGTTATATGAACACCCAAGGCAGTGGCGGTGAGATCCGTAAGTTTGCTAACGTGGCAAGTATGAAATCGCATGGTATGGAGGCAACAATTACTACTCAGAATATTGTTTCTAAAGATTGGAATTGGACAACCGACCTAACATTCTCTTATACTTCTACAGAGATTACAAATCTTTTGTCAAGAACACGAGTAATCGACCTTGTGCGAAGCAGTGGTTTTGCTCGTCAGGGCTATCCTCACCGTGCTTTGTTCTCTATTCCATTCGTAGGTCTTAATGACGAAGGTATTCCTACAATAATTAATGAAGATGGCGAAGTTACAACTACAAATATTAACTTTCAGGAGTATGATAAGCTCGACTTCCTTAAGTATGAGGGGCCAACAGAGCCTACTATAACTGGTGGTTTGAATAATATGATTCGTTGGAAACGCTTGAAGCTGAATCTGTTTATCACTTATTCATTCGGTAACAAACTGCGTCTTGACCCTGTATTTTCTGCAAGTTACTCCGATATGAGTGCTATGCCTAAGGAGTTTAAGAACCGTTGGGTTATTCCTGGAGATGAGAAACGTACTGATATTCCTGCCATTGCTTCAGTACGTCAGTATATAAACAACAATCAGCTTGGTACTGCTTACAGCGCATATAACTACTCCACAGCACGTGTTGCAGACGGTGGCTTTATCCGCTTGAAGACAGTGTCTCTGACATACGATGTGCCTGAGACTTTATTGCATAAGATTGGTGTAAACACATGTTCTGTGAAGCTTGATGCAACAAATTTGTTTTTGCTCTATGCTGATTCCAAACTGAATGGACAGGACCCCGAGTTCGTCAATGCAGGTGGTGTGGCAAGTCCACTTTCTAAACAGTTTACATTCACACTTCGTTTTGGAATATAATATAAAATAATAATAATGAAAAAGTATATATATATAAATAAGTTTGTAGGTTTTATTCCGGCAATATTGTCTTTGAGTGCGGTATTGTTTATGCTGACAGCTTGCACTGACAGCTTCCTTGATCATCAGCCTGACGAGCGTACAGAAATCACTTCTGTTGATGATGTACATAAGCTTCTTATGACAGCTTATCCTTCTGCGAACTATTCATGGGTGGCAGAACTTTCAAGTGATAACCTCCTCGACAATCAGAGTCCTCATTTGCCTTCAAGCCCAAATGCCAAACAGATCACAACATATTATAACTATAGGAGTTATGATCGGTTTGATGATCAGTTGTTCAAATTTGAACCCGCTTCAATGGCTACATACAACGATTATGACTCTCCCGGTTCTCTTTGGCAGGGTTATTATAGCTCTATTGCCTCAGCCAACTATGCTCTTAAATGTCTTGACAATTTGAAGGAACAGAATAGAGGCGAAGAGACAGAAAAGGCCAAAGCACTTCGCGCAGAGGCATTGCTTATTCGTGCTTATAATCACTTCTGTCTTGTGAATGTATTCAGTCAGGCATGGAAGGATGCGGAACAGAGTAAGAAAGATATTGGTGTTCCTTATGTTACAGAGCCGGAAACTGTCGCACAGAAAGGCTACGACCGTGGAACTGTTGCCGATGTATATGAGAGAATAGGCAAAGATTTGGAAGAGGCTCTGCCTATGGTAAACGACGCATACACTGCTGCTGTTAAATATCATTTTAACAGAAATGCAGCACGTGCTTTTGCAGCCCGTTACTATCTCTATACACGTCAGTGGAAGAAAGTCGTAGAATATGCTGACCTTGTTCTTGGAACTGATAGTGCTTCAACAGTTAACATGATGATGGACTATTCTAAATTTGGTAATGCTTCTACACCTACTGATTATGGTAATGTATGGCAGAATCCAAATCTAAATAATAACCTTATGCTTGGTGTTACAAGTTCAGTTCTGCATCGTCGTGTTTGGGGATATCGTTATTCTCTCGCTGGCGAGAAGTGTGCTCAGGTGATGATGATAAATACTATCAACCCATTGTGGAGCGGTTACATAGCTACTCCTATTGCGATTGTAAGCGGTATGTTGTTTAGCAGCAGTTCTAAAGATTATGGATTTTATAATTCAAAGATAGCAGAACAGTTTGAGTATACCAACAAAATAGCGGGTATAGGTTATCCACGTATCTTACACCGTATGTTTACTTCAAACGAACTGCTATTGAACCGTGCCGAGGCAAAGATTATGCTTGCTGACTATGAAGGTGCTGCTTCTGACTTGAAACTTTACTGGAATGGTTCTTGCGACCGATTCTCAGAAAAAGACAAGACTACTTACAGCAAGAACATAAAAAAACTTACCCAGGCGGTATTTGATGACTATTATGCTTCATCAAAGACATCAAGAGGTGTCGTAAAGGCAAACTGCTTTGACAACTGGGATTTTGTAACTTCAAATGTTAGTCCAGAATATGTTATTCCTAAAGAGGCTGTGAAATACATGAACTGTCTTAATGATTTCCGTCGTTTTGAGACTTGTTTTGAAGGACTTCGTTTCTTTGATGTTAAGCGTTGGGGAATTGTTTATAAGCACAACTTTGGACCAGATGCCGTAGAATATGTTCTTGATGCAGGAGATGCTCGTCGTGCAATAGAGATTCCTTGGGAAACTCTCTCTGCAGGTCTTGACTCATCACGTCCGCAGGTTAATAAAGAGACTGGTTCAAAGATGACTATGGACCTTAATAGTCTTGTTGTTAAAAATAACGAATAAGAGGTATGATAGATTATGAAATCAATATTTAAGTTTTTCGCAGTATTTGTTTTAGTGAGTGGAATTAGTTTTCAACTCGCCTCATGCAGTGACGACAGGTTCACTGCTACTATATTTGATACTAAAGAATATCCTTTGGATAAAACCTCATATACATTTCCACTTGATACGTTTTGTAAGGCGAATTTCCTTGAACCTTATAATGTGCAGTTTATATATAAGATGGAGGATATAGGATCTGATATGTCAAAGAATCTTGTACCAGCATCATATGAGAAAAGTGTTGAGCTTGCAGTATTGACAAAGTACTTGTGGCTTGATATCTATACAGAACTGGCAGGTGAGAAAGAAGTTTTCCTAAAAAAGTATAGTCCTCGTATCATTCACGTTATTGGTTCAAAGAACTATAATCCAACACAGGGTACAGAGACACTTGGTGTTGCCGAGGGAGGTATTAAAATTTCTCTGTTCAATGTCAACAACCTCAATGTTGCTGATATTGACAATATGAATGAGTACTTCTTTAAGACTATGCATCATGAGTTTGGACATATTCTTGACCAGACATTCCTCCGTCCTACAGAATTCAATGTCATCTCTAATAGCCTTTATAACTCTGCTGGCTGGACGGATACTCCTGACTCTGTTGCAGCAGGTTCTGGTTTTGTATCTCCTTATGCTTCAAGCGCTGCAGTAGAAGACTGGGTTGAGGTAATGGCAAATTATATTACCCGTGACTCAATAAGTTGGTCACAGCTTCTCAATACTGCAACTTACGATTGGGAGATTATAGATGTTGAGAGTGAGGAAGAGTATAGAAAGAAGATTACTCCTGGTTGTGATATGGATACAATAGGTTATTTCAAAAGGACTGAAAATGGTGATAGTAAGGTTTATCGTCGTTTATGTGCAAGAAATGCCGACGGAACCGTAGCTCTTGATGCCAACGGTAAGGTGACATGGCTTAATACAAGTGGTATTGACGGTAAAGCCGTTATTTTACGTAAGCTTGAACTTGTACGCAAGTACCTTAAAACTAATTTTGAGCTTGATATAGATGAACTTCGTTACGAGGTGCAACGTCGTCAGTATGTAATGAATCCTGACGGAACATTCCTTAAAGATGCAAGAGGAAGACTTGTCAATAACTTGACTTCACCTTCCAAAGAAGATACATTAAAGACAGTGATAGAATGGCTTGTTGACAAGGTGACTCGTTATTCAAAGCATTAATTTGATAAACAGTAAAATAAGTATAGATTATGAATAAGATATTTTATTTATCAGTATTGGTTTGTCTTGCGGCATTGTCTTTCTCTTCTTGTGTAAAGAGCGAGGAAGATGATATCTTCGATAAATCTGCTGCTGAGCGCCTCAATGAGGCAAGCGCTCTGTACTCAGGCTATTTGGAGTCTTCTAAGGGTGGCTGGGTTATGGAATATTATGCAACTAACGATACTGTTTATCCAAAGGATAATGGCTATATAATGTTGGCTAAATTTAATGCTGACGGTTCTGTTGTTGCTGCAATGAATAATGTTTTCTCAGGTTTTAGATACATAGAGGATAAGTCTGCTTGGGAGGTATTGACTGATAATGGGCCTGTTCTTTCCTTCAACAGCTATAATAACGTTATTCATACTTTCTCTAATCCAGAGGATCTTGCAATAACAACCGGAACCGGAAAAAACGAGACGGGAAAAGGAGCTCTTGGCGATTATGAGTTTGTGATGGTTGATGTTCCTGAAAACCTTGAGTACATTATGCTTAAGGGTAAGAAACGTGGATCTTATACTCGTATGACACGTCTTCCAGAAGATGTTGATTTCCGTGCGTATCTTGCAGACCTTGATGCTTTTAATAATAAATTCTTCCCTTCAAATGCACCAAATAAATATTTCCTTAATGTTGGTGACAGCTTGTATGTGTTGAATCACATGTATAAAGGTATTGCAATGACCGCTATATATCCACAGAATGGCAATGAGGTTATAGATATAAGACGTCAGCCTTATCTTGTAACAAAGCGTGATGATAAATATTATCTTCGTTTCCGCAATGTTATTATTGGCAAAAACGATGTAAAGGCTCAGGAGTTTGTTTATGATGTGACATCCGACAAATTTGTTGATGTTAATAATCCTGCAAACTATATTGTAGGTGAGGATATTATGACCCTTTTCAAGAAAAGTATTGATGCTGGGCATAATTATAACTTAATTCGTGGAAATGCCATGTCTGATGCAGTTGCCGTAGCGGTGGACAAAGTATATTCCACATATAATAAGACCAGTTCTAAATATGGAGTTACAACTTATTCCATGACACTTGACAAAAACGGTAAGATGATAGTAAAATGTCTTTATAATCCTTCTGACATTAATACGGAATTGCAATATTCTTATGATGTAGAGCTTAAGGACAATATTCTGACATTGCAAAATGTAAAGGCTGTAGATACGCGTAGCGCTAATCACCTTGCTCGTGTTACTCCTGTTATTCAGGAAATTTTCTCGCAGAGTTTCAAGATAGAACGTGCATATACTCAATTTAATCAGTCGAAATTAAAGTTTACTTCAACAACAAATCCGAATGTGTGGTTTGAATTAGTGTATTAATTATATTATAAAATTGATTTATGATGAAAAATTTACTTTTCACAGTTGCCTTGACAGCTGCAGCGGTTGTCGGTAACGCACAGAATGTTACTGCATCAAAGCATAATGTAAACGCTTTGAATGCTAAGGTTTATAATTCTTCTGTAAAGGCTGCGGCAGTTAATGCTTATGAGGCTTCTGCGCCAAGAAAGACACGTGCTAACGGTGTTTTCTATGAGCGCCCTACAGGTGTATGGTATTCTAATTATACTTTTGGAGAGGGTTATGCTGCTCTTCACTTCCCTGCTCTGGTTGATTTTGTCCTTCAGAATCGTTGTACAGATCCTGCTGCTGCAAAATGGAGTGTGAATGGTAATGATTTGACTTCAATTGTTAATGCAGAACACAATTTGCCTCGGTCATATTCAGGTGTTAATGATACAGAAAATGGCTACGATGCTTTTTATATGCCAACAATTACTGTTAATAATGAAAGTTTTTCTGTTGCACCAATTGCAGTGGTTGCTAATAAAGCGATGCCAATAACTGTTGATAATCCAACAAAGAAGTCTCTGTTCTCTAAATTTACAGACGGACCAATTTGGGGTACAGGCTCAGTATTGGCTGCAAATGTTGAACAGTCAGTTACCGGTAGTAAGACTTTCGCAATTTCACGTGAATTTGAGAAGCCTGCATCACCAATGTATTTGACATCAGTGTCAATGCCTGCTCATAGTTCTAAGGCAGAACCGCTTGCAGGTAAAACTTTGACAATGCATATCTATGCTATTGATGAAAATGGCAAAATGGGCGCTGATCCTAAAGAAACTCTTACTTGTTCACGCGTAAAAACAGAAACAAATGCAAATTTAGGTTTCTTTATTGACGATGTTCAGTTCACCAAGACTGTAACTAATGAGTTTGGTGATCAAGAAGCAGCTCCTGTTGTCATTGACTATCCATTTGCTATTGTCATTTCTGGTTATGATCAGGAAGGTGTGGATATAAAGTTCTATGGTCGTGACCTTGCTGAAGATGAGTTTGAGTTTGATGCAAGTAAACCAGCTTATTTGTTTACAAGACTTGCTGATGGTAAAGTGTCTCGTTATTTTTGGAAAGGAAGTGATGATAAAGAAAAATGGGGCTATGCATTCCCTATTATATTCAATGCACTTTATGACAATGTAGAGGTTCGTACAGAAATCACAGAGGATAATGGTACTGTTAGTGATAGAGTTAACTTTGTTAAAGTTTCTGACGACGGCACAACAAATGTTAATTTCCGTCTTGGCGAAGGTGTTGCTGGTGTTGTTGTAAGCACTGCTACGCCTTGGACAGAAGGCTCTGATTATCATTACTCTGCAGAATATCCAGAGTGGATTACAGCAATGAATGCTACAGAAATTGATCCAACAAAATCTCCTTGTGTTTATCTTGTATCATTCACAGCTCAACCTCTTCCTGCAGGTGTTGCTGGTCGTGGCGCTTTCGTTTATATTAAAGGTCGCGGTGCACAATCGGCTGAACCTATTTTCGTATTCCAGGGTGATGTAGATGCTGCTCTTGCTACAGGTATTGATGCCGTTTCAGCAAAGGCTTCTGTACTGAAGGGTGCTTTATACAACCTCTCTGGCCAGAAAGTAAGCAACAGTTACAAAGGCATTGTTATTCGTGACGGTAAGAAGTTTGTACAATAAGAATATCGCAGATTAAAACCGAGTTATTCGGTTAATTAAATATAAAAAGTGACGAATCAAAAACGACTCGTCACTTTTTTTTTGTTTATTGATATATTTACTGTAATTTTGTATTTTAATACAGTAAATTTGATTTATGGATACAAAAAGAATAGGTTCCTTTTTATTACTTCTCTTCATGGCTTTGTCTGTTTTGGCAATTCCTGCAAAACGTGGTATTTATAAAGTTATAAAGTTGGCTGACGGTACAGAGGTACGTGCGGAGTTGCGTGGCGATGAGCATGCTAACTGTTGGTTTGCAGATAATGGAAAACAGTATGTCTTTGACGAGAAAGCTAAATGTTATGTTATTGCCGATATGTCGGTGCTTGAAAAGAAGTCTCCATTCAGGAAGATGAACAAGTCCGACCGCAGTGTTGTTCGCAAAACAGTTGGTGTAAAACCTACTGACCCTATAGTAGGCAATAGGAAGGGAATTGTTGTGCTTGTTCAATTTAAGGATGTAAGTTTTGAGGAGGGGCATAATCTCGACTTCTATAAAGATGTCATCAACAAGCGTAACTTTACAAATGATGCTGGTTATGTTGGTTCTGTGCGTGATTATTTCTATGACCAGAGCGGAGGAAAGCTGGATTATGAATTTGATGTTTTCGGTCCAGTGACATTGCCCGAGAATCAAGCTTATTATGGTGGTAATACCGCAAATAATAATTCCAAGAATATGCGCAGTCTGATCAAATCAACATTGAGTTCTATAAAGGATGAGGTTGACTTCTCTAAATATGATAACGACAGCGATGGTTTTGTTGATAATATCTTTTTTCTCTATGCAGGCAAGAATGAGGCAGATGGTGGTGGTGAGGAAACAATATGGCCTCACATGTATTATTACTATTCTGGCTTTGGTGTGAGTTTCAGTCAGAATGGAGTGTATGTAGATACTTATGCCTGCTCGTCTGAATTACGGAGCGACGGTCGCCCTGGAGGTATTGGCGTTATTTGCCATGAATTCTCACATTGTCTTGGTTTGCCTGATATGTATGACACAGGTGATGTTGGAAATTATGGAAATTCCTATTGGGACGTGATGCATGTAGGTTGCTATAATGGTGATTTGTTTCGTCCTTGTGCTTTTAATGCTTACGAGCGTGAGTTCTGTGGTTGGGGTAGTCTTGTAGAACTTGCTGATGATACTACTGTTGATAGTCTTTCTGGTGTGTCGGACGGAGGTAAAGGTTATGTGATCTATAATGATGGATATTCAAAAGAGTGTTTTATTATTGAGAACCGTACTCTTTCCAATTGGGATTCTGCTTTGCCAGGAAATGGACTGCTTATATATCATGTGGATTATGACTATATGGCTTGGCACAGCAACAGTGTGAACAACGAAGAAGGACATCAGCGTATGGCGATTGTCGCAGCGGATAATAAATACGATTCTGGGTCGATAGCTACTGATGTATTTCCTGCGGGTGGCAGTAATATGTTTTGTGATATTACCAGCCCCGCATCAACCTTGTTCAATACTAATACCGACGGCACGTATAATCTTAATAAAATGCTGTATGACATTGTAAAGAATGATGATGGGACAGTGAACTTTAAGTTTAAAAATTCAGGATTCCAGTTAGATAATCAACCCCCTGAAGGCAACTTGTTCTATGAGGGGTTTGGCATAAGTATCGGTACAGGTGGTAATGACGGAAGGTTTTCAGGATTCGTTGCGACAGCTGACTTTGGCGCTGATAATGAAGGATGGAGTGCAACCGATAAGTTTGGTGGTTTAAGTTGTGCGCGTTTCGGTACAAACCTGAAGAATGGAATTGCTGTTACTCCAAAGTTCACAATTTCAGGCAAAGCTAAGCTTACATTCAAAGTTGCTCCTTATGCAAGCGAGTGTGCTCGTATAAAAGTAACAGTGGCAAGCGGTAGTGCAGCTCTTGATACCGATATTGTTAATTTGTCAAAAGGTATCTGGACAGAGGCAGGCATTGTTATTACTGGTGAAGGTGAAATTTCTTTGAAGTTTGGCGCAACAAAACGTTGGTTCCTCGATGAAGTCATTGTGATGCCTTATTCTGACGAAACAGGTATAGGTGATATTATGATTGACGATGTATATAGTGCTACGCCTGTTTATAACATCTCTGGTCAGCGTGTCGGTGATGATTACAAGGGAATTGTAATAAAGGACGGCAGGAAATATCTTCAGAAGTAGAAGATATGGCATTGGAACCACATTATTTTAAAGGTAAGATAGAGGCTGGCTGCGATGAGGCCGGCAGAGGTTGTCTGGCAGGAAGTGTCTATGCCGCGGCGGTGATACTTCCTGCTGGTTATGACAATCCAGAACTCAACGATTCTAAGAAACTCACATTGAAGAAGCGTCTTGAACTGCGTGACCAAATAAAGCGTGATGCTGTGGCGTGGGCAATAGGAATTGTAACTCCGGAGGAAATTGATAAGATGAATATTCTGCGTGGCAGTTTTCTTGCCATGCACCGTGCTCTTGACCAGCTTGCTGTTCGTCCAGAGGTAATTATAGTTGATGGTAATAGGTTTGTGCCTTATAATGACTTACCCCATGTTACAATAGTAAAAGGCGATGGAAAGTACCAATCGATAGCAGCCGCAAGTATATTGGCTAAGACCTGTCGTGATGAATATATGGAGTCACTTGCGGAAAAATATCCTTATTATGACTGGCAGAGCAACAAAGGTTATCCCACTCGCAAACACCGTGACGGCATAAAGTTTCACGGTCCGTCTCCTTATCATAGAATGAGCTATAATCTGTTGGGCACAGGCGAATTAGAGTTGGATTTTCTATAGATTTTATGGAACAAGTAAATTGTTCATTTTTAATAAAAATAATAAGTAAATTTGCGCTTGGTACTTGAATCTACTGAAAGTTGATTTTCTGTCAAACAACTTAACAAAAAGTCAAATAAAGCCCTTATATTTTGCTGTTTTACAAAATAAAAAAACTGTTGGGCGCAAATATGAGAAAATAGAGGCATTGGAAATTGGCATAAAAGGGCTGTAAATGCTGTTATTTTTGCTAACGACAGTTATTGATAACAGTTATTGCTGTGCAACGATAGTTATTCTTAGCTTGCAATGATAGTTATCGATGTTGTGCAAGAATAGTTATCGTTAGCACATACGAATAGTTATCATTAGGCGGGAACAACTGTTATTCATAAAAAGTATGCATAGTTTTCTGCGAAATACAAAAATAACGATAACTATCCTTATAGAAATGCTTTTCTGGAAGAGCAAAAATCTCGACAGTAATTTTCTGTGAATAGATTTTACAGTGGTTCGTGATTTAGTATTGTCATGAACTCCTTGTTTCCTTATGAAATTTATGCTTGCTCAAGTTAATCCATCTCTCTCTAAGTTTGCAATTCATATTGCAAACTTAGAGTATTCTATGTTTGAATTCTGACAAAAGTTACTCGGCTTTATAGATAATCTTATTTGCACCTGATGTTATATTCAAAGCTTCTGGATGTTCTTTCACAAACGAGTCGATATGCCTCACACGCTTCTCCTCAAAAATTTCGTCCATAGCTATGAGTATGCCTGTTTCTTCCACTTTGCCGAAGCCGCTGTTTATAGCAGTTCCAAATAGCTTCATTGATGGTGATAGATTCATATATGCATTGATAAGTGGTGGAATATTGTATCCCAACTTTCTTATCTCCTGATTAAGTATTCTATAATCTTTGCGGAAGTCTTCCTCGCAGAATAGTATTTCGAAATCTTTTGGATCACTCTCTAATTCAAGAGGTTTTAAAGGAATGATAAGTCGTTCCTTGTCATCGAAATGCTTTTTCAAAAAATATAGAATCATGTCGCGCCCCTTGCGGATATATGATGGATACATGGTCATTTTTCCAAAGAAGTATTTTATTTCAGGGCATATCACAGTAAGTGCACCAAGACCATCCCAAAGGTTGTCGAGTGCGAAAATACTCTTTGCGTTTGACCGTGCATTTTGATAAGGTAATGATACAAACGACCTTCCAAGTTCTGCGGTATAAGGCATGTAATACTCTATGAAATCGTTTGAAAAATGGAACATGTGGCTTGTTGCCAAACGTGGTTGCCCATCATCTGAATATGTAACATCTCTACCCAGTATATATCTGTATCCTCCTATTATTTCTTCTTCTTCGGGATTCCATACAATGAGCTGTTTATAACAGTTCTCGCATGTGTCAAACTCATCTATATCGGCTTTCTTGCCAGTGCCTCCACCTGCTGCACGGAAAGCCTCCTCGCGAAGGCGCCCAATCTCTTGCATCGCATTTGGCGCATTGTGGGCAGTGATTATATATATCTCGTTTTGACTTTTGTTGGTCATTCTCAGCTGTTTGTCGTGTGTGAGCTCACTCTTGAGCACCTCCTTGGCAATGGGTTGGATAATAGGTTCTTCCATATATTTGTATGTATTTCTTTCTTTTACTGAGTATTCAGTTTGTAAGTGCTTTCCTGAATCTGTCGTGCCAAAGTGGCATGCTTTTCTTTATTGTCAAGTTTGTCTATAGCTATCGGTTTTCCGATTGTTATAGTGTATGTGCGATGTTGATTTTTATACATCTCATCAACGAGGAACAACATTGCTATATTGAATTTTATTCCTAATTTCTTGCAAGTGTTAGCAAGATTGTAGAAGAAGTTGGAGTTTCTTCCTTCAAAGTAGATTGGTACAATATCTCTGCCTGTTTCTATGCTTTTTGTTACGAAAGTCTTTTTCCAAGGTACATCTTTGATTACACCATTAATTTTTCTTGAACATAATCCTGCGGGAAACATAAGTACATGCTGCTGCTCTTTGAAAGTGTCTTCTACTAACTGAGGAAAGTTTCGTGAGTTGTTTCCTGTCTTGTTTATTCCTACGCATAACGGTGCCAGACCAGGAAGATTAAGTAAAAGGTCGTTGACAAGGTACTTGAAGTTGTCGTCGTAGTGTCTGCCAATCATAGCTCCTATGGCAACTCCGTCGATACCGCCAAGTGGATGGTTGGCAACAAAGGTGTAGAGTTTACCGTCATCTTTAGAAGGCAGATTCTCTATTCCTTTCACCTCAATCTTAATATCAAGATATCTCAATACAGCTTCAAGCCATTCTGAACCATATAGATGGCTGTTGCTCAGGAGAAACTTGTTTATCCATTCCTGATGTATGATGTGCTTCAACCAAGCTGTAATGATTTTTGGGACATAACGAGATTTCCGTCCCATCTTGTCCTTAAGGATTTTCTCAATGTCTATTGTTAATGCCATTTGTAAGAAACGCTGTAATGTAAACGCGACATAATCATTGGCTCAAGAGCTTTATTGTGCGAGTTTTACTGTATCATTTGCAAATTTACTAATTTTTTTTCTTTTATTTGTTCTTTTGTGTACTTTTTGTATATAATTCAACTTTCATAGGCTTAATTAGATAGTTTCTGTAACTCCTTGGATTCTCTTAACTCCTTATTGTTGTCATTACTCTCTACTCGCTTATCTACTATCATTTCGTCAGAGTAAGACGATAGTCATTATGCAAAAAAATATGCGAAGGAACTTATCAAAATACTAAACAAAAACTCGAAATAAAGTCCTTATATTTGGCTGTTTTACAAAACAAAAATCTGTTGGGTGTAAATATGCGAAAATAGAAGCATTAGGATAACATTTTGGTTATCAACGGTTTAGTCATTTTGTGGTTGGGTTGTTTCGTTGGTTGGGTTATGAAAAAGGCTTTTACAGAGGTTAATGGCGTACGTGCATACACCTTAACGACGTACGTTCTTTGGGTCTATAGACGTACGTCATGAGCGCTGAAGACGTACGTCTTGAGGTTAAACACTATACTTTTTGGTGGTTAACCCCTTTTTTCTTATCGCATGAAAGCCTTTTTGAGCAGAATTTGAAAATATTAGGGCAAAAATCACGACAGTAATTTTCTGTGAATAGATTTTACAATTATTATTTAGTCGTTTTGCTATTTTGCTTTTGTGCTTTAGTCTATGAAGCGTATTGGTGTGATAATTAGGGTCGCATGCCTCTATTTTCCTCTTGTTCATCATAAAAACAAATGATTTTGAAAAAATGTGGAGAAATGTGGGGGAGTGTGGAGAAAATTGCGTAACTTTGCCACAGAGTATATACGCATGAGATTCTTGGGAAATATAGAAGCAAAAGTTGACACTAAGGGCAGGGTGTTTCTTCCGTCAGTGTTTCGCAAATCGCTGCAGGCGTTGGGCGAAGAAAGGCTTGTATTGCGTAAGGATGTATTCCAACCCTGTCTTGTTCTTTATCCTGAAAGTGTATGGAATGAGCAGATGGACGCACTACGTAGTCGTCTTTCTCGTTGGAATTCTCTGCATCAGCAGTTGTTCCGTCAGTTTGTCAGCGATGTAGAAGTACTTTCTCTCGATGCCAATGGTCGTTTTCTTCTGCCTCGTCGTTATTTACAGATGGCATCTATTGAACAGGGTGTTAAGTTTATTGGCATGGGCGATACAATTGAGATATGGAGCAAAGAACTTACTGAACAGCCTTTTATGGATGTCGATACATTCGGCAAAGCAATAGAGTCGCTCGATGCTGCTGATTCAATAGATACTTTACTTTTACCTAACGAGTAGATTATGGCGAAAACGGCTGAAACTTATCATGTACCAGTGCTTCTTAATGAAAGCATTGACGGTTTGAATATTCATCGTGGTGGTATCTATGTTGATGTTACCTTTGGTGGCGGTGGTCACTCGCTCGAGATTCTTCGTCGAATCAATGAAGTGGGTGGTGGTCATCTGTATAGTTTTGATCAAGATGCTGATGCAGAGGATAATGTAAAGCCACAAGACGGTTTTACATTTGTAAGAAGCAATTTCAGGTATCTCAAAAACTGGATGCGGTATTACGAAGTGGAACAGATAGACGGTTTGCTTGCCGACCTTGGTGTGTCCAGTCATCATCTTGATGACGAGAGTAGAGGATTTTCATTCCGGTTTGATTCACCTCTTGATATGCGAATGAATAAGCGTGGAGGACGCACAGCAGCGACTCTGCTTAATGAAGAAAGTGAAGAGCGGCTTGCTGACATATTCTTTCTTTATGGTGAACTCCGTCAAGCAAGGCGCATAGCCTCGCTTGTTGTTAAAGCCCGTCAACAGAAACCTATTCTCACCACCCATGAACTTCTTGCCGTTGTAGAGCCTCTTTTCAAACGCGAGCGTGAGAAAAAGGATATGGCAAAATTGTTTCAAGCCCTGCGCATAGAGGTGAATCATGAAATGGATGCACTCAGAGAAATGCTTTATAGTGCTATTGATATGCTTGGTTCTGGTGGTAGATTGTCGGTAATTACCTATCATTCATTAGAAGATAGAATTGTGAAGAACTTTATGAAAACCGGCAATGCCGAAGGGAAGCTGAACCAAGACTTTTTTGGTAAAATAGAAACACCATTCGAGCTTGTTAACAATAAGGTTATACAGCCTACAGCAACGGAACAAGAATTAAATCCCCGTTCGCGTAGTGCGAAACTAAGAATAGCATCAAAACTATGAAGGAAGAACAACTGAAAACTAAAGCTCAGAATGATGCAGGACAGTCTTTAAGCGAGCTTATACGCGAACAAGTAAGAGAAGACGAAGATGTTCTATCGAAGAATCTTTCCCTGCGTCATATTATTGGTGGTGATATATTGACTGCCAGGGTTGTAAGAAAGCAGATATGGCTTGTTTTGCTTGTTACATTATTCCTTATTATATATATAGCACAAGGCTATCGTTATAAGAATAATGTTATTGAGATTGACCGGCTCACAACTCAGCTCAAAGATGCTAAGTACAAAGCTCTGTCAACAAAGAGTGATCTTACAGAACATACACGAGAAAGTAAAATATTGGAAATGTTGAGGCTTAATAATGACAGCCTTCTTAAAATATCCGATAAACCGCCCTTCATGGTGGAAGTGCCAGTAGAATAATTAAAATGACACTATCAGATGAGTAAGTTTGAAAATGAAAAAGTAATGCCTCGCTACACATTCTTCGTCATAATTATGGCGCTGATTGCTGTAGCGGTTATTGCTAAGGCAGGTTATATTATGACTGCCCAGCGAGCCTACTGGATGAAGGTAGGTGACAGGGTGAAAAGAGACAGTGTCGCAGTTGCCCCTACAAGAGGCAATATCCTTAGTTGTGACGGGCAGCTTCTTGCAAGTTCACTTCCTGAATACAGACTTTTCTTGGATTTCAAGACTATGAAAGAGACTAAAGCTGATACCCTTTGGGAAGAGAAGGAAGACTCTATTGTAAATGGACTGCATGTTATATTTCCTACTAAATCAGCAGAAGAATTCCGCCGTGAACTTCGTAAGGCTAAGGCTGATGGCTCACGCCGTTGTGCAATATGGCCAAAGCGCGTTAATTATTCAGCTTTCTCAGCTGTAAAGGAGCTTCCTATATTTAATCTGGGGCGTTATAAAAGTGGCTTTTATCAAGAAGAATATAATTCGCGTAAGCGTCCTTACGGGTCGCTTGGTGCACGTACTATAGGTGATATGTTCGGTGCAAAGGATACTGCACGCTGTGGTCTTGAACTTTCATACGATTCATTGCTGCGAGGACAAAATGGTATAATGCACCGTCGTAAGGTTCTCAATAAATATATGTCTATCATTGATGCTCCCGCTGTTAATGGTGCTGACCTTATCACAACTATTGATGTTGATATGCAGGACCTTGCAGAGCGTGCTCTTGTTGAAGAACTTAAACGACCTGAAGTAAATGGTGAGATGGGTGTTGCTATACTTATGGAGGTTGAGACCGGTGATGTTAAGGCAATCGTAAACATGCTTAAGGGCGATGATGGTCAGTACCACGAGGTCGTAAACTCCGCTATCAATTATCGATGTGAACCAGGTTCTGTTTTCAAAACCGCTTCTATAATGGTGGCTCTCGATGATGGAGTATGCGACACTTCTAAAATTATACATACAGGTAGCGGTGTTCTTGAAATGCATTCACGTCTTATGAAAGACCATAACTGGGCAACACAAGGTGGATATGGTGATATTAATGTAGCACGTTCTTTGGAGGTGAGTTCTAATATTGGCGTAAGTTGGATTATCGACAATTATTATGGCAAGAATCCTGAAAAATACATCGATGGTCTCTATCGTATCGGTATGCATGAAGATTTGAAGTTGCCGCTTGTTGGCTATAATCGACCTATCATACGATATCCTAAACGCAACCCCAAAGGAGGTGTAGAAGACAAGACAATGCTTCCATGGATGAGTATAGGTTATGGTACACAAATAGCACCTATCAATACGCTTGCGTTCTACAATGCTATTGCCAATAATGGAAAGATGGTGAAGCCGAGATTTGTTAAAGCAGCCATGAAAGATGGTGTTGTTATTGCCGAATATCCTACGGAAGTATTGAAAGAGCAGATTTGTAAGCCAACAACAGTAAAGACCATGCAAACAATTCTGCGTCATGTTGTTAGCCAGGGACTTGGTAAAAGAGCTGGAAGCAAATTATTTCAGGTGTCTGGAAAGACAGGCACAGCGCAAGTGTCGCAGGGAAAAGCAGGATACAAGAGTGGAACTACGGGTTATTGGCTCAGTTTTGCAGGCTATTTCCCTTCTGATGCTCCACGTTATTCATGCATAGTATGTATTAAGAAATGGGGACTTCCTGCATCAGGAGGCGGTATGAGTGGAGTCGTATTCCATGATATTGCCGAGGGTGTTATGGCACAAGACTTGAAGCGAAGTATTGACGATGCACAGGAAGATGACTCTTCGCCACTTCCGGAAATAATGCGTGGTAATATACTCGCTGCCGATTATGTTCTTTCGCATTTAGGCTTTAAGACCCGTGCAGACTGGAGTGGTTCATATGCCTCTGGTAATCCTATTTGGGGAACAGGCACTGTAGATTCTGGCTCTGCTGTTATATTCAAACGCGAGAAAAAATATGGTAATTC
This sequence comes from Prevotella sp., assembly GCA_041855685.1. GTDB lineage: Bacteria > Bacteroidota > Bacteroidia > Bacteroidales > Bacteroidaceae > Prevotella. The sequence goes on along the minus strand of JBHAEQ010000054.1, from coordinate 12,060 downwards.
AACAGTGCCTGATGTACACGGCATGGGAGCACGTGATGCTGTATATATGTTGGAAAGCAGAGGACTTAAAGTAAGACTTTCAGGAAGGGGAAAGGTCATTAGGCAGAGCGTTAACCCTGGTACATTAATAAAGAAAGGCACAATATGTTCTTTGGAACTAAGTATTAATGAAGAAGCATTAAAGAAGCATAATATATGAAGTTAGTAGAATTGTTGAAATGCATCTCCACTTTGGAGATTTTAGGCACAACGGACAAGGAGATAACTGGAGTTAATATTGATTCTCGACGCATAGAAGCTGCACACCTTTTTGTTGCCCAAAAAGGAACTCAGGTCGATGGGCATAAATTCATACCTACGGCTGTTAGTCAAGGTGCAACGGCTGTCATCTTAGAAGATATGCCTGAGGAAAGGGTAGATGGAGTGACATATATAAAAGTTGCTTCAACTGTTGACGCTTTAGGTCCAGTGGCATCTGTCTTTTATGGTAATCCGTCAAAGAAATTAAAGCTGGTTGGTGTGACAGGTACCAATGGTAAAACAACTGTTGCTACACTTCTATTCAACATGTTCCGCAAGTTAGGCTTTAAGTGTGGACTTCTTTCAACAGTGTGCAATTATATTGAAGACGAAGTTGTACCTGCTGTCCATACTACTCCAGATTCCGTTGAACTGAATCGTTTGTTGTCTCTTATGGTAGAAGCTGGTTGTGAATATGCTTTCATGGAATGTTCTTCGCATGCTATTCATCAGAAGCGCATAGGAGGACTTAAATTTGCGGGAGGAATCTTTACCAATCTCACGCGCGACCACATGGATTATCATAAAACATTCGAGCACTATCGTGATTCTAAAAAGGCATTCTTCGATAGTCTTGGCAAAGAAGCTTTTGCTATAACCAATGCCGATGATAAAAATGGTATGATTATGGTTCAGAACTGTAAGGCAAAAGTCAAGACATATGGGATTCGTTCTATGGCTGACTACAAGGCACGCATATTGGAATGTCATTTTGAGGGAATGTATCTTGAAATAGACCGCCATGAAGTTGGAGTACAGTTCATCGGTAAGTTTAACGTAAGTAATCTGCTTGCAGTATATGCCACAGCTATAATGCTTGGTGAAAAAGCTGAAGACGTGTTGCTTGTATTGAGTACACTGAAAAGTGTAAGCGGCAGGTTGGAATATCTGCGAAGTAGAGAAGGAGTTACTGCTGTAGTGGACTATGCACACACACCTGATGCCATTGTGAATGTTATTCAGGCTTTGCGTGATGTAATGAACGGCAAGGGCGCACTAATAACTATTTGCGGTTGTGGTGGTAATCGTGATAAAGGTAAACGCCCTATTATGGCACAGGAGTCAGTAAAAGCTAGCGATAAGGTTATACTCACTTCTGACAATCCTCGTAATGAAGACCCTGAAGCGATACTTGATGATATGGAGGCAGGATTAACTGTTGAGCAGAAGCGTGGCGTATTGCGAATTAGCGACCGTCGTCAGGCTATTCGTACGGCAGTGGCAATAGCAAAGGAGGGTGATGTTATACTAATTGCAGGAAAGGGACATGAGGACTATCAAATTATTGGTGATGTAAAACACCACTTTGATGACAAGGAAGAAGTTCGTGCAGCTTTCGGTATGTAGTTCTTGATTTTAGATTAATAAAAAATACAACATAGAAAATGCTTTATTATCTTTTTAGATTTCTTGAGCAGTTTGGTATATCAGGCTCTCATGTATGGGGCTATATATCGTTCCGTTCTTTGCTTGCACTTATTCTGTCGCTTCTCATATCAGCATGGTTTGGTGAGAAGTTTATCAAGTATATGAAACGCAAGCAGATAACCGAGACAGCCCGTGATGCAAAGATTGACCCGTTCGGAACACAGAAGATAGGTGTTCCTACAATGGGAGGAATTATTATAATTGTTTCCATTCTTGTGCCGGTGTTGTTGCTTGGTCGTCTGCGCAACATCTATCTCATATTGATGATTGTTACTACTGTTTGGCTCGGTTTCCTTGGAGGTATGGATGATTTTATCAAGATTTTCAAGCACAATAAAGATGGGCTGAAAGGGAAGTATAAAATTATTGGTCAGGTAAGTATTGGGCTTATCGTAGGACTTGTGCTATGGGCATCACCCGATGTGAAAATGTATGATAACATTGTTTATGAGAATGCCAATAAAACAGAGATGGTGAAGCATAGTACCGAGGCGAGGAAGTCGTTGAAGACAACAATACCCTTTGTTAAAGAACATAATCTTTCCTATAGTGAGGTTATGTCATTCGTAGGTAAGCATAAAGTGGCAGCGGGTTGGATTCTGTTTGTTATAATGACTATAGTTGTCGTTACTGCTGTAAGCAATGGAGCTAATCTTAATGATGGTATGGACGGTATGTGTGCCGGTAACTCTGCTATAATAGGTGTTGCATTGGGAATACTTGCTTATGTGAGTTCACATCATGAGTTTGCTGAGTATCTTAATATAATGTACATTCCAGGTTCGGAAGAACTTGTAGTCTTTATGTGTGCCTTTATTGGTGCACTCATAGGCTTTCTGTGGTATAATGCCTATCCGGCTCAGGTCTTTATGGGCGATACCGGTTCACTTACTATTGGTGGGATAATAGGAGTGACAGCAGTTATTATTCACAAAGAACTGTTACTGCCTATTCTTTGTGGTATTTTCTTTGTGGAAAGCCTTAGTGTAATGCTTCAGGTTTATTTCTTCAAGTTAGGTAAACGTCGTGGCATACGGCAACGCCTGTTCCGCAGAACTCCTATTCATGATGCGTTCAGAACACAAGATGCACAATTAGATTCAGACTGTAAGTATGTGTTCAAAGGTTCTGGCAGAGTATTCCATGAATCAAAGATAACAATCCGCTTCTGGATAACAACGATTATTCTTGCGGCATTGACAATAATAACATTGAAGATAAGATAATGAAATTAGCAATTTTAGGTGCAGGAGAAAGTGGGGTTGGTACTGCCGTTTTAGCTCAGAAACAAGGCTATGATGTGTTTGTCTCTGATATGGGTGCTGTGCAGAATCGTTACAAGACGAAGCTTAATGAGCATGGTATTGCATGGGAGGAATTAAAACATACAGAAGAACGGATTCTCGATGCCGACGAGGTTGTGAAAAGTCCTGGGATTCCCGATACTGCACCTGTAGTGCAGAGAATAATAGAAAAAGGAACCCCTGTGTTGTCGGAAATAGAATTCTGCAGTCGTTACACCAAAGGTAAGACAGTATGTATAACAGGTAGTAATGGCAAGACAACAACAACAACCCTCATCTATTATATAATGCAGCAGGCAGGAAAGAATGTAGGGCTTGGTGGAAATATAGGTAAGTCGCTTGCATTGCAGATTGCCGAAGAAGACAAGGAATGGTATGTTGTGGAGCTCAGTTCTTTTCAATTGGACAACTGTTTCAACTTCCGTTCTGATGTTGCAGTGTTGTTGAACATAACTCCCGATCATCTTGACCGCTATGGCTTCAATATGAGTCATTATGTTGATTCAAAAATGCGTATAATACAGAATCAAACACCTGACGATGAGTTTATATATTGGTCATCAGACGAGTATATAGAAAAAGAATTGAAACGCAGGCAGACAGGTGAGCCTATTCCTGCACCAACTCCCTCGTCAGCAGTGGCAAAAAACGGCAGTCCTCATCTATGTCCTTTCTCTGATGATGATTTTTGTAAATTAGGCTTGGAGTTCAGTCTTCCTGGTAATCACAACAAACGTAATGCACTTGCTGCATATTATGCAGCTAAAGCTGCTGGTGTTGACGAGGAGGTTATAAGAGAATGCTTGAAGAACTTTCCTGGTGTAGAGCATAGAATGGAATTTGTTGCTGACAAACATGGTGTAAGATACATTAATGACTCTAAAGCTACTAATGTTGATGCCTGTTTTGTTGCTCTTGATGCAATGACTCGTCCAGTAGTGCTTATCATTGGCGGTAAGGACAAGGGTAATGACTACAGCCAGATTGTACCATTGGTGAAAGAAAAGTGTAGAGGCTTGGTATTCCTTGGTGCTGATAATACAAAATTACATGAAGCATTTGATGCAGTCGGTCTATCTGTTGTTGATACAGATTCCATGTCAAAATGTGTAAGGGCTTGCAAGGAAATGGCTCATGAAGGTGATGTTGTACTGCTTAGTCCTTGTTGTGCAAGTTTTGATTTGTTCAAGAATATGGAAGACCGCGGTGAGCAATTTAAGGAGTTGGTGAGAAACTTATAAATGTTGTAGGGTAGGCTATGAACAAAACTTTAGGTAATCTGTTCAAAGGTGACAAAGTAGTATGGATGATATTCTTCGTTCTGAGTATTGTCAGTGTGGTGGAGGTGTTTTCTGCTTCCTCCTTTCTTACATACAAAGATGGCAGTTATTGGTCTCCAATGATAAAACACAGTGGAATCTTGCTGCTTGGACTGTTCTGCATGATTGTAACCTTGAATATTAAGTGTAAATACTTCAAGTTACTGACTCCCTTTGCTCTGATTTTTTCTTTTGTTCTGCTTATATGGGTATTGGTTGCAGGAAATGCAACTAATGATGCACATCGTTGGGTGAGTTTATTTGGATTGCAATTCCAACCATCAGAGATAGCCAAAGGAAGCATGGTGCTTGCTACAGCCCAGATATTAGCTGGGACGCAAACAGACAAAGGCGCTGACAGGCATGCTTTTTTATGGATTATGATCATCTGTTCTCCTATGATATTCTTGATTTTTCTTGAGAATTTCTCTACTGCGGCTTTGATATCTGTTACTATATTTACAATGATGTGCATAGGACGGGTTCCTGCAAAGCAATTAGGAGGATTGTTTAGTGTTGTTGTATTGGTAGTAGCAATTGCTCTTGCTTATATTATGCTTGCTGGTGATACTTCTGAATTAAAGAAGCCTAACGAGGTGGCACAGACGGAATTGTCGGTGAACGGTGAGAACACTGGTAAAAAACGAAAAACGTTGCATAGAGCATCGTTGTGGAAACAGCGCATACTTGATTTTGTCAATAATGAACAAGTTCCGCCAGATTCTGTTGACCTTGAGGGAAAAGGAGCGCAGGTGGCATATTCTAATATTGCTATTGCTTCATCACGTGTAATAGGTGTAGGGCCAGGTAATTCTGAGGAACGAGATTTTTTGTCGCAGGCATTCTCTGATTTTATATATGCAATAATAATAGAGGAACTTGGTCTTGGAGGAGCATTGCTTGTGGCTTTCTGCTATATAGCTCTTTTGTTCAGAGTTGGTATAATAGCTAATAGATGTGAAAACAACTTTCCTGCTTTTTTTGCAATGGGCTTGGCTTTAATGCTTGTTATTCAGGCTTTATTCAATATGTGTGTGGCTGTAGGCTTGGTTCCTGTTACTGGTCAGCCTTTGCCTTTGGTAAGTAAAGGTGGAACATCGACAGTTATCAATTGCATATATATTGGTGTCATATTGAGTATTAGTCGTTCTGCAAAGAAGAAAGATAATTCTGTGACTAAATCAAAAGTACAGACTGCTGTAGTGGAATGATTTTTACATATTTAGTAAAATAGTGAGTTAAAGATTACAGATACTCGTTTTTTTTTGTTACTTTTGCCAAGTTAAGCGAGATAGTAAGCAGTAAACATGAACAAGGAACTAAGAATCATAATAAGTGGCGGAGGCACAGGCGGTCATATATTTCCGGCTGTATCAATAGCTGATGCAGTAAAAGCACTAAGACCTGAAGCTAAAATATTGTTTATCGGAGCAGAAGGTAGGATGGAAATGAAACGTGTTCCTGCTGCAGGATATGAGATTATAGGACTTCCTGTCCGTGGTCTTGTTCGTCCATTGTATAGCCTGAAGAATATAGGCGTAATGATGGATTTTATTAAAAGCCGTAATAAGGTTAAGAGTATAATACGGGAATTTAATCCGCATGTGGCTGTTGGAGTTGGTGGTTATGCATCTGCTCCCACACTGAATGCAGCCCATGCGCTTGGAGTTCCATGCCTTATTCAGGAGCAGAACTCGTATGCTGGTGTTACAAACAAGTCGTTGGCAAAAAAAGCATCAAAGATATGTGTTGCCTACGAGGGAATGGAGCGTTATTTTCCTAAAGAGAAGATAATGCTTACAGGTAATCCTGTGCGTCAAGGACTGTTGAATGATAACCTGAACAAGGAATCCTGCTTAAAGGAATTCGGATTGATAAAAGGAAATCCCGTTGTACTTATTATTGGTGGTAGTCTTGGTGCCCGAACATTGAATCAAGCAGTGCTTGATAATCTTCCAACTATTGCCAAGGCTCCAGTGCAGTTTGTATGGCAGACTGGTGGTTATTATAGCAAAGATGTACAAGCAGAACTGTCTGCCAGACAGAAACCTGCAAACCTGTTCGTTACAGACTTTATAAGTAATATGGACTCTGCTTATTGTATTGCGGACTTGGTGGTGTCAAGAGCTGGTGCAAGTAGTATCAGTGAACTTTGCTTACTTGGCAAAGCTTCCATATTGGTTCCTTCTCCTAATGTGGCAGAAGATCATCAAACACATAATGCTATGGCTCTGGTTAACAGAAATGCCGCACTAATGGTGAAAGATGCTGAGGCTGGAGAAAAACTTATAGGTCTTGCCATAGAGACAGCTTGTGACAAAGAAGTTCTTGCTACTATTGGCAGAAATGCCGCTGTTATGGCATTCAAAAATTCTGCAGGTGTTATTGCAGAAGAGGTTATTAATTTAGCTGAAAAGAAAAGATAATGGAAATAAAAGATATAAAAGCAGTTTATTTTGTAGGTGCAGGAGGTATAGGAATGAGTGCCATTGCACGCTACTTTATAAGTAAGGGCATGGTTGTTGCTGGTTATGATAAAACTCCATCGGAGCTGACACACAGTCTTGAAAAAGAAGGTATGCTTATACATTACGAAGAAAATGTTGATGATATTCCTCATGCTTGTAAGAATAAACAAACTTGCCTTGTTATTTATACACCTGCAATCCCTGATACCCACAAAGAGCTTCAGTATTTCCGTGAGAATGGATTTACGATAGAAAAACGTGCACAGGTTCTTGGTACACTTACTAAGACTCATAAAGGTCTTTGTGTTGCAGGAACTCATGGCAAGACAACTACTTCAAGCATTTGTGCGCATATAATGCATCAAAGTAGTTTGGGATGTAATGCCTTTTTAGGTGGAATTACAAAGAATTACGGGACAAACTACATACTCTCTGATGAAAGCGATTATGTCGTTATCGAAGCTGACGAATTCGACAGATCTTTCCATTGGCTTAGTCCTTGGATGAGTGTAATAACAAGCACCGACCCTGATCATCTTGATATATATGGCACCAAAGAGGCTTATCTTGAGAGTTTCCGACATTACACTACTCTCATAAGAAACGGTGGTGTTTTGATTTTGCATAAAAACCTTGAAATGAAGGCTGACGTTCAGGACGGTGTGCGTATTTATAATTACAGCCGCAATGATGGAGACTTTCATGCAGAGAATATAAAAATACATAACGGTGAGATAACCTTTGATTTTATATCTCCTATTGAAAACATACAGGGAGTTCAACTTGGACAACCTGTTCCTATCAACATTGAAAACAGTATTGCCGCTATGGCAATGGCACAACTTAGCGGTTGCAATGCCGAGGAACTGAAATATGGTATAAAAACATTCCGCGGTGTTGACAGGCGTTTTGACTTCAAACTAAAGGACGATAAGCATGTCGTAATATCTGATTATGCTCATCACCCGCAGGAAATATATCAAAGTGTGAAGAGTATAAAGGAACTTTATGCCGACCGTAAGATAACAGCTGTGTTTCAACCTCACCTTTATTCGCGAACAAACGATTTCTACAAGGAATTTGCCGGAGCTTTAAGCCAACTTAAAGAAGTGGTGTTGTGCGATATCTATCCAGCACGTGAAGAACCTATACCAGGTGTTACAAGCAAACTTATATATGACAACCTCACAGATTGCGTTGAAAGGAAAGAGTTGATAAAAGTTACAGGTATTCTTGACTATGTTAAGAACAGAGACTTTGATGTCCTTGTTCTGCTTGGCGCAGGCGATATTGATAACTATGCATCAGAAATAGCAAAGATAATTGCAAGTAAATAATAACCGAATGGCATCAAGATTAAAAAAGGCAGGACTAATATTCTTGGATCTTTGTCTGGCTGCATACATCGTAGTTGCTTTCAGTGCTTTTAATAAGCCTGAAGAGAAACTTCGTGTCTGTAAAGATGTAGTAATCGTGGTGTCTGATGCAACAACTCATGGGTTTATAAATAGTGCGGAAATAAAAACACGATTAGAGAAATTAGGACTGAACCCGATAGGACAGCAAATGGCAAAGGTCAGCTGTAGAAAGATAGAGGATAGACTCTTGGCTACTCCATTCGTTAAAACAACTGAATGTTATAAAACCGAAGACAATGTTGTAACTGTAATTGTTACACAGCGTACTCCCGTTGTGCGTATAAAAGCTGTTAATAATGACGATTTCTATATTGATGATAAGGATTGTGTAATGCCCAATTCTGATTACACCTCTGATCTCATCATTGCTACAGGATATATAAGCAGGGCTTATGCCACAATGTATATATCACCTTTGGCGCGAACCGTTATGCAGGACGATTTGTGTCGTAATCTTTTCGGACAGATTAATATTACAAAGACCCTCGGTGTTGAACTTATTCCCCGCATAGGAAATCATATTGTCTATTTAGGGCGACTGCCGGAAAGTAAGAGTAGGGGAGAACGTGAAAAATTGATAGAGACGTTTGTAACGAAAAAGATGGATCGCCTTGAGGCATTCTATAAGTATGGACTACCAAAGGCGGGATGGAATAAATATTCGGAGATTAACCTTGAATTTGATAATCAGGTTATATGTAAGCGCATTGACGAAGAAAATATATAACATAGAATTTAACAAGCAAAGAGATAATTATGGCTATGGCAAAAGAATTCATTGTGGCTATTGAACTTGGATCTTCTAAGGTCACAGGTATCGCAGGAAAGAAGAATCTGGACGGCAGCATCTCCATTCTGGCTGTGGTGCAGGAGAATTCAACTAACTACATACGTAGAGGTGTTATTTACAACCTTGATAAGACAATGCTTGCTCTTATCAATGTGAAGAAACGACTTGAGCAACACTTGCAGACACGCATAACGCAAGTGTATGTTGGAGTGGGCGGACAGAGCATTGTTGGAATAAAGAATGTCATAGTTAAAGACATGCCGGCAGAATCAATCGTTACTCAGGAAATGGTTGATGAGCTTATGGATGCCAATCGTAATATGAGTTATCCTGAAAAGGAAATTCTTGATACTGTTACTTTGGAATACAAAGTGGATTCTCAGTTACAGATAGATCCTGTGGGAATACAATGTACCCGTCTTGAAGGTAATTTCCTTAATATCCTTTGGCGTAAATCATTCTATCGCAACCTCAATAAGTGTTTTGAGGAAGCAAATATTTCTATTGCCGAGATGTGTTTAGCTCCTCTTGCCCTTGCTGACTGTGTGCTGTCGGAATCTGACCGCAGGGCTGGCTGTGTGCTTGTTGACTTAGGTGCTGACACAACAACTGTGTCTGTTTATTACAAGAATGTGCTTCGACATTTAGCCGTCATCCCTCTTGGAAGTGCTAATATAACACGTGATATCGCATCTTTGCAGATGGATGAAGAAGAAGCAGAGAAGATGAAACTGAAATATGGTAGCGCATATACAGATAATTCTGATATAGACAGCACCTTGACCTATTCTATAAACGAAGAAAGAACAATTACCGCACAAGAGTTTATAAGTACAGTAGAGGCAAGAGTCTTGGAGATTGTTGAAAATGTGTGGTATCAGGTTCCTGACGAATTTGTAGATAAGCTTCTTGGAGGAATCATTCTTACAGGTGGTGGCGCTAATATGAAGAATATTGAAACAATATTCAAACGTCATACACGCATAGAGAAGATTCGTATAGCAAAGTTGGTAAACCAAACCATTGACAGCACCCTTCCCGAGATTAATGCTCAGGACTGTCGCATGAATACTGTTATCGGACTTTTATTGAAAGGCGATATGAATTGTGCTGGAGATAGTATAAAGAATAATCTGTTTGGTGAAAACGAAACAGGTACTAATACTGGTAGTCCTCGTCCACCACGGGATCCTAAAGATCTGCAAGGCGAAGGAATTGTTCTGACTGAAAAGGAGAAAGCGCTTATTGAAGAGGAAAAACGCCGTAAGCAGGAGGAAGAGGAAGAAAAGAAACGCATAGAAGAGGAACGCAGACTCGAAGAAGAACGACGTATAAAGAAAGAGAATAGTTTCTTGAACAAGACTATGAGAGGACTTAAAAACTTCTTCAAAGATATGGTTTCTGATGAAGAATAATACCAGTGTTATTGTTTTAGGTTAATGGTAAAAAAGAAAATATATGGCTGATAATTTCAATACAATACTTGACTTTGGCGAGCCCGAAGAAAAGCATAGCATCATAAAGGTTATTGGTGTTGGTGGTGGCGGTGGTAACGCAGTTAACCACATGTACCGTGAGGGTATTCACGATGTAACATTCGTTCTTTGCAATACTGACAATCAGGCTTTGAGCGATTCTCCTGTGCCTGTTCATCTACAGCTCGGAAAAGAAGGCTTGGGCGCAGGAAATCGTCCTGAAAAAGCACGTGAGGCAGCAGAGGAAAGTGCTGAGGATATAAAGAATATGCTCAATGATGGCACCAAGATGGCATTCATTACTGCCGGCATGGGAGGAGGTACTGGTACTGGTGCTGCTCCTGTCATTGCACGCATTAGTAAGGAAATGGGCATTCTTACCGTTGGTATAGTAACTATACCTTTCGTATGGGAGGGAGAATTTAAGATAATTCAGGCTCTTGACGGAGTGGAAGAAATGTCGAAGCATGTTGATGCATTGCTTGTTATAAATAATGAACGCCTGCGCGAGATTTATCCTGAGCGCACAGTGCTTGATGCTTTCGCCAAGGCTGATGACACATTGAGCATTGCGGCAAAGAGCATAGCCGAGATAATAACCAATCATGGACTTATAAATCTTGACTTCAACGATGTTAAGACTGTACTTAAGGATGGTGGTGTCGCTATTATGTCAACAGGATATGGAGAAGGCGAAGACAGAGTAAAGCAGGCTATTGAGGACGCTCTTAATTCACCACTGCTCAACGACAACGATGTTTTCAATTCTAAAAAGATACTTCTGAGTTTTAGTATATCTGATGAAAAAGATGGAAACGGAGGATTGATGATGGAGGAAATGAATTATGTTCATGACTTCATGGCAAAATTCAGTAGTGGATATGAAACAAAATGGGGACTTGGTGTTGACCCAGAACTCGGCCAGAAAGTAAAGGTAACTATACTTGCCACAGGCTTCGGATTGAACGATGTCGATGGCATGAATGCCCACATGAACAGCAAGTACAAGAAAATTGATGCTGACCGTATTGCTCAAATGGAAGAGGCAGAAGCCGAGAAGCAAAGGAAAATATCCGAATACTATGGTACAAAACCTGGAAATCCACAGTATAAGCGTCGTCCGAATATATTCCATTTCCGACCAGAAGATCTCGATAACGATGATGTAATATATGCTGTAGAAACAAGTCCTACAGTGAAAAGGGCACGTAAAACTCTTGACGATATTCGTAGTCAGGCTGATGGAGTGAAACCAACAGTAGATGAAGAGCGGTCAGAACATGGAGAGGCTGTTCAGGGAATGATAAGTTTTGCTTGATAAATAAAATACGATAGAATTGAGAATATGTCACATGCTCCCAAATGTGATATATTCTCTTTTTTAACGTGAGTTCGGTATAAGCAAGTTAGGCTCATTCGAAATTTAATGGGGAGCTTTCAACCTGAGTTTAAGGAGTTAAGAGGTTAGAGAGGTACGTAGGAACAGACCCTGTGTCTGTCCGCACAGAAATAATAAAATCGGGAATAATATTGACATAAAGGAAAAATAGGAGAATTG
>JBHAEQ010000053.1:0-20093 GCA_041855685.1 Prevotella sp. | reverse complement strand
TTTTTGTCATTTTCCCTGCGTCATAAACACCTGACAATGATTTGTAAATATTTATTTTATTGGTGAATGTTGGATTATTCATGTTCAATGCATTGCCATAATTTGCAAGATACGGATAAATATATCGCTGCAAATGTACATATTTATTTCTAAAGCACAAAGGAAAGGGCGGAGAAATGAATTAATCAAGCCTATGAAATAATCTAATAATAGTTTCAAATTCTATTTTACATAAGTTTAGCAACTCGTACTCCCCGAATTGTAAAAAAACTAAATAAAAAGTCAAAATAAAGCCTTTTATATTTGGCGGTTTTACAAAATAGAAACCTGTTGCCCGCAAATATGAGAGAATAGAGGCGTTAGAAATTGGCATAAAAAGGCTATTTATGCGGTTGTTTTTGCTAACGATAGCTATTCTTATAGAATTTATTTTCTAGAATCCCCAAAATCCCGACAGTATTTTTTTTGTGAATAATAATGACAAGCGTTGCTGCATTGTGGAAAGTTATAGGAAAGAAAAAGGAGCGGATTATCGCTCCTTTAACTTCATTCTTTTCTTCCATACATAATAACCATAGACTGCCATGAGGGTATAGATGCCGTAGAGACCTGCTCTGCCGTATATTCCTTTGTAGAGATATAGACCTGTTGAGGCTATATCCACTACAAACCATACCCACCATTGTTCGATGTATTTGCGTGAGAGCATCCATAAGGCGATTATGGAAAGTGCCGTGGTGAACCCGTCGATATAGGGCACTGTGCTGTCGGTGCAATATCGCAGGAATGTTCCGAAAAGCATCCATAGCACCAAGGCATAGAGCCATAGCATAGTCTTGAGCTTTTGCGGTGTGCTTTGTATTGCCAGCGGTTTTGCTTTACTCTTACCGCGAAGCCAGAACCAGAAACCATAGATGCCTGCAAAGAAATAGTACACCTCCATTGCGCAGTCGGCATATATGCCTTTCTCGTAGAGCACGAAAATGTATATTACAGGCATTATGGTGCCTACTATCCACATCCAGATGTTTTCGCGCATCTCAAGAAACAGATAGAGTAGTCCGAGAGTTGTGCCTAAGACATCGAGCCAGTTGGTTATTATGTAGTTGAGCATTTGTTGATTGATTTTCTTTATGCTTTTTGTATTAGAAGCGCAATGTTATATTTGCCAATACGTTTCTTCCTGCCATTGGCATATATCCTATCTGTCGATAGCGATTGTCGTTGGTATGACCTCTGCTGGCATATATGGCTGAATATACCCAACCGCTGGCTGCGTAGTGGGTGTCGAAGACATTGTTCATGTATGCGCTTACGATTAGTTCCTTTAGTGCTCCTTTGAGTTTGAATGAATAGCTTGCCGACAAGTCCGACTGTGAGTAGGAAGGCAGCGAACGCTGATTGTTCTTAGTGTTGTCGAGATATTGCTTCGATACGAAATTGGTGTGCCAAGTGGCTGTGAATGCACCTTTATGAATGGTTGCGAATCCGTTGAGAATGGTGCTTGGGCTCATGGCGAGAGTTGAGTTTGAATAATGAATGGTCTGGGTTGTGTTGTCCCTGTCTTCCACCACTTCGTCGAAGTCTTTTATCTTGTTCTGCGAAAGTGCCGCATTGCCATACACTGTGAGCCAAGAGAGTGGAGTCCAGTCGGCAGTCAGTTCCACGCCGAGCCGGTATGAGTCTTTTATATTGGTTGTTATATACTCGCCTATATCGCTTTTCTCACCTGTCTGCACAAACTGGTTGTCGTATTTCATGTAGTATGCATTCAAGCCTATGTGCCAGTTTTGTGCGGCATAATTGTAGCCAAGCTCAAAGTCGGTAAGTTCCTCTGCCTTTGGAGCCGGATATGACTGGTTGTCGGTGAAGTTGTTGCGCTCGGGTTCGCGGTGGCTTGTTGCAACTGAAGCGTATGCACGATGTCCGCCGCTGCTGAAGCTGACTCCTGCTTTCGGGTTAAAGAAGTCGTATTTCTTGTGAATGTCGAGCACATGCTGTCCTGCTGAAGTAAACTTGTCGTTCACACCGTCGGTGTTATAGTCAACATGCCGGTATTGAACATCGGCAAATACTTTCCACTGTGAGCCGATGTTGTATGTGGCTTTCAGGTAAGTGTTACCGTCGAACTTGTCGGCATCAGAGTTGTAATATTTGTAGTTTCCTTTTTTCAGCAGCTGTGTGCTGAGTGTCTCGTCGGCTATGTAGGTGAGATAGCCGAAATGGTTGCTTGTGAACTTTTGCACGGAAATTCCTCCTACAACATCCCAGTTTTCGTCCTTGTAGTTTATATTCCACATGGCGCTGTATGTATTCTGGTCAAGTCCTTTCTTGCGCACGAAATCAGTCTTGCCGCCCGAAAGTCCGAACTTTGAAGGCTTGTAGTTGTGCTTGAAGTCTTCGTAATAGCCGTAGCCGTAGGTATAGCGCAGGGTGGCTGATGTTTTCAAGTGTTCGTTAATGTTTATGGCAGCCGACAGAATGTTATGGTTCTGCCAGAAGTTGTCTGTGGTTTTATGCCAGAAACTTCCGTCTTTCATTTTGTATCTTGATGTGCCTTTCGATGGGTCGGAGGCATCGTTGAGGTATTCATACAGGCTGTTATATCTGCCCATGCCGGCATTCCAGAAGTCTTTGTATGAATTAAGACCGGTCTTCACTCCATAGTTGCCATCAAGCAAATCGCCGGTATCCAAGCCATTCCATGCCTGACCGGTATTCTCGTAGTTGCCTATGTTCTTATAGCTCACAATGAAGTTGTTGTCAAGCCAAGTGAGTCCGCCGTAGTAAGAACCTGATTTTCCTGATGTGCCGTGCATGAAACCGTCGGTAGATGTGTGGTGATAAGCACCGTTGAAGACGAGGTGGTTCCACAACAAGCCTGTAGAGAACTGCCCGCCTATATTTAGGGTGTTGTAGCTTCCGTAGCTTCCTGTAATCTCAAGTTCGGGCAATGTGTTGGGAGCTTTGGTTTGTAGAGCAATGTTGCCTCCGAACGCACCGTCGCCGTTGGTTGATGTTCCTACGCCTCGCTGAATCTGCACATTGCCGAGAATTTTGGAATATGAGTTCATGTTTGCCCAGAACACGGTTTGGTCTTCTGGTGAGTTAAGCTGAATGCCATCTAAGGTTACATTGATTCTTGAACCTCCGGCACCTCTTATTCTCATGTGTGTAGTGCCAATTCCCAATCCGTTCTCGCTCCATGCCGTAACGCCGGGAGTCTGACTGAAGAGGAAAGGCAGTTCGCGGGCTGTCTTACCGAAATTCTGAAGCTCTTGTTTTTTGATGTTTGCCACGGCAAACGGAGCATCTTTCTGTGCCTTGACTCCTTTTACAACAATCTCTTGCAGTTGTTCCACACGCAGCGAGTCGATGTCGCCAGCCTTGACGGTAGATGAGCATGCCGCCAGCAATGTCATCACCGATAATGAAAATTTGTTCATTAAAAATCCTTATTTTGTTAAATATACAATAAGGGGGTGCATCTTTATTGATGCTCTCTTAATTCCTACGCCAGCATTATCTGGTTCAGGTCAGAGGGTCTGTTCTCAGCCCGCAACAGCGGGCACCCCTTAGAAAGCATTTTACTTTCCGTGTGCAAAGTTACGTAAAAAGATTAATATGAGCAATAGCTTGGTTGATTAATTCAGCTTTAGCAAGCTCAAGTTGTTTTGCCCGGCTTAGGCAAGCGTGCCGGAGTGAAAAAAGTCATTTGCCTGAGTTGGGCAAGCGTGCCAGAGTGGAAAAAGTCATTTGCCTGAGTTGGGCAAGCATGCCAAAGTGAAAAAAGTCATTTGCCTAAGTTAGGCAAGCGTGCCAGAGTGAAAAAAGTCATTTGCCTGAGTTGGGCAAGCATGCCAAAGTGGAAAAAGTCATTTGCCTGAGTTGGGCAAGCGTGCCAAAGTGAAAAAAGTCATTTGCCTGAGTTGGGCAAGCGTGCCAAAGTGAAAAAAGTCATTTGCCTGAGTTGGGCAAGCATGCCAAAGTGAAAAAAGTCATTTGCCTGAGTTGGGCAAGCATGCCAAAGTGAAAAAAGTCATTTGCCTGAGTTGGGCAAGCGTGCCAAAGTGAAAAAAGTCATTTGCCTGAGTTGGGCAAGCACGGCTTACAGGAAAAAATCTGTTTACAGCGAGCCGGCAAACAATAATAATTAACAAACCAAGCACCCCAGCCGCTAACCTGCTTAAAATAAATAGATTTATTTTGTTATTACATGGAATTGTAGTAATTTTGCATCACTTATGCTCAATATCACTATAAAAGACCAAATACTTCAGGAAGCATCCATGCTCGGCATGGACAACTTTCTTTCCGCAGTTTCCGATGCAGTAGGCAGCTCCATTGACTGGAATATCACAGCAGAAACAATGGGGCAGTTGAACTCAAGCCAAATAACTCTTCTGGCTTATGTAATAATGCGAGAAGAAATCATGGAGGGAGGCTTTGTGCAGCTTATTCATAACGGTTATGGTCCGTTCATCTTTAAGAATCCGTTTGCCCGTATTCTGAAGAACTGGGGTTTGGTTGACCTTGGACGCCTTATTTCCAAGGCACATAAATTCTATGGAAAATATCGTTCTAAGATTGAGGTTGAAATGTCGGATGAAGAGTTTATGGCTCTTTTTGAACAATGTCCTGAATTTGACGACTTTGACGACGCGTTTGTTTTGAACGAATCAGATTACTCAGCGCAAATGGCTTATTACGTAGATGAGCATCTGTCTGATTTCGTAAACGTTGAGCAATAAGTTGATGTCATGTGTAATTGATATTGAACAAGGGAGATAATCAAGATGAATAAAATACAGAAAGAACTTCGTAAGAAGAGCCCTGTACAGATAAGAAACAAGAAAGCGTCGTTTGAATACTTTTTTGTTGATGAATATACAGCCGGCATAGTTCTTACCGGCACAGAGATAAAGTCAATACGCCTTGGCAAAGCATCGCTGGTGGATACATATTGTTATATTCACAATGGCGAAATATGGGTCAAGGGCATGAATATATCTCCTTATTTCTATGGTTCTTTTGCCAACCACGAAATGAAGCGCGACCGCAAACTCCTGCTCAACAAGCGTGAGATAAGAAATCTGGAGGAGGCTTGCAAGTCTCCGGGTTTCACGATTGTTCCTACGCTTGTGTTTATTGATGCCAACGGGCGGGCAAAGGTTGACATTGCGTTGTGCAGAGGAAAGAAACAGTATGATAAGCGGCAGTCGCTGAAGGAGAAAGAAGACAGAAGGGAAATGGATCGTGTTAGAAAGCATTATTAATGAACGGGTATTAGTGCTTGATGGCGGTATGGGCACCATGGTGAATCGTTATGGAATCACCACTGGCAATACCGATGAGCTTAATGTCACCCAACCTGATATTGTGTGTGATATACATCGCCTTTATCTAAAGGCAGGTGCAGACATAATAACGACAAATACTTTTTCGTCGCAGAGAATTTCACAGGCTGATTATGGACTGCAGGACAGAAGTTATGAACTCGCTCTTGCCGGTGCACAGCTTGCACGTAAATGCGCCGACGAATATTCCACACCAATTAAACCGCGTTTTGTGGCAGGCGATGTAGGACCTACAAACAAAACAGCGTCGCTGTCGCCTGATGTTAATAATCCTGCTGCCCGCGATATAAGCTATGACGAACTTCTGTGTGCATACAAGGAAGAAGTGTGCGGACTCATAGACGGTGGTGTTGACTGCATATTGGTGGAAACCATATTCGACACCCTTAACTGTAAAGCCGCTATTGATGCAGCCCAACAGACGATGGAGGAGAAAGGCAGGAAACTGCCTATAATGATAAGTGTCACAGTGAGCGATATGTCGGGCAGAACATTGTCGGGACAGACCCTTGAGGCTTTCCTTTCAACACTTTCCTCATACGACATCTTCTCCATCGGTCTTAACTGCGGACTCGGAGCCAGGCAGATGAAACCTTTTCTTAAGGAAGTTGCCTCGCGCGCACCTTATTATATAAGTGCACACCCGAATGCAGGACTGCCTAACGAACTCGGACAGTATGATGAAACCGCCGAGTCGATGTCGCCGCAGATAAAAGAATATCTCGACGAGGGACTCGTTAATATTATAGGCGGTTGCTGCGGCACTGACGATGAATTTATACGCCGCTATTCGGAAATGGCAGAAAAAGGCATTGTCCATAAGCGTCATCCTCGATACAGACAGCTGCATCTTGCAGGATTGTCGGCATTTGTTCCACAGCCCAACACCTTTACTAATGTAGGTGAGCGGTGTAATGTTGCAGGAAGCAGGAAGTTTCTCCGGCTCATAAACGAGAAGAACTATGACGAGGCTCTTGACATTGCACGAAAGCAGGTTGACGACGGTGCTCTTGTGCTTGACATCAATATGGACGACGGTCTGCTTGATGCTAAGGAAGAGATGACGCATTTTGTGAATCTCATAGCTTCGGAACCTGATATAGCAGCAGTGCCGTTAATGATAGACTCTTCTAAATGGGAGGTCATAGAAGCGGCACTGAAATGTGTGCAGGGAAAGTGTATAGTCAACTCAATATCGCTGAAAGAAGGAGAAGAACTGTTCGTTAGTCATGCTCGTACAATAAAGCGCTTCGGTGCTGCTGTCGTTGTTATGTGTTTCGATGAAGTGGGACAGGCAACAAGCTATGAGCGCAAGATAGAGATTGCCTCTCGTGCATACCGTCTTCTTACCGAGGAGGCAGGGCTTAATCCGCTGGATATTATTTTCGACCCTAATATACTCTCTATAGCCACAGGTATAGAAGAGCATGACAACTATGCCGTTGATTTTATTAATGCCACGGCATGGATAGTGAAAAACTGTCCGGGGGCACATGTAAGCGGTGGTGTGAGCAATCTTAGTTTTGCATTCCGAGGCAATAACTACATACGCGAGGCTATGCATGCCGTTTTCCTTTATCATGCCATGAAAGCAGGTATGGATTTCGGAATAGTTAATCCTGCTGTTAAGGTGGCATACTCAGATATACCGTCCGGCCTTCTCGAATTGCTTGAAGATGTGGTGTTGAACAGACGGAAAGGTGCAGGCGAGGAACTTATTGCTACAGCAGAAGACATGAAGCTTAAAGCAGAGGCAGAAAAGGCAGGCACGAGTGCTAAGCAGACATCTGTTGATGCAGAAGCTTGGCGTAAAGGCTCTTTGGAGGAACGTCTTGTATATGCCCTGAGAAAGGGAGTAGGCAACTATCTTGCTGACGATTTGTCAGAAGCATTGACCATATATCCACGTGCAGTTGATATAATAGAAGGACCTCTGATGGAGGGCATGAATCAAGTAGGCAAACTCTTTGGCGACGGAAAGATGTTCCTTCCGCAAGTAGTGAAAACCGCCAGAACCATGAAGCAGGCAGTTGCTATATTGCAACCGCATATAGAAGCACAGAAAAGCGGTGGAGTGGCAAAGGCTGGCAAGATTGTGATAGCTACAGTAAAAGGCGATGTCCACGATATAGGCAAGAATATAGTAGCAGTAGTAATGGCATGTAATAATTTCGATATTACAGATTTGGGCGTAATGGCTTCA
Source organism: Prevotella sp. (assembly GCA_041855685.1). Classification (GTDB taxonomy): domain Bacteria; phylum Bacteroidota; class Bacteroidia; order Bacteroidales; family Bacteroidaceae; genus Prevotella. Next base: position 12,533 of record JBHAEQ010000053.1, on the reverse strand, counting down.
CCCGATTTGATTGTAGAAACTGCAATAAGGGAACATGCTGATATCGTTTGCCTGAGCGGGCTTATTACTCCATCACTCGATGAAATGGTAGTAGTGGCGCGAGAGATGGAACATGCAGGTTTGGATATTCCTCTGATTGTAGGAGGAGCAACAACCTCAGAACTTCATGCGGCATTGAAAATTGCTCCCGAATATAGCGGCATAGTTATATGGGCAAGCGACGCTGCTCAAAGTTGTGTTTCTGCCGTAAGGCTTATGAACAGCGGCGAGCGCAAGCGTTATAAGGCAGAACTTGATGAAAGGTACGACAAACTGCGTGCCGGATATAAAACAAAGGTAAAAACTTTAGTGCCGATAGAAGAAGCACGAAAGAATAAACCAAATTTCTTTGAATAAAATCATATATGGCAAACAAGAAAAGAAGATGGCACTGCATTCCTGATCAGATTACTGATATGGACAGGCAGATTATGTATTGGGAAAATAAGGGAAAGCTTGTGCCGACACGTGAACTTATAAAAACTCCGGAACAGATAGAAGGAATCAGGCGTGCCGGTGTAATAAACACCTTGGTGCTTGACACTGTGGCAAAGGAAATGCGCATAGGAATGACCACACAGGAAATTGATGATATATGTATGGAAGTATGCAAGGCTAATAATGCTATTCCTGCATGTCTTGGTTATGAAGGATTTCCAAAGTCAGTATGTACAAGTATAAATGAAGTTGTATGTCATGGCATTCCCAAGGAAGATGAAGTACTTGAGGAAGGAGATATTATTAATGTTGACTTTACTACAATTCTTGACGGATACTATGCTGATGCCTCACGTATGTTTATAGTAGGTGGAAAGACAACACCCGAAAAAGAACAACTTGTGCGTGTGGCTAAGGAATGTCTTGAGATTGGTATGGAGGCGGCAAAACCTTATTCATTTGTAGGTGATATAGGTCATGCTATAGAGAAGCATGCCAAGAAATTCGGATACGGTGTTGTACGCGATTTGTGTGGTCATGGTGTAGGAAATAAATTTCATGAAGAGCCAGACGTCCCTCATTTCGGGCATAGAGGTACCGGCATGCTTCTTGTGCCTGGCATGGTATTCACTATCGAACCAATGCTTAATATAGGTTCGTGGAAAGTGTTTGTTGACGACGAAGACCCTTACGGCTGGGAAGTCATATCGTGGGACGAGAAGCCTTCAGCTCAATGGGAACACACATTGTTGATGACCGATGATGGAGTAGAGATATTAACATATTAATGATATGGCTGACCCAATATATATATTAGCAATAGAATCGAGTTGTGACGATACTTCTGCAGCAGTTTTGAAGAACGATGTACTTCTTAGTAATGTCACTGCCTCGCAGGATGTTCACGTGGCTTATGGTGGAGTAGTGCCAGAACTGGCTTCTCGTGCTCATCAGCAGAATATTGTTCCAGTAGTAGATCAAGCTTTGAAACGTGCAGGCATAACAAAAGAACAGTTGTCTGCAATAGCTTTCACACGTGGCCCGGGGCTTATGGGGTCGCTTCTCGTAGGAGTGAGCTTCACCAAAGGAATGGCAGCTTCGCTTGGTATTCCGATGCTTGATGTCAATCATCTACAGGGACATGTAATGGCTCATTTCATAAAGGACAACGAGGAAGATGATACACAACCGCCTTATCCATTCCTGTGTCTGCTTGTGAGTGGTGGAAATTCGCAGATAGTAAAGGTCAACGCATATAACGATATGGAAGTCATCGGACAGACTATCGACGATGCAGCCGGAGAAGCAATCGACAAATGCTCAAAGGTTATGGGCTTGGGCTATCCCGGTGGTCCTATAATCGACAGACTTGCACGTCAGGGCAATCCAAAGGCATATAAATTCTCTGAACCTAATATCCCCGGTTTGGATTACAGTTTCTCTGGACTCAAAACCTCTTTCCTTTATAATCTGAGAAAATGGATTGCCGACGAACCTGATTTCATAGAGAATCATAAAGAGGATATTGCAGCCTCACTTGAGTTTACGATAGTTGATATTCTGATGAAGAAACTTAAACAGGCAGTAAAGGAAACGGGTATAAAGCATGTTGCCGTTGCAGGAGGTGTTTCTGCAAACAACGGATTGCGAAATGCTTTCCATGATGCATCAAAGCGGTATGGTTGGACTATATACATACCAAAGTTCAGCTACACCACCGACAATGCGGCAATGATAGGCATAACAGGGTATTTCAAATATCTTGACGGTGACTTCTGTCCTATAGAGAAGCCGGCATTCAGCAAAGTGACATTCAAATAAGATGCAACGCTTTATTATGTGCAGAGATTATTCAAAAGAAATATATGATATACTCTACGGCAGCGGTAAAACACTTGCCACTGCTGAAAGTTGTACAGGAGGTGCTATTGCGGCGGCAATAGTTGCAAAAAGTGGGGCTTCGGACTATTTCAAGGGTGGTATAGTTTCTTATTGTAATGAAATAAAAGAGAAAGTGTTAGGAGTTTCTGCGATTACTTTGGCAGAACAAACAGCTGTTTGTGAAGATGTTGCTAAACAAATGGCTTCAGGTGCAATGAAAATTCTTAATACAGATTATGCTGTGTCAATCACAGGTTGTGCAGGTCCTGATGGAGGAACGGAAGAGATACCAGTAGGCACAATTTGGATTTGTGTATGTGATAAACAATCAACGCAAACACTAAAACTTACAGGCGATAATGGTAGAAAGAAGAATCTTGATAATGCAGCCAACCAAGCACTAAAACTCCTTGTTGAGTTCTTAAAATAATTTAAATATTTACTTTTTGAACTTCTTTTTTGCTCTGATTCTCAGTGATGTTTTGTAAATCAAATTATTTTCACTAACTTTGCAAACTGTTTGGAATAGGTATCATTTAACGAATACTAAAATTAAAGATAGACATGTCTAAGGTTTGTCAAATTACAGGAAAGAAGGCACAGATGGGTAACAATGTGTCTCATTCAAAGCATCGCACAAAGCGTAGCTTCGATGTGAACTTGTTCTCAAAGAAGTTCTACTATGTTGAGGAAGGTTGCTGGATTAGCTTGAAGATTAGCGCTGCTGGTCTTCGTCTTATTAATAAGGTAGGTCTTGATGCTGCTCTCAAGCAGGCTGTAAACAAGGGCTACTGCGAGTGGAAGGACATTAAAGTAATAGGAGAATAATCATTATGGCAAAGAAAGCAAAAGGTAATAGAGTTCAGGTGATTCTTGAATGCACAGAAATTAAGACCAGTGGTATGCCAGGCACAAGCCGTTATATCACTACCAAGAATCGTAAGAACACTCCTGAGCGTCTTGAGTTAATGAAGTATAATCCAATACTCAAGAAGATGACTCTCCACAAGGAGATTAAATAATAAGGTTAGTTCAATAATAATAAACAACCAGAACTATGGCAAAGAAAGCTGTCGCTACGCTCCGTGAGGGTTCAACTGATGGACGCGCATACACAAAGGTTATCAAGATGGTAAAGAGCCCAAAGACCGGCGCTTACATCTTCGATGAGAAAATGGTTCCTAACGAGACTGTTAAGGACTTCTTCAAATAAAGAAATTCTTTATAATGATGATAATGCAGGGATGACTTCAAGGAGTCATCCCTGTTTGTTTTTTTCTATTTTAATTACCTGTGTGTGATTGTTTTCCTTTATGTCAATATTATTCGACTGAGCCGTAATATGAAGTTAAAAAAGACTTATTATACTCTTATAGGCGTTGTTTTTTCGATTTAAGCCGTTTTTTCTCAAAAAAAAACATTAACTTTGAACTTTGAAAATATTATCAAAACGCCTCAGAGCGCAAATAAATGCCCTCTACGTCGATTTTCTTATTATTTTTGCCGCTTTCTGGCGATACCTGTTTAGAGGCGGTATTAAAAACAAATGAATAAATAAATTAATTCTATATTCAATATGGACGAAAATGAAATAATAGATCAGGACAGAATCATTAAAATCAACATTGAGGAAGAAATGAAGTCAAGCTACATCGACTATTCTATGTCGGTTATCGTAGCTCGCGCCCTTCCTGATGTTCGTGATGGATTCAAGCCTGTGCATCGTCGTATCCTTTATGGTATGATGGGTGTTAACAACGTAAGTATCCAACCTTATAAGAAGTGTGCCCGTATTGTCGGTGAGGTGCTTGGTAAGTATCACCCACATGGTGACTCTTCGGTATATGGCGCATTGGTGCGTATGGCGCAAGATTGGAATATGCGCTATACATTGGTTGACGGTCAGGGTAACTTCGGTTCTGTTGACGGTGACAGTGCAGCGGCTATGCGTTATACAGAGTGCCGATTGTCAAAGATGGGTGAACGTGTGATGGACGATCTTGAAAAAGATACTGTTGACATGGACCGTAACTTCGACAACACTCTCGACGAACCAACCGTCATGCCAACAAAGATTCCTAATCTTCTGGTTAATGGTGGAAATGGTATTGCTGTGGGTATGGCAACAAACATGCCTACACATAATCTTGGTGAGGTTATCGATGGTTGCTGTGCTTATATAGACAATCCTGACATTGACACTGAAGGTTTGATGCAGTATATACCTGCACCAGACTTTCCTACAGGTGCATATATATATGGTCTGCAGGGAGTGAAAGATGCTTACGAGACAGGTCGTGGTAGAATTGTGATGCGTGCGAAAGCCGAGATTGAAAGCGATGATACTCACGACAAGATTGTAATAACAGAGATTCCTTACGGTGTTAACAAACAGCAGCTTATTGAGTATATTGCCGAACTTGTTAAGGACGGCAAAATTGAAGGCATTACAAATGCTAATGATGAGACTGGTCGTCAGGGAATGCGTATTGTTATTGATGTGCGCCGTGATGCTAATGCAAATGTTATTCTTAACAAACTCTTTAAGATGACTGCCCTTCAGAGTTCGTTCTCTGTAAACCAGATTGCTCTTGTAAAGGGGCGTCCACGTACACTCACTCTTAAAGAATGTATTAAGTATTTCGTTGAGCATCGCCACGATGTTACTATCCGTCGTACTAAATATGACAAGCGTAAGGCTGAGGAGCGTGCGCACTTGCTTGAGGCTCTCATCACAGCATGCGACAACATTGATGAGGTTGTGCACATAATCCGTGGAAGTAAGAATCCGCAGGAAGCTCAGGAAAAACTGATGGCACGCTTCGGTTTTGATGAGGTTCAGGCAAAGTATGTTGTTGACATGCGTCTGTCTCAGCTTACAGGCTTGCGTATGGAGCAGCTTCATAACGAGTATAATGAACTAATGGCTCTCATACAACACTTGCAGAATATTCTTGATGATCCTGAACTTTGCAAGCAGGTTATGAAAGACGAGCTTAATGAAGTTAAGGAAAAGTATGGCGATGAGCGTCGCACAAAGATTATTCCTGCTGAACATGAGTTCAATGCAGAAGATTTCTATCCAAACGACCCTGTTGTAATTACTGTAAGTCATCTGGGCTATGCTAAGCGTACTGCCCTCAGTGAGTATCGTGAGCAGAGCAGAGGCGGGGTAGGGGCAAAGGCTACTCGTCATCGCGACAGCGACTTTGCAGAACTTATCTATCCTGCTACAATGCACCAGACATTGCTCTTCTTTACTAAGAAAGGACGCTGCTACTGGCTGAAGTGCTACGAGCTTCCAGAGGGAGGGAAAGACTTTAAAGGACGTGCTATCCAGAATATGCTCAACATTGAGCCTGATGACAAAATACAGAATATCCTGCGCCTGCGTTCAGGAGCATTTGAAGATGAAGAGTTCATAAACAACCACTATGTAGTATTTGCAACAAAGAATGGAACTGTCAAGAAGACTGTACTTGAGCAGTACTCACGTCCAAGAACCAATGGTGTAATAGCAATTAATCTGCTCGAAGGCGATGAACTTATTGATGTGCGCCTGACGAATGGCAATAACGAACTCATAATTGCGAGCCGTAATGGTCGTGCTGTACGCTTTAATGAAGATGCAATCCGTACGATGGGGCGTGTTTCTACAGGTGTTCGTGGTATGCGTCTTGGAGAAAACGACGATGCTGTTGTTGGTATGATTGTTGTAAATGAGGCTGAACTTGAGAATGTCATGGTTGTAAGCGAAAACGGCTTTGGTAAGCGTTCACAGGTTGAGGAATACCGAGTAACTAACCGTGGTGGTAAGGGTGTCCTCACAATGAATGTTACAGACAAGACCGGTCGGCTTGTAGCAATAAAGAATGTAAACGATTCCAACGACCTCATGATTATCAACAAAAGTGGTATAGCAATCCGCCTGTCGGTTGGCGAATGCCGTGTAATGGGAAGAAACACACAAGGTGTTAAGCTCATTAATCTTGCTAAGAAGAACGATATGATTGCTGCTGTTACTAAGGTCATGGGGCTTGAGCAACAGGCAAGCGTAGAGGAAGAAAGTCGTGCAGTATGGGCAAAGAACAATGAAGAGTTTACTTCACAGAATGAGCCTGAAACAGAATCAGAGGAATCCTCGGAAAGAGTAATCGAAGATACTTCTAATGAATAAAAATTAACACAATTCTCTGGCAGGAACTTATAAATCCTGTCAGAGAATTTACTTTATAAGTTAAAAACTTAAAACAAAAATAGTGTTGTATATAAATAATCACTATATTTGCAACTGATTTTTAACGTGTAGTATAACACCTAAATTAAATACTTATAATGAAGAAATTAATGATTATGGCTGTTGCAGCTTTCTGTTCTGCATCAGCTTTCGCACAGAATCCAGATGCTCTGAAGCAGATTAAGAAGGCAAAGACCGCTGATGAGGTTAACGCTCTTATCTCAACAAATACAGCATCTATGACAGCAGTTGAGAATGCGCAGGCATATAACAAGCTTGTGGAGGTTATCAAAAAAGAAGTTGACGCAGCTAAGGCACAAGTTGACGAGAACCAAGTACTTGAGCAGGCTGGTCAGGCAGCAAAGAATACTGTTGACATACAAGCATTCTATGCAAATGTTCTTAAAGTTATAAATGCAGGTATTACCTGCGATAAGTACGATGTTCAGCCAAACGACAAAGGAAAGGTTTCTCCTAAGTTCCGTGATAAGAACGCAGAATATCTCTACAGCCTTCGTAACTATATGATCAATGCTGGTGAGGACGAGCGTAATGCTGGACGTACAGCTGAGGCTGTTAAGTTCTACGATGCTTATATCACAACAGGTTCTTCTGACATGTTCACAAAGGAGAAAGCACGTATTGAGGGAATCATGAAGACTAATGCAAAACTTTCCGGTCAGGACCCTGATGCAGTAGTTCTCGATCCTTACATGGATCAGATTCTGAATCTTGCTATCTATTGTGCTTATACCAATAAGGACTATACATCAGCACTTAAGTTCAACGATGTACTTGCAAAGAGTACAGACAAGAAGGTTGCTGAAGAAGCATTAGGACAGAAAGCTGCTTTGATTGTAGAGACTGCAAAGACCCACGCAGATTCTTTGGCTTGTTTGACACAGATTGAGGAAATTTATAATCAGAACCCAGGCAATAAGAATGTATTCTCTACATTGACTTCACTATACGGAAGCCTTGGTCAGAAAGACAAGATGATAGCTGCAATAAATACATATAACCAGCAGTATCCTGATAACTTTATTGCTTGGGCACTCAAAGGGCAGAATGAAATGTACGAGAAAGAGTTTGATGCTGCTATAACAAGCTTCGAGCATGCACTAAAGAGTTCTAATGCTGAGACTCACCAGAAAGCTCTTGTTAATACATTCATTGGTAACTGCCTATATCAGAAAGCTGTTGCTGTTGAAGGAAATGATGTTGACCAGACAAATCTTGTTAAGAAGGCAATGCCTTATTTCGAGACTGCGCGTGAGTTAGATCCTGAGCAGAAGGCTGCAAACTGGGGTTACTTGCTCTATAACTGCTACTATCACGTTTATGGTGAAAAAGATGCTAAGACACAGGAATTGAAGTCTATGCTCGGTTACTAAACCAAATTCTAACGAAATAAAGAATCCCTGTCTCGTTTTTGAGGCAGGGATTCTTTTATTATTGACTTCTGTTCCATATTATTGCAGTCTGGTACAACTTTTATTGTATGTTGCATCACCGTTTGATACCTCGTTGATATTATACCCGCTTTACTTAAACCCAAACCGATTATTAGATAAGGTTGGTTTCGTGAGCGTATTCGTAATTTGCTGATAATATGTCTTTTGCATTTTACATATTTACAACCTATTACAAACTTAACCACGGATATTAGGGTGTTCTAACTACCGATTCGATATAAAAAACAGTTATCACTATGATACGGAAGCCTATATTCAGGAAGTATAAAGGCTTATGATGAAAGAACAAGAAAGACTGTTAACGAGCTGCACACACCTTTTCATTGGCACTGCATACATAATATTCTCCGTTTCTCATGTTGTAAACTTAGAGTTAAAGTTATGCTTGTTAGTCCAACTATAGTTCAAGTTAAGTTGATTATTTCTTGCTTTTCATAAAAAAGATGTTATCTTTGCGGTAATATTCAAAGTTAATTTTATGCGAAGATTTCTATTACTTGTTTGCGTTTTTGTCATAACATCGTTCGGCACAATCGTTTCTGCTCAACATAGTGCATTGGAATGGCGCGGCTTAATGATTGATGTAAGCCGGCATTACATGCCTATGGAGTTTTTATATAAGCAAATTGATGCAATGGAACATTTTGGGTTGAACCGGCTACATCTTCATCTTACCGATGCAGCAGGCTGGCGCATGGAGATAAAGTCACGTCCACGGCTATGCAATGTCGGTGCATGGCGCACAGCAAGGAGTTGGCAGGAATGGTGGGAGGGTGATAAAGCATATTCCAATAGTAGGCATGGTTATGGTGGATACTACACTCAAGATGAACTGCGTGCCCTTGTTGCTTATGCTGCACAGCGTGGTGTAGATGTTGTTCCCGAGATAGAGTTCCCCGCACATAGTGAGGAGGTGGTAGCAGCATATCCGGAGGTGGGTTTTAAGGATTATGGGGAAATGGATATGCAGAAAGAAGAAACATACGCTCTTATGCGTGATGTGCTTACTGAGGTGGCAGAAGTATTCCCAACGAAATATATACATGTGGGAGGTGATGAGGCTGCCACACAACATGATATACAGCCTGAAGGCATGCGGCGCATAAAGCAGATTGTTGATTCTTTGGGCAGGCGCATGATTGTGTGGGATGAGGCACTGACTGATGAGCCGCGTGACAGCGATATGATAATAATGGTTTGGCGGGATATAGAAACAGCTCAGAAAGCCGCCCGTCTCGGTCACGACGTAATACTATCTCCCGCAAAATGGTGCTATCTCGATAAGTCGCAGGAAGATATATCGAAAGGACCAAGAACACAAGGAGGCTATCTCTCTGTAGATAAAGTATATACTCTGCCCAATCCATTTACCACAGAAGCTGAGAAAAAACATCTTCTCGGTATTCAGGCTAATCTATGGACTGAATATGTAGAGACACAAGAGAGAGCCGAGTATATGATTTGGCCACGTGCCTTTGCTATTGCCGAACTGGGACGTATCGGTCTTGATACTCCCCGTGATGATGCAAAGACTTTCCATAAAAAAGCTGTCGAGGCAACTCGTTGGCTGCATGCTCACGGATACAATGCTTTTGATTTGAAAAACGCTTCTGGTGATCATTCGCTTCCTGCCGTGTTCAAGCATGGACTTAAAATTGCCAGTGTTAAATACAATCATAAATATAGTAGCAAATATTCTGCCGATGGCGACATGTCACTCTTTGATGGTAAGGCTGGCAGTTACGACTTTAGCGAAGGCTGGCTCGGATTCATTGGTAAGGAGGGAATGGATGTTACTATCGACTTAGGTGAGGTTAAGAAGATAAAGACTATCTCTGCTGATTTCCTGCAGACCGTAGGACCACAGATATACTATCCTTACCATGTAACAATAGAAATAAGTCTTGACGGTAATAATTTCACTGATTTGTCAGTAAACGATTATCCTGATGATTATGCACATAAAGATGGTGCTAAGGTTATGTCATGGACAGGAAAGACTATAACACGCTATATTCGTATTAAAGCTTTGCCGGGCGAGAAAGAAGGTTGGATATTCTGCGATGAAATAATGATAAAATAAATTAACCTACTTGGATTTATACTATTATCTTGAACTCTCAAAACGCCTTGAGTTTGCGGAAGTTGAATAAATCACTATTTTTAGGTATTGCTTATGCAACAAGATGTTAATACCTTTGCAAAAGGAAATGGGATAATGTATTTAGGCGTATGCAAACGACAAAGGAACATACACGTAATTTATTGCTGAAAACGGCTCGGGAAGCCTTTCTCCAAAAAGGCTTCAAAGCTGTGTCTATGCGTGAGATTTCCAAACTTTCGGGTGTTGGTCTGAGTAATATATACAATTATTATCGCTGTAAAGATGATTTGCTGGCTGTTGTCCTACATCCGCTTTTAGAGGCGATGAACTGTATGTTGGACAATCATAACCGAAACGAAAATCTGTCTCTTGAAATATTTACTTCTGAGGAGTATCATCATAAATCCATGCAGGAGGTGATGGACATTATAACCCGTTACCGCAAAGAGTTCAAATTGCTGTTTCTTGACACGCAAGATTCGCGGTTCAAAGACTATTGGGAGCGGTGGATTGATAAAAGTTACGCAATGGGTATGGAATATCTGGATATAATGAAAGAATTATATCCAAATTTACACACTCATATTTCTCCTTTCTTTATGCATTTCACTTGTTCTTGGTGGATTAGTATGATGAAAGAAGTGGTGTTACATGAGGAACTTTCCAAAGAAGAAATAGAGTGTTTTATTGGTGAGTATATCCACTTTAGTACTGGAGGGTGGAAAAAGCTCATGAAAGTTGAGGATGAAATATGAGACATGAGAATAAACACGAAACAATATTGTGCAAAGCGAGCCGCCTGTATAGGGTGGCTCGTTTTGTTTTTGAACAAAACCGACTTTTGTTCTTTTTTAAGCATAAAGAATGAAACAACCTTATCAATACATAAATTATAAATGACATGAAGATAGAAAGAATCAATGATTGGTTTGCCTGTCGGGGCAGATGGCTGGTACAAAAGCGATGGCTGGTACTGAGTTTACTTTTCCTCGTCTTTGCCGTGGGATTTACAGGGCTGAGATACTTCAAGGTGAGTGCTTCGTGGGAAGACTACTTCCTCGAAGATGACCCGATGCTTGTCAAGACCGAAGAGTTTAAGGAAATATTCGGCAATGACAATTTCGCTGCGGTGCTGACCCAGTGCTACAATTCGTTTACGAAAGAGAACTTGGAACTCATCCGTGAACTCACCAACGAGATGATGGACAGCCTTTCGTATGCCGACAAAATCACATCGCTCACCGACATCGAGTTTATGATGGGTGGAGAAGAAGGCATTGCCATCGAACAGATTGTACCGGACACTATCCCGTCAGATCCGGCGAAACTTGAGGAGATACGCCGCAAGGCTTACCTGAAACCTCACGTTGCAGAACGGCTTGTTTCCAAAGACGGGACACTCTCGTGGATCATACTCAAGCTGCGTACTTTCCCAGAAGACTCGGTGTGGAACAAGGGGAAAAATGCCGTTGCTCCTGAGGTGCTGACGGGTAACGAGCTGGAGCATATCACCACCAAGGACAAATACCAAAAGCTCCATCCCAAGGGAACGGGACTGCCCTATGTTACCGCCATGAAAATGAAATGGATAAATAAGGAAATGCCCCGTGTGCTGGGTCTCGCCACCCTAATCTCCATACTTATCCTGCTATTGGTAACGCGTTCCTTTAGAGGAGTGGTCGTGCCGCTTGTCACTGCCGTAGGCTCCATTGTCATTGTTTACGGTATGTTAGGTTACGTGGGTATGACGATAGATAGCGGCATGGTGATGATTCCCATGCTCTTGACATTTGCTGTTTCCATTGCATACAACATCCACGTGTATTCCTACTTCAAACGCCAATTCCTCATACATGGAAAGAGGACACAAGCAGTAGAAGAAACTGTCAGGGAAATGGGATGGCCGGTGCTGTTCAGCGCACTCACCACCTTTGCCGCCTTGCTTTCCTTCCTCGCCATACCGATGCAACCCATGCGTTTTATCGGTATAGCGACTTCTTCATGCGTGATGCTGGCGTTCTTTATAGCCATTACATTGATGCCTGTGCTCCTTAGTTTTGGTAAGGACGGAAAACCGCATCCCAAAGTGCAGGAAACAGGCGGACGATGGTTGGACAGAAAATTAGAGAAGATGGGGATAGGAGTACTTAAACACGGCACTTTGATACTATGGCTTACCGGAATGATCACTGTCGCTCTTGTCTATCAATTCACCAAAATAGAGACCGCCTTTGACGTGGAGCGAACCATGGGGCGAAAGATAGCCTATGTAAACAACCTCTTGGAAGTGGGCGAGAGTGAACTTGGGTCTGTCTATACCTATGATGTAATGATAGATTTGCCCGAGAATGGATTGGCA
>JBHAEQ010000052.1:0-16771 GCA_041855685.1 Prevotella sp. | reverse complement strand
GAATGGTGTTTTAGCCTGCAAAATGAGCTATTGAGCATTTAAAAACGTTAATTTTGTGCTCAAGCTAGCTTGAAGGCGTATGACACTAGGGAATATCAAGGAAGAAGGAAGGTTTCAGCCTGCAATTTGAGCTATAGGTCCAAAAAAAACATAAAAGTTTAATCAACAGCTTTTCAGAGGCAATGACTCCAAAACAATCAAACCTGAAGAAAGATATTACAAAAGGAGGTTTTCCTGTAAATACAAAAAACATGAATATAAAACCATGACTTTTACAACATAATAAAAAACTTTTGCTATATTTGCAACATAATTCCCTCAATAGCATGTTAGCACTACTAAGAAGAAGCTTGTGCGTGCTTCCACACCCTGTTCAACTTTTCACGCCTCGTACAGTTCACCTCTGCCATAATCGCTCTTTATGTTATTGTAATAATCATCTGGTTCATGTTATGGTATATGCCATGGAATAAAGTTAACTAAGATAAATGTGAATTCACATTAGAAGCAACATTTTCTAATGTGAATTCACATTTAGGTATTTATTATTGTCCTATACTTTGCTTGTATTCGATAACCTTTGTCTGCAGGAGAGCGTAGGCGTCAGTGTATCTGTCTCTGCACTGCTGATATTTCTGCTGGGCGTCGAGCAGGTCGGTCATTGTTGCAGTGCCTGCAAGGTAATAGTCTTTGTTGAGCCGCAGGTTCTCCTCGCTCTGTTCGATGCCTTTTTTTGCGAGCACGAGCTGCTTGTAGGCATCGTCAACATCGTTCTGGTTTTTCTGTATGCGAATCTTGAGCTGCTGCGTGTTGTCTGCCAATAGTGCGCGTGCATTCTCTTCCGCCAGTTTCCTGCGTCTGACTGCGTGGCTTCCTCCCCACCATTTTGAGATAGGCACACTGACAGTGGCGAATACCGCACCGAAGTGGTTGTCCGTGCCGTGCCCCATGTCATAGTAGCTGTAGCCTGCGCCTACGGCTACTGTCGGCAGATTCTTGCCCACCTCCAGTTTGCGCTGCAGTGCTGTTGCCTCTACATTCTTCTTAAGCAGCCGGTATTCAGGTGTTACCGTTATTGCTTGCTCGTGGTCGGTGGTGAGCGCAGGATAGTCGGGCAGTTGCTGCGGCATTATGCCTGCGGCTACATCAATGTCTATGCCGTCCATTCCTATATACTGTGCAAGCACCATTCTCAACAGGTGCAGCCCATTGTCGAGCTTCATGCGGCTGCTTTCTATCTCGTTCTGCTTGAGCTGTACTGCCAACAGGTCGTTGCGCATACCCACACCGGCATTTACTGCCGTTGCCGCATCTTTCTCGTATTTCTTAAGCAGTTCGTCCACGGCATCAAGCGTCTTGCGCTTTTCCTTCAGTGAGACAATCTGCCAATAGTATTGTTCGGCAGTAAGCTCCACCGTGTTCTGCGATGTCTCCTTCCGCAGTCCGGCAACCTCCTCGCCTATCTTCGCCAGCCGGTTGCCGTTGACAATCTGTCCGCCGGCAAACACAGGTTGAACCAGTGTCACGCCAGCCGTCACGCCTTTGTCTATCATGCCGTAGGAAACGGTCGACGGCAGCATGCCTGCCACAGCGGGAGGAATTATCTGCGCCAACGCTGGCGGAATAAGCTCCGACAGATTAATTTCGCCGTTGATTATGTCCTTATCAGACTTGAATCCCATGCCCACAGCCTGCACCTGCGGAAAATAGTTGGTGAACGCTTCTTTGCGTTGCTCCTTAGCCTGCAGTATGGCATTGTCGGCTGACCGCATGTTGATATTGTGCTCTACGGCTTTTTGCTTTATTTCGTTAAGCGTGAGCAACTGCTGTGCGTTGAGCGGGATACTCATGATGAGTCCCAGCACTGATATGATAAGTTTTCTTTCCATTATTCTTTCTCCATTAGTTCTTTTGCTATTCTTTTCTTGCTGCTGCCGCTCATTGTCACCCAATAGGTTATAGGCATCACTGTAAGTATGAGCGCCATTGTGATGAGTGTGCCGAAGAAGATGATGTTGCCCATTGGTGCCCATAGTCCCGAGCCGCCAATAATCATAGGCACGACACCCATAGAGGCTGCCGCCGATGTGAGGAAGATAGGGCGCATGCGTCGTTTGGCACTCTCATAGATAGCCTCCTTGGCTGTAGGGCGGTAGATGCCGTTTGCATCGAGCATGCCGTTGTCGCGCAATTCTTCAGCAAAGTCGAACATGATGATTGCGTTGCGCACCAGAATACCCATCAGCGAGATGACGCCGAGATAGCATGTCAGCGAGAACTCGCTGTCAGGTATAAGCACTCCCATAGCAGTTCCGAAAACTATGAGCGACAACGAAACGAGCATCATGAAGGCAGTGGGCACTCTCTTGAAGTGTGCCAGCATAAGGAAGAAAATAATCACTATGCTTATCATCAATCCGGCTATGATTTGCGGATTCGCCTCGTTGGCACTTTCGTATTCGCCTCCCCATTCCATGTCAACTCCATCAGGCAGCCGCTCGGCTGTGAGTTCTTTCTGCAATGCGGCTGTCACTTTCATGACGTTCACTCCGTCAACCACATCAGCCATGAGCGTGATGGTGCGCACACCATTGCGGCGGCATATCTGTCCTTCCTCCCGCATCTGGCTGACAGCGGCTATCTGCCTCAGCGGCACGGTCTTCAATCCGCCTGCCACAGCAATAGGTTCGTCCTTGATGTCGGCAATGGAAGCACTGTCAGCCCTGTTGGTCTTAAGCATGACAGGTATGCCGTAGTCGCCATTCCATATTGTGGTGACAGGAATGCCTGCACCTTGGTATCGTGCAGCCATCTGTAGTTCCACCATGGCATTGGTTACACCCAGTCGGTTGGCTTTCATCTCGTCAAGATCGATGTTGGTGGTTATAAGCGGTTCGTTGACATCCCAGCGGGTGAGGATTAGTTTTTCGTTGCTTCGCCATGTCTGCATGATGCTGTCAGCGGTTTGCTTCAGTTGCCGCCAGTCGTCGCCGCTCAGACGAACCTCAATGGAATTGCCCTCTGCGCTGAATGCCAGCTGCTTGAAACGCACGTAGGCATCGGGGAAGGCATTGGTATATTTCATGCGGTAGTCGCTCAGCACAGCCTCTGTCTCCTTGTTTCCCTTTGTGTTTACGATGAACTGCGCATAGTTCCTGCCTCCGAACTGAGGAGCGTATGCCATTTGGAAGCGCGGAGAAGCCGAACCCTTGAAAGAGGCAATGCTCACCACACGTGGGTCGTTGCGCAGAATGTGCTCCAGAGAGTCTGCCAGCTTGGCGGTCCTGTCCAGCGAAGTACCTGTGGGGAGGTAGATTTCTACGGCAAACTGGTTGCGTTCGGCTGTCGGCATCATCTTCTGCGGAAGAACACCCATGAGCAGAATGCCTATTACCACCGATGCCACGCCGGCACCAAGGGTGATGCGGGGGTGGACAAATACCCTGTCGATGATTTTGTCGTAGTACTTCTGCATCATTCCGAGGAATGAGAACTTCGGTCTGCCGTCACTGCCCAAGCGTTCTTCTATCGGCTTCTTGATGAATATGAACTGCATGAAAGGCACTACCAGTTCAGCCACAAGGAGCGAAACGAACAATACGATGCTGATTGCCCAAGGGAAATAGAGCAGAAAGTCATGGTACATGCCCGTCATGGTGAGCAGCAGCGGGAAGAATGTTATCGATATTGCCAATGTGGCAGTAAATATTGACTTGAAGAAATGGGTTGCACTCTTTATTGACGCCTCCCATCGGGTCATGCCTTCGCCCATTAGCTCCATATAGTTGTCGATGATTACTATTGAGTTATCGACAATCATTCCCAGTGTCACTATCAGCGCTGCGAGCGTCACCGTGTTCAGCTCTATTCCAAAAGCATGGAACAGGGCTAAAGAGATGAATATTGTGATAGGTATTGTGCTCGATGCGACCAACGCGACACGCAACGGCATGAGCAATACCACAACGATGATTACGGCTGCAATAGCGATTAGCAGTTCCTTAAGGAAGTTTATCACGCTGTCGCCAACCACCTGACTCTGGTCGGTGATGGTAAACATCGACACCTCGTCAGGCAGTGTCTGCTTGAACTCGTCGAGCACCTTGTTGATGTCGGCACCCATTTCAGTGATTGAACGTCCTTTCTTTATCTCTACGCTCAGCACTATACATTTCTTGCCGTTGTTGGTGACATAACTTGACGGCTCGGCATACTCACGCCGCACATCGGCAATGTGTTTCACCTTTACTACATTGCCGTCGGGCGATGAATAGATTATCATCTGCTCCACGTCGTTGACCATGTTCAGCGAACGCTCCACATGTATCGGTGCCTCATATACGGCTGTCTTCTGCGTGCCGGCTGTGGTGTTGAAGCCCTGTGACATCAGTGCTGCCTGCACAATGCTTTGGCTGATGCCATACTGCGACAGACGTCGGGTGTCGATCTTGATGCTTATTTGTTCCTGCTGGGAACCATATACATTAAGGCGTCCGACACTCTCGATGTTCCTCAACCGTTTCTTCAGATCGTTCATATAGTCGTTGAGTTCGCGATATGTCTTGTCGTTGCTCTCCATGGTTATCAGCAACGCCGAAGCATCACCGAAATCATCTTGTACCATAATGGCAAGCACACCGGAAGGCAGAGAAGCCTTGAACTGCTGTGCACCGAGCTTGAAACTGCTCCAGAAGTTTTCTTTGTCGGCACCGTTGATGTCATCGTTGAGTTCTATCTGTATAATCGACAGTCCGTTTCTGGTATAAGACTTTGTCTTGGCCTTCTTTACCTCTTTATATGTAAATATATAGTCTTCGAGCGGCTTTGTCACCTGCTCTTCCATATCATGGACCGATGCTCCCGGGTAAGCAGCAATCACCACGCCCTGACGAACGGTGAAGTCGGGGAACTCGTTTTTGTTTATCTTCATGAGCGAGTAGATGCCGAACAGCACCAGTACAGTCGTGATGAGTATCACGATACTGTGGTTGTGCATGCTCCACTCGACAATGTTTCTCTTTTTCTTTTCCATCTTTTTCTATTTTATTACTTTCACATGCTGACCGTTGCTCACCTTCTGCTGTCCTTCAACGATAATCCTGTCGGTGGCTGTCAGTCCGCTTGCAATCGCTACATTCTCGCCTATATTCTCGCCAAGTGTCACGTATTGCTTCTTGACCTTGCCGTCAGCTACAGTCCATACGAATGGTTTGTTGTCGCAGTCTATCTGTATGATATTCTCTGGCAACGATAGTGCCGCCATCGCCTGACTGCCGGTGCCGAAAACATCGCATACCATGCCTGGCAGCAGTTCGTGCGACTCATTCTGCACAATGGCCTTTACGGTGTATGCACGCGAAATAATATCGGCAGCCACGCTTTTCTCGCTTACTGTGCCAAAGAATGTCTTGTCGCCAAGCGATGCCACCTTGAACGTAATGCGCTGTCCGCTTCTTATATTGCTGACTTCTGTCTCGGGAACGCTGATTTTTACTTTTACCTTGTCGATTTTAACGAGTCGGGCAACGGGTTGTCCCGGAAGTACGTTCTGTCCTATTTCCCCGTTCCTTTGAGTTATGAATCCACTGAACGGAGCAATGAGCCGTGTGTCGGACATTTCTTTTCGCGCAATCTTCTCTGCTGCTTCTGCCTGCGCCACCATCTGGCGAGCCTGCGCCACCTTGGTCTCAACGTCCACCCATTTTATTTCCGGAAGAGAACCATTGTCATGGAGCTGTTTCATTCTCTTGTAGGCATCCTCGGCTTGTTTCATGCTCTCGCGTGCTTGCTGTGTGGCGGCTTGTGTCATGGCAAGGGCGTTGGTCGATGTCGATGCGTCAATGGTGCCGAGAACCTGCCCAGCCAAGACATACTGTCCGTCGCTGACATTCAGTGTCTTGATGGTACCAGCGCCCGCAAAACTCAATGAAGTGCCGTTAACTTCTTCAATCGTACCAGCATACGATGGTCCGTCAGCAGATGCAGTCTGACTGGCTGTAGTAGTTTTCACTGCCACGATATTCTTTACCTCTTCTTTCTTCTTACTGCAAGAGGTGGTGAGCAACACCACTCCAGCAAGCAAAATCATTACATTACTCTTTTTCATTGTATATTCTTTTATTACTTTGTTTTTTAATTGCAAGTGCAAAAGTAGATAAATAGAACATAACTTAGATATTCTATTGGTTTAAAATAATGTCTGATTAGTTATCAACATTCAATAATATAACTTAAAGAATATAGAATGTTTCTTATAGAACATCTTTGATTAATTTATTTACTGTACCTTTGCACTATAAGATTTCACACAACAGACAATGTATGATGAAAAATAGAATATCAGCAGAGCTTTTGCAGAACATGGACCATACCTATTATTATAATGACGGTGAGATATTAGTATCGCGCGACATATTCGAGATAGCATCATGCTTTGATTATGTGAATCAGATTCCGGTTATCACTGATCAAGGTGCGTTGCTCATTGGACGCAACGGCAAGCTACAGATTTCCATTGACAATCGAGAATATGCAGTTCACGCAAATGAGGTGATAGTCATTCCACCAAACATTCCGCTATCTGATATAATGATGAGCGCAGATTTCGTCTGTGATGCCATCTGCCTGAAAAGGTCTATGATTCACGATATGTTCATGCAGATGCCCAATGTTGCCCAAGCCATGCCTGACTTGTTTGCCAACCCTGTTTTTAAGCTCAATGAAAAACATCAGGAGTATCTCAACCAGTTATACAATCTTATTTATAATTCTATCAAAGACAAGGTGTATGAACACCATCAGCTGGTGATGAAGTCGCTTATAAATGCGTTTATAAGTGTATTGGCAGATATAATTTACTCACAGATAGATGTGTCTATCACACCTATTAATAAGAATCTACATGGTGACGAGATAGTACGAAAATTCCTTTTGATGCAGGAAAACGAACAGGGTAAAATGCGGAATGTCAACAAATATGCCGAGCAGCTTAATGTCACCTCCAAATATCTGGCAGTGCTCGTTAAGAAACAGACAGGTAAGACACCTATAGAAATCATCACGGCAACGGCAGTGCAGAATATCAGTAACGAGTTGCGTTTTACTCAGAAAAGTGTGAAGGAGATTGCTGCTGCGTTTCATTTCGAGAACCTCAGTTTCTTCGGCAAGTATGTCAAAAAGCATTTAGGAATAAGTCCTTTGAAATATAGAAAAAAGAACAAATAAGTAGATGTTGAAAATTAGTTGCTTAACCCCATTCACGAGGCACACTTGTGGAAGCTCCAACACCATAAATCAATGAATATTAGAACCACCCGACTCCTTAGTCATCAACTCGTCAACTCTACTCTGAAAAGTGCCGAGGAGGTTGTAGCCTATATGGGTGCTATGCAGGCACAGAATGTAAACGCATGCAAATGGGCTATAGGATTGAGGTCGAAAGCAAACATAAACGCAATAAACAAAGCCCTTGACGAGGGACGAATACTTCGCACTCATGTTATGCGCCCTACATGGCATATAGTTTCTGCAGAGAACATACGCTGGATGCAGGAACTTACAAGGCAAAACGTAGAACGAATGTTCAACGGATATGTTCGTCAGCACGGGATAAGCATAAGCGAAAGACTGTACTGCAAAGCTATTGACATAATAGTAAAAGCACTTGAAGGAGGCAACTCGCTAACACGTGAAGAACTCGCTGATAGTATAAGTAAGGCAGGACTTCCTGTTTCTCCCCATCATATAAACGCCTACATTTCGCATGCAGAAATTTATGCCATAATATGCAGCGGCAGGCTTAACCGGCATATAAACACCTATATGCTCATTGACGAGAGAGTAGCACCACAAAAATCTATACCACGTGATGAAGCCCTTACCCGATTGGCTAAGCTTTATTTTCAAAGTCACAGTCCTGCAACAGAACTTGATTTTGCATGGTGGTCGGGATTATCATTAGGCGATGTAAGAAAAGCCATTGCCTCAATATCTACGGAAATGGAAGAGATACATATATATAATAAGGTGTATTATCTGCATAACAGTTGTCGCACACGCACTGTGACTCGTAACCGTATACATCTGCTTCCTCCCTTCGATGAGTATATTGTGGGCTATAAAGACAGAAGCGATGTACTGGACAAAGAGTTTTCTTCAAAAGCATTCACCAATAATGGCATATTCTTTCCAGTTGTTGCTGTAGGTGGAGAAGTTTGCGGAAATTGGAATGTAGCTGCTTTTGCAAAGACAAACGCTATAGATATGACACCTTTTAATGATTCCGTACAATTTGAAGCTAAAGCAAAAGAAAAAGCAGAAGCACACTATAGACGATATTCCAAATAAAAAACTATAAAGGCAAAACGACACATGGTAAAAGACTTCTTGATAGTAGCAACAGGCAGTTTCTTCGGTGGTGGACTGCGTTTTCTTGTATCAAAGTGGACACAAGATTTCGTTTCGTCCTCTTTTCCTTTAGGCACAATGTGTGTAAATGTCATTGGGTGCCTAATTATAGGTTTCATTTCAGGCATGCCTATAAATAGTAATATCATGTCACCAAGCATGAGGCTAATGCTTACAACAGGATTCTGTGGCGGCTTCACCACATTCTCTACATTCATCAACGAGAACAATAATCTGATTAATAATGACAGTTATCTATACTTTATCATCTATTTATCGGGTAGTATTCTTCTTGGAATGCTTGCTCTGCTTTTAGGGCATTATTTATCTAAAATAGCTTTCTAACACCCATAAATATCACCCAAAATCCACTATTTTGAAAATATTTCAATAAAAAGTGTTCAAAAATTTGGAGATATGCCAGAAAATATCTACCTTTGCATCGCTTTTCAGGGGAACACATTTCCCTACGACCAAAAGCCTGTCGCAAGATAGTTTGGAGAGATGGTAGAGTGGTCGATTACAGCGGTCTTGAAAACCGCCGTGCTGAGAGGCACCGGGGGTTCGAATCCCTCTCTCTCCGCAAATAAGGGTGTAAATCAACGAGTTACTTGATTTACGCCCTTTATTACATCCATAAATCTATTGTAGTTTTACTTTGTCGTATTCACTACCTACGTAATCAAAGAAGGACGAGAGCAGATATAAAGTTATCCAGAGGAAGTCCAATAGAAAATATATAGAAACACCTCTGTATATTGATTTCACAATGAATGAAGCAATTCTCCATAAAGTTTCCCATATATCTATGCAACTTATCGGTATACATTTTGCAAGGAACTGGTATATTTCATTAAAGGGTACTTCAATCAATGATGCAGAAAGAAGCAAAATACAGAGTAAGGCCAACACGATGATATAAAAGGAAAGTGTAGTTGCTTTCTTATAATAGTTTTTTAATCTTACGCCTATGGGCATTAGTTGAGCATTGGCATCTTTTTTATAGAGACTAAAGTCTATCTTCTGGAACTTATCAATTAACATTAGAATAAATGAGAAGAATAGACCAGCAAAAAGTGATAGAGCCGACACAACATATCCTGCGAAATCCTTGCCAAAGCCATTTACTGTTGTAATTGAAATCACAACTGAAATCATTAATATCCCCCATTGGATTTTGGTAAAATAATATCGTGGTTTATTCTTTTCTATGTTTGACGTGGTGCTATTAACTTCTACATATTGAAAAAGATGTGCATCACTGACTAAACTTTTTAACGCTTCTCTAAAACTCATAAATATCTTGGTTTATATTTCGTTCAGCTTTGATTTCTTTTAAAAGTTTGTGGCAATATTCCTTTATGGCTTTGAAATCAGGGAGTCCTGTTTGCTCGTCAGAAGTAATTCCTTCATCCGAAAGATAAATAGTAGGTCTTATACTTTGAATGTCCTTTGAGATGTCATAATTAGCATTTCTCCCCTGCTCATCAGCGGTATAGATACGGCCTTTACCTTCACCTAGGGTCTGTTGATCAAGCGTCATTTTTGAAACTTCTTGCATAATTTCTCTTGTTCCTTCTGAATATATAGGTAGTTTCTGGTTGACAGGTCTTATACGAACCTCAACTTCAAATTCTTGAGCCGCCTCTGTTACTTTCTTGCGAAGGCTTTCTGATAGTGGTAAAGGCGATGTAAAGCTAAACATTCGTATGGCTGCTGATTTTTCATATTTTTCTTTGAGGCGTTTTGGAACAAAAGGTTCCACATCTACTTTAAAGTAATTATCACATCCTCCCAACAATTCTTTTATGAATTCATTTATAGGACCTTGAATACTTTCTTCTGTATAGGATTGAGTTAGCAATACTGCATACTTGTCATTTAAGACAGGATTCAAAAGAATGTAATACTTATCCAAGACAGCATAATTCGGTTTAATTGCGGTCTTACCTTCCTTTTTCTCTGTATCTTGATACTCTCTTAAAATGCCATACTTACCCCCTTCAATAACACCATCTAGCATCCATGTATCAGAATATAGAGTCATTGGCAGCATATTGCCATCGTCTATGCCAATGACTTTTTTACTTTTGTCGTCTTTATGAAATTCGTCTTGCCCCACGCCATTAATGAAAGAGGCAAAAAGGTGTTCCATTAGAGCCTTATCAGACAAATCTGATTCCTTCGCATATTTTTCCTTCAAAAAATCTCTAAAGGTTTTATTTTCATCTTGCTTTTTGGGCTTAAGACTAATTATATAAACATTGAGTTTGGGGTTATGTGCCATTTTTATTATATTTTATATCCTTCTCGTAAGAGCAGGTGTTTAATATTTTACATTCAAAATTTCATTTCCAAGGAAATACTACATCATAACAGTATCCAAAATAAAGGAATCTCATTCTCTTTGGAGAGGATTCTGTCCTCCTTTGGGAAGTCGCTTTACCATCTTGTCGAAGTCGCTTTCAAGTTGAGCCATTTCTCTTTGGCGGTATATATTGAATTCTCGCTCGGCTTTTTCTATTGCTTCTTGATGCGACACACTTCCCTTGTTCTCCAACAACTTACGTTGTAGGACAATGATTTGGTTGTCGAGAGCGGTTATCCAGTCAGCCATTCGCATGGGACGTTCTTCAAGGGCTTGAAACTCGGCAAAGTCTAAAAATTGCGACACAAGTAGGTTGAGCCGTTGCAGTTCTTTTTCGGTGAGATAATTCTTAGCTATCTTTACATCATCCTTAGTAATATAGTTACCTTTGAAGTTGGTCATGCCCACAAGAGGCTTTTCACTGTCCACACGATCGTAGATAATTTCGGAAGCCGTGTGTTCATGTACTGCATAATGCAACTTGTTTTGCACTGTTGCGAAGAAAGTTCGCGTTAGGTCTGTGCGTGGGTCATAGTCCACAGACGTGGCATAGATATCTGTTACTTGCTGATAGAAATTGCGTTCTGATGCCCGAATGTCGCGAATGCGTTGTAGCAATTCACGAAAATAACGATTACCGCCTTGCTTCAGTCGGTCGTCGTCCATCGTAAAGCCTTTTTGGATATATTCATGCAACCGTTCGGTTGCCCAACGGCGGAAGCGTGTCGCTACTTGCGATTGCACTCGATACCCAAGAGTAATAATCATATCAAGATTATAGTGGTCAATGTTGCGCTGCACATTGCGATTACCTTCCTGCCGAACTAACAAGTATTTCTTGTGAGTTGCCTCGTCTGTTAATTCATTGTCGGCATAGATATTCTTGATATGCAGGGCTATATTCTGTTGTGTGGTATCATATATTTCAGCTAACTGCCCTTGCGTGAGCCACACATCCTCGTCTGCAAAGCGCACGTTTATCTTTACCAAGTCGTTATCGTCTTGGTAGATAATTAGGTGATTGCTATTGTTTTCTTTTGTCATGACTACTACTCAGGTAGATCCTTTTTCTACTCCGTGACTACTTCAAATATGTTTTCTATTTTAGCAGACAAATCTGCATCCGTCATTCATCGCCATCAATGTAACTGCAATCCTCCATTAACTCTAACAGTTATTTTGCGAGCCAAGTTTATGTAATACCTCGTTTCTTCAAATGGTCCTTAATGAGGTTGCTATGCTCTTTTTTCTGTCCCATCGGATGGTTGTTTATATTGATTGAATACAAAGATATGAACTTATAATGAATAAAACGAAGAAAAATATAGCTTTATCGTTACTGAACAGAATTTTTCTTGTTAGAGTACACTAAGATAGCCCTCTTAAACATAGAATACGGTCATTGTATATTAACGTGAGTTCGACGAATTTAGAACAAAATGAATTTGGCAAACACAATTTTTAAACAACTGTCAAAATCGTAACGGAGTTGCGACCTCGGTATTAACGGAGTTACAGTAAACGTTGTTACAGAGCACCGACAAATACAGTTACTCCGAAACTGCGAATACCAGTATGTTAATCTACAGAACACGATACTCCGCATTCTGATAATTCGTCGAACTCATGTTATATTAAATATTAGTTTGTACTTTTGTATTCGTTAACAGCATCAAAGTGTGGACCAAGACCTTTCCGTCATTTGTCATAAGACATATGCCATTATCAGGTTCAATAATCATGGTCATGATAATAATGCCTGCGATGATTCCGGGCAATAAAATCTATGTGGCGTGTAAATATTTCATTACCCAATTCGCATTGATACATGTTGCTAATATCACCATCTTGCAACATATTATTCTCGAGTAGATAATGGAGTAATTCTGGATGCATTGCCTCTATATTGATTACTGCCTCCATAGTCTCTTTCTGCATAGTGCGTGTATCACATTGTTTGTAATATGGGTTATCTTTGCACTTTATAGCATGGTTCATCTTTGGCGCAAACACAATTCCTGCTTTTTTTGATATGAAAGCAACCTGCGCACCACTTGGCAGTTCGTGAATATTCGCGCTAATATCCATCTCAGGTGTAATCACCTTCAACCAATCCTGCAACTGATTAGTATTCTCAAAGAAAGCCAGGCGTTTGCCTTTTGTACGCTCCATATATAGAGAATAAGCATGTTTATATGATACTGCCAATCTGTCCATTTGTTCATGCCTCCGGTAGTAATCGTCCTTATTCATTTCTAATAGAAAACCGTTTATTTCCCAATCATTATCTGCATACTTCACAAGCGCCGTGCACACATAGAGTACTTTACTAAACACATCATGATCCAAATTCTTAACCTTGTATTCTTCATCCTTTGAATCTTTAAGTATAACATATTCCGAAGATATATCAGTCACCACAAAAATATCCTGTTGGCAATATTTTAAGTTAACGAGTTTTTCTGCTTCGTTTAGCATATGTCTTTCGTAATACATATCTGCCAGACACAAATGAGGTTCTATCGCCATAGGACCAATTTCCGAGTGCATTAAAAAGGTTGTTTCTGCATAGTATATGGATTCGCTCTTACTGCACAGGTCTGAGAAATTGTCTGTAAACTCGTCAAATATTGCATCTGACAATGGCGAACAGAGCAAGTACGAACGTCTAAGCCATATTAGGACATGCTTCAGTTTGAAATAGTCATTGGCTTTATCAATGTCATAGATATAGTTGTACAATCCATCGTTCACTTCCACTTCGTCATCCTCGGTAAGCACATTCATTATGACATTTGCCATGTATTCTCCCATAACCAGAGGATTAAGAAAGCGGTCTTTAAAATTCCTCGATAAAACGAGCCAAATCAACAATTTTATTTCTTCAAAGTTGACATCGCCTTTGGCAAGGGGGTTTTCATCATCAAAGAAAGGCAAAGACTGATTGTATGTTAACTGATACCTTGCAACAAAGGCATTCCATAACCCTATACCCGACATTTTATCCTCATAGTAGATTGCCGCATTGACAGCAATCTCTTTTTTCAGGTCAGCAGCACAAGGCAAATTTATTTCTACTTTATTAATCTTGTCAAAAATACGATTTGCCACGTCCACATACATCGGGCAAGGCTTAATTCCTACAGGATAGTAAGGAGAGAAATCATTAACAAAAATCTTTCGCTTCATATCATCTTTTTACATTTATATTATAAAATATCATTACGCCTATTCAATATCAAGTCCAATAGGAGAACAGCATGTTCTTCATCATTCTTTGGTGCATTCTTTGGTTTCCATGCAACGATAAAGCGGATTGCAGCTGACGTGACAGAATATCCTCTTTCGTTCCATATATCAAGTTCAGTCTGCATCTTCTTAGAGAGTTGTGCCACAGGGTAATCACTTTCTATTGGGTAAAGATTATTATTTACAAAGCGCAGCTGTCTGCCTGCACACAACTCAAGTATTTCTTTCTTGTAAGTCTTGAAGAAACCGAGGTTGACATCTTTATGTGAAAGTGGAAGCATCACCTGTTCCGGAAGACTGTAAGGGGTGGTATCAACTTGTCGTAAATCGGCAGGCATACGATTGAATAAGCTGCTGTCGGTATAGATGAATAGACGTTGTTTAGCACGAGTCATACCCACATAATAGCGGCGCATTTCCGAGTCGGTCACATACTCAGGTTGTGTGATGAGCATATAGACATCGTCAAACTCACGTCCCTTCGACTTATGAATTGTCGAAACCACAACATCGACATTCGTCACATCGCAGAAATCCTCTGTAGTAGATTCAAAAACAAATTCCTTGAAGTCGGTCAAATACTTTGCCTTGTTGGTTTGTTCGAAGAGTTCTACACACCGTTTCAAATAATTACAGCTGGAGGAGCCAGCATATCTCTGCAATGTCTTTTGTTTAGCCTCTTCCCATACATTATCGGCAATAAGTGGAGTGTGGGTATGCTTTTCTATTTGTTTGAGAAAAAAACGAACCTCTACCATGTTCAAGAAGCGGAAACCATCCATACTCTGAATGAGTTTACTGTTCAATCCATGTTTTTTTAGAAGTGCTACAAGGATAACAGCCTCCTCATTGGTTTGAGTTAGCACACAAACAGAACCATTGCTTTTTTGTTTCGCCAAATCACTCACAATGCGCTGATACATAACATGAGAAGAATGGCATACAATATAGACAAAGCCTTCATCTTTACTCATAGAGAGGATTGGAGTCTGCTTCATGCGACAGTGAATTCCTTTGACAAAAGCATTGGCAAAATCAACAACATGACGCATACTACGGTAGTTCTCTGTCATCTCGACGAAAGTACTTTGAGGAACGTGACATCGTGGAATGAGTTGACAATGGGTGTCAATGATTGACGAAAGTTCACTCCGTGGCGGTTTGTTTGAAATT
This sequence comes from Prevotella sp., assembly GCA_041855685.1. Taxonomy (GTDB): domain Bacteria; phylum Bacteroidota; class Bacteroidia; order Bacteroidales; family Bacteroidaceae; genus Prevotella. The sequence continues at coordinate 1,575 of JBHAEQ010000052.1, read as the reverse complement.
GATTGTAAAACCACATAAAAAGGAGTCAAATGAGAAAGACAAGAAAATGCGCCTTCTGCGGCAAGGAGTTCACTTGTAACAGCGGCTCGCAGAGGTATTGTTCAGAGCATTGTGCCGAGGCAGCAAAGGCTCAGCGCAAGAAGAGACAACAGGACTTTTTGAAGGCTGTCCAGCCAGTTATAGACATCGCCAGCCAGGAGTATCTCACATTCTCCAAGGCTTCCATCCTTATGGGATGCTCCCGTCAGTACGTTTACAAGTTGGTAAATGAGGGTAAACTTCCTGCATCACGTATTAGTAACCGCATGGCATTTATCCGTAAGGCAGACATTGAGAAAATGCTTGCAGGAAACCCCTATCATAGAGTGTTGCCTGGTGCTTCGTCAAACAAGCCAAGCAAGAAATCATCCCATTCATTATCTTCTTCCCTTTCATCGAGAAAAGTCAATAACCACATACCAGAAATTGATATGCGGTCATCAGAACCTCTTGAATACATCTCTAGCGAGGTTGTTATGGCAATCTACAAGGTTAAAAAGTCTTGGCTCTATGTTTCTGCCAAGAGAAATAATATTCCCATTTGCAAGATTGCAGGCAAAAACTATTATAGCCGAAAGCACATGGATGCACTCTTCGGAGTTTCCGCTGAGATAGAAGCCTTAACAGAATGGCTGACAACGGATGAGGCAGAATCCCTCTATTCCACGACCAAGGAATCATTGCGCACCCAAGCCTACCGCCGCCATATTCCCACCAAGCGAGAATATGGCAGGACCTACTATTCAAAGAAACATCTTGATGACATCTTCCGCCCCGACCTGAAGGCGAGTGATGCCTATTACACCACAGCCGAAGCTGCCGAGAAATACGGCATGACCAAGAGCAACATCTGCGTAATCGTCAAGACGAACAACCTCACGAAGGTGAAAGTCGGCGTGCAGAACCTCATTGCCAAGGAGGAACTAGACCGAATAATGGCAAGCAGATTGGCGCAATTCGGGACTTACAGGCTCCAATAACGCCCAATAATAGGCATCAACTGCGTGAAAGTACAATTATCCACAGGTTATGGAAAGGTGCTTTGGTCACACTTCCATCACTCAGTTACTTTGCACCTGCTATGAGCCGCATAGCCTTCGATTATTAACAAAACAAATTTCATACAAGTATGAGTAACATTTGTAAGACAGTAACCTTGCGTACGCGTAAGATAAAGAAAGGTACGCAACTGAGCTTCTACCTTGACTACTACCCCGGCTACAGGGACGAGTCAACCATGAAGGTACAGAGACATGAGTCACTTGGCATCTACATCTTTGCCAAGCCCAAGAACCAGCGCGAGCGTGACTATAACGAGCGCATGACAGAGAAAGCCGAGGCACTGCGCTGCCGACGCTATGAGAGCATCGTGAACGAACGCTACGATTTCTTTGACCGAGAGAAGGAGAAAGGCAACTTCCTGACTTCGTCAATGCGCCACCCAAATTAAGATTTGTTGCCAGATAGGTCGAAAAGTGGCTTGACTGCGAGGTGCTTCTCCGTCAAGAAGAGTGTCTTAGTGAAGTAAGTCCCGTT
>JBHAEQ010000051.1:0-48381 GCA_041855685.1 Prevotella sp. | reverse complement strand
TCCTTCTTTTTGCGGTGCGTACGGGACTCGAACCCGTGACCCCATGCGTGACAGGCATGTATTCTAACCAACTGAACTAACGCACCAGTGGTGCAATTTTAGAGCGGTGCGTACGGGACTCGAACCCGTGACCCCATGCGTGACAGGCATGTATTCTAACCAACTGAACTAACGCACCATTCTTGTTTGCGGGTGCAAAGGTAGTACTTTTTTTTGTAACTGCAAAGGAAAAGTGATTTTTTTTATAAACTTTTTTGCATTACCTCTGCATTCTGGTATTCTGTCCCATCGAAAAGCCAATCTTTGAGGGTGGATTGAGAGGAAAAGCCGCATTTCTGGAATAAGCGGATTGAGGCATTATTGTCTTGCGGAATTATGGCATAGAGTTGATGTAAGTGCAATATAGACTTGGAGTATTGTTCTAATTGCTTTAATGCCTCTTGTGCATAACCTTTATTGCGATGTTCGGGTAGAATGGTTATGCCTATCTCTGCCCGGTTGTGTGCTGGTGAGTAATTGGACAGGTCGATTATTCCTACTGGAGTTGATGATTGTGAACTTTCAATCACCAAGCGCAGCTGCTTGTCGGCATAGATGTCGCCTGTTGTGGAGAGTATATAGTCGAGAAGGAACTGGCGTGAGTATGGCATATTATTAGTGCTTATCTTCCATTGTTCTGTGTCATTCTCTATTTTGAAGAGAATGTCGAGGTCTTCTGGTTCTATGGCTCTAAGCTTTATCATGCATTTTCCTCCTGATCATCGTATATAATTTCGTTTTGAGTTATAATCTTTCTGGTGTTATTGTCGTATGTGCCGATTGTTACCATTGGCATAGGACTTTTTGCAAAGAGCCTGAATATTTCAGAATAGCTGTAGGCATGAACGTCATAGACAATTACCAATGGGCGGTGTGAAGGAAGATTGATTGACAGGTGGCCGTCGGGCAGGGAGCCTATGGTTCCTTCTTGGAAAATGGCATCAAGACCTTTGTTGCGTGCTATCTTTTCGCATTGTTTTAATGTGAACTTGCTGCCTATGAATACATACAATGGATGTTTGCGTTTATTGTGACGGCGCAGTCCTAAGTTGTCACGGCATTGTTTTCCTAACATCTTCAATACGGCAGTAGATGCTTTTACGAGTATTGCCAACTTGATTGGCAGTGTTACAAGAAATGACATGTGTCCGTAGTGCTTGCGGAAGAATATGAGCATGGCGTTGTAGAACACGTGTACATAACGGAATGAGGACTTGTATGTGCTTTCGCCTTTGTAGTGGAGTATGACGGTGGGTACGTACCAATTCTCCCAACCTCCTTGCAAGAGACAGTAGCTTAGGTCAATGTCTTCACCATACATGAAGTAGTCTTCATCAAGAAACCCTACTTCGTCTATAGCGTGCCGTCTTAGCATGCAATATGCCCCGCTTATGACTTCAATCCGGCTGGGTTTATCCCACGAAATGCCACTCATATAATAATGACCGAAAACAGGGTGGTTGGGGAACATTGAGCAAAGTCCGCACATTTTGTAGAATGCAGTCATTGGCGATGGTATGCCTCTGCGGCTTTCCAATGCGTTTGTGCCGTCAACCTTTAGCATCCTTACACCGATGCCTCCTGCTTTTGGGTGTGACTCCATGAACTCAACCGTTTCTTTTATTGATTCCTCGGTTACTATTGTGTCGGGATTCAACAGGAGCACGTATTCTCCTTTAGATTGTTGATAGGCAAGTTTGTTGGCTTTAGAGAAGCCGAGGTTATGGTTGCTTGATATAATTGTTATGCGTTTGCCGAATTTCTTTCTAAGATATTCTACTGAACTGTCTTTTGAATGGTTGTCGACAACTATTACTTCTGCATCTATGTCGCGTATAGCCCAGAGCAATGATATGAGGCATTGTTCAAGGTAGAATTTGACATTGTATGATACTATCAGTACCGAGAGTTTTTTCATCGCTTATTAAATTCAAATCCACCCATTTCGTTCTTGCATCTTGATTCTGAGGGGAATATGAACATCATTGACAGAAGCAGAATCAATGCCATATATCCGAATGCTGCTGAGAGGAAGATGTAATATAAGGTGGTGTTTATAATCAGAGGCAAGGCAAGCATTGTTATGCGTATGGTTCCAAACACAAGCAGGTTGTGCGGATTGCCTTTGAGTGCTTTCTCTATGAATGTGAATTTGAAAAGACGCAATGCCAGTGGTATGTGCACAAGTGTTATTAACTCCATGAAGATTGTTATTGCAAATTCTGCATAGTTGTTTTCTTCTGATATTCCGATTCCCTCTTCCATGATACCAACCTCACACAGTATTGCGAAGAGTGCAGATATTACTATTGGAGCAAAGAATATCACTTGTAACAAGTTTTTAGTTCTTTTCATACTTAAGTTTTATTTTTGAAATAGTGTTCTGTTTATAATAGAGCGTCCGAGTGTTATCTCATCGGTATATTCAATTTCGTTTCCTACTGATATGCCGCGTGCTATGACGCTAAGTTTGATGTTGCATTCCTCAAGTTTCCTCGATATGAAGAAGTTGGTTGTGTCGCCCTCCATTGTTGACGACAATGCCAAGATAACCTCTTTTATTCCTCCTTCAGCTACACGTTCTACGAGTGAATCTATTTCCAAGTCGGAAGGTCCAATGCCGTCTATTGGCGATATGATTCCGCCAAGCACATGATAGAGACCGTGAAACTGCTGGGTGTTTTCTATTGCCATTACGTCCTGCACATTCTCTACAACGCATACTATAGAAGAGTCGCGTCGAGGATTGGAGCAGATGGGGCAGATGTCGCTGTCGCTTATGTTATGACACACTTTGCAATATTTCACTTCGTGCCTCATTCTTGTTATGGCATTGGCAAATCCGTCAACATCGTCAGCTGGTCTTCTCAATAGGTTCAATGCTAAGCGCAGAGCTGTTTTTCTTCCCACCCCTGGCAGTTTTGCCAGTTCTTCAACAGCACGTTCAAGCAGTGTCGATGGATATTGCTGCATCATAATTTCTTCAACGAATAACTCCTAATTTAAAACTATGCAAAGGTACAACAAAATGAGTAGAATGCAAAGGAATCTCGGAAATTAATGCTAACTTTGCAACTCATTTATGAAGAAACTATCAATAATTATACTTTCCTTGTTCTTGGCTTCAATCTCCGGAGCACAGACCTTTATCGCTACATCGGTCCCTTTCATGGGAGGACAGTCGCCTAAGCGTGAGGTGCGTGCCGTATGGCTTACAACTATAGGCGGTCTTGACTGGCCAAAGCAGTATGCTCAAAACACTGTATCGTCAATAAACAGGCAGAAATCAGAACTTGTTTTCATTCTTGACAAGCTGCAAGCGGCTGGTATTAATACTGTGCTTTTGCAGACACGCATTCGTGCCACAACAATATATCCTTCTAAATATGAACCATGGGACGGTTGTCTGTCAGGACAACCGGGCATTAGTCCGGGCTACGATGCCTTACAGTTTGCTATAGAAGAATGTCATAGCAGGGGTATGGAACTTCATGCGTGGGTGGTTACGATTCCTGTTGGCAAATGGAATGGAGTGGGCTGCACTGCTTTGAGAAAGAAGTATCCAACACTTGTCAAGAAGATAGATGAGGAAGGATTTATGAATCCGGAAGATTCAAGAACCGGTAAGTATATTGCAGATATATGTGAGGAGGTAACACGCAATTATGATATTGACGGTATTCACCTTGACTACATACGTTATCCGGAAACATGGAAATCAAAGGTACAAGGCGATAAAGGTCGCAGGCATATAACCGACATTGTAAGACAGATTAATGTCAAGGTGAAAGCTCTTAAACCATGGGTGAAAATGAGTTGTTCGCCAATAGGAAAACACGACAATCTACCACGCATGCACAGCAAAGGCTGGAATGCCTATTCGCGTGTCATGCAGGAAGCTCAGAACTGGCTTAAAAATGGCTTAATGGATGCTTTGTTTCCTATGATGTATTTCAGGGATAACAACTTCTATCCATTTGCTCTTGACTGGATTGAAAACTCATACGGCAGAATGGTTGTGCCGGGGCTTGGCATTTATTTAATGTCTCCAAGGGAAAGTGACTGGGAACTGAATGTCATTACACAGGAAATGGAAGTGTTGCGGCAATGGGGCATGGGGCATGCTTATTTCAGAAGCCAGTTCTTTACTGATAACCAGAAAGGCATCTACGACTTTGCAAAGCAGTTTGACAACTGTTCTGCTCTTGTTCCTGCAATGACTTGGGAGAGTGCGTCTTCACCTGTTGCTCCTAAGAAGATAGAGATTGACAGCACAAGGAACACTTTGTCATGGAGTGGGGCTGTTGACAGGAGTAACGGCTCTTATCTTACATATAATATATATAGCAGCGCCAACTTTCCTGTAGATATTACCAATCCTCGTAACCTTATGGCTTTTAGGCAGAGGAAGACTGCAATAAGGGTTCCGCTTACAGGACGCTATTATGCCGTTACGGCAATGGATAGATATGGCAATGAGAGTGCCGCAATTCAAGGACCTGTACCTACAGCACCTTCTAAAATAAAGCCTGTTGTAGAAAAGGCATCGGGTCTGCCTTTCTTTAAGTGTGACGGCACTAATGTGTTTATAGGCAATACCCTGCTTGACAACAGAACGCTCTTGCAGATTGAAACAATGCAGGGAGTGGCGGTAAAAACAATGTTCGCAGCACATAACCTGAATGTTCGTGATTTGCCTGCAGGCATGTATCAGATAAGAAGCTTAGGCAGGAAAAACGCCCGCCATAGATTGGGATATTTCAAGAAGTAAACCTAATCCAAATCCTCATACTTTGAGTGTTGGCTCTTGTATTCCGGAACTATTTCCTTCATCTTTTTTACTATTTCCATGTCGTTATAAGTGAAGGAAAGTTCTAAGAGTTCTTCCTCGTCTTTTAGTGCCTGCTGGTAAGAATACTCTCTCACTGTAGCAATCTTAATTTTCTTGTTGTGAGTAGGTTTGGTCTGCTCTTCATCATTGAGCACTTCTTCATACAGTTTCTCACCATCACGCAGTCCTGTGTATTGTATCTCAATTCCACTTGCGCCGCTCATGTCAATCATGCGTTGTGCAAGGTCGGCAATGCGTATAGGTTTTCCCATGTCGAATACGAATATTTCACCACCATGTCCCATTGTGCCTGCTTCAAGAACAAGCTGGCATGCTTCTGGAATGAGCATGAAGAAACGTATTATGTCGGGGTGGGTGACAGTTACAGGACCGCCTCTTTTTATTTGCCTCTTGAAGATGGGAATGACACTTCCATTAGAACCGAGCACATTTCCAAAGCGTGTTGTTATGAACTGTGTAACGGCTGGCTTGCCGTCAAATTGAGTTAGCTTGTCCTTTATACTATCTTCCGTTGGAATATTGTTGTTAATGTTTTGTATGGCATTGTTCAGCGACTGGCAGTAAATCTCGCATATACGTTTTGAACAACCCATCACGTTAGTAGGGTTAACAGCTTTGTCTGTTGAAATCATTACAAATTTCTTTGTTCCGTATTTTACTGCAAGGTCAGCTATCACATGTGTGCCGTATGTGTTGTTCTGTATGGCAAGTGCAGGATTGTCTTCCATCATTGGCACATGTTTATATGCGGCAGCATGGAATACATATTCAGGGCGATGTTTCTTGAATATCATTTCCATGTGTGATGTATTTATTATGCTTGACACAATGGTATAGCACTTTATGTTTTCATGGTTTCTTGACATGTACAAGCGTACATCGTGCATAGGAGTTTCAGCCTGATCGATGAGGATAAGTTCTGCAGGTGCAAACTTTGCAACTTGCCGCACCATTTCTGAGCCTATTGAGCCGGCAGCTCCTGTTATAAGAATCTTCTTGCCTTTGAGCATGTCTCCAATGGCTTTCATGTCAACTTCTATCTTATCGCGTGGCAGTAAATCTTCAATATCAACTTCTTTAAGTTGCGAGTGTGATATTTTTGATGTGCCGTCCCAAACTTCTGCCGTTGGCATCATCATGATTTTTATTCCTGCTTTTACCAGTTTGTCTATGAAAACAGTGTCCTTGCGAAAGTTTTCTGTGCAGAATGGTGAAACAAAGAGCAAATCAACTTTGTTCTTCTTCATGGTCATTATGGCCTTATCGTCAGGACCATATACATATGTGCCGAGCAGATAGCGACCTGTCATTTCGTTCTCGAATGTTACGAAACCCTTTACCAAATAGCGCAATGGATGTTCATTGCGCATACTTTTTGCAATAGAAATACCACCTTCTCTTACTCCATATATAAATACTCTATGGTCGGCATCGTCTTTATAGGCTATGTCATAGAGATATTTCACCAATATTCTTACAGCCCACATTATTATCATAGCTATGATAAGTGTGAAAGCCAGCATCTTTATTGTAATGAGTTCTCCGTAATCAACAAAACGGAGAAAGATCATTGCGGTATAGATTATGCTGTTTAGGAATATTCCTAAACAAAGAGCGGAGGTCACCCTTAGAAGATCAACAAAGGAAGAATATCTTATGATGGATGAATATGTGTGAAATACACGCATACCCACAATCATCATAGGAAGACTGCATGCACACCAAATGAGATATGCTTGAAGATTGTTATAAAGATTATAGAAATTGTTTCCTAAATATATAGCGAATAATTCAGAAAAGACGATGATAGTCAAGTCCATTATTAGTACAGCCCAATAAGGCAATGCTTTTTTTGAAAAGTACCAAGAGAACATGTCGTTCAATTTTCTCATATATATATTATATATTAATAAGGTGAATATTATCAGACAATATTGTTTGGATATGTCAATATAACCAAAGTCAATGTTGCAAAATTAAATAAAATATTTTGTTTGCACAAAATTAATTATTGTTATTTTATTAAAGTTGTGTGAAAAATGTTATTTCTGCTTGCATTGATATTCAGTTTTATTGCTGTCTGGTAAAACTCAAAATGCAATAAACACAATTACAGAAAGTAGTGTATTGACACTTATAAAACACAACTGCCTATCAACATTATTCACAAAAAAATACTGTCGATATTTTTGCGCTTTCAGAAAAGAAATTCTATAAGGATAGTTATCGTTATCTTTGTGTTGTGCAGAAAACTATGTACACTTTTTATGAATAACTATTCTTAATACCTAACGATAACTATTCTTATGTGCTAACGATAACTATTCTTATGTGTTAACGATAACTATTCTTATGTGCTAACGATAACTATCCTTACAAGCTAACAATAATTATCGTTGCACAGTGATAATTACAATTCTCTCATTCCATCAAGAGTATTGTTATATATACATGATACACCCCGAAAGTATTTTGTCCAACTTTCGGGGTGCAGTTCAGCGTCAATCGCCTATAATTAGTTTGGAGCTTAACGACTGATTTTTATTCAATTGCCTGCTTATGCAGTAACTCTCTCAAGCCATTTCACCATTCCAAGCATAACTGCCATTGAGATGAGGCATATTACAAAGAATACTGCCCAACAATATTCAATAGGCCAGGCATTGTACATTATAGGACCGATGACTATCATGAGATTTCCGAGAGCTGTGGCACCGAGCCAGAGTCCCTGACACAAGCCTACCATGTGGCGTGGAGCAACCTTGGAAACGAAGCTCAGACCAAGTGGAGATATGAATAGCTCTGCAATAGTGAGGAAGAAATAGGTTACTATCAATACCCAAGGACCTGCCTTGCTCAATCCTGCGGCTGCCATGCTTGTTGCATCAAGTGCACGGAAGTCTTCACCTGAAGGATAGTTGCTCACCATTGAGAATACCATTAGAAACAGGTAGGCACAACCTGCAATACCCATACCAATAGCTATCTTGCGTGGAGTAGAGATTACCTTACCTTTTGCAGCAAGATTACCGAATATCCACATTATAATAGGAGTAAGTACGATTACGAAGAATGGATTCAACGCCTGCCATATTTCTGGGGCTACAGAGTCGGTCTGTATGAAGTCGCGTGCAAATACGCTGAGTGACTGACCGTTCTGATGGAATGAAAGCCAGAAGAAGATAGCAATGCCGAGAACTGCAAACAAAGCATACAGACGCTGCTTAATCTCAGTAGCCATGATGCGCTTCTCCTCTTCTGTGTAGCCTACAACATCATTGGTTTCTTTCTTTGTTGGCTGTGGGAACAGCTTCTTCGTGCCAATGAAGATAAAGAGAGAAATAAGCATGGCTGCAACTGATGCAATGAAAGAATAATGTATGCCCTGATTGAATACTGTGATGTATTCATGGCTGAATGCAGCAAAGTCGGTAATACTGCTTGCATTCGTTGCTGCTACATTCATTGTCTCACTGAACTTTGTCGTGAGTTCGCCATTCTCAAGATACTGGTGGCAAAGTGCAGGCATGTCTGCATTGTATGTGAAGTTGTGTACTCCTAACCACCACTGACGAAGCAGAGGCGCTACGAATGGCGCAATAAGTCCACCAATGTTGATGAATACATAGAAAATCTGGAAACCTGAGTCGCGCTTGTCTTTGGCAATCTGAAGAGCTGTTTCACCTTCTTTTGCAGCTTCTGCTTCAAGTTCATCATACATCTTACCTACTATAGCCTGAAGGTTTCCTTTGAAGAGACCATTGCCGAAAGCAATGCAGAGTAGGGCAAGGCAGGTGAAAATCAATATTCCCCACCAGTCGCTGCTATAATTGACAGTGCTGAAAACGGGTATTGAAAGAGCTATATAGCCTAATGCCATTATAAAAAGTCCCCATTGTATAGTGCGGTTGTAGTTTTGTGTACGGTCGGCAATAATACCGCCCACAAGACTTAATACGTATATACCGAAATAGAATACGGAGTAGATAATACCTGCGGTACTATCAGAGAGTCCGAACTTTGAAACTAAGAACAACAGGAGCACTGCGTTCATGATGTAGTAACCAAATCGCTCGCCCATGTTGGCAAGGGCAGCAGGAATCAATCCTTTAGGGTGTCCTTTAAACATAATTCACTTGATTTTTAATTGTTTTATTATTGTATTTATTATTTCTTACGTTTGTTAATGTCAATCAAATATGCCAATTTCAACTCAATTACAGCATTGTTTGATTTACTGAAGTAGTCGCGTTTGCTTGCTCCGAATATATTGCCCAGTCCATAGTAATAACGAGCCTCAACGAGGAAGTGCCCGACTTTTGGATGTGAGTATTCCAACCCTATACCGGCAGCAATGCCATAGTCGAGTTTATTTGCTACTGACATAGTATCTTGGGCAATAATCTTATTTGCTCTGTTGTCAATATTAGCCTTGTTGAAATCAAAATTGGTATTAGTTGATTGGCTAAGCATATATCCGAATTGCGGACCTGCCCTGAAGAAGAACTGGCATCCCTTTGATTCCTTACCCCAAGCAAGATGTGCCATGACTGGCACTTGAACATAGTTTAACCTGCGTTCATACTTCTCTGCAGTGCCTGTTGTTGTGTTGATGACAGGTTGTGACTTCGCATCAAGAATCTGCTCCCGCCATCCAAGTTGTGATAGGTTAACCTCGGCGTAAACGCTGCAAAAGGTCTTGAAATATTTTTCACTTGTATAACGCATTGAGATACCGCCGGTATAACCGGGTAATTGTGTTTGCTGCACTTTTGGATAGAAACCTACTCTGCTGAGTGTCAAGCCTCCGTTTACACCTACAGCAAATGTGTTTCTATATTCTCCTATTTGCGCTTTCAAATGGAGTGGTACAAGCATCATCATGCAAAGCACAATGATGCTCATACTTTTTCTTGTATTTTGTATTCCTAAATTCATTATTGTTTCCTATCAGCCTGTTGTAGGAAGAAAATCATTGGTAATAATTAGTAGCTTATTGTTTCTATAACTCCGTTCCGCTTGTAGTGTACAAGTTGGAATGTTGTATTCTGCATTCCACCATTGACAGCTGCCTTTTTAAAACGGAGAGGAGTCTGCATTGGTTTGTATCTGCTTTCAGCTGTAGTTCCTTGGAAATCAGAACCTCTTTCGTATAGTCCGCGCACGAAAAACTGTGCATGGTCAAAGCCTGTTATTGCAAATCGTGGAATATATTGCTCCTGCATTGTGGTGCCTATCCAGTGTTTGTAGTTTTGTTCAAATGATGCCACACGAGATATTCCTCTATAATAATAGAATGTTGCAGGAATATATGTTTCATACTTATGAAATAGTTCACGATAAGTACTCTCGTATTGCAGCCATTCTGTATATCCATACATGGCAATGTCTAATCCCGGGGCAATATTCTTTAATTCGTTCAATTTGCGCAGGGCAAGATTCAATTCCGGCGAGCGTCCTGTATTAAGGATTACGACATTGCGCTTGTCGGCTACGAACGACTTTCGGAATCCTTCCAACGATGATTTGAGGTTGGTAATCTGATAGGCAATACCTTTAGTTTCAAGCTGCTTGCGAAGTCCGAAGGTGAATATTCCTTTCTGGCTTGTAGTGTCATTGCAGTCAATGAAAATAGGATTACAATTAACAAATCGCTCAAGAAACGCATTTATAGAGCGGTCGTTGATGATGAGTCCGTTTTGATAAATCTGATATACTTGTGGATTACGCTGTACATCGTCGGCTGAAATAGAGAAAGGAATAACAAGTTTTATGTCTTTCTGTTTGCAGAAATCTGCGAGTGGTGTTACTTGTTTTGTATAGAGAGGACCGAAGATAATATCAAGATTATCTGTACCTGCCTGATTAATGATATTTCTTATGTCAGTATCAACATTCACATTCCAAGCATGAATATCAGTGTTTATGCCTTCTGTTCTAAGTGAGTCGCAGCCCATGAGAATACCTCTGTAATATTCTACCATTCTGCGTCCGTCGCCATCAACATCATGAAGTGGCAACATAACTCCAATTCTTATTGTCTGCCCGGGCATGGTGTGCATTTTCTGTGCAGCAACAGGTTTTGCAGTTTCTTTCTTTGCCTCGTAAGGAATAAATAAAGTATTACCCTTTTTCAACTTGAAGTCGGGGTGCTTCATTTCGGGATTTGCATTGATAAGTTCATCAACTGTTAGCCCATAGCTTGCTGCAATGCCGTAGATAGTATCTTTTTTCTTTACCTTATATATGTCACGCCACACATTTGTCTGTGCCACAACTCCTAATGAAAAACATGACAAGAAGACAATAATTAAGGACTTAAAAATATGTTGCATAATTATCAAAATCTAAAAACTATGTGCAAAAATACAAAAAAAGAGCGTTTTAATCAACTATTTTGAGTATTTTTGCACATTAATTATATAGAAAAATGAAAATCATTAAGATATTTCCACTGTTTTTAGTTTTATTGGCTCATTCAGCTACCATTAATGCTGATGTAACTCCAACAATATCTCCAAGAGCTGTCTTTGAAACTACTGATGGAGAGGAGGAGGCGGAGTCCTATTCTGGAAGTGCGCCATTAACAGCACATTTCTATGCTGATGCAGCGAATACTTCGGGGTGGTCGGAATATTATGAGTGGCGCTTTATTAGAGAAGCAAGTACCGAACCTTTCCTTATACGCTATGAGGAAAATACTTCATACACCTTTACACAGGCTGGTGCAACACGTGTAATGCTGTATGCCAAGTTTGCAAAAGGCGATGAACTTGTTGAGTTTACTGATGAGTATTGGTCGAGTGCTACTCCCATAATCGTTTCAATATCAGAGAGTAAACTCGAAATGCCGAATGCGTTTTCACCTAATGCCGATGGTATAAATGATACTTATAAACCCAAAGTGGCACAAAGTTTGATTGAGTTTACAGCTTCTATATATAATCGTTGGGGACAGAAACTGTATGAGTGGACAGACTATAAAGCTGATGGTTGGGACGGTAAATTCCATGGTAAAGACGTAGCACAAGGTGTGTATTTCTGTTTGGTAAAAGCAAAAGGAGCTGATGGAAGAAAATACAATATTAAACGAGACGTAAACCTTCTCAGAGGTTATACTGAGAGTTCTACAACAACGGATTAAACAAAATGACAGAGGATAAAAAAATTTATGTTTGGGGAGCCCGCACTAATAATCTGAAAAACATTGATGTGGAGATTCCCAGAAATAAGATGACTGTAATAACAGGTCTTAGCGGTTCGGGAAAATCATCACTTGCATTTGATACTATATTTGCAGAAGGACAGCGCAGATACATCGAGACTTTCTCTGCATACGCAAGAAACTTCCTTGGAAATATGGAGCGTCCTGATGTTGATAATATCACCGGTTTATCGCCTGTTATCAGTATAGATCAAAAAACAACAAACCGCAATCCACGTTCTACTGTCGGCACACAGACTGAGGTGTATGATTATATTCGTTTGCTCTATGCCAGAGCGGGCGAAGCCTACAGCTATGCCACAGGCGAGAAGATGGTGAAATATACTGAAGAGAGAGTCATAGAGATGATTCTTGAACGTTATAATGAGCATAAAATACAGATTCTGGCGCCTGTTGTAAGAAGCAGAAAAGGGCATTACCGCGAACTGTTTGAGGCTTTAAGAAAAAAAGGATTCCTATATGTTAGAGTTGATGGCGATGTGCAGGAATTAGAGCGAGGCATGCGTGTTGACAGATATAAGAATCATGATATTGAAGTTGTTGTTGACCGCTTGAAGGTTCTCCCAAAAGACGAGGAACGGCTTCGAGGAAGCGTTAAAGTGGCAATGAAGCAGGGCGAAGGACTTATTATGGTTCTTGACAATGAGGATGGAAGTGCCAAATTCTATTCCAAGCGTCTTATGTGTCCAACTACGGGAATATCATATTCTGATCCTGCCCCAAATAATTTCTCGTTCAATTCACCGCAAGGCGCATGTCCTCATTGCAAAGGACTTGGTTTTGTAAGCGATATTGACCTTGCAAAGGTTATTCCTGATGATACAATGTCTATACACGAGGGAGGAATAGCTCCACTTGGTAAATATAAAAACCAAATGATATTTTGGCAGATTCAGGCCATTCTCCAGAGTTATGACTGCACGTTAAAGACACCTATATACGATATTCCCGATGAGGCTATGGTTGAAATAATGAACGGCTCTCTCGAGAAACTGCGAATAGACAAGAGTATATGCAAGGCTTCATCAGACTATTTTACAGATTTTGACGGTATCATAAAATATCTGCGCAATGTAATGGAGAGTGATGATACTGCCGCCGGACAGAAATGGGCAGAGCAGTTCATGCAGGATATGCAATGTCCTGAATGCAAGGGAAAACGATTGAATCGTGAAGCGTTGTCTTATAAGATTGGTAATTTGAATATTGCTGATGTTTCAAGTCTTGATATCAGCGACCTTAAAACGTGGATTGACGATATTCCTTCGCAGATGAGCGAGAAGCAGCGTCAGATAGCTGCTGAGATTCTAAAAGAGATAAGTTCTCGTGTCAGCTTTCTTGTTGAGGTGGGACTTGACTATCTTTCCCTGAATCGTCCTTCTGCAAGTCTGTCAGGCGGAGAAAGCCAGCGTATTCGGCTTGCCACGCAGATAGGAAGTCAGCTTGTAAACGTGCTCTATATTCTCGATGAGCCAAGTATTGGTCTGCATCAAAGAGACAACGACCGGTTGATAACATCGCTCAAGGAGTTGCGTGACCTTGGAAATACTGTTGTCGTAGTGGAACACGATGAAGACATGATGCTTGCTGCCGACTGGATTATTGATATTGGTCCGAAAGCCGGACGGCATGGAGGTGAGGTGATGTTTCAGGGTACACCGCAGGAAATGCTTAAAACGCATACTCTTACAAGTCAATACTTGAATGGTGAACGCGAAATTGCAGTTCCCGAACAGCGTCGTGAAGGAAACGGCAAGAGCATAGAGCTGAAAGGCTGTAGAGGAAATAATCTTAAGAACGTGAGTGTTGACTTCCCACTTGGCAAATTGATTGTTGTTACAGGCGTAAGTGGAAGTGGAAAGTCAACTCTTGTAAACGAAACGCTGCAGCCTGTATTGTCGCAGCATTTCTATCGTTCTCTGAAAAAGCCGATGGAATACGATGAAGTGCAGGGCATAGACAATATAGATAAGGTGGTTACTGTTGACCAAAGTCCTCTGGGGCGTACACCACGCTCTAATCCTGCCACTTACACAGGAGTATTCTCTGACATACGGTCACTGTTCGTCGAACTGCCTGAAGCTAAAATA
Organism: Prevotella sp.; assembly: GCA_041855685.1. GTDB lineage: Bacteria > Bacteroidota > Bacteroidia > Bacteroidales > Bacteroidaceae > Prevotella. The sequence continues at coordinate 34,175 of JBHAEQ010000051.1, read as the reverse complement.
AGAGGCTATAAGCCAGGCAGATTCTCTTTCAATGTGAAAGGAGGAAGATGCGAGGCATGTGGAGGTAATGGTTACAAAACCATAGAAATGAATTTCCTGCCCGATGTAACAGTGCCTTGCGAAGTATGTCATGGCAAGCGCTATAATCGTGAAACTCTGGAAGTGAGGTTCCGTGGCAAGAGCATTGCCGATGTGCTGGGAATGACAATAAATCAGGCTGTAGAGTTCTTTGAGAACGTGCCGCAGATATTGCGCAAGATTAAGACAATTCAGGAAGTAGGACTTGGATATATAAAGTTAGGGCAACCTTGCACAACATTGTCGGGAGGTGAAAGCCAGCGTGTGAAACTTGCCACTGAATTGTCGAAGAAAGATACAGGCAAGACACTCTATATTCTTGATGAACCGACAACAGGTCTGCACTTTGAAGATATACGTGTGCTGATGGATGTTCTTAAACGCCTTGTCGATAAAGGTAATACTGTTGTCATCATTGAGCATAATCTTGATGTAATAAAACTTGCCGACCATGTGATAGACATGGGTCCCGAGGGCGGACGTGGCGGCGGTCAGCTGCTCTTTGCCGGCACGCCGGAGGAAATGGCGAAATGCAGGAAAGGCTACACTGTCGCCTTCGTGAAAAAGGCGCTGGCAAAGAAATAAATCAAGACATCGCCAGCCCGAATTCCTGTTTTCAGACATAAGGACATAAGGACATAATGCCATGATGCCATATTTTTTTAGCCTTTATGTCCCAGCTTGGTTAATAAGTAAGAAAATAATTTCTGGTTAATTTCTTGCCACTTCCTTACATCAAAAGGGGATGGTTTAATTTGCGTCGTTGACGCAAGCGTGTCTTCCGTCGTTTACCGTAGGGACAGACACGGGGTCTGGCCCTTCTTGGAGCCGATGGTCTGCTTCTTGGATTTTACTTCAAATTCGATCATATCTGTAATTATTTAAGGGGTTAATTTCGGTGGTAATTAATAGAACCCACCTTAAGGATTATTTTATTCATGATGTTTCCTGCCAGTGCCGGGAGGGTGTGAGGCACCCATGCCGATGGGTGTTAAACACTGTTGCCTGTGGGTGTTAAACACCCTTGACTATTGGTGTTAAACACCCTTGACTATTGGTGTTAAACACCCTTGGGGGCAGACAGGCTATCATTGTTTATTTGTGTTGTTGCGCATTCGGTTTTGCCCCCTCTGTAGGGACAGACGCCCTGTCTGTCCGCTGTGCCTGTTTGTTTTGAAGTCGCTTCGCTCAAAATCAGTCCGCTGATTTTGGCAGTTTTCGCTTGAGTCTCTGTTATGTCTATTGGGGCTCCCCCCCCCCGAAACGGCGCAAACGCCGTGTGGCGAGCGTGTAAAGGGCGTTAGCGGCGATGTTCTTGTTCGCTACGGTGTGGAGGGTGGTTGTGTAGGTAGCTTTCAGCATGGCTTTTTAAGTTGTAATGGATTTCACTGGCAAAGATAATAATTTATTTTTACGATGCAAGCGTTTTGGAAAGTTTTTATTTTAGGGCGTACAGGTTTTCAGGCATAAGGGCATGTTTTTTTCTGCCATCGTTGTGACAGTGCCGTAAAAATAGTCTGCGGGGCGGCGAAGGAAGAAAATCGTTACCTAAAAATGAGTATTTCACGCTCTGCTATTGTGCGGACGGCATAAAAGCAGTAATTTTGCACGCAAAATTATTCAAAAAACAATGAGACTATCAGATTTACATACTGGCGGACGTGCTGTGATTGTGAAAGTTACAGGTCATGGTGGTTTCCGCAAGCGAATCGTGGAAATGGGTTTTATCAGAGGACAGGTTGTTGAAGTTCTCCTAAATGCCCCATTGCAAGACCCCGTGAAATATAAAATCATGGGCTACGAGGTAAGTCTGCGCCGTTCAGAGGCACAGCTCATTGAGATTGTTGCCGAGCATGAAGCTGTGCGAGAGATTGGCAATGAGCTAAATCCTGCTACAGAGAGTGATATTGTTGATTCAAACGACTCTGATGAGCAGGATATGACCCGCCGGTTGCTGAAGCAGGTTGCCGAGAGAAAACGAAAGGTCATAAACGTTGCCTTGGTTGGTAATCCTAATTGTGGTAAAACCTCGCTCTTCAACTTTGCAAGCGGAGCTCATGAGCGTGTGGGCAACTATTCCGGTGTTACTGTAGATGCAAAGGAAGGGCATGCTTATTTTGAAGGTTATCAGCTTAACATTGTCGATTTGCCAGGCACTTATTCCTTGTCGGCATACTCACCGGAGGAACTTTATGTAAGAAAGCAGATTGTTGAGCATACACCCGATATTATTATAAATGTAATAGATACTTCAAATCTCGAACGCAATCTCTATCTTACAACACAACTCATTGATATGCACCTGCGTATGGTGGTTGCGTTAAATATGTTTGATGAAACAGAACGACGTGGCGACAACATTGATACTGATAGTTTGAGCAAACTCTTCGGAGTGCCTATGGTACCGACTATTTTCACCTCGGGCAAAGGAGTTGAGGAACTGTTTCATACTGTCATACAGTTATATGAGGGGGCAGAAGACCTTGATCCTCATTTCCGTCATATACACATAAACCACGGACATGAATTAGAACATGGAATAGCGGAAATGCAGGAACATCTTAAGCAGGAGGCTAACGTGCGACAGAAATATTCTACACGTTATTTAGCAATAAAACTGCTTGAGCACGATAAAGAAATAGAAAACTATATCAGCCGGTTTCCTGATGCCGACGAGATTCTTGCACACCGCGATGAGGCTGCACGCCGTGTGAAAGAAGAAACAGGCGATGACAGTGAAACAGCCATCATGGATGCAAAATATGGTTTCATACATGGTGCTTTGCAGGAAGCAGAGTATGAAGCAGGAAACAACAAGGATGCTTATCATACAACTCATATGCTTGACCGCATATTGACAAACCGATGGGTTGGACTGCCTATTTTCATGCTGTTGCTCATCTTGATGTTTACAGCAACATTCACTCTCGGACAATATCCTATGGCATGGATAGAGATAGCAGTGGAATGGATTGGGGAACTCATAGGTTCGGCATTGCCCGACGGTCATGTCAAAGCAATGATTATTGATGGTGTGATAGGCGGAGTAGGGGCAGTAGTGGTGTTTCTGCCACAAATACTGCTGCTTTATTTCTTCATTTCTTTCATGGAAGACTGTGGATATATGGCTCGTGCGGCTTTCATAATGGATAAACTCATGCATAAGATAGGACTGCATGGAAAATCATTCATTCCTTTGCTTATGGGATTCGGGTGCAATGTGCCTGCCATGTTGGCTACACGCACCATAGAAAGCCGTCGCAGCCGACTAGTGACAATGCTAATTCTGCCGCTTATGAGCTGCGAGGCACGCATTCCTATATACATAATGATTATAGGCACATTCTTTGCCGTGCAATATCAGCCGCTTATTATGATGACAATATATCTCATTGGTATTCTTATGGCAATAATAGTGAGCAAGATACTTACACGCTTTATCATAAAAGGCGAAGATACGCCGTTTGTCATGGAACTTCCGCCTTATAGATTCCCCACATGGAAAGCCATATTCCGTCATACATGGGAAAAAGGAAAGCAGTATCTTAAGAAAATGGGAGGAATAATTCTTGTTGCAAGTATCATTGTATGGGCACTGGGATATTTCCCCCACGACGACTCCCTCACTGCCCAAGAACAGCAGGAACAGAGCTATATTGGCAGACTTGGAAAAGCTGTAGAACCAATATTCACACCACAGGGGTTCAACTGGAAACTCGATGTGGCTATACTTGCTGGAACCGGCGCAAAGGAAATAGTGGCTTCTACTCTGGGAGTGCTTTATTCTGACGACGACAGTTTTGCCGACGACAATTCCGTGGATACAGAGCATATCGATAAATACAACAAACTTCAACAACTGATGGAGGCTGACGGCATAACACCGCTCACAGCCTTCTGTTTCCTGCTCTTTATACTTATTTATTTCCCTTGTGTAGCAACTATTACTGCCATAAAGGGCGAAACTGGGCAGTGGCGATATGCACTTTTCGCAGCAGGCTATACCACTATCCTTGCATGGATTGTCTCTGCTGCGGTATATCAAATAGGTATGTTGTTTTAATATTATTGCTTTCTTTTAGTGTATAGCTGAAAACATTAGTAACGAAAAATTTGTGCTGAAATTGTAATCAACTATCATATTGACATGTAACTCTTCAAGTTGAAATTTTACAAAATGCCTTTTTTGACCACCGTTGTGAGCCGTTGTTTTTATGTCGATGCAACATATGCCACACGCTTCACTTTAGTACGTCAGATACATGTCCTTGTAAAGAGTTAATACGCAATAACTTACAATGGGAAAAATACTACAGCAAACCATTGCGCACCCATTTATAATTCATCGATCTCACGTTAAATAAAGCTGGATTCTAATAATAGAACCCAGCTTTAATCTATGGAATGAGTTGTGAATTAATATTCCTCCCATGCTTTTATGTCAATTTCATCGAGAGTTACATTGCAGAAAGCATTGATGAACTCTGATGCCAGACGTGAGTTTGTTATCAAAGGAACATTGAGGTCAACAGCGGCACGACGAATCTTGTAGCCGTTTGTCAATTCGTGAGTTGTAAGGTCTTTTGGAATGTTTACTACCATGTCAATCTTGCGCTCGTGCAGCATATCGAGTGCCTGCGGTTGTTGTCCTTTTTCTGAGGGCCAATATACACGCGTGTTCTCAATGCCTTGCTCTGCCAAGAATTTAGATGTTCCTCCTGTGGCATATATGTTGTAGCCATGCTTCTTAAGGAGTCGGGCTGCGTCAAGCATAGCCGCCTTTTGTTTTGCAGTTCCTGTTGACAGGAGAATATTCTTTTCGGGTATGCGGTGACCAACCGAGAGCATGCTCTTGAGCAGGGCAGTGGCAGAGTCTTCACCAATGCAGCCAACCTCTCCGGTAGAACTCATGTCAACTCCGAGCACTGGGTCGGCTTTCTGCAGGCGGTTGAATGAGAATTGCGATGCCTTGATGCCTACATAGTCGAGGTCGAACAAGTCTTTGTTAGGCTTTTCAACAGGAATTCCGAGCATCACCTTAGTAGCCAAATCAATGAGATTAAGTTTCAGCACTTTGCTGACGAATGGGAAGGAGCGTGATGAGCGTAGGTTTGTCTCAATAACGAGAATGTCGTTATCCTTTGCCATATACTGACAGTTGAACGGTCCTGAAATATGCAGTTCCTTTGCTATCTGTCGTGAGATTCGCTTTATTCGGCGCACAGTCTCAATGTAGAGTTTCTGTGGGGGGAACTGCAGTGTTGCGTCTCCTGAGTGAACACCAGCAAACTCTATGTGTTCTGAGATGGCATATGCTATAATCTCACCGTCTTTTGCTACTGCGTCGAAATCAATTTCCTTGGCATTCTCAATGAACTTGCTCACTACAACAGGGTGTTCGGCTGACACGTTGGCTGCAAGTTGTAGGAATCGTTCCAACTCCTCGCGGTTGGAGCATACATTCATTGCTGCTCCTGAAAGTACGTAGCTTGGACGTACAAGTACAGGGAATCCTACTCGGTCAATGAACTTGTTGATGTCATCCATTGATGTAAGGGCGCTCCATTCAGGCTGGTCAACTCCGATGCGGTTGAGCATGCTTGAGAATTTGGCTCTGTCCTCTGCATTGTCAATATCCTTGGCTGAAGTGCCGAGTATGGGCACGTTCTGCTGGTCGAGTTTTATTGCCAGATTGTTTGGAATCTGTCCGCCTGTTGATACAATTACGCCATGAGGTGTTTCCAGTTCAATGATGTCCATTACCCGCTCGAATGTGAGTTCGTCGAAATACAGACGGTCGCACATGTCGTAATCCGTTGATACGGTTTCAGGATTATAGTTTATCATTACAGAGCGGTATCCCTCTTTGCGTATAGTGTTCAGTGCCTGCACTCCGCACCAGTCGAATTCTACAGATGAACCTATTCTGTATGCCCCTGAACCAAGCACAATGATAGAGCGCTTGTCGTTCTCGTAGCGTATATCGCTTTCAGTGCCAGAGTAGGTCACATACAGATAGTTTGTTTGTGCAGGATATTCGGCGGCGAGGGTGTCAATCTGTTTTACAACAGGCAGTATGCCGTATTGCTTACGAAGACTGCGTATTACGAGTTGTGCCTTGTGCATGTTTCCAAGTTCTTGCTCAAGATGAACGGCACGTCCAATCTGGAAGTCGGTGAATCCGTAAATCTTTGCCTCGCGCAACAGCTCCTTGTCAAGTACATTCACACTTGTGCACTTGCGCAGACGCAGGTCTATGTCTATTATGTGGTATAGCTTATTGAGGAACCACTTGTCAATCTTTGTCAGTTCGTGTATCTGGTCTATGGTGTAACCGGCACGCATAGCCTTTGATATTATGAATATGCGGTTGTCGGTAGGCGTTCTCAACGCTTTGTCAATGTCGTCAATCTTCAATTCTTTGTTCTCAACAAATCCGTGCATGCCCTGCCCAATCATTCGCAAGCCCTTTTGTATTGCTTCCTCGAAGTTGCGTCCTATTGCCATGACCTCACCAACCGATTTCATTGATGAGCCAAGTTCTTTATCTACACCGTGGAATTTAGACAAGTCCCAACGTGGAATCTTACATACAACGTAGTCGAGTGCAGGTTCAAAATATGCACTTGTTGTCTTTGTTACAGAGTTCTTGAGTTCAAAAAGTCCGTAGCCCATACCCAACTTTGCTGCTACAAAAGCAAGCGGATAGCCAGTAGCCTTTGAAGCAAGAGCCGAACTGCGGCTTAGACGTGCGTTAACTTCAATAACTCTATAGTCTTCGCTCTCGGGATCGAAAGCGTACTGCACATTGCATTCGCCCACAATTCCTATGTGGCGTATAATCTTTATGGATAGTGCGCGGAGCTTATGATATTCGGCATTAGATAGTGTCTGCGATGGTGCTATTACAATAGACTCGCCGGTGTGTATTCCCAGTGGGTCGAAGTTTTCCATGTTGCATACCGTTATACAGTTGTCATAACGGTCGCGTACAACTTCGTATTCTATCTCTTTCCAACCTTTGAGACTCTTTTCTACAAGTACTTGAGGAGAGAATGCAAATGCTTTTTCTGCCAGTTTGTTAAGTTCTTCCTCGTTGTCGCAAAAGCCTGAGCCAAGACCTCCCAAAGCATAGGCTGCACGTATGATGACAGGGTAGCCGAGTTCTGCTGCTGCTTTGCGTGCATGTTCAATAGTTTCACATGCTTCGCTCTTTATAGTTTTTACATTGATTTCGTTCAACTTTTCAACAAACAGTTCACGGTCTTCTGTATCAATGATAGACTGTACTGGTGTTCCAATAACCTTCACGTTGTACTTGTCAAGTACTCCCGTCTTGTGCAATTCTACTCCACAGTTGAGTGCTGTCTGTCCGCCGAAACTCAAAAGAATACCGTCAGGACGCTCTTTCTCAATTACCCGCTCAACAAAATAGGGTTGAACAGGCAGGAAATAAATGTGGTCGGCAACCTTTTCCGATGTCTGAACTGTTGCAATGTTAGGGTTGATGAGTACAGTCTCAACACCCTCTTCACGCAGAGCTTTTAGTGCTTGTGAACCAGAGTAGTCAAATTCGCCTGCTTCTCCAATTTTCAAGGCTCCGGAACCAAGGAGCAGAACTTTCTTTATTGATTCGTCTTTCATTATTCTTTACTTAAGGAGTTTTACAAAGTCGTCAAAAAGTGATTTGGTATCTATTGGGCCAGAACTGGCTTCTGGATGGAATTGTGCCGAGAACCAAGGATTCTTCTTGTGTCGAATACCTTCGTTGCTTCCGTCGTTCATATTTACAAACAGTGGTTCCCATTCATCGTTTAGAGTGGTGACATCAACAGCATATCCATGATTCTGCGATGTTATAAAGCAGGTGTTTGTCCCTACTTGGCGCACAGGCTGATTGTGAGAGCGGTGTCCGTATTTCAACTTGTAGATAGTTGCACCGGCTGCTTTGGACAGGAGTTGGTTACCCATACATATTCCCATGCAGGGACGTATGTTGGGGTTTTGAAGGAACTTCTTGATATTCTCAACAGTAGCTTCGCACATGTCAGGATTTCCCGGACCATTGGCAAGGAATAAACCATCGAATTCAAGTTCGTTGAAGTCGTAGTTCCAAGGCACTCTTACTACTTCTACACCACGGTTGATAAGGCATCGTATGATATTAGCCTTTACTCCGCAATCAACCAACACAACCTTTGGCGCAGGTTTGCCGCTGTCGGTTTTTGTTGGTTTATATGTGATGATTTCTTTGCATGAAACCATGTCAACGAAGTTAACTCCCTCGTAGTCGGCAGTTGGTATATTGTCGGGTTTATCATCGAAGAGTATCTTTCCTATCATAACACCGTGTTCCCTTAATACTTTTGTGAGCTGGCGTGTATCTATGCCTGTTATTCCTGGTACTTTCTCGCGTTTCAGCCAACTGCCGAGACTTTCCTTTGCATTCCAGTGAGAATACTCCTCACTATAGTCTGAAACAATAATGGCTGATGCATAGATTCTGTCACTCTCCATAAATGTAGGTATGCTGTTCTCTTCAATAGAAAACTCTGGTACACCATAATTTCCCACAAGAGGGTAGGTGAGAGCCATCATCTGACCTGCATAGGAAGGGTCGGTAAGACTTTCTGGATAGCCTGTCATAGCAGTGTTGAAGACAACCTCTCCTGCTACCGGGGCGTCATATCCAAAACTTTTACCGCGGAAGCGTGTTCCGTCGCTTAGTACTAAAGTTACGTTCTTCATAAAGTTTAATTTATCTACTCTACTGTTACTGATTTTGCTAAGTTACGAGGTTGGTCAACATTATTTCCCTTGCATACAGCTACATGATAGGCAAACAGCTGCAGGGGAATAATCTCAAGCAGTGGTTCAAGGCATTCTAATGTGGGAGGAATCTCTATTACGTCATCAGCTATTTCCTTTATAGCAGTATCACCCTCGGTTATTAATGCTATGACATAACCATTACGAGCTTTGACCTCCTGAATGTTTGAACGAACTTTGTCATACATGGAGTTCTTCATTGCCAAAGCTACAGTAGGCATTTCAAAATCAACGAGTGAAATAGGACCATGTTTCATTTCTGCCATGGGGTAGCCCTCTGCCTGAATATAACTTATTTCCTTTATTTTGAGTGCTCCCTCAAGTGCGACGGGAAAGCTGAATCCTCTTCCTAAATACAAAAAATTGCGTACATAGGTAAACTTACGGCTTAACACAGCTATGGCATCATTGAGCTTAAGAACCTTCTTCACTTTTTCGGGAATAGCAGTTAGTTCTTTTACTATAGCATGATAATCCATATCAGAGATTGTGCCTTTCTCTTTCGCAAGTGCCATTGCAAACATTGTAAGAGCTGCAACTTGACCAGTAAAAGCCTTTGTAGATGCAACGCTTATCTCTGGTCCTACATGTATATAACTTCCGGCATCGCTTTCACGTGCAATACTTGAGGCTATAGTGTTAGTTATTCCATATACGAATGCTCCTTTTTCTTTTGCTAACTGTATGGCTGCAAGTGTGTCGGCAGTTTCACCGCTCTGAGATATGGCAATGAGTACATCGTCGCTGTTGATGACTGGATTGCGATAACGAAATTCGCTGGCATAATCAACGCAGGCAGGAATATGGCAGTAGCGTTCTATAAGCTGTTGACCAATAAGAGCTGCATGCCATGAAGTTCCACAGCCTACAATTACTATGCGGCGAGCATTCATAAGCCGTTCTTTATTATCAATTATTGCTCCAAGTTTTACCTCGAATTGTTCTTTGTTTATGCGTCCGCGCAAGCAATTGGCAAGACAATCGGCTTGTTCAAAGATTTCTTTAAGCATGAAATGCTCAAAGCCGTCTTTTTCTATTTGTCCCAGTTTTAAATCTACAGTGTGAACTTTAGGATTGAGTTCTACATTGTCTATAGAAAAGACTTTGAGCTGTTCTCCACGTTTAAGAACTGCAATGCTGCTGTCTTCAAGATAAACAACCTTATCTGTGTATTCTACTATAGGACTCGCATCTGATGCTATGAAAAACTCATCATCACCAATGCCTACGACAAGCGGACTCTGCTTGCGTGCAGCAATTATTTGGTCTGGATTATTTTTGTCAAGTAACCCAATGGCATAAGCACCGATTGCCTGATGCAATGCGATTTGCATTGCTGTCAGCAAGTCAACCTGTTCTGTATTACGAATATATTCTATTAACTGTACAAGTACTTCCGTATCGGTGTCTGAACGGAATTTAATCCCTTTGGAAACAAGATCACGTTTCAACTCTGCATAATTCTCTATTATTCCATTATGAATTATTGCTATTGTCTTGGATTCAGAATAATGAGGGTGTGCATTTATTGACGATGGCTCACCATGAGTAGCCCAGCGCGTGTGGGCAATTCCCACTGTTCCTGATACATCTTTATCAGCACAATAGGTTTCCAAATCTGAAACCTTGCCTTTTGATTTTAATACATTCAGAGAATTGTTCTCTGAAACTAAAGCCACTCCCGCAGAATCGTAGCCGCGGTATTCTAACCTCTTCAAACCTTTGATAAGAATGGGGTAGGCTTTATTCTCTCCTATATAACCAACAATACCACACATATTTTATATTATAAAGAGAGCCAAGAGGAAAAACCTCTCAGCTCTTGTAGATTATTTCAGAATGTTGTATAACAACGAAGATAGCGATATGAGAATGCTCGTGAATGAGAACCAGAGAGTTGTAGATTGACCAATGTCTGAGTTTTTCGCTTTCGTAGCATTTGGTGTTACATATATGATATCATTCTGTTGAACATAAAAATAAGGGTCGTTGATGATATTGGCATCAGTAAGGTCAAGGCGGTGAGCTTTCTTTTCACCTTGTGCATCTTCACGAATAACCAGAACATTTTTACGTTGCCCGTAAATTGTAAGATCGCCTGCTGATGCCAATGCTTCAAGCACACTCATCTTCTCAGAACTTACACTGACAACTCGTGGAGATGCAACGTCACCCATGACCGTAACGCGGTAGTTAGCCAAGCGGACAGTAACAATAGGCTTCTCATCAACAGCAAAGTAAGGGGCAATGCGTTCAGCTATATAATCCTGCAGCTGTTCTCTTGACATGCCTACAACATGCAGTTTGCCCAACTGTGGGAAATTGATGTTACCGTCATTGTCAACCAAATAGGTGATGAGGGTCTGCTGACTGCTGAGATTTTTGCTTATACTGCTGTTTGAATTTGTCTGACTTATAGACAGGTTGAATATTGCAGCGGCGGCAGGGTCTGTGGAGTTGACTGTTATGGTCAGCTCGTCCTTTGGCATTATATGTGCGGTGTAAAGTCCCTTGGAAGCTGCAAGACTAATAGAATCTATATTTTGAAAATAAGGCACCTCTTTGTAGCTTTGACATGCAGTGAAACATACTGCGGTTGTAATTGCAAAGAGGAAAAATATAAGCTTTTTCATATTTACAGTTGTTGTATTATCGGGTGCAAAATTAATGTTTATTTCTGATATGCACAAATATTTATTATAATAATTCAAACCATTGTACATATTTTCCTGAAAAGATAGGACATGCTGAAATATTTTATGTACTTTTGCAACAAGTATTATGACAACAACGCTAAAAATAAATATACAACAATGAAGAAAGTTTTATGTTTTGTAATGGCAATGGTCGTTACAACAGCTTGGGCAGATGTAGTGACAGATGTAGTGACAGATGCAGATGTTATTCCTTCAACTTCTGAATTTGGTGATGAGGAGATTATCACCACTGGTATTTTGAATGAGCTTGTTTCTCAGGCTGCATCAAAACAGACCGACAAAGGTGCAGCTCCAAAATTGGGTTATAAACTTACAGGGTTTGCAAGTACTCCAAAGGTTGGTGCTTATTTTGTCGGGTCTTATAAGTACAGCGACAAGGAAGGTGCAGAGAATGGTCCCGGTTTCAATGCGCGCCTCGTTCGTGCTTATGTTGACGGTAGTATTCTCGGCGATTTCAAATACCGCATGCAGTTAGAGTTGAGCGGCACCCCTCATATTAGGGATTTTTACCTTGACTGGGCTAAATACAAGGAGTTCAGTGTAAGAATAGGTCAGTTCAAGAGGGCATTCACTTTTGAAAACCCAATGAATCCTATTGATGTTGGTACAGGCGACTATTCACAGGTTGTTAAGAAACTTGCTGGTATGGGCGATCGTTGTGGTGAGGTGTCAATGGGCGGACGTGATCAGGGAATACAGATTCAAGGTGATTTGTTTCCTGTAGGCAAAGATAAGCATCGTCTTTTACACTATCAGCTTGCCTTATATAATGGTAATGGTATTAATAAAGGTGATAATAACAAGCGCAAGGATGTTATTGGTACTTTGCAGGTTCAGCCGATAAAGAATCTATTTCTTGGTGTCTTTGGATGGACTGGCAACTGGAGTAATGGCAGTGTTACTATAGACCGTAAGCGCTATGCAGTCAGTGGAAAGTATGAATGCAATAACTGGACGGTAAGAAGTGAATATGCCCACTCTCATGGTTATAAGGCTTCAGAGGTTAATGCCGATGGAACCGTAAAGGCTGGTAACTTTACCGGCAAGGCGGATGCTTTCTATGCCGCCCTTGGTATTCCTGCTACTGATTGGTTGAAGATTTATCTAAAGTACGACCAATATCGTGATCAGGGAACAGAGGATACCAAACACACAATCTTATCTGTAGCTCCAAACGTTATTCTTCACAAGAACTTGATATTTCAGTTGGAGTATCGCTATCACAAAGATAACATTCTTGCAGAAGGAAAGCAAAAATACAGTGAACTATGGTTTGAGACTTATGTAAGATTCTAAGGCAGAGTTTACATTCTTAAGTTGTATTGGGAGTCCAGTTAGCCATTGGACTCCTTTTTTCTTTTTTGTCTATCAACTTTTCGGTAAAGGTATGAACGTATGGCGTTAGAACTAAGTCTTATTCAACAGAACTTACGGAAATATATTTATGAACTTTTGAGTTTTTACCTGACAGCAATATTTCTGTTCATTCTTTGAGTTTTTTCTTGTTTTTTTGTAACTTTGCATGCAAATAGCGAAAACGATGAGTGAGACCCAAAGAATTATTGAGTTGCGACGCCTCCTGCACGAGGCTAACCACCGCTACTATGTGCTCAATCAACCTACGCTCAGTGACCAAGACTTCGATTTCATGATGCATGAACTTGAAGATTTGGAACAAAAGCATCCCGAACTTTATGATGCCAACTCGCCAACACAACGTGTGGGCAGTGATATTCAGACAGAATTTCGTCAAGTGTCACACCAGTATCCAATGCTTTCCTTGTCAAATACATATAGTGAAAGTGATGTGGCTGATTGGTATGAACAGGTGAAAAACGGACTTGGAGGTGAGGAGTTTGAAGTTTGTTGCGAAATGAAATACGACGGACTTTCAATATCTCTTACCTACGAGCACGGCAGTCTTGTTCGTGCTGTAACACGTGGAGATGGTGTTCAAGGAGATGATGTAACACAGAATGTACGTACAATTAAATGTATTCCTTTACAACTTTCTGAAAGCGGCTGGCCTGACAGATTCGAGATAAGGGGTGAGATTCTTTTGCCTTGGGATAACTTCAATCGTATAAACAAAGAGCGTGAAGAAGAAGGAGAACCAGCGTTTGCCAATCCGCGCAATGCGGCTTCCGGTACATTGAAACTGCAAAACTCCAAGGAAGTTGCACGCAGGGGGCTTGATGCTTATCTGTATTATCTTCTTGGTGAACACCTGCCGGCAGAAGGACACTATGAGAATCTTATGGCTTGTAAACGTTGGGGATTCAGAATTTCCGAAGGTATAAAAAAAGTAAGAACCCTTGAGGAAATAATGCAATTCATAAGCTATTGGGAATCTGAACGTAAGAATCTGCCTGTTGCCACAGATGGAATTGTGCTTAAGGTGAACTCGCTCCGCCATCAGCGGTCATTAGGAATGACTGCCAAGTCGCCGCGCTGGGCTATAGCCTATAAATATAAAGCCGAACGAGTGTGTACGAAGTTGCTTGAGGTGACGTATCAGGTTGGACGTACGGGAGCTGTAACTCCAGTAGCAAATATGGAGCCTGTTCGTTTGGCAGGTACTACCGTAAAGCGGGCAACTCTTAATAATGAGGATTTCATAAAGAGTTTTAATCTGCATATAGGCGACTATGTGTATGTGGAGAAAGGCGGTGAGATAATTCCTAAGATAGTAGGTGTTGCAGAAGACAAACGAGATGCCGGTTCTACAGCTATAGAATTTGCCGCCGCTTGTCCTGAATGTGGAACACCGCTTGTGCGCTATGAAGGCGAGGCAGGACATTATTGCCCTAATGATGCAGGGTGTCCTCCACAGATTAAAGGTAAGATAGAGCATTTCGTATCGCGCAAGGCAATGAATATCGTGGGGCTTGGCAGAGAAATCATCGATGAATACTATCAGACTGGTCTGATAAAGAATATAGCCGACCTCTACGACCTGCGTATCCAGCAACTGTGGGGAGACAATGATAAACGCAACAAGCTTGGTTCTGCACAGAATATAGTAAATGCAATAAGCAACTCAAAGCAGGTGCCGTTTGAAAGAGTTGTCTTTGCGCTCGGAATACGTTTTGTAGGTGAGACATCAGCAAAGGCTTTAGCACGATATTTCAAGTCGATGGACGCATTGATGTCGGCAACAGCTGATGAGCTTTGCCATGTTGACGGAATTGGCAATGTAATAGCTGCAAGTATTGTGGATTATTTCAAAGAAGAGGAAAATCGCAGAATTGTAGAACGTCTGCGTGAACATGGTTTGCAGTTTCAACTTTCCGAACAGGAAATGTCCGAACAGACAAATATCTTTGCAGGACAGTCTATTGTGATAAGCGGTGTTTTTCTGCATCACAGCCGAGATGAATATAAAAGACTGATAGAACAGAATGGAGGAAAGAATGTTGGTTCTATATCTAAGAGCACTTCCTTTGTTCTTGCAGGCGACAACATGGGACCTGCAAAACTCGAAAAGGCCCGCAAGCTTGATGTAAGGATAATGACTGAGGAGGAGTTTCTTGAAATTATTGGAACAGCAGAGAAAGCAGAAACTGCAGAACAACCACAACATATAGTAAAAGAAAGCAAGCCCAAACCTCAGGTCATGGAAGAAGGAAGTTTGTTTTGATTGATTAATTTATGGTAATAGGAATAGACGTAGGAATTTCAACAACAAAGATAGTTGGAATCGACAAGGATAGAAACATTGTTTCGCCAATAAGAATCAAGGCTGATGACCCTGTGACATCGCTCTACGGTGCTTTTGGAAAATATCTGCACGACAATAATATCAGTCTGAAAGATGTTGAGCAGGTTATGCTCACAGGCGTAGGAGCAGGATATATTGACGGCAATGTATATGGTTTGCCTACTGCAACAACCAATGAGTTTATTGCTGACGGACTTGGTGCAAAGTATGATGTTGACCTTGAAAGAATGATTGTTGTATCAATGGGAACAGGTACTTCGCTTGTACTTTGCGACGGCAATAATATAAGTCGTCTTGGTGGACTTGCACTTGGTGGAGGAACACTTGCAGGATTATCACGTATAATGCTCAAGACGGGCAATATAGACCAGATTCTTGAATTGGCAAAACGTGGCGACCTCACTAATATAGATGTAAGAATAGGCGATATTTCAGCCCACCCGCTAACCTCACTTCCCATGGATGCTACGGCCTCGCTGTTTGGTAATGCAAAGGCTGATGCCAAACAGGAGGACATAGCTTTAGGAATTATATGGACTGTGTTGCAGACCATCGGCTCTGCCACGATTCTGTCGTCGCTTGGTTCTGGAATAAAGGATTATGTAATGATAGGCAATCTGTCTCTTCTTCCACAGTGTAAAGTGCTTTATCCTATATTGGAAAAGATGTATGGAGTACGTTTCCATATACCAGCACATAGTGAATTTTCAACGGCAATAGGAGCTGCCCTTTATTACTACGACAAATGAAGCGACTGACAGAATTATTCCTTAAGACAAGGGGAGAAGAACCTGAACTGATTGAGAAAATGCCTGGTGCTGGCAGCAATCGTGAATACTACAGGCTTACAGCAAAAGACGGCAGTTCGGTAATTGGAGTTATAGGAACATCAAAAGAGGAGAATCAATCGTTTATCTATCTCTCACAGCATTTCCGCTTACGTAAACTGCCTGTACCCGAAGTATATTGTGTCAGCGGTGATGGAATGTGTTATCTACAGCAAGACTTAGGTAACCGTTCGCTTTTTGACGCAATAAAGGGAGGACGAGAAGCAGGAGGACGATATAACGAAGCAGAAAAGAAACTGCTTATACGCACAATACGCGAACTCCCTAATATTCAGATTCGTGGAGCACGAGGACTTGATTTTGAGCGCTGCTATCCACAACCTGAGTTCAATCAGGAAGGCGTGCTGTTTGATTTGAACTATTTCAAGTATTGTTTTCTGAAAGCTGTAGGTATTGACTTCAATGAAGTGAAACTTGAAGCATCGTTCCGTCTTCTTGCTAAAGATCTTACAAGTGAGAAGGGAGAATACTTCCTCTATCGCGATTTTCAGGCTCGCAATGTAATGCTTGACGCTGACGATAATCTATATTTCATTGACTTTCAGGGCGGACGCAGAGGTCCTTTCTATTACGACCTTGCCTCTTTCCTTTGGCAGGCAGCTGCATTATACAGCACATCTCTTCGCCGGAAGCTTATAAAAGAATATTACGATGCATTGAAGAACTACACGGAAGTGCCATCAGAGCGATATTTTAACGAACGCCTGAATTTGTTTGTACTATTCCGAATACTTCAGGTGTTGGGAGCTTATGGCTTTAGAGGATATTTTGAAAGAAAGCAGCATTTCATAGACAGTATAATTCCTGCTGTTGACAATATGCGTGAGTTGCTGAAAGGTTCAAACTTCCATTACCCTTATCTGATAGAGCTGCTGAATCAGATTGCAATCCTGCCCAAATATCAACGTAAAGTGCAGGAGTTTACACCGCGAAAAGACGGGTATAAGACAACAGATAGTACGACATATAAGAATCGTCCGGAAGACGGTAAAGCCACTTTTTCTAAATATGACGGCAAAGGTCCTTTGGTAGTTCGTGTGTTCTCGTTCTCTTTTCATAAAGGTATTCCTGATGATGAGAGCGGTAATGGCGGAGGCTATGTATTCGACTGTCGTTCAACCCATAACCCCGGGCGCTATGAACCATACAAGCAGCTTACAGGACTTGATGAACCAGTGATTCGATTCCTTGAAGACGACGGTGAGATACTGCAATTTCTTGATAGTGTCTATAAACTTGCCGATGCCCATGTAGAGCGTTATATAAAAAGAGGCTTCACCGACCTTATGTTCTCTTTCGGATGCACAGGTGGTCAGCATCGTTCTGTATATTCAGCACAGCATTTGGCAGAACATCTGCATGGGAAATATGGCATTGAGGTGAGGTTGTGTCATCGGGAACAGAATATCAAGGAGGTACTGAAATGAATGCAATGATATTTGCAGCAGGAAAAGGCACACGACTGCGGCCTATTACCGACACCATGCCCAAGGCATTAGTGCCTGTAGCAGGAAAGCCATTGCTGCAGCATGTTATAGACAAACTTACTGCATGTGGATTTGACAATATTGTAGTGAACACACATCATTTTGCAGAACAGATTGTAGCGTATCTTCATGGCACAACAATAAAGATTAGTGAGGAGCGTGATGAACTGCTTGAAACCGGAGGCGGACTCAAAAAAGCGCTGCCTTTATTTGGCAATAATGAGCAGGTACTTATTCATAATGTTGATATTCTAAGTAATGTCAACCTAACAGAATTCTACAACCAGTCGCAGAATAACGATGCTACATTGCTCGTGTCGGCAAGAGATACAAAACGCTACCTTATTTTTAATAAAGGCATGAGGCTTATAGGTTGGACTAATATTGAGACAGGAGAAGTGAAGTCGCCTGCACCATTGCCGCCTAAAGACGACGTAAAGTTCTTTGCCTTCTCGGGCATACACTGTGTTTCACCACGTATTGCCGAACTTATGAAGCAATGGCCCGAACGCTTTCCTATTATGGAATTCTATCTTAAACATTGTGGAGAACTAAATATAAAAGGTGTGGTGAAAAACGACCTGCAACTTATGGATGTAGGTAAAATTGATACTATAAGCGAAGCAGAAACATTTATAAAGAATATATAATGGAGAAAATCATCATTCTTGACTTTGGCAGCCAGACAACACAACTTATTGGACGTAGAATCCGTGAGTTGGATACTTTCTGTGAGATTCTGCCTTACAACAAGTTTCCAAAGGACGACCCATCGGTAATAGGTGTAATCCTTTCGGGCAGTCCCTATTCAGTTTATGACCCGGAAGGATTCAAGGTTGACCTTTCTGATTTCATTGGCAGACTGCCAGTTCTTGGCATTTGCTATGGTGCACAGTACATTGCCTATACTAATGGGGGTAATGTGGAATCAGCTGGTTCACGTGAATATGGCAGGCAGAATCTTGTCAGCATTGACAAGGAGAATCCTCTTTTCCGTGGTTTTGATGACAATTCTCAAGTGTGGATGTCACATGGCGATACTATCACAGCTCTTCCTACAGGAGCCAAGGTCATAGGTTCCACACAGTCTGTTGAGAATGCAGCCTATTTTGTTTCTGGTAATGACGGAGCAGAAAGTGTATGGGCAGTACAATTCCACCCCGAGGTTTTCCATAGTGTACAAGGTACATTGCTTCTTAAGAATTTTGTTGTTGACATTTGTGGAAGCAAGCAAAACTGGTCGGCTGACTCTTTTGTAGAAACAACTGTAGAGGAAATACGCAAACAGGTTGGTAATGACCGTGTTATACTTGGACTTTCCGGTGGTGTTGACTCAAGCGTTGCAGCAGTATTGCTCAATAAGGCTATAGGTAATAATCTTACATGTATCTTCGTTGATCACGGCATGCTTCGCAAAAATGAGTTCCAAGATGTAATGAAAGACTACGAATGTCTTGGCTTGAATGTAATAGGTGTTGATGCTTCAAATAAGTTCCTCGACGATTTGGCAGGTGTAACCGACCCCGAACAGAAGAGAAAGATTATAGGGCGTGACTTCGTAGAAGTGTTCAATGCTGAAGCTAAGAAGATTACCGATGCAAAATGGTTGGCACAGGGAACAATTTATCCTGACCGCATAGAATCTCTGAATATAACAGGTAAAGTCATAAAGAGTCATCACAATGTTGGGGGACTGCCCGAAGAGATGAACTTGAGGTTATGCGAGCCGCTGCAATGGCTCTTCAAGGACGAGGTGCGGCGTGTAGGGCGCTCGTTAGGAATGCCCGAACATCTCATAACCCGCCACCCTTTCCCAGGACCGGGACTGGCAGTACGTATTCTCGGCGATATAACCCGTGACAGAATACGTATTCTGCAAGATGCTGATGATATTTATATCCGTGCCTTGCGCAGTTACATGATAAAGCTCAGTGGAGAGGAAGCACGCCGTGTTCTTGCTGCCGGTGTGCCTGCCGATATGCATGACGGAGAGATTGAAGTAAGTCTTTATGACCAGATATGGCAGGCTGGTGCAGTTCTTCTTTCTACTGTACGCAGTGTGGGCGTTATGGGCGATGAGCGTACCTACGAACATCCTGTTGCTTTGCGTGCCGTAACTTCTACCGATGCCATGACTGCCGACTGGGCACATCTGCCTTACGACTTTATGGCTCAAGTAAGCACCGACATTATTAATAAGGTGAAAGGAGTAAATCGTGTATGTTACGACATCTCCTCAAAACCACCGGCAACTATTGAGTGGGAATAATGAGCACAGAAAAAGAAAAAATGCTTCGTGGTGAGATTTATTCCGCCATTGATCCAGAAGTACTGAAAGAATTGAATGCCACAAAGGACGTAGTATGGCAGTATAACCAACTGCGCCCTTCGCAGGCAGATGAACGCTTGGCAATCCTTAAAAGTCTGCTCGGGCGTTGTGATGACGATACATTCATAAATCAACCTTTCTATTGCGACTATGGCAAGCAGATTAAGGTTGGTAAGAGATTCTTTGCCAACTTCAACTTTACCGTTCTTGATGAAGCTGAAGTTACGATAGGCGATGACTGCTTTATCGGACCTAATGTAAGCATTTACACAGCTTGTCATAGTACTAACCCTGTTGAACGCAACACCCGCCAAGAATGGGCAGAACCTGTTACAATAGGTGATAACTGCTGGATAGGTGGGTCAGTTACTATTCTCCCCGGTGTTACAATAGGCAATAACTGTACTATTGGCGCAGGTAGTGTTGTTACCCGCAATATTCCCGATAACTCTATTGCAGTGGGTAATCCTGCAAGAGTGATAAAGAATATTCGATAGGCTGATTGAACTTGTTGTTTGGTCGTTGTTTGATGTAAAAGTCTCCTGCATGTACAAGATGTGTCATTTTGTCAGTTAATGACGGCTTGGCATGATTTTCGTGTATTTAGAATACAGCGAGTCACAAATAAAATAAGATTAGCATAAATTGAATATTAAAATATATAATGACTATGAACATTAAACCATTGGCAGACCGTGTTCTGGTAAGACCAGCGGCTGCAGAAGAGAAAATCGGCGGTATCATCATTCCTGACACAGCAAAGGAGAAACCGCTTAAAGGTGAAGTTGTGGCAGTAGGAAACGGCACAAAAGATGAAGAGATGATTCTTAGTGCTGGTGACGAAGTACTCTACGGAAAGTATGCAGGAACAGAGATTGAACTTGATGGTGAGAAATTCCTCATCATGCGACAGAGTGATGTACTCGCAGTATTAGGATAAATAATAATCATAATTGAGACAATAAAATTCAGATAACAATGGCAAAAGATATAAAGTTTGATGTAGATGCCCGCGACCTTCTTAAAAGAGGTGTTGACCAGTTGGCTAATGCAGTGAAAGTAACACTCGGTCCAAAAGGACGTAATGTTGTTATTGAAAAGAAATTTGGTGCTCCACAGATTACCAAGGACGGTGTAACCGTTGCAAAGGAAATTGAACTTGAGGATAAATTTGAGAATACTGGTGCACAGCTTGTTAAGAGTGTAGCTTCAAAAACTGGTGATGATGCAGGCGATGGTACAACAACTGCAACCATTCTTACACAAGCTATTGTGGCAGAGGGGTTGAAGAACGTTACAGCAGGCGCCAACCCAATGGATTTGAAGCGTGGTATAGACAAAGCAGTGAATGCTGTTGTTGACTATATTAAGTCAAATGCCGAGCAGGTGGGTGACAATTACGATAAGATTGAGCAGGTAGCAACAGTTTCTGCAAACAACGACTCTGAGATTGGTAAACTCCTTGCCGATGCTATGCGTAAGGTTTCCAAGGATGGTGTTATCACTATTGAGGAAAGCAAGAGCCGCGACACTTACATAGGTGTTGTTGAAGGTATGCAGTTCGACCGTGGCTATCTTTCAGGCTACTTCGTAACTGATACAGACAAGATGGAGTGCGTTATGGAACAGCCATTGATTCTTATTTACGACAAGAAAATCTCTAACATTAAAGACTTCCTTCCAATTCTACAGCCTGCTGCAGAGACTGGTCGTCCACTGCTTGTAATTGCAGAAGATGTTGATTCAGAGGCATTGACAACACTTGTCGTTAACCGTCTGCGTGCCGGTTTGAAGATTTGTGCCGTTAAGGCACCAGGCTTCGGCGACCGTCGTAAGGCAATGCTTGAGGATATTGCAGTTCTTACTGGTGGTGTTGTTATAAGCGAGGAGAAAGGCTTGAAACTTGAGCAGGCGACAATAGATATGCTCGGTTCGGCTGATAAGGTGGTAGTAAGCAAGGACAATACTACAATTGTCAACGGAAGTGGAGAGAAAGAAAACATTCAGACTCGTATTGCCCAGATTAAGACCGAGATTCAGAATACAACCTCTTCTTACGACAAGGAAAAACTTCAGGAGCGTCTTGCTAAACTCTCTGGTGGTGTTGCTGTACTTTATGTTGGTGCAAACTCTGAGGTTGAGATGAAAGAGAAGAAAGACCGTGTTGACGATGCACTTTGTGCAACTCGTGCCGCAATAGAAGAAGGTGTTGTTGCGGGAGGCGGCTCTACATATATCCACGCCCTTACTGCTCTTAAGAATATTAAAGGTGATAATCAGGACGAGCAGACAGGTATCAGCATCATTGAGCGTGCTATAGAAGCACCTCTGCGTCAGATTGTCTTCAATGCTGGTGGCGAGGGAGCTGTTGTTGTTCAGAAAGTGAGCGAAGGCGAGGGCGATTTCGGATACAATGCTCGTACTGGAGTCTATGAAGACTTGCGTAAAGCTGGTATCGTTGACCCTGCAAAGGTTGCTCGTGTAGCCTTGGAGAATGCGGCTTCTATAGCAGGCATGTTCCTTACAACAGAATGTTTAATCGTAGATAAGCCGGAACCGGAGCCAATGTCTCCAATGGGCGGTGCTCCAGGTATGGGTGGCATGATGTAATATAAAATTAAGTATAACTCACGACGAGGTAGGCAAGAGGCTTATCTCGTCGTTTTGTATTCATTTATGCCTATTTTCATATAAAAATGAAAGTATAATATTGAATTATGTTATAAATTTAATACTTAAAGGCAAATTACTTCTTGATTTATTTGTTGTAACGGAAATAAAGTGTATCTTTGCAGGAAAATTTGACAAAAGGTTAAGGATAATTTCTGTTAAGAAAGTGATTAACACCGTTTAATTATAAAAAAGATTATTATATCAAAATATGAAGCATGCATTAAGAAGTTCAGTTTGTACGGAAGGACGCAGAATGGCTGGTGCCCGTGCTCTTTGGGTGGCAAATGGAATGAAGCGTGAACAGTTCGGAAAACCAATAATTGCTATAGTAAACTCGTTTACTCAATTTGTTCCAGGACATACCCATCTTCATGAAGCCGGGCAGATAGTAAAAAAAGAAATAGAAAAAATGGGCTGTTATGCAGCCGAGTTCAATACTATAGCCATTGATGATGGAATAGCCATGGGGCATGACGGCATGCTTTACAGTCTTCCATCGCGCGATATTATTGCTGATTCTGTCGAATATATGTGCAATGCTCATAAGGCAGACGCAATGATATGTATATCAAACTGCGACAAGATAACTCCCGGCATGCTCATGGCGGCTATGAGGTTGAATATTCCTGCCGTCTTCGTGTCAGGAGGTCCTATGGAAGCAGGAGTATATAAAGGTGAGAATCTTGACCTTATTGCAGCTATGGTGAAAGGTGCTGACCCAACAGTAAGCGATGAAGAACTTGCTGAAGTTGAGAACAGAGCCTGCCCAGGTTGCGGCTGCTGTTCAGGAATGTTCACTGCCAATTCAATGAATAATCTTACAGAAGCTATCGGACTGTCGCTTCCAGGAAATGGTACTATCCTTGCTACTCATGCGAATCGTGTGGAACTGATGAAGCAGGCGGCGCAGCAGATTGTTAAGAACGCTTTTGCTTATTACGAGAATGGCGATGAGAGTGTATTGCCAAGAAGCATAGCTACAAGAACAGCTTTTCTTAATGCCATGGCACTTGACATAGCCATGGGTGCATCAACCAATACAGTGCTCCACCTACTTGCTGTTGCACAAGAGGCAGGAGTTGATTTTACAATGAAAGACATTGATGCCCTTTCACGTAAAACTCCTTTCCTATGCAAACTTGCTCCTAACAGCCAGAAATATTCCGTTCAGGAATGCGGACGCGCCGGAGGAATGATGGGACTTATCGGCGAACTCGCCAAGGGCGGACTCATCGATACGAGTGTAAAAAGAGTGAACGGACATACGCTTGCCCACGACATTGAGATGTACTCAATACTTAAAGAAGATATTAATCCCGAGGCAAAACGTATATACTCAAGTGCCCCATGCGGAAAGTTCTGCAACACTCTGGGTACCCATGATACCAGCTATGAAACCCTTGATACAGACCGTGAGAACGGTTGTATCCGTGATATAGAACATGCTTACACCAAGGATGGCGGAATGGCTGTTCTCTTTGGAAATATAGCCCAAGACGGTTGTGTAGTAAAGACCGCAGGAGTGGATAGCAGCATTTGGAAATTCTCTGGTCCTGCTGTTGTATTCGATTCTCAGGACGATGCCTGTGAGGGAATACTCGGCGGAAAGGTTAAGAAAGGCGATGTCGTAGTCATAACCCATGAAGGGCCTAAAGGTGGACCTGGCATGCAGGAAATGCTTTATCCTACATCATATATAAAAAGTATGCATATGGGAAAAGAATGCGCATTGATAACCGACGGGCGTTTCTCGGGAGGAACTTCAGGGTTGTCAATAGGGCACATCTCGCCTGAAGCCGCTTCCGGTGGAAACATAGGCAAGATAGTCGATGGCGACATAATAGATATAGATATTCCTAACAGAAGCATAAATGTTCGTCTAAGCGACGGAGAACTTGCTTCCAGAGAACAGCAACCGCTCAAACGTAAACGTATTGTTTCAAAAGCTCTCCGTGCCTATGCACAGTCAGTGTCATCGGCAGATAAGGGAGGCGTAAGAATAATAGATTAGATTATGGAGAAAATTACTGGTGCAGAGGCAATGATGCGCAGCCTGGAAAACGAAGGAGTAGAAGTTCTCTTCGGTTATCCGGGTGGTGCCATTATGCCTACATACGATGCACTTTATGATCACAGAGACAGGATTCATCATGTATTGGTTAGACACGAACAAGGAGCAGTGCATGCAGCTCAAGGCTATGCCCGTGTGAGTGGAAAGGTTGGATGCTCAATAGTGACTTCAGGTCCTGGTGCCATGAATACTATCACGGGTGTGGCAGATGCAATGATTGACTCAACACCTATGGTTGTCATCTGTGGACAAGTAGGAGCTGCTTTCCTCGGTACCGACGCTTTTCAGGAAGTTGATGTAATAGGCGTCACACAGCCTATCACTAAATGGGCATTCCAGATACGCCGACCTGAAGATATAGCATGGGCTGTGAGTCGTGCTTTCTATATTGCACGCAGCGGACGTCCGGGACCTGTAGTTCTTGACTTTACAAAGAATGCACAAACCGGACTCGTTGACTATGAGCCTGCGAAAGTGGACTTTATTCGGTCGTATAAACCTGTGCCTCAGACTGATTATACCGAAATTGAACGTGCAGCACAACTTATCAACAACTCTGTAAAGCCACTTATGCTGGTAGGGCAGGGTGTAGAACTCGGTAATGCTCATGAGGAACTGCTGGCATTGATAGAGAAAGCACAGATTCCTGTAGGTACAACTTTGCTAGGACTATCGGCAATACCAACTGATCATCCTTTAAATAAAGGTATGCTGGGTATGCACGGCAATCTCGGTCCGAATGTAATGACCAATCAGTGCGATGTTCTCATCGCTGTGGGCATGCGTTTTGACGACCGTGTTACGGGCAACCTTGCCACTTATGCCAAACAGGCAAAAATTATACATTTTGATATAGATCCGAGCGAGATTAGCAAGAATGTAAAAGCCGATGTGGCAGTGCTTGGCGACTGCAAGGAAACATTGCGGCAGGTAACAGAACTTGTTGATGAAGCCAAGCATCAGGCATGGTGCGACGGCTTTGCTCCTTATGCCGACAAGGAATACAACAAGGTTATAGAGAAAGCACTCTTCCCGCAGGAAGGTCCATTGCTTATGGGAGAGGTTGTAAGGCGTGTGAGCGAAGCCACTCAGAACAAAGCCATACTGGTTACTGATGTTGGTCAGAACCAGATGTTTGGCTGCCGATACTTCAAATTCACTGAAGGGCGCTCGGTTGTTACGTCAGGTGGTTGCGGAACAATGGGTTTCGGACTGCCTGCTGCTATAGGAGCCACATTCGGAGCTCCCTACCGTACAGTGTGCCTGTTTGTAGGAGACGGCGGTTTGCAGATGACCATTCAGGAACTTGGTACTATCATGGAACAAGGTTCTCCTGTGAAGATAATTCTTCTGAATAATAATTATCTTGGAAATGTGCGCCAGTGGCAGTACATGTTCTTCAACAAGCGCTACTCGTTCACTCCAATGCTCAATCCTGATTATGAGCAGATAACCTCAGCTTACAATATTCCTGTGCGCACCGTGACCGACAGGGCCGACTTGGACGATGCCATTGCCGAAATGCTCAATACTGACGGGGCTTTTCTGTTGCAGTGTGCGGTTAAAGAGGAAGACAATGTATTGCCAATGACCCCTCCCGGAGCAAATGTCGATGAGATGCTTCTGGAGATAAAATCTTAGTAAATGATGATTGCAAATGATAATTTGAAAGCTGTTGAGCTTGGTCAAGCCAATAGCATGACTGGCGGGCAGTGTGGTGACTGCTCAACATGCGAACGTCAATGCAACGATGTTGACAAGAATGTTTTATCGCACGAAGGACAGACATTCTACACAATGATTATATATTCTGAGAATTTTGCAGGAATACTGAATCAGATTACCGCTGTGTTCACACGTCGTCAGGTCAATATAGAAAGTCTCACGGTATGCGGTTCAAGCATTCCCGGAGTTCATAAATACACTCTCACATGCTGGTGCGATGAGAACACGGCAAGTATCATTGTCAAGCAGATTGAGAAAAAGATTGATGTGATAAAGGCTAACTACTTTACTGACAGCGAGATATTCTTTGTTGAAACATGTTTGATAAAGATTAGCACACCATTGGCAATGAATAATCCGGAGGTGAGTAAGACAATAAGAAAACACGGTGGCAGCATTGTTGAAATGAACCCTACATTCAGCATTGTGGAACGTAAGGGAAAGAGCAAGACCATAACAGAACTTTACAATGTGCTAAACGATTTTGGTGTTGTGTTGCAGTTTGTGCGTTCAGGACGTATTGCTGTTACCCGAGATCATATAGAACATCTTGACGAGTATCTCTCACAACGTGAAAACGAGAAAACAGAATGCTTCCAAAAGTAGGTAGATACAGAAATGTAGCAGAACCATTCCGTTGCGATATGAACATGGAATTGTTCATGGGACATTTGGGTAATCATCTTCTGAATGCCTCCGACCTCCATAGCAATGACCGTGGGTTCGGCATGCCTTATCTATTGAGTATTAAAAAGGCTTGGGTGCTCTCACGACTTGTAATAGAAATGGAGGAAATGCCGAAGATTTACGAGAGTTTTAATGTTGAGACATGGGTGGAGAGTGCTATGCGCTACTTTACCAATCGTAACTTTATGATTGAAGGTGGCGACGGGCGTATCTTGGGATATGGACGCTCAATATGGGCAATGATTGATACAGAGACACGTCAGCCTGTCAATCTGCTCGATATACGCAATGGAGAGATAATGACATGGATAGAAACAGAAAAGATTAATCCTATAGACAAGCCGTCGCGTGTGAAAATGACCGATAGCGCCGAGCTTGTGGGTGAGTATGTTGCTAAGTACAACGATGTGGACATAAACGGTCATGTTAATTCTGTGAAATCAATAGAGCATGTTCTTGATGTATTCCCAGTAGATTATTACAAGCAGCATCGTATAAAGCGTTTAGACATTGCATACGTGGCAGAGAGTCATGCAGGTGACACTCTGCGGTTCTATAAAGAGACAGGAAAAGAAACGGGAGAATATCTCATACGCATAAGCAAGGTAACGCCTGAAGGCGAAGTTGAATGTGTGCGTTCGCAAATAAGATTTGTATAACCATTTAACATAAAATAAACATAATTATGGCAAAAATGAATTTTGGTGGAGTTATCGAAGAGGTAATGACACGTGAGGAGTTTCCACTTGAAAAAGCTCGTGAGGTGTTGAAAAACGAGACAATAGCAGTTATTGGTTACGGTGTTCAGGGACCAGGTCAGGCTCTTAATCTTCGTGACAACGGTTTCAATGTCATCGTAGGACAGCGTGCCGGCAAAACCTATGACAAGGCTGTTGCTGACGGCTGGGTTCCTGGTGAGACCCTCTTCTCCATTGAGGAGGCGGCTGAGAAAGGTACTATCGTTATGTGTCTGCTCTCAGATGCAGCTGTCATCTCCGTGTGGCCAACTCTAAAAAAATATCTCACAGCCGGCAAGGCACTTTATTTCTCTCACGGTTTTGCAATTACATGGAACGACCGCACAGGTTGTGTTCCTTCTGATGATATTGATGTGATACTGGTTGCGCCAAAAGGTTCCGGCACTTCGTTGCGCACAATGTTCCTTGAGGGTCGTGGCTTGAACTCGTCATACGCTGTCTATCAGGATGCTACCGGTCGTGCTTTTGAACGTACCGTGGCTCTTGGCATAGGTATTGGTTCGGGTTATCTATTCGAGACAACATTCCAGCGCGAGGCCACTTCCGACCTCACCGGCGAGCGCGGCACTCTGATGGGAGCCATTCAGGGATTGCTTCTGGCACAGTATGAAGTATTGCGTGAAAACGGTCATACGCCTTCCGAGGCTTTCAACGAGACTGTGGAAGAATTAACCCAGTCGCTCATGCCACTCTTTGCAGCCAATGGTATGGACTGGATGTATGCAAACTGTTCGACAACAGCACAACGTGGAGCACTCGACTGGTATCCTCGTTTCCACGATGCAGTAAAGCCCGTGTTTCAGCAACTTTACGACTCAGTGAAGACAGGCAATGAGGCACAGATTTCCATT
The DNA here is from genome assembly GCA_041855685.1 of Prevotella sp. GTDB lineage: Bacteria > Bacteroidota > Bacteroidia > Bacteroidales > Bacteroidaceae > Prevotella. The sequence continues at coordinate 5,401 of JBHAEQ010000051.1, read as the reverse complement.
GATGCCAACTCTAAGCCCGACTATCGTGAGGGATTGGAGAAAGAGCTTGCTGTTATCCGCGATTCTGAAATGTGGCGTACAGCAATAGTTGTAAGAAAACTCCGTCCAGAGAACAACTAATACAATTCGTATGAATCACTTGCCCCCTCTTCTTGCAAAAGGAGAGGGGGTTTTTAATTCCTATAGCTGATGCTGAAACAAAAAAGAATGGATTTCCATGGAGAACTCACGCCGCCATCCTCAGCTTGATTTCTTCGGTGAGGAACGTGAGATGTGTGACCGTGAAGAAGTCAGGAAAGGAAGAGGCGACCCCATGATGTTAAAAAACTGTAGAGGCATGGTACCCAACACCATAAAAATACCTAAAAAGAAAAATCGTCAGGCGCAGACGATTCTTGCGGTTTGATGCATAACAATGATAGAAATTGCGAACGAGATGCTTGAGTGATGCCAATGACAAAAACGTGCTCAATACGCTATAAAGTTAATTCAATTTTATCAATTTTAGCCCATTTTACCCCTAAAAAATTCACTCTCTATTATAAATTTTCATCTAATTATTGAATTATTTCATTGATTTGCCTAATTTTGCGTGAGCTATCGGGTCATGTTTTATACCCCCAATGCTATTTGTAAACAATACAAAAGACAGTAGAATACGAACTCAATACTATTAAATAAATAAATATAAAGTATGAAGAATAATTCAACTTATCACTCACAGGCTCACGGCGTGAGCAGGATCAGGAGGGGGCACTCCTTTAACAGCCCCCTTCTTTCTTCTCTCCGCCTGTTGACAGCCTTTTTATTGTGCAGCCTTTATCTGCCTTCATTTGCCACCGATGGCAACTTCGGGGGAGGAGACGGTTCCTCCACGAATCCCTATCTCATTGAGGATGCCAGAGACCTCACAGCGTTCCGCGACTCCGTGAACGCAGGCAAGACATCAATCTGCGGTAAACTCACCGCTGACATCGACCTGTCAACTGTGTGCAGCGAGTCTTCTGGCACGTCATGGGCATCCATTAGTTTTTTTTCCGGTACATTCGATGGTAATGGCTTTTCTATTACCAATCTTTATATCTATAATACAATTGGTAGTGCAAAGGTTGGCTTCATAAAGCAAAATTATGGTACCATTAAGAATCTCCATATTCAAGGAAGCGTCATCTCTACTGCGGCTGTAGCGCCTTATTGTGGCGGCATTGCTGCTGAAAATAAGGGCTATGTGCAGTGTTGTTCTTTTAGTGGTACAGTCAATGGCAGTTCAACTTATCTGGGTGGTATTGTAGGCTTCTTGACTGGAGGCTCGATAACAAATTGCTGGTCGGATGCTACTGTTACTAATATTGCTGGCGGTAGTGGCGCTTATGCGGGGGGTATTGCCGGTATGATGGCTATTCGTACAGATCGGCAGATAACCAACTGCCTTTTCACTGGTAATGCATCCGGAGGAGGAAGAGCCAATGCTATTTCCGTAAATGGTAGCGGATATTTTCATGCGGCTGAGGAATGTTATTACCTGAACGGTAGTGATAATAACCGCTACACAGAACAAATTAGTGCCGCCCAAATGAAGAGTGGCGAAGTGGCTTGGTTGCTGCAAGGTTCGCAGAGCGAGCAGGTGTGGGGACAGGTTCTTGGTTCTGGCACTGTGCCTGCTTTAAGTAGTGATATAGCTAATAAGGTGTGCCGCTTGACATACACTAATGGCTCTACCACCGTGCAAACTGCTTATACCAACTATGGTAAAACCTTAGGTATGCCCAAGCCTGACTTATTAAAGCAAGTTTATGGTGCGGCTTACGATTCTACCCTTTATTATTCATGGTCAGCCGACAGCCTGGTGAACCAGCCAGTGAAGCAGGACCTTACCCTTACCCCTTCCCCTGCCGAATACTGTGCTATCAGTTCGCCCGAAACTTTTGCCAACTTTGCCGCCTCGGTGAATGCAGGCAATGTCTATACCACGGGTAAGGTGACAAATAACATCGACTTCGCCACTTGGAGCGCATCGAATGCGTGGACTATGATCACCAACTTCGCCGGCACTCTCGACGGACAGGGATATACCATCTCCAACTTTAACAAAGATCGTGGCCTCTGGGATCAGCAACCTTTTTTCAGTTCTATCGCTGCCGGCGGCACTGTGAAGAACCTCACGTTCTCTCTCTGCTCGGCTTCCGTACTTGGCAATAGCGCTCTTATTGCCCAGACCAACAACGGTACCATTCAGGGTATCACCATCTTCGGCGCTTGGATACAAGGTAGAGACAACAATACGGCTGGTATTGCGAGCAACAATGGCGGTACCATCGCTGATTGTGCTGTGTTGAAGACCACACTTAAGAAACGCTGGAGTGGCGTGAACAATAAAACCGCGGGCGGTGTTTGCGGATATAATAATAATGCTGGTATCATCAAGAACTGTCTCTCTCTTAACAATAACTATGTAGAGGTATATCCCGGCGATGCCTCCATTGGCTCTTCATCCATGGTGGTACACAACAGCGGCACCGTAACCAACTGCTTTGCCGACAAGGCATTACATAAAGATTCACTTACAGCTACCGCTACCATCGTCACTGCTGCCCAGCTCCAGAGCGGTGCCGTCGCCCGTGCCTTGCAGGCTGGCCGCACCGATGCCGTATGGGGCCAGACGCTCAACACTGATGACACACCGATGCTGACAGGCAACGACTCGGCACAGGTCTATCTCGTGCAGTTCCTGAAGAACAACGTCGCATTCGACACGCTCTTCGTGAACCGATATAATAAGTTTAACCTGCCCACAATACAGGAACTCGCGGGCGACGGCTACGATGCAGAGTATATCTATAATGTCAGTTACAATACGACGGACGGCGACAATGAAGAAGTTGCCGTGACCGCCGATACGCAGGTGCTTGCCGACATGAAGGTGAACTGTGTGCTCAATGTGGGTATCAACCTGAATGGTGACGGCACAACGGAGAATCCTTGTCTGCTGAGTACGGCTGAGGATTTCGTCAAGTTCCGCAATTTCGTCAACAACGTCAGAGGCGATGTCAGTGCCAAACTCACGAAGGATATCGACTTGGTCTCTGTTTACGGCGAAGGGACAGGATCGTGGAAGGCTATTGAAAACTACAATGGTACATTCGATGGCGCTCATCATACGATCAATATCGGAAAACACGAATATCAGGACTATCCCGGCCTGTTTGGTGTCATCAACAGCAATAGCAAGATAACCAATCTGCATGTTGAGGGCTTCATCACAGACAGCATATCCAGCAATGACTATAATGGTTTAGGTGGTATAGCTAATATGATGGTTGGTGGCCTCGTAAGTAACTGTTCTTTCAGTGGTAAACTAAATTGTGCAGGTTTAGGAGGCGGTATCGTGGGTAATGTTACGAAAGGTGGCAAGATAACCGACTGTTGGTCGGATGCCGATGTCTATGCAGGTGAAGTATCCGGCGGCATCGCTGGATCCTTCGATTACCTTTCAGAATCTAATAAAGACAACATAATAAGTAATTGTCTTTTCCTTGGTACTGATACAAGTGACTGGATGTATGATCCTATCATTTATTCATTTAATGACGATGATAGAAGCGACGGCACTGTCGATAATTGCTATTTCATTAACAGTGATTTTTCAGCAAGTGGGGAGCTTGTTACCGTTGCCCAGCTCAAGAGCGGCTATGTACTCGGCAAGCTCGGATCAGCCTGGGCCCAGACCTTAGGCGAGGACACGATACCAACGCCCTGCAAGGAGAGCAAGAAAGGATCAGCCAACTATATCTACCATGGCGCCGACGGATGGGCGTGCGACGACTTCCGGATCACTGACGGCACTGCACTGCCGGTTGGCTTGGAGTTTCTTGCCAAGAAGTTGACCAACAGCCGCACGTTCAGTGAGGGATATTATACGGTTTGCCTGCCCTATGACCTGCCCGTTCCTGTGAACACCACTTACAGTGATTTCAGCAATGTAGATGATGCCCATACTACGGTGAACTTCACCACAGGCTCGGGTAATATGCTCTCTGCTTATCAGCCCTATATGATAAAGGTGACGGATAGGTCCGTGAATCTGGGCGGTGAGAATATCAGTGTGAAAGCACAACCGGCGTCGACATCCTCTACAGTCTTCGTGGGTACTGTAACAGGCTTGACGAATGAAGAGGCCGCTAATGCCGGTGCTTACATCCTGCAATCCGACAACTATTGGCATCCGGTAAAAACGGAGAATACCAATGCTACTATTCCCGCTTACCGTGCATACCTTGTCCTGCCATCGGCATCCGCAGCCAAGAGCTATCGCTTTGTCGTTGATGGCGTTTCCACCGGTATCAGTTCCGTCAACGCAGGGAGCAGCATCAGCAGCGGTGCCGTTTACGATTTGCAAGGCCGGAAGATAGCCGACAATTACGAAGATGTCAAGAACAGCCTTGCTACCGGTATCTACGTGGTCAACGGGAAGAAGATTGTGAAGAAGTAAGCATATATTCCATTTCTAAAGAATAAGTTATCATCATTAAACAACACCGTAAATAATAATCGCATTATGAAGAAGAAAATATATCTGTCACCCAGTATCAAGGTAGAGGCTGTTGAGCCAGAGGGCATCATGGCCGGTTCAAGTACAGGTATAGGCATCAGCGAAGACCCGGCCACGGGACCCGCACAGAGCAAGGGCAATAGTTTCATCACGTCGGATAGCAGCAGTCTGTGGGACGACAGTGAAGAATAAATCCACCGACTGATAACAGGAATAAAGCCTCTGGCCGTCAAAGCCAGGGGTTTTATTGAACTCATATGCGCCTCACTGCGTTGGTCAAAATGTCGTTTTGTAAAGTTGTTTGTGGTTTAGTTGTTTGGTTGGTTTGGTTGTGCGGACAGCCACGGGGTCTGTCCCTACGTTGTTGTTCATAATCTCTTAACTCCGAAAGCTTCCCCGTTAAATTTCGACTGAGCTTAGTATTGCCTTGCAAAGTGGACCGTTTTAGGTGCCGATATGGGCTGTTTTCAGATGCAACTAATCAACGAAAATGAAGAGAAATCGAAGTTGGTGCAAACAGACTGATAATGAGGAAGAAACGGAATGATTTGCATAAAAATGCCCTGTTCGTAAAGGGCAGTAATATGCAGATTAAAGCAGAAGTTCAGTTACTAAACCGTTACCCGATTTTACCATAGGTAACGATGGAGTAATATTCGGTAACTGAATTATTTTCAATCGTGTGGCTGTTGCTTCGGTCGGCAGTTTTCTGCATAAGTGAGGAACGCTTTAATTCGGGTAACTTTGCCCACAAATATTAAAGCGTATGAAAACAGAGAAAATGAAAGTATTGCTCTACCTTAAAAAGAGCGGTCTGGACAAGTCGGGGAAAGCTCCGATTATGGGGCGTAT
>JBHAEQ010000050.1:0-39832 GCA_041855685.1 Prevotella sp. | reverse complement strand
TACCGCATGGGATTCTTCGGAGGAGATATATCCAAGCCGTTGGGGCAGTTTGTCCTGCGTGGCGAAGCAGCGTTCAATGTGGGTAAACATTTCAGCTACAAGCCCGAGGCGGGAGCTATGGAGCAGAAGGGCTTCAACACGGTGAATTATCTCGTGGGCGTGGATTGGTATGCGCCTCATGAATGGATGGTGATGGCGCAGTTTTCTTCGGAAAGTATTCTGCGATATGAAAATCAAATAGCACAACCTCGTCATCAGTCACTCCTCACACTCAATGTGTCTAAAAAACTGTTGGACAGCACATTGCAATTATCCAACTTCACCTATTTCGACCTCAGCCACAAGGGATGGTTCAGCCGCTTTACCTCCTCCTATGCGCTGAATGACCACATCCAACTATCGGTGGGTTATGATTGGTTCGGAGGCGACGAAGGGATGTTTGGCCTGTACAAATACAACTCGGAGGTATGGGCAAAGGCCAAGTATAGTTTTTAAACAGAAAAGTATTAATAGGAATATCAGACTGACCGGATATGCTAGACTCGCAGGAAGCCTGCTGATGTATGTAGGCGATATGCTCTTGTGGTTTCAGAGAAAACTATAGGTTTGGCAAACAACAGAGAGTGAGAAGCATTGTAACCGAAGCGACTAATATTCAGATAAACAAACATGAAACAGAAAGTACTCTATTTTTTCTTTTCACTGATGCTAATGAGCATTAGTGTCTCCGCCCAAACAGGGGGCGGACGGATTGCGGGCATGGTCATCGACGATTCAGGTGAAGAGCCACTGCCTGGTGCAACTATCTTTATCAAGGAACTTAAAAAGGGCGTCGCAACAGATGGGCATGGGGAGTTCTCTTTTTCTGATATTCCCCCAACCACCTATATGCTTACCGTGAGTTTTATGGGTTACCATACGCAAACCTGTAAGGTCACAGTGGGGAAAGAGCGAGTCAAGAAAATCATCATCCGCCTGAAAGCCGAGTCCCAATCACTCGAAGAGGTGATTGTAATGGGCAAGAGCGAAGCCCGCAAAATACGTGAGCAGGCAATGCCTGTTACGGTACTGTCGGCTTCACAACTTGCCGGTTCGGTAAGCGACGTTAGCGACATTCTCAGTAAAACCATGGGAGTGACCATACGTTCGCAAGGAGGCGTGGGTAGTGCTTCGCGTCTGTCAGTGCGCGGGCTGGAAGGCAAACGCATAGGATTCTTCATTGATGAGGCGCCTATGAATGAACATTCGGATTTTATCGATATCAACGATATTCCGATAAGCATGATAGACCGCATCGAAATATATAAAGGTGTTGTTCCTGCCAAATTCGGAGGGTCGGCCATGGGCGGGGCTGTCAATGTGGTAATAAAGGAATATCCTCCGCGGTATCTCGATGTTTCGTATGCCATTGAGTCATTCAATACCCACAAGGCAACCGCCATCGTGAAGCGCAACCTGCCCAATGTGGGCATAGAGCTGGGTGGCGGAGGTTTTTATACCTATTCGGACAACGATTATACGATGGAGTCGCCCTATCACCAAGGTCTGATTATAAAGCGCGATCACGACCGTTTCGAGACCATGGCGGGGGCACTCGGAATGAAAGCCCGTAAGTGGTATTTCGATGAATTGGAAATTAAAATGGAAGGTGTGAAAAACAGCAAGCAGATACAAGGCGTCTTTTCCAATATCCGGCATGCGCACAGCAAATCGATAGCCGGCGTGCTGGAAACGGAAATAAAGAAAAAGGATTTCCTCACCGAGGGTCTGGATTTAAATTTCAGCGGCGCTGTAGCCGTTACGCGCTTCAACTACATTGACACTGCCATGCATCGCTACAACTGGCAGATGGAACCCTACAATCCCGTGCATCCATTGGGTGGCGAGACGGGTTCAGCTCCGTCCAATAGTACTATTCATAAGACCCACGTTGGCACAAAGCTGAATTTGAACTACATCCTTTCCCCGCAGCATGCGCTGAACCTGCACACGTCACAAGTGTATGCGCACGGCCGTCCCAAAGATGCACTCAAGGACCGCGCGCTCGGTTATAAAACCAATTACGACAGTGATATGAATAGCTTAGTGGCGGGACTAAGCTATGACTATAAGTCTCCGGACGACCGCCTGCTCAACTCCCTGACAGGCAAATACTATTTCTATTCCATGGAGACCACCTTGCGGGAATTTATGGCAGGCAATCAAGAAAGGCCCATCAATTTGGAAAAACATTATTGGGGTATAGGCAATGCTTTGCGTTACCGCTTTTCCAAGGAACTGATGGGTAAGATTTCGGCAGCCTACGAAGTGCGTACGCCAACCGAGGGAGAATTGATAGGTGATGGTTACTTGGTCGCTCCGTCGGGTAATTTGCTGCCGGAGCGAGGGACCAATATCAATATCGGGGCTATTTGGGAAAAGAAAATACCGCATGGGATTTTCCAGTTCGAAGTGAATCTCTTCGGCAGCCACTTACAGGATATGATACGGCAGACAAGGAATATCTATCAGACGCAATACGAAAATTTCGGTGAGATGCGTTCGCTCGGAGTAGAAGCCGAGGTAAAAGCGGATATCCTCTCGTGGCTCTACGGCTATGCCAATGTTACGTTCCAAGATTTGCGCGACATCCGAAAATACGAGTATTTAAGCCAAGTTCCCAACCCAACGTACAAACTGAGGATGCCCAACATTCCATACCTTATGGCCAATGCAGGACTGGAATTGCATAAGGAGAACTTTTTGGGAGTTCGTAATACCAATGCCCGTTTCTTTGCTGATGCGGCTTTTGTGGAGCAATATTTCTACGATTTCGAGCAAAGTATATATCAGGAACGGCGCATTCCCCGCTCGCTTCGGTTAGATATGGGCATAGAATATACAATGCTGAGCGGAGCGTTGATTCTATCAGGCAAAATGGGCAATGTAACCGATGCCAAACTATTCAGCGAATTCAACTATCCGCTTCCAGGACGGACCTTTTCCGTGCGCTTGCGGTATGTATTCAAATAAATAACAACTTTAATTCTATAAAAAAATGAGAACAAAAAAAGTATTTCAATGGGCAGGGCTTGCATGCCTTGCAGGTTTTATGACGACAAGCTGTAGTAATGATGATCCTATACCTCCTGTTCCGGCCGGTAGCAAAGGGAATCTTGCCGTCCTTTCGATGATAACCAATCCAGAAGGGAGTTCTGGTACGTCATGGCTGCAAATTATCGATGGAACTTCCCCAAAGACGGTAGATAACTCCAATGCATATCAGGTTGGATTCGGAATGGCGCCATTACCGGTATTTGACAATATGATTTTCACCACTCCGGACTATGGAAATTCCAATACATTCCAGCAATGGCTACGTCAGCCCGATGGCACTCTTACGAAAGGAGCAAGCCTGGAATTGCCCGTGAACAGCTTTGTCACGCATGGCACCATCTATTCCAAGGAAAAAGGTTATCTATCTACAATGACTGGCAAGCTGCTGATTTTCAATCCTGCAACAATGACACTGACAGGTGAAATAGCCCTAAGTTCGTATGCTCTTGTGGCAGGTCGTTTGCCATTTACTGGTACTCCTTTCATTGATGGCGATTTGATGTATCTTCCTCTTTGGCATGTCGATGAAAAGAGAAAACCAGTTGTCGATCCGATGATTGACATACTGATTATCGATGTGAAAACAGATAAGGTCTTGAAGCGCATACAGGAAAATAAATCCGGACTAACTCATGCCGGATACCCGTATGGAGAGCAGAAAAACGTATTCAAAGACGAGAAGGGTGATATTTACTTCATTGCCGGAGGTGCTTTTTCGCTTGACCCTAAGTATAAAACAGGTATTCTGCGTATCAAAAAAGGTACACAGGAAATAGACCCCACCTACAATTGGGTATTCAATGATCAGGCAATCGAAGGCGAATCGGGTAAGACTCGTTGGTTGGCTTCCGCCCACTATACAAGGAATGGCAAGCTCTACGGCATAATGGACATTCCCAATTATTGGGCGAACCCGTCCATGCCTAACTGGACACGTGACCGTTCCTTTATTTCGGTGGAAATTGATATTTATAAAAAGATGGTTAAGAAGCTGCCCATACCTAACACTTGTGCCTACTCTACGCACATTTCGTCTTATGACAACTTGCTGCTTTTCTCTGTATGGGGCGAGAAAGACTCTGGTTTTTACTCCTACGATCCACAGACAGGCAAGGCAAGCTCCGAGGCAGTCATTAAAATGCCGGGATTCGCTTTCTGGTGCTATCAGTTTAAGTAAGGCAGGGTTATTTGCAAGCTAAATGATAGTGTGTTTACTCTTTATCAAGTTGTTTAATCAAAAGGAGTCATGAAAAAAATAGCGGCAACTTGATATGAACCTGAACCCCGAAAGTTTTCTGTCTAACTTTTGGGGTTCATTTCATTTTGGCACGCCCCCCTGTTATATAAAAGTTTTCACTCGAAGTGATAAAGAAACTGCGACCTGCTTTGTTGTTATAGATATTTCTCAATATAGTCGAGAACTTCCTCGCGCCCAATCTTCTTTTCGCTTGAAGTGATGAAATAAGGAGGAAGCTCCTCCCAGCCGTCTTCCAGTTTCTTCATCCATGCTTCAGCATTTTGTTTAGCTTTTACATTTCCTAACTTGTCGGCTTTAGTGAAGATAATAGCAAACGGAATGTTGCTTTGTCCCAACCAGTCAATAAATTCGCGGTCTATTTTCTGCTGTTCCAGACGAATGTCTATTAGTACGAAGACATTCACCAACTGTCGTCTTTGTAGAATATAGCCTGTTATCATTTGCTGCAACTGGTGCTGTATTGTCTTGGAACGTTTTGCAAAGCCATAACCTGGAAGGTCAACCAAGTACCACTCGTTGTTTATGATGAAATGGTTAATGAGTAGAGTTTTTCCAGGTGTTGCCGATGTCTTGGCAAGTTTCTTCTGGTTGCACAGCATATTGATGAGCGACGATTTGCCTACATTACTTCTTCCTATGAAGGCATACTCTGGCTTAGTGTCGTTAGGACACTTTCTCACCGTAGGTGCTGAAATTGTGAATGCTGCTGACTTTATAATCACGACTTATTTGTTTTTGTTATAGTATTCGCTGCCTTTCTGTACGTTTTTGATTACAGCCTTTGATGAGAGAGTTGCTCCTGTTGCTGCATCAACTTCAGCTTTTACAGCTTTCTTGGTTGACATGCCTTCAAACTTGCTGAGAACGTCACTCTTTACGAGTGCAAAGTATTTAGGTGTCTCTTTATTACGCAGAGCCTTTACTTTTACTATTTTACCTTTTTTTATGTAAATCTTCAGAGGTGTTGTGCCTACATATCCCTTAACGTCCTGTGCCAGAGTTGTTGTATTGATAACAGTCATACCCTCTTCTTCTGTCATTACTTGTGTATCTTGGCTGAAGCTCATGAGGCTGAAAGCCATAGCACCGAATAATAATATTTTCTTCATTACTTTATTTTATAGTTATCCTTTGTTTTGAAACAAAGGATTACAAAGTTACTGATTTTGTGGAGAATAATCAAATAAAACTTTTTATTAAGCTATACTTTTATATATAATTAATTATTCAATTTTCGGCGCAAGCTCATGTTTTCTGGTTGTTTAGTGGTTTTGTTCTAAATAACCACACAACCTTATAATCAAAACTGCATTTGTACTTTACTCCATTGACAACTCCTTGTCTTCTTAATTGAGCATGTTTAGTTAATTAAATCAGCATGTATTGAAGTTCCGTCATAAATGTACTTCATAAAAACTATAAATGTGCTTCCTTTCAATGCAATAATGGTTGTTTGTTCCTCAGCTGGAGGACGATGATAAAACAAGTTGTTTACAAGTGTAATACCAATTGTTTATAGTTGTCTTATTACTAATCATGGAGTGTTTACAAACGAAAGTTTTAGTAGATATTAACCTCGTCTAAGAAGAACCATGCAGGATAACCTACACCATAATGCCAGTTGGGGCATAGTCCAAGAGTTTTGATATTAACCTTTACATATCGTGCTTTCACAGGAGTTGAAGTTTCTGCTTTTGCAACAACAAACTTAACTTTCAAGTCTCTGTCTTCTTGAAAATCAACAGTTCCAAAATCATTCCATGTCTTGTTGTCGATACTTGTCTGATAGACAACTCCTTTTGGCAGCAGAATCCATGCCCCAAGCTGATGAAGGAAATCTGTCGCTATTCGGTTTATTTCGATTTCTTTTCCAAGGTCTATTATGAAGTTTGCGTCTCTTCCACACCAGCCAACCCAGCTCTCCACATAGGTTGTTCCTCCGTAGAGTCCGTCTGTAAGTGCTTTGCCGGCAATTGTCTGATAACGTGCATCTGGTGCACCTTTCGGACTGACGGCATTTGCTCCCTTTGCTGTTTCTCCGTCAATGTCGAGGAATATGACTTTTGCTCCGAGAGCTTTGCTCTTTTCTGCCTGTGGCAGGAAGCGTTTGCGGTATATGTCGCAGTATTCTTCAGGTCGGTTATTGCGTTCGTTGAGAGTTTTAACACCGAATTGCTTTGTTCGCTGCTCGAACAGATTAAGGTCGGCGACAATCTTTTCTGTATCAGTAATTCCTTCTGTTCTTGCAAACTCTAATTTTGAGTATTGTAATGTCAGTCGTGACATTTGTACGTTTGCTAAACGACGTGGGTCGTCTTTTACAGCCTTCTCTGCCTTGTCGAAGAGTTCGTCATATGTTTTGAGAAGCTGTTTTGACAGCATGCCATCCTTGTGGGTTATGGGCGAGTCGTATATCCACAGTTCCTTGTGCGAAGCAAGCAGGGCACCCTGCATAATCTTTTGATATTGATAAAGATAAGGAGCAGCCTTGCCATAGTAGCCTTTCATGAATGTTTGCATTAGCGAGTCGGCATCCTGGTAAGGATTCCACATTAGTTTGGCGAGCATATATGCACGCATTTCAGAGAAGTCTCCTCCTCTGATGCCATTCACCTGTGAAAAGTGCATCTTTGTGTTGTTCTTGTGGAAAAGTTGTATGTTAGGTTGAAGAATGTGGAAATTAGGGAATGGCGACACCGTGTTGTCGAAGTTGATACCGTAGTCCCATACAAACAGATTTTTGCTTATTGCCGCCCAACCTTCCATAGCCTGCACAAACCATTGTCCGGATGCATTGTCGGTTAGGGGTACTTCTCGTTTGCAGTCTATATTGCATAGCATGATGTTTACGTTGGGCAGAGGCTTTACCTTCTTTGGTGGTTGGCATGTGAAGAGATATGCAAGGGTTGATATTTGTTTGTCGGGGAATCGTTCTGCCAGTTTATTCATAAAGCGTATGTATGCTCCGCTGATAGATCCTTCTTCTTCATAAATTTTCATGCACTTTTGGCAATGGCAGTAAGTGTCGTTACCGTCGTTCTGTGAGACACTTATCATCGACATGTTTGGATTTTCTTTGAAAATGCTGTCGAGTTGTGTTATACACGCTTGCAGCACGTCGGGATTGCTCAAACACCATTGGCTATGTTCGCCAGGACGGCGCTCGCCATTAAGAAACGAATAGTATTCGGGATGTGTCTTGCCAAATCTTTTTGCAGGGAGAATATTGTTGAAGGTGTGCACCCAAAGATTGTTTATAAAGACCTCTGCCGGTTCTTCAAGTGCAAACCATTTCTTATATACAGGGTCTTCATTGCCATAGCTGAATGTCTGACGGTAGCGGAAAGCAGGAGTAGAACTTACATTGATGTTGGGGAGTTCTATGTTGGCAGATTCCTTTAATGTGTAGAAGTTATAGGCATAGTAGTTTACTCCGAGGTAATTCTCTAATAAAGCAACGACACCATGTACGGCACCTTTATCGCCTCCGCTGTTTATATAAAGACAGCCGTTTTTTGTTATCAATTGATAGCCGTCTCCACCAGCATTATTTCCAGCATCTCCGCCTATGATAATATCACCTTTCTTTGCGTTGTCGTTAACAATTGCCAGTTTTGCGCCACTTATTCTTTTCACAAAATCTTGCAGTAGAACGGCTGCTGTGTCGGTTTGTGCTTTGTGGTCAGCCTTTACTATCCGTGCTTTTGCTTTGCCGTTTTTCACTATCACCTGCTCTGCAAATGTTGAGAGAGATGTTAATACGCACAAGAAGGAGATGAGGATTCGTTTCATAAGAGTATAATTATAGATGTTGCTATTCCAAAAAGCAGATTGTTGCGTGCAGTTTTACCGAGTACTTTGTTAAGCTCTTTTCCGTTGAGTCTTCCTAATTGCTGGTAGGTTTTGCAGTGTGGCAGTAAATATAGCAGCATTATTAGCGAACGCCAGTCGAAGTCGGTATAGGCAGCCACTGCAATAGTTGCAGCGAGTCCGAATATAAAATACATAGCCTGCCCTACATTTCTTCCCAATATGACAATAAGTGTGCGCTTGCCGTTCTGTCGGTCGTTATCAATGTCGCGGTAGTTGTTGACAATGAGTAGATTGTCAATGACTAATCCGCATGCTGCGGATATTATAACAATCCACAAATTGATGGTGCCAAGTTGAATGTAATAAGTTACACCTACGGGTACAATGCCAAAGAAAACAAGTACTAGCAAGTCGCCTAATCCTATGTATGACATTGTAGTGGTGTATAGAATACAGAATATTATGCATAGTAATCCTATTATCAGCATTTGCCAGCCGCCGTAATAAATCAACGGTAGTCCTATAGCACCTGCTGTTATGGTGGTTGCGATAATGCCCGCAGTCATGGCGTTAGGAGTAATCCATCCCATTGAGCAAGCTCGCAACGGACCTAATCGGGTTTCGGCTTTGTCATTGCCTTTGCGCCAGTCGAAGTAATCGTTTACGAAGTTGGCATTAATCTGCATAATAATGGCAAAGAGTATGCACAGCACAGCGGGAATGATGTTAATAGGCATGCCCATGTCGGCGACAGCCAAAGCTAATCCTATCATCACAGGAACCATCGCTCCTGTCAGAGTCTTTGGTCGTGCAGCCAATATCCACGCCTTTAGTGAATTCTGTTTTACGTTTTGCTCGTTCATTCTTTTAGTTCAGCAAAAAGTTTGTCGAATATCTTGCGCAATTCATTCTCGTTGGCAATGGTTTCGCGTAGTTTCTTCAGTCGTTCTTTGTTTGGCGAGTTGGGAATCCACAGATGTATGTATCCGTTTTCGGAGTATTTCTCCTTCATGTGGGTTTGAAAACGTGTCCAATGTTCTTCGACATTCATATCAGGATAGTGTTCCAAACCGTATTGTATAGTTCGTGTGAAGACAATCTCAGGCTCAAGTTCCCTGTCAGCTTCTGCTACTATTTTTCCGTATATACTTCTTGGGCTGTGTGATGACGATGCTCTATGGTCTTCGACAGCCTCTTTCATAATGCGCAGCTGCTCTGGAGTGAACCACTTTTTAAGCCTTGCATCAGCCATGAGGATTTTGCCGCTTGTTATGTGATGTATTGCTCTTGGACCTGACATGCCGAGGTCGTGGTAAGCCGCAACTACGTATGCCATATCTTCATCGGCACCAATTCGACGAGCTAACTCCATGCTTTGTTTTATTACAGACTGTGCATGGCGGATACCGTGCGAAGCTCCGAACTCGTTGTAACGCGGAAGAATATTCTTCTCCACAAATTCCATTATCTCAAGATTCATAATGATTATCTTACTGTTATGTGGAAACAACTTTGTTTATGCTCATATTTTATGTAGCATTTTCCCTGTTTTCGCATATCGTTAAGTACTTCAGAAAGCACCCATTGCAGGGTGTCGTTAGCAACTGTTCTGCGTTTAGGACCGTCAGGGTCGGCTACAGTCTTATAGCGATAGTAGCAAATGTCGAATGTTGTAGCATATTGATGGCATGAGTTAGCTACAGCATTAAAGTTTCTTTTCTGCAAATCCTCTACATCGTCTTTAGTTCTAAGTACACTTGTTACGATTATTTTATGCAATGGAATACCTTTTATTTGCAGTGAATCGAAGAAAGTAGCACCAATATCTTGTAAAAGAGAAGCAGCTTTTGGTACAAGATATGGAATGCTGTTCTTTGCCCTTTCTGTATAGAAATATGGATTGGAACCAATATATACTAATTCGTTTTTACGTTCTTCAGCTTCTTTCCTACTTGATACAAGCGATACTCCGTTTTTCTGTGCCGCTATGAGCTGCACATCGTTTTGGTCGGGAAATGCCTTATGAAAACTCGATACACTGTATATTCTATGTGGCTTGAATGATGAATCTTCAAGATTTGCAGAAGTCAATGTTTGTGATGTTGCAGTAATGTTTGTAATATCTGCTCGTTCTTCAATCAGCAGCGAATCCGTATTATATTCTGCAGAATCAGCTTTGATTCTGTCGTTTGCAGAATAGGCAAGCGATGGTTTTATTTCGCGTGCTATGGCAAGAGCTATTACGATAATGCAGAAACCTTGTATATATCTTTTTGGGGAAACCTTCTTCATTTATATATTGTTTATAGCGCAAAGTTACTAAAATATTCTATAAATAGTAATTCTTGTGTTAGGTTTCTTTTCCAATTTGCCTTTTTTTTAGTAATTTTGCACCAAATAAAAATAAAGTAAATTGATAGAAAAACATATTGTTTTGGAGGATATTGACCCTGTAATGTTTTATGGCGTCAACAATAGTAATCTGCAACTTGTGAAATCGTTGTTTCCCAAGTTGCGTATTGTAGCTCGGGATAATATCATCCGTCTGCGTGGCAGTGAGGAGGATATGGCTGTGGCAGAAGAAAATATCGAGAGTATTCGCAGGCATATTTTGAAGTATAATACTATTGCCGATGAGGATATTTTCGATATTATCAATGGACAGACAACAAGGCGTGATTCATCGAAAGATGTTGTTGTTTACAATATGTCGGGTAAAGCTATAAAGGCACGTTCGGAAAATCAACAAAAGCTAATAGATGCTTTCAACTCCAACGATATGGTTTTCGCAGTAGGTCCAGCAGGTACTGGTAAGACCTACCTTAGTATAGCCCTTGCTGTAAAAGCCTTGAAAGAAAAGTCGGTAAGGAAGATAATCCTAAGCAGGCCTGCTGTAGAAGCTGGTGAAAAGCTGGGGTTCCTGCCTGGAGATATGCGTGAGAAGATAGATCCTTATTTACAACCTCTTTACGATTCACTGGAAGATATGATTCCTGTAGTAAAGCTTCAGGATATGATGGATAAGGATATTATACAGATTGCTCCTCTTGCCTTTATGCGAGGCAGAACACTCAATGATGCAGTAGTAATACTTGACGAAGCTCAGAATACAACAACAGCTCAGATAAAAATGTTCCTCACGCGAATGGGTTGGAACACGAAGATGATAATAACAGGTGACCTTACACAGATAGACCTCCCTCGTCAGCAGACAAGCGGACTGAAGGAGGCTATTAACGTTTTAGGAAATATTGAAGGAATAGGTGTTGTAAACCTGAACCAGAAAGATATTGTGCGTCATAAACTCGTGACGAAAATTGTTGAAGCATACGACAAACTAAAGATTCAAGATAACAATGAAGGCATTAACAAGAACTGATTTCAACTTTGAAGGGCAGAAAGAAGTGTACCATGGAAAGGTACGCGATGTGTATAACATCAACGATGACGTGTTGGTTATGGTCGCTACAGATCGTATATCGGCGTTCGACGTTATCTTGCCTAAAGGTATTCCATACAAAGGGCAGGTTTTGAACCAGATAGCGGCAAAGTTCCTTGATGCCACTACGGATATTTGTCCTAACTGGAAGCTGGCTACTCCTGACCCAATGGTTACTGTTGGTCTGAGATGTGAGGGTTTCAGAGTAGAGATGATTATACGCGGCATACTGACTGGTTCGGCATGGCGTGACTATAAGAATGGTTGTCGTGAGATATGCGGTGTGAAACTTCCTGATGGTATGAAGGAGAATCAGCGATTTCCCGAGCCTATCGTTACGCCTACTACAAAGGCTGATGAAGGGCACGACCTGAATATTTCAAAGGAGGAGATAATTGCTCAGGGGATTGTTTCCAAAGAGGATTATGAAATAATGGAAGACTATACACGCAAGTTATTTCAGCGTGGTCAGGAAATAGCCGCCAGGCAAGGGCTTATTCTTGTTGATACAAAGTATGAATTTGGAAAACACAATGGAAAGGTTTACCTCATTGATGAAATTCATACACCGGACTCAAGTCGTTATTTCTATGCTGACGGTTATGAAGAGAAATTCGAGAAAGGTGAACCTCAGAAGCAGCTTTCAAAGGAGTTTGTACGCCAGTGGCTTATTGAACATGACTTTATGAACGAGCCTGGTCAGGTTATGCCTGAAATAACTGATGAATATGCAGAAAGTGTTTCGGAACGTTATATTGAACTCTATGAGCATATTGTTGGTGAGCCTTTTAATAAGGCTGATGCAGAAGGAGACATTGCTGAGCGCATAGAGAAGAATGTGAGTGAGTATCTGAAAGTGATAAAATAAACTCACTGAAGCTTGATGTTTGTGTAATTAAAACGGAATGTCATACGGACAGGAAAAAATAAAACCCTACACTATAGAGGGGGAGAAAGCAAAGCAGGTGGAGGCAATGTTTGATAACATTGCTCCCACTTATGATACTCTTAATCACCGCTTGTCGTGGAATATAGACAAATATTGGCGGAACAAAGCTATAAGGTATCTTGCGAGAAAGGGTCCGAAACTGATGCTCGATATTGCCACAGGTACTGGTGATTTTGCCATACTGTCAGCCCAAAGGATACAGCCTGAGCTTATAATAGGTGCTGACATCTCGGAAGGCATGATGGCTGTGGGCAGAGAAAAGGTTAGTAAACTTGGACTTGCTGACAAGGTGAAGTTCGTGAAGGAAGATTGTCTGAATATGTCGTTCCCTGATAATCATTTCGATTCTGTTATGGCGGCATTTGGAATAAGGAATTTTCAGGAATTGGAGAAAGGACTTGCCGAGATGTGTCGTGTCATGAAACCCGGTGGGCATTTGTGTGTTCTTGAACTTACTACTCCTGTGAGTTTCCCTATGAAGCAATTGTTCTCTGTTTATAGCCATGTGGTTTTACCTGCCTATGGCAAGATTATTTCTAAAGATGAAAGTGCTTATTCTTATCTTGTTAGAACAATAGAAGCCTTTCCACAAGGCGAGAAAATGATGGAGATTTTGCGTAATGCGGGATTTAAGAATCCGTCGTTCAGACGACTCACTTTTGGTGTTTGTACAATGTATATGGCTACAAAATAATTATTATTATGGATAAATATGGGCTTATAGGCTTTCCTTTAGGACACTCCTTTTCCAAGAATTATTTTAATGAAAAGTTTGAGAGTGAAGGCATTAATGCAGAGTATATAAATTTTGAAATACCAAGCATTAATGAATTGAAGGCTGTGTTGGTGACAAATCCTGAACTGAAAGGTATGAATGTCACTATTCCCTACAAACAGCAGGTCATTCCTTATTTGAATGAAATAACAAAAGAGGCAAAGGAAATAGGTGCTGTGAATGTTATCAAAGTGACACGGAAAGGTGATAAAGTTTATCTAAAAGGCTATAATAGTGATGTGGTAGGCTTTACGGAAAGTATAAAACCAATGCTTGAGTCATGTCATAAGAAAGCTCTTATTCTTGGCACAGGCGGTGCTTCTAAAGCTGTTGAATATGGTTTGAAGTCGCTTGGAATAGAAACTAAGTACGTTAGCCGAACAAAGAAAAACGGACAGTTTACCTATGAGGATATAACACCGGAAGTGGTTAAGGAATATAATGTTATTGTTAACTGTACTCCTTTGGGAATGTATCCAAATGTTGATGAATGTCCGAAACTGCCTTATGAGGCAATGGATAGTCATAATCTTCTTTATGACCTTATATACAATCCTGATGAGACAACATTTCTCTCTCGGGGAAAAAAGCATGGAGCTTTAACAAAGAATGGTTTAGAGATGTTGTTGCTTCAGGCTTTTGTAAGTTGGGAGTTTTGGCATGAATAACATTTTAGATAGTATAATTTCAAGGTGAAAATTATGGATAATAGATATATGATGCGTGGTGTGAGTGCTGCAAAAGAAGATGTTCACAACGCCATAAAAAATATAGATAAGGGTATATTCCCACAGGCTTTTTGTAAGATAATTCCTGATATTCTCGGCGGAGACCCTGAGTATTGCAATATAATGCATGCCGATGGTGCCGGTACAAAGTCGTCTTTGGCATATATGTACTGGAAGGAAACTGGTGATATTTCTGTTTGGAAAGGTATTGCTCAGGACGCATTGATAATGAATACCGACGACTTGCTGTGCGTAGGAGCAGTTGATAATATTCTTGTGTCGAGTACTATCGGCAGAAATAAAATGCTTATACCCGGTGAGGTTATATCTGCTATAATAAATGGTACTGACGAGCTGATGGCAGAAATGCGCAATATGGGTATTGGTATTTATGGCACAGGAGGCGAGACTGCCGATGTAGGTGACCTTGTACGTACTATAATTGTTGATTCAACGGTTACCTGTCGTATGAAGCGGGCTGATGTTATAGACAATGCCAACATTTGTCCTGGTGATGTTATTGTAGGTCTGTCTTCATGTGGACAAGCTTCATACGAAACGGAATATAACGGCGGCATGGGTTCTAACGGACTTACATCTGCGCGTCATGACATGTTTGCCAAGTATCTGGCAGAGAAATATCCAGAGAGTTTCGATAAGTCTGTGCCTGATGAATTGGTATATAGCGGTAAATATAAACTGACAGACAATGTTGACGGTGCACCTGTCAGTGCAGGTAAACTTGTTCTTTCTCCAACTCGTACCTATGCTCCTGTTGTCAAGGTGCTGCTTGACGAATTGAGAAATGATATTCACGGTATGGTGCATTGCACAGGTGGAGCGCAGACAAAGATTCTGCACTTCATAAGCGAGGGGTGCAAGGTTGTAAAGGATAATATGTTTCCGGTGCCTCCACTCTTCAAAGCAATACAGGAACAAAGCGGCACTGAATGGAAAGAAATGTATAAAGTCTTTAATATGGGACACCGTCTTGAAGTGTATCTCTCACCAGAGAATGCTGATAAGGTTATAGAGATAAGCCGCTCATTCAATATAGATGCGCAGATTGTAGGTAGAGTAGAGGAAGGAAATAAAGGGCTTACTATAAAGTCGGAGTTTGGTACTTTCGAATATTAATATAACCTCAAAGAGTAAAAGAATAAAATAAAAGTATATAGATGGAGAATAACAGCATACTACAAAAGCTCGAAGGACTTGAAGCCCGCTACGAGGAAGTGTCAACACTTATAACCGACCCGTCGGTTATAGCCGACCAACAACGGTATGTGAAGTTGACAAAAGAGTATAAAGACCTTGAGGATATAATGAAGTTGCGCAAGCGTTATGTAGAGTGCCTGTCGGCAATATCAGAGGCAAAGGATATTATAATGAACGAGCAGGATCCTGAAATGAAGGACATGGCTCGTGAGGAACTACAGACTAACGAGGAACTACAACCTAAGTTGGAAGAGGACATAAAGATAGCCCTTGTTCCAAAAGATCCTGAAGACGGAAAGAACGTGCAGATGGAAATCAGAGCCGGAACAGGTGGTGATGAGGCTTGTCTGTTTGCAGGTGAACTGTTCCTTATGTATAAGAAATACTGTGAGTCTAAAGGCTGGACGGTGGCTGTAACCTCAGAAAGTGAGGGTGCTGTAGGAGGATTCAAGGAGATTGATTTTGCTGTAAACGGCGACGGTGTATATGGCATTCTGAAATACGAATCAGGTGTTCATCGAGTACAGCGTGTGCCTGTTACAGAGTCTAACGGGCGTATGCAGACATCTGCCGCAACAGTGGCAGTATTGCCAGAAGCTGAACCATTCGATGTACAGATTAACGAGGGTGAGATAAAATGGGATACCTTCCGCTCCAGTGGTGCTGGCGGTCAGAATGTGAACAAGGTAGAATCAGGTGTACGTGCCCGCTATATGTGGAAGAATCCTAATACCAGCGAGGTGGAGGAAATTCTGATAGAATGTACAGAGACTCGTGACCAGCCAAAGAACAAGGAGAGAGCTCTCGCGCGCCTGCGCACGTATATATATGATAAGGAGCATCAGAAGTATATTGATGATATAGCCAGTCGTCGCAAGACATTGGTGTCAACGGGTGACCGCTCTGCAAAGATTCGTACATACAACTTCCCACAGGGTAGAGTTACTGACCATCGTATAGGTTATACTACTCATGATTTGCAAGGATTCATGGGAGGAAATATCCAGCCTATGATTGATGCCTTGATAGTAGAGGAAAATGCAGAGAAGATGAAGTTTAGCGAACTTTAATAAGCTCGCTTCCCATTTTTGTCTTATCATATACAACAGTCTTAAATACAAGCATATAGTTAATGTAAAGTAAAAGCGTTGATATTACAATGCAAAGTCAATGAGATTGCAATGTAAAATGCACCATTTTACTTTCTCATTACATTAAACTCACACGACAATGGCAATGCAATACACAAAGAAGAAGGACGAAGAGAATGTCAAAACCGTCAATGCGTCAGAGTTCATACAGCGACTGATAGACAGCAAACGCACTCCGGAAGAGAAATGCGAGCAACCCAAAATAGAAGCAACTGAATAAAACTCCACCAGCAATGACTAAACTTTTGACAAAGGATTTTTGGCTTGGTGTCTACAAAAAGAAGTTATTTGGTACGAGCATAATAGATATATTAGGCATCTTTCTGTGTGTAGTTGTGTCTGATGCAGTATTAGATTTATTTGCACTAACGGGAATCCTTTCATTCTTTGTTCATTTTTTGGTGTACGTGCTGATACTATTCTTATACGCAGCAATAATATACATAATCTATAATTATATACTAAAGTGAATCGTAAAGAACTTATAACACAGATTAAAACGAAAAAGAGTTTCCTCTGTGTGGGTCTTGATGTGGACCTGACGAAAATGCCAAAGCATCTTCTCTCTGCCGAAGAGCCTATATTTGAGTTTAACCGCCAGATAATAGAAGCAACGGCTCCGTATTGTGTGGCATATAAACCAAATCTTGCTTTCTACGAGGCATACGGAGTTAAAGGACTTGCTGCATTTGAAAAGACAGTGGATTTTATAAAGAAGAATTATCCTGAGCAGTTTATAATTGCTGATGCAAAGCGTGGTGATATTGGCAATACCAGTAAGATGTACGCTAAGACTTTCTTTGAAGAATATGGTGTTGATGCACTTACTGTAGCTCCTTATATGGGAGAAGATTCGGTAGCTCCATTCCTTGAATATGAGGATAAATGGGTGATATTGCTGGCTTTGACAAGTAATAAAGGTTCGCACGATTTTCAGCTTACAGTAGATAGTACAGGAGAACGCCTGTTCGAGAAAGTGCTTAAAAAGAGTCAGGAATGGGGAGATGTAGATAACATGATGTATGTTGTTGGTGCTACACAAGGCGAGATGTTTAAGGATATAAGAAAGGTTGCACCTAATCATTTTCTTCTTGTGCCTGGAGTTGGAGCACAAGGCGGCAGCCTGCAGGAAGTTTGCAAATATGGTATGATTGAGGATTGCGGACTTCTTGTTAACTCGTCTCGTGGAGTGATATATGCAGGGCATGGCGAAGATTTCGCTTCTTTGGCTGCTGAGGCTTCAAGAAAGTTGCAGGAGGAAATGGCAATAGAACTTGAGAAGATTTGAAAGACTTTAAGATTATCAATGACCCAGTATTCGGGTTCATAAAGATTCCACGTGGGTTGATGCTGCAGATAATACAGCATCCTCTCATGCAGCGGCTCACAAGGATAAAGCAATTGGGCATGACCTCTTTGGTTTTCCCCGGAGCTCAGCACACTCGCTTTCAGCATTCATTAGGTGCTTTTCATCTTATGAGTGAGGCACTGCTTAATCTACAGCAGAAAGGAACTTTCATATTTGATAGTGAGGTAGAGGCAGTAGAAGCCGCTATTCTTATGCACGACATAGGGCATGGTCCTTTCTCTCATGTCTTGGAAAATACTCTCATCAAAGATATAAGTCATGAGAATATTTCTCTTATGATGATGGAGAAAATCAACAAAGACCTTGGTGGACAGTTGAATCTTGCAATCAGCATTTTCAAAGGCGAATATCAAAAACAGTTCTTGCATCAGCTTATTTCAAGTCAGCTTGATATGGACAGACTGGATTATCTGCGCCGCGACAGTTTCTTCACAGGTGTAAACGAGGGAAACATAGGTTCGGCGCGTATAATAAAGATGCTTGATGTTATTGATGATAAGCTGTGTGTTGACCATAAAGGCATCTACTCCATTGAGAACTATCTTACATCACGCCGACTAATGTATTGGCAGGTCTATCTTCATAAGACAACAGTTGGAGCCGAACGTGTGCTTATCAATGCATTGATGCGTGCAAAATATTTGGCACATGAGGGTAAAGACGTATTTGGAACTCCTGCTTTACGCTACTTCCTATATAATGATGTAAACAGAGATTGGTTCCTGACACATGCTGAGGCTCTTGAGTTCTATGAACAATTGGATGATAATGATATATGGAGTGCTTTGAAAGTGTGGAGCACTTCCAACGATGTCATACTCTCAACTCTTTCGAATAACCTTGTAAACCGCACACTGTTCAAAGTTGAAGTTGCCCGAGAAGAGTTTGACCAAGATTATATATTATCCAAGAAGAAACTAATTGCAGATAAATATGGCATTAGTATAGATGATGCAAAATATTTTGTATCAGAGTCAATAGCAAAAAAAGACATGTATGATATTAATGATGACCATATCTCAATGCTATATAAAGACGGTGAAGTACATGATATAACAGAGGTGTCAGATATTCTTAACATAGAGCTGTTGTCCAAAAAAATCGGCAAATATTACCTATGTTATCAGAGAATATGAAATTTATTTATTAAATTTGCAAACTAAATGCATATATAATAAACAAGAAATGGAATTTACAGCGAAAATAATAGCAGGATTTCTTGACGGCAAAATAGAAGGCGACGAAAACGCTGTCGTTAATTCTTTTGCAAAGATTGAAGAAGGAAAATCAGGTGCAATATCTTTCCTCTCAAATGAAAAATATACTCATTATCTGTATGATACAAAATCAACAATAGTGTTGGTCAATAAGGATTTGGTGCTTGAACGCCCCATTGCCGCAACACTTATTAGAGTTGATAATGCATACGAGTGTGTAGCCAAATTACTGCAAATGTATGAAGCATCGAAGAAACCACAGACAGGCATTGACAGTTTGGCATTTATATCACCAAAAGCAACTGTTGGCAAGAATTGTTATGTAGGTGCTTTTGCATATATAGCAGATGGTGCTGTTATAGGAGATAATTGCTTGATTTACCCTCATGCAGTAATAGGTGCTGACGTTAAGATTGGCGATAGCTGTATTATATATCCAAATTCTACAATATATCATGATTGCGTTATAGGTAATCGTGTTACTATACATGCAGGAAGTGTAGTCGGTGCAGACGGATTCGGGTTTGCACCAACTCCAGACGGATACCAGAAGATACCACAGATAGGAATTGTAACTATAGAAGATGATGTAGAGATTGGTGCAAATACTTGTATTGACCGTTCTACAATGGGGACAACTTATATACGCAAGGGTGTAAAACTCGATAATTTGGTGCAAATAGCCCATAATACAGATATTGGTGCAAATACGGTAATGTCTGCTCAGGTGGGTGTTGCAGGAAGTACTAAAGTTGGTGAATGGTGTATGTTCGGCGGACAAGTAGGTATTGCAGGTCATGCAACTATTGGTGATAAGGTAAATCTTGGTGCACAATCAGGTGTGCCCAATAGTATCGAACCTAACCAGACCTTGATAGGTACACCGCCTATGCCTCAGGTAACATATTTCCGTGCACAGGCTGTTTTCAAGCGTTTGCCGGATATGTATAAACAACTTGGAACTTTACAAAAGCAAGTTGAGGAACTTCAAGCACAACTCAAATCAGAAAAAAAATAATAAGATATATGGATTTCACAAAGCAAAAAACTATTGCAGGAAGTTTCTCTTTGCATGGCAAGGGGCTTCATACAGGTTTAAGTCTTACTGTAACTTTTAATCCCGCACCAGAGAATCACGGTTATAAGATTCAACGCATTGATCTTGAGGGTGAACCTATTATTGATGCTATTGCGGACAGAGTTTTAGAGACAACTCGTGGAACAGTTATAGGAAAAGGCGATGTAAGAATCTCTACAGTAGAGCATGCTTTGGCGGCTCTTTATGCAATGGGTATTGATAACTGCCTGTTGCAAGTGAATGGTCCTGAACTTCCTATACTTGACGGTTCTGCAATACAATATGTTGAAAAGATAAAGCAAATAGGTGTAACAGAACAGAATAGTCCTAAAAATTATTATATCATTCGTAAGAAGATAGAGTTAAAGGATGAAGAAACTGGCAGCACTATAACAATTCTGCCTGATGAGGAGTTCAGTGTTACTGCCATGTGTTCATTTGAGTCTAAATTCATTAACTCTCAATTTGCAACTCTTGATAATATTAACGATTTTGCAAAGGAAATTGCACCAGCACGTACCTTTGTCTTTGTTCGTGATATAGTTCCATTATTGGAGAAGAACCTTATCAAGGGAGGTGACTTGGATAATGCTATCGTAATATATGAACGTGAAGTTAGTCAGGAGAATCTTGACAAACTATCTGATCTTCTAATGGTTTCACGTATGGATGCAAAGAAGGTAGGGTATATACAGCACCGTCCACTAATGTGGGAGAATGAATGTACACGCCATAAACTTCTTGATGTTATTGGCGATATGGCTTTGATAGGACGTCCTATTAAAGGTCGTATTGTTGCAACTCGTCCTGGACATACAGTAAACACTAAGTTTGCTAAATTAATGCGTAAGGAAATAAAGAAGCATGAAATCCAAGCTCCTATATATGATCCTACAGAAGAACCTGTAATGGATATAAAGCGTATTCGTGAGCTTCTTCCGCATCGTTATCCTATGGCATTGGTTGACAAGGTAATAGCTCTCGGCTCAAACTATATTGTAGGGTTGAAGAATATTACTGCAAATGAGGAATTCTTTCAGGGGCATTTCCCTAATGAGCCTGTGATGCCTGGTGTCTTGCAGATAGAGGCAATGGCACAATGTGGAGGTTTGCTTGTATTGAATACAATGGATGAACCTGAGCGCTGCTCTACTTATTTCCTTGCGATAACAGATGTCAAGTTCCGTCAGAAGGTTGTTCCGGGCGATACTCTTTTGTTCCGTGTAGAGATTATTTCGGGCATTCGTCATGGTATTGCTTCTATGAAGGGATATTGCTTTGTTGGCGACAAAGTCGTTTCAGAAGCAACATTCACTGCGCAAATCACCAAAAACAGATAATAAGATACATCAGATTCGCTCAACATGAATAATATAAGCCCATTAGCATACGTTCATCCTGACGCAAAGCTTGGCGATGGTAATACTATAGGACCATTCTGTGTCATTGGCGCAGATGTGGAAATAGGAAGCAACAATACCCTTTTGAGTCATGTGATATTGCATGACGGAGTAAGAATGGGTGATGGAAATGAGGTGTTTCCTGGCGCAAGCCTGGCAACTAAGCCGCAGGACTTGAAATATCAAGGTGAGAAAACCTATTGTTATATAGGCAATAATAACTCAATTCGCGAGAATGTTACAATATCCCGCGGAACTGCTTCTAAAGGGAAAACAGTTCTTGGCGACAACAACCTTCTCATGGAGAATATGCATATTGCACATGATTGCTTTATAGGTAATTCATGTATAATAGGCAATAGTACAAAGATTGCCGGTGAGGTTATTATTGATGACTATGCTGTAATATCAGCTTGTGTACTTATGCATCAGTTTATACATATCGGTTCATACGTGATGATTCAGGGTGGAGCACGCCTGCCAATGGATGTACCTCCTTTTATTATTGTCGGAAAAGAGCCTACACGCTACTGCGGACTTAATATAATTGGTCTTCGTCGTCGTAATTTTGACAATGAGCGTATAGAGAAAATACACGAAGCATATAGAATATTATATTCTACAGGTTTGCGTTCAGAAGCTTTAGAACGTATCAAGCAACTCGATGACAATGATGATTTGAACTATATCATCGACTTTGTGAAAAGTTCAGAACGAGGAATTATCAGAGGTTGATTTTATAGGTTTCTATAATTAACCTCTACGCACGCATGAATACATTAGTTGTCATATTAGGACCTACTGGTGTAGGAAAGACTGAGAAAACACTTTCTATAGCAGAAAAGCTTGGAGTGCCGGTGATAAATGCAGACTCACGACAGATATTCCGTGAGATTCCTATAGGCACGGCAGCTCCAAGCTTTGAACAAATGCAGCGTGTGAAGCATTATTTTGTCGGCAGTCACACTCTGACCGATTATTATTCTGCCGCACAATATGAGAATGATGTGTTGGTGTTGCTGGATAAGTTGTTTAAACATAATGACTATGCAGTGATGAGCGGCGGGTCTATGATGTATATTGATGCAGTATGCAAAGGTATTGACGACATTCCCACTGTTGATGATAATACCCGCAGCCTGATGAAGCATCGTCTGCAGCAGGAGGGACTTGCAGCATTGCTGGAGGAATTGAAACAACTCGACCCCGAACATTATCTGATTGTAGACCATAACAATCCTCGTCGTATAGTTCATGCTCTTGAAATTTGTCACATGACAGGCAGGACCTATACAAGTTTTAGAACAGGCACAATAAAAAAACGTCCTTTTAATATTGTAAAGATTGGTTTGAATCGTCCTCGTGAGGAAATGTACGACCGCATTAACCAAAGAGTTATCCTGATGATGGATAATGGATTAGAAGAGGAAGCACGAAAAGTGTATTCACTACGTCACCTGAATTCTTTGAACACTGTTGGGTACAAAGAATTATTCAAATATTTTGATGGAGAAATAGAGTTAAGCGAGGCTGTCAGACAGATTCAGTCTAACAGTCGCCGTTATATGAGAAAACAACTAACTTGGTTTCAGCACGATGATACCATACGCTGGTATCACCCTGATGATGAAATCGTAATTTAATAGAACAATGGAAGGATCAAGCAAGATTATGCGTTTCTTAAAAGGATTCTGGAGAAGATTTATTCAGTTTCTTCATTGGTACAAGGGACTTTACAAAGGTACCCCGTGGTGGAAGAAAGCATTAGCGAGTGTCATGTCGCTGATAGTATTCTTCTTTGTTTATTTAGGAGCAGTTGACATCAATTTGTTCTGGCTCTTCGGAAAATCACCTGGCTTCAGTCGTATTCTTGATCCAGAGACTTCACAAGCAAGTGAAATATACAGTGCCGACGGTGTGCTTATTGGTAAATATTTCAATGAAAACCGTACTCCTGTAAGTTATGGTGAAGTAAATCCTGTTTTTTGGCAATGCCTCATTGATACTGAAGACGAACGTTTCTACAGTCACCACGGCATTGACTTTATGGGGCTGTTCGGAGCATTGAAAGATGCTGTTGTAGGAAATGGAGGTCGTGGAGCTTCTACTATAACTCAGCAGTTGGCAAAGAATATGTTCAGGGTGCGCACCCAGTACAGCACAGGTTTGTTGGGAAAAGTTCCCGGGCTGAAGATTCTTATCATGAAGACAAAGGAATGGATTATAGCAACAAAACTTGAAATGGTCTATGATAAGCGACATATTCTGCAGATGTATGCAAATACTGTTGATTTCGGAAGCAACGCTTATGGCATAAAAACGGCGAGTAAGACTTATTTTAAGACAACACCTAAAGAGTTGACAACCGATCAGGCGGCTATTCTCGTCGGCATGCTCAAGGCAACAACATACTATAATCCAAAGACTAATCCTGAGAATAGTAAGAAACGGCGTAATCAGGTATTGGAAAATATGCTTGAAAAAGGTCATCTGACAAAGATGGAATGCGATTCCCTAAAAAACCTTGACATAACCTTGTCATATACAGTAGAGAACAACTACGACGGACAAGCTCAGTATTTTCGTGATGCTGTGGCAGAAGAATTAAAAGGATGGTGTGAGGATAATGGATATGATCTCTATTCAAGTGGACTGAAAATATACACTACTCTCGACTCCCGCATGCAGAAATATGCAGAGGAGGCTGCAGCGAAACAAATGAAGCAGGTGCAGAGAAACTTCAAGAACCACTGGGGTAGCCAAGAGCCATGGATTGATGAAACGGGAAAGGTCATTCCTGATTTTATTGATGGTATTGTGAAGCGTCAGCCTGTTTATAAATATCTCAACGACAAGTATAGTGGCAATGCAGACTCCATTAATTATTATCTTAATCAACCACATCCTGTAAGAGTATTTACATGGGACAACGATTCTCTTGAAACAACAATGATGTTGTCGGTTGTTGACTCTGTGAAATACATGGTTAAGTTCATGCACTGTTCCTTCATTGCCATGGAGCCGCAGAGCGGACAGGTAAAAGCTTATGTTGGCGACATAAGTTTCAAGTCGTGGAAGTATGACAAAGCCCGTGCAATGCGCCAGCCGGGTTCTACCTTCAAGCTCTTTGTCTATACGGAAGCAATGAATCAAGGATTGACACCGTGCGACAAAAGGCGGGATGAATACTTTTCAATGAAAGTTTGGGACAATCGTCAGAAAAAAGAAGTTACATGGGCACCTTCAAATGCCAATGGCTATTTTACAGGCGACTCAATGCCTTTGAAGAGTGCTTTTGCTCAAAGTATAAACTCTGTTGCTGTTCGTTTAGGACAAGAAATGGGCATTAAGCGCATAGCAGCTACTGCTAACAAAATGGGTATTAAGAGCCCGCTCG
Source organism: Prevotella sp. (assembly GCA_041855685.1). Taxonomy (GTDB): domain Bacteria; phylum Bacteroidota; class Bacteroidia; order Bacteroidales; family Bacteroidaceae; genus Prevotella. Next base: position 14,944 of record JBHAEQ010000050.1, on the reverse strand, counting down.
ATACAGAAGCACCAGCTCTGGCACTTGGAAGTTCTGATGTGAATTTGCTTGAACTGGTTAATGCCTATTGTACTGTTGCTGATGACGGTCGTCATCATGACCCTGTGCTTGTACTTAGAGTTGTTGATAATAAGGGAAAAGAAGTATATGTTGCTCCTTCTACAGAGGAACAGGTAATTCCTTATAAGAGTGCATTTCTTATGCAGCAGATGCTGCAAGGCGGATTGCGTGAACCGGGAGGAACGTCGATGAGCCTATGGGGATATATAGGCAAAGTGCGCGATACCGATTTCGGAGGAAAAACCGGAACTTCCAATAACCATTCCGATGCATGGTTCATAGGGGTTTGTCCTAAGTTAGTTGTTGGAGCATGGGTTGGAGGTGAGTATAGAAGTATTCACTTCCGGACAGGAGCACTAGGGCAAGGTTCCCGAACGGCACTGCCTATATGCGGTTACTTCCTTGAAAGTGTAATGAATGACAAGAACTTTGAGCATTATCACGGTCATTTCGCTAAGCCAAAAGACGATAATATCACTTATGGCATGTATAATTGTGATAGCTATTATGAACATCGTACAGACACTCTCGACAGCGACTCGCTCTCTTTCATAGGAGATGATGCTGTTGAACTTGGCGGCTCTGAGGAGGAACATGATAATACTGTGATTGGAGAGGGAAGGAAACCTACTGAGGAGGAGGTGACTCTTGACAACTTGTAATCATCTTTTACACATTTGAGAGAAAGTGGAATTATAGACAAGGATAATCTGGAAATGCAGAATGCACTCCAGATTATTCAATATACACGTAGGTCGTTGTTTCTTACGGGCAAGGCTGGTACGGGTAAATCCACCTTCCTCCGCCATATTGCAAAGACCGTCAAGAAGAAGACTGTAGTATTAGCTCCTACCGGCATTGCTGCAATAAATGCTGGTGGAAACACTCTCCACAGTTTCTTCAAACTACCATTCCACCCTCTTCTTCCTAACGATTCACGCTATGATGTACGCAACATACGCAATACCCTGAAATATCCAAGTGAGAAGCGCAAACTGCTTCAAGAACTTGAACTTATCATTATCGACGAGATAAGCATGGTGCGTGCCGACATTATAGACTTCATCGACAAGGTGCTGCGCATATATAGCCATAACATGCGCGAGCCCTTTGGCGGAAAACAGCTGCTGCTTGTAGGCGATGCCTATCAGCTTGAACCCGTAGTCAGAGAAGACGACAGGCAGATGCTGCAGACGTTCTATCCAAACTCTTTCTTCTTCAATGCTCATGTTTTCCGTGATATGCAGTTGGTCAGCATTGAACTTCAAAAAGTTTACAGGCAGACAGATTTACAGTTCATAAGCATTCTTGACGATATCCGCACATCAAATGTTACCGAAGCCGACCTTTACAAGCTCAATCAGCGGGTGGGGAAGGAAATTGAACAGGAAGGGCTGTCTATAACTCTTTCTACACGACGCGATGTCGTTGACCATATAAACGAAGAACATCTCAATGCACTGCACGATGAACCGCATGTATATAATGGTATAGTAAACGGCGAATTTCCTGAAACCAGTCTGCCTACTCCAAAGGAACTGATTCTGAAACTCGGAGCGCAGGTGCTCTTCATACGCAATGACAAGGAACATCGCTGGGTTAATGGCACTCTGGGAGTCATAATCGGATTCTCCGATGATGAAACCCAGAATATATATGTGCGTACTGATGATGAACGTGATGTAGAAGTTCAGCGTGAGATATGGAGCAATGTGAAATACACTTTCAATGAGGAAGAGAAAAAGATAGAAGAACAGGAATTAGGCACTTACACACAATTTCCACTCCGATTGGCTTGGGCAATAACCGTGCACAAAAGTCAGGGTTTGACTTTCAAGCATGTGAAGATTGATTTCACAGGCGGTGTGTTTGCAGGCGGACAAACCTATGTAGCCTTGTCTCGGTGCATGTCGCTTGAGGGCATAAGCCTTAAAGAACCTGTAAAACGAAGCGATGTTTTCGTTCGTCCGGAAGTTGTTCAGTTCTCACGAACCTATAACAATGAACGTATTATATCAACAGCCTTGCAGCAAAGTAAGGCTGACAAGGAATACAATAACAGCGTCCGTGCTTTTGAAGAAGGCAACATGCAGCAGGCACTCGACTCTTTCTTCATTGCCATTCACTCACGCTATGATATAGAGAAACCTGTGGCAAAGCGTCTCATAAGGCGTAAACTCAATATCGTTAATAAGCTTCGTAGTGAAAAACTGGCTTTGCAGGAAGAACTACGAAGTAAGGAAACCTTAATCCGTACACTTGCCGCTGAATACAACATGATGGGCAAGGAGTGCGAGCGCGAGGGAATGACCGAGGCTGCCATTCGCAATTACGAAAAAGCTCTTCAACTCTGTCCAGACCACCCCGAAGCTAACCGAAAGCTTAAGAAACTGAAGCGGGGTAAGTAAAGACAACCTCACTGTCACAACTATGGCAGTACACTGTCACAACTATAGCAGTACACTGTCACAACTATGGCAGTACCACTGTCACAACTATGACAGTACCACTGTCACGCTTGTGATTGCTGTTTGGAAGTAATTATAATGTAATCAAACCGCTGAACAATCAAGCAGGATGTTGAATGTTCTGCGGGAATCGGCAATCATTTTAATCCAAATTGGGTTAATGAGATTTGGGTTGAATTAACCATGAAATAAAGTTTTTCTTGCTTTTTCTTGTTACTCTTGGTCAAAAATATTAATTTTGCATTGTTGATAAACAAAACTTTATTTTTTAATTTAATTGATATTATTATGAGAAAGATGTTTGTTGCTGCTCTGTTGTTAATCGCATCTACCGCAGCCTTTGCTCAAAATGGAATTGGTAAAACAACCTTCAAGCCAACTATTGGTATTAATCTTTCTACTTTTGCCGATGACCCAGAAGCTGGTACGAAATTTGGTGGAGTACTTGGTGCTGAGTTTGAAACAGGAATAACCGATGTTTTAGGTATTACTTATGGTGCATTGTACTCTATGCAAGGTTGTACCGCAACAATATCAGGAGTAAATACGACATTCAAATTCGATTATATTAATATTCCAATCCTGCTTAAGGGTTATTTTGCAAAAGGCTGGGCGGCAAAGGTTGGTGTTCAGCCGGGATTTTGCATTAACAAGAGTGCAACAGCAAAGTATGGCGGGAAGACAGGAAGTGTGTCTTTGGATAATTATGACTTTAAGTCGTTTGACATTGCCCTTCCTGTAGGAGTTTCATATGAGACAGACAAATTAGTATTCGGTGCTTCCTACAGTTTAGGACTTATAAAGCTCCTTGACGGATATACATCTAAGAATGCGGTCTTCTCTTTCACCGTAGGTTACAAGTTTGCTTTGTAATACATAGCTTTCTTTATATTTTCTGCCCTCCCACTGTCATTTCATGCAGTTGGAGGGTATTGTTTACAATAAGTATTATGAAAAAAATAATTATAGCATTATTGCTGTTTATGACAGGTGTTGCCAATGCACAAAAGCTTTCGGGTTCGTGGATTGGCGAACTGAAGGTAGGACCTCAATCGCTTAATCTTGTTTTGCACATCTCTGACGACAATAAATGTCTGATGGACAGCCCCGACCAAGGAGTAAAAGGCATTCCTACAGAAATAAACTTCATTTCTGCTGACTCTATCAGCCTTAGCGTACCAATGATAGGCATGACCTACAGAGGAAAACTTGCTGATGGCAAAATTAAAGGAACTTTCATGCAGTCAGGATTCACAGCTCAGCTTAATCTTAAACAGGGCGAAATAAAGCGTAACCGTCCGCAGAATCCTGTTGCTCCATTGCCTTATTCAACTGAGGAAGTAAGCTTTAGCAACACCTCAGCTGGAGCTGTACTTGCAGGAACACTTACTTATCCTGTTGACTATAGTGCTGGCTCGAAAGTGCCTGTTGTGCTGATGGTGACAGGAAGCGGACTGGAAAATCGTGATGAAGAGGTGTTCGATCATAAGCCTTTCCTTGTTATTGCCGACTTCTTGGCACGTAAGGGCATAGCAACATTACGCTACGACGATCGTGGGTTTGCTAAGTCAACAGGCGATGCAAGCAAAGCAACTACTATTGACTTTGCTGATGATGCACTGGCTGGTATAGAGTTTCTGCGTAAAACAGCAAAGTTCTCGGCTGTTGGCATACTTGGGCACAGTGAGGGAGGAAATATTGCTTTTATACTCGGAGCACAGAAAAAGGTAGATTTCGTAATAAGCATGGCAGGAGTAGGTGTCAAAGCCGATGAAGCACTCACTGCTCAGGCTAACCGCATAAGCGAACTTATGGGCAGACCACAAAACTTGACAATTGCTCAATATCGCATGAATGCAGCTATGGCTGGCAGTCCGTGGTTGAATTATTTCATAGATTACGATCCTACAACCGATATACGGAACACCACCTGTCCTGTTATGGCAATTAACGGCAATAAGGATGTGCAGGTAATTTCTGAACTTAACTTGCATAACATAAAGAAGATTCTTCCTGCAAACACGAAAAACATGGTGAAAGAGTATGTCGGTTTGAATCATCTTTTCCAATATTGTCAAACAGGATTGACTACGGAATATGCAAGTATTGAACAAACTATAAGTCCTGAAGTTCTTGCTGATATGGCAGCGTGGATTGGTGATTTACAGTAGTTTATAGTTTTTTTCTATTAATTCATTCGTAAAGTCTATGGAGTTAAATTAATGCGTGTGTAAAATAAGTTGTACCTTTGCTTCAGATTTATACAATGAACGTATTATTAATTAAAAAAGACAGAAATATGAACTTTGATAGAGATTTCCTTCGCAACAGCGATTTAGGACTTTTAGTATTGCGCCTTAGTGTTGGTGGACTTATGCTTTTCCACGGAATTGGCAAACTCATGCACGGTGTAGATTTTATTGGCGGTATGCTCTCTCAGATAGGGCTTCCTTCATTCTTTGCATACGGAGTATTACTTGGTGAATTTGTGGCGGCGCTTATGCTTGTAGCAGGCTTTTGGACTCGTGCTGCAGCAGTAGTAATGGCTGGCACTATGGTTGTTGCAATTCTCATAGCTCATCTGGGCGATTTGTGCAGCATTAATCCGCAGACTGGTGGTTGGGCAATAGAACTTCCAATGCTCTATCTTCTTGGTGCCGGTGCACTGTTCTTCACAGGAGGTGGCAAATATTCGCTCACAAACTCAAGTGTTTTAGACTAAGTAGGTTGTATAAAATCATATAGAAGTAGGGGACATGATGATTTTCATGTCCTTTATTTATGTTCTATTATTTGCCATGTGGAATAGTAATTTCTGTTTTTCTATTTCATTTCTTAATTCTTCTTTGCTTGGAAGGTATATTTTGTATTTGGCTGCAAACATTTGATCATTCTTTGCAAGAGTAGAATATTGTGTTACATCAGAGTCAGTTTCAGAACAAAGGATAATTTCTATGGTTGGATTATCGTCAACACCTCTCTTCATCTGATCATACATTTGAAGATACATATCCATCTGACCAACATCCTGATAGGTAATCTTGTCTGCTTTGAGGTCAATCAAAATAAAGCTTTTTATGAGATAATTATAGAATACGAGGTCAATGTAATAATCATTCTCCGCAGTTCGTATATGTTGTTGACGAGCCACGAGTGCATAACCTTTACCCAATTCCATTAGAAACTTTTCCATATTGCTGATAATAGCACGTTCAAGTTCTGATTATTGGAATGAAGCATCTGGTGAAAAGCCAAGAAACTCGGCTATGACAGGATGCTTTATAAAAGCAAGTTTGGTCAAAGGCTTCTTTAGCATACCAATAGCGAGCCTCTGGATTTTCAACCCTAATCAATCGTTCGTAATGACTCCACGGTAAAAGATCGGACACTGTCTGACTAATTTGTAAGATTCTAAAGCTCAAATAGAAGTTTCTGAAATTCTTAAGATTGGTTGTTGAAAAACCTCTTCCAAATTCTTCTGTTAATGTCTTTGAAGCAATCTCTATTACCTGTTTGCCATATTCAGCTCTTGCTTTGCCTCATTGCTCTTGTTCTACTATACGTCGCCCCATTTGCCAGTTACGTTCTACAAGGGCATAGTTGATGGCTGTATAAGCTTTGGAACGTGCAGAGCCAACAATCTTACGGAGGTCATTTAGAAACAGATATTCTGTGATAGATGTATCCTCCTTTTCTATTTTATGCTCATTCAGTTTAGTTTTTTATCCATAGATTAGCGTATTGTATGAAGATAATTATTGATTATTATGCAAACTCGCTAAGTTCAAGCCATCTCATGGTCTTCTCGTCGAGTTCTTCATTGAGTAGTGGAAGGCGTATGCTTTTCTCTGTCAGTTGTTCAACTGTTAAGGTACCGCTGCATAAAGCATCTTCTATGCGTTTCTTCTCTGTTTCGAGCTTCTCTATGTCAGCTTCGAGTTTTTGAAACTCCATTTTCTCTTTATATGAAAGTTTACGGCGTGTGTCGTTGTGATAATCCTTCTTCTCTGTTGGTTCAACAGGTTTCTTTACAATCTTTTCTGCTGTTTCTTTAGCTGCCATAGCAGCAACATCACGATACTGTGTGTAGTTGCCCGGAAAATCGCTGATAACTCCCTCGCCGTGGAACACAAGCAGGTGGTCAACAACTTTGTCCATGAAATAGCGGTCGTGGCTGACTACGATAACACAGCCTGGGAAATCTTGCAGATATTCCTCAAGCACTTGCAGTGTCTGTATGTCGAGGTCGTTGGTAGGCTCGTCGAGTATAAGGAAATTAGGATTCTGCATAAGCACAGTGCACAGGTATAGTTTGCGCCGTTCACCTCCTGAAAGCTTATACACATAGTTGTGTTGTTGCTCTGGCGTGAACAGAAAATATTGCAGAAACTGCGATGCTGAGAGTTTACGTCCGCCGCCTATATCTATATAGTCGGCAATGTTTGTAATTACATCAATAACTTTCTGCTGTTCGTCAAAGCGTAGTCCTTCCTGTGAGAAATAACCGAACCTCACGGTCTCGCCAATATCAAACTTGCCGGAGTCGGGTTGTACAATGCCGAGAAGCATCTTTATGAATGTTGATTTTCCTGTGCCGTTGTTGCCCACTACTCCCATCTTCTCGAAGCGTGCGAAGTTGTAGTAGAAATCCTTCAGTATTATTTTCTCCTCACGCCCTTCGTCACTAAACACTTTGCTTACATACTGACACTCGAATATCTTACTGCCAATATAAACTTTCGATGCTTTCAACCGCATCTGTCTGTCTTCTATTTTCTGTTTTGCAACTCTCTCAAGTTCATAAAAGGCATCTTCCCTGTATTTTGCTTTATGTCCTCGTGCCTGTGGCTGCCGGCGCATCCATTCAAGTTCCGTGCGATAAAGATTGTTGGCACGTGCCACCTCTGCACGCTGTGCGTCAATACGGTCTTGTCGTTTTTCGAGATAATATGCGTAGTTGCCGCGATAGGCATATATGCTTTGGTTGTCGAGTTCCAGAATAGTGTCGCATACTCTGTCGAGGAAATATCTATCGTGTGTAACCATAAGCAAGGTTTTATTGCCACGTTGTAGAAATCCCTCAAGCCATATAATCATGTCGAGGTCGAGATGGTTGGTAGGCTCATCGAGCATAAGGAAATCAGGTTCGGTTATAAGCACATTGGCAAGTGCAACTCTCTTCTGCTGTCCTCCGCTCAGTTGCCCCATTGGCTGTTCAAGATTTGTAATCTTCAATTGAGTTAGAATCTGCTTTGCCTTAAGAATACGCTCCTCGTCGCCTCGGTGATTGAAACACGCATCAAGCACGCTTTCTTCCGAGTCGAATACAGGCGTCTGTGTAAGGAATCCGGTGCGTATGTCACGACGGTAGATGATGCTTCCGTCGTCGTATCCTTCTTCACCCATGAGTATTTTCATGAGTGTTGATTTTCCTGTTCCGTTTTTGGCAATTAGTCCTACACGTTGTCCTTCGCCAACGCTGAAGTTTATATTCTGGAACAGCACCTGCGCTCCAAATGATTTAGTAAGATTCTGTACGTCGAGAAATGGTGTCATTATATTCTGTTGGTTTAGCTTGCCGTGTTGCTGAAATACAATGCAGTAAGAATCAGTATGGCAGATGAAGTCAGCTCCTTACCGAATTTTTTGCGGAATGCGGCAAGTGCCCGGCTTATGTGTTTTTCCACAACTTTTATGCTTATGCCAAGTTCTTCGGCTATCTCTCTGTTCTTGAGTCCATCGTATCGACTCATTCTGAATATCTGTCGTGAACGTTCGGGCAATGTCATCATTAATGCCTCAATTTGTCTTTGCAGTTCATTATAGAGTAGTTCTGAATCAGAATTGTTGAGAAAGTCCTTGTTGTAGAGTTGCTCACTTCCGCTTAGTCGTGCCAGATACTCAATGTTATAGTTGTTTACAAGAGCCTGATGCTTAATGAAATTCAGGCAGCCATTGCGCACCATGGTGTAAAGAAGCGATGATATTGAAACACAGGTAATATTATGCCGGCGTTCCCACAGGTTGGTATAACAGTTCTGTATAATGTCGTTGGCATCGTCCTCATCGGTAATAAAACGTGATGCAAAATTCCTCAAACGAGGATAGTAAGTGGAGAAAAGATACTCAAAAGCCTCTGATACTCCATTTTTAACATCATTGATTAACTGTTGATCGTCTGTGTATTTATACATGCAACCTGAAATCACTTCTCTTTATTGACTGCTTATATATTGCAATTGCAAAATTACTTTTTTTTTCTGAACATTCAAAATTTTCAATATTAACTTTTAGTTTAGCTATATTTTTGCGCAAGGAGTTCAGGGAGTTAAAGGACAATACTAAACCACGAATAACGAACTACCAAATCATAAATAAGCAACTGTAAACTTTCTTCACAGAAAATTACTGTCGGGATTTTTGCTCTAATATTCTCACATTCTGCTCAAAAGGCCTTTCTTGGAATAAGGAAAAAGGGGGTAAAACTCCAAAAAGTACGGTGTTTAACCTCAAGACGTACGTCTTCAGCTCTCATGATGTACGTCTATAGACCCTAAGAGCGTACGTTGTTAAGTCGTATGCACGTACGTTATTAACCCCAATAAAAGCCTTTTTCACAACCCAAACAACCAAATTACAAAATAACTAAATTGCTAAACCTTTGAAAACTAAAAGGTTATCCTAATGCTTCTATTTTCTCATATTTGCGTCCAACAGGTTTTTATTTTGTAAAACCGCCAAATATAAGGGCTTTATTTTGACTTTTTGTTTAATCTTTTGATAATCCAAGGAGTTGAAGAAGTTAAAGGAGTCAAAGACAATACTAAACCACGAAAAACCAAATTATCATCATTTACAGTTAAATAAACTTAATATATTCTTATTTTTAGTAGTTGTATCATGTTTTATAGGTATATTTGATGCATAATTCATGATATGAGTCTGATATAGGCATTGTACTAAAATGTATTGTTATATGAAAAGACTAATCATTACTACTTTCTTGTGCATGGCATCGCTGTTTGTCACCGCACAGTCTAAACTGACCTATGCATACGACGCCAACGGCAACCGCATAAGCCGTACCATCATTCTGAATCATAGTCAGGCAAAAAAGCATAGTTTCTCCAAATCCCCGTCGTCTTATGAGGATATGCTTGCTGATGTGAGAATAAAGATTCAGACGGGTATTGACTACAACTCAGTAACTATTTCCATTACTGGTTACGACACAACTCTTAACTGTGAATATTCAGTTTATACCGCAGGAGGTGCGCATGCGGCATCAGGACGGCTTTCAAATCAAAATACAAAGATAGATTTGACAGATTATCCCAATGGGGTGTATGTCCTTAAGATAAGACTTGGTGAAAAATCAACGTCGTGGAAAATCATCAAACGCTAACCTGATTATAAAGCTTATGATACCTATTTTTTTAAATAAACGAGTAAATGCCGTATGCTTGTTGGCATTTATGCTTAACTCTTTATTTGTTAGTGCTGATAACGTATATCCGGATACACCCCTCGACAGTCTTCTTGCTGATACGGCAAATGTAATAGTAGAAAGAACGTTGACCCCTGAAGGTGATACAATATACTCTTTCAAGTGGAAGGCTTACGACTATGGCGAACTTTATGAGAATGCACCTGTTAAGGGAAAGACAATAAATGATGTTACCCCGCTTGATACTCGTTTACGTATTACAACCTCATCTGTTAATACAGAGTCATACAGTGTAGGAGAGATTCCCTTCTCGGAAAGTGTAAGCCCGTCAGGAGGTCTTATATACTCTATCCCCATTGTTGTCGCCCCACAAACCAAAGGTGCTCCGCAGATAGCTGTTGGCTACAACAGCCAGGGGGGCAACAGCGTTGCAGGATACGGCTGGAGCATCTCGGGGGTATCAGGTATAAGTGTTATCGGAAAGACAATACACTATGACAATGTTGTTGCTCCGATAGACATATCAAAACCTGAAAGCTGTGTGTTTGCCCTTGACGGCGTGCGGCTTATCAATTATTCAGGAGACCTTTTACGCTATGACTATGAGACTGCAAGCGGCTTCATTCTCGTTGAGAAACATCTGGCAGGCAGTCACGTTGCCTATTTTACTGTAGCCTATCCAAATGGAAGTACTGCAACATTCGGCTTTAAGGACAATACTTCCACCCAGCTGACCTATCCTATTACTGAACTTACCGATGCTCAGGGCTTCAAGACCAACTACTATTATATACATTCCGGCAATGCTTATTATGTGTCCCGCATAACCTACGGTGGAAGAAGCGTGAATGATTATCAGGCAGAGATGATGTTCAATTATGCCGACCGCACGGATTACACTGAGGGTTATGTCTCGGGTCAGGCAGTGCGTGCCGACAAGCTGTTGAAAGAGATTGTATCAAGAAACTCTGTTGCAGGTACAATGCATGAACTGCGGACTTACAGGCTTAAGCACTCTGAGGGTGAAGTCAACCGTCTTGTGCAGCTTGACTGCTCCTCAGGTGAGGATAAGCTTCGTCCTCTGTGTTTTGAATATGAATTCTATGATCATGATCCTCCTGTCATGCTCACAGGTGAGAGGGCTGGCTTTATATCAGAATATTTCTCAACAAATCCTATCAATGAAACAAAGTTTCTAAGAGGAAAATTAGTACCTAATCAATATTCCGACGGCTTTATATCATATGTAGGCAAATACAGTACATATGATGTTGTGGGTGTAAAAGTAAAACGGAACCTGTTTTTACCCTCAAAGGAATATTTACAGTTCGGCAGTACTGTTCCTGAAAGTCAGGAAATACTTCTGATTCCTAAATGTGATTTGATTGCGAATGTAAAGAAGATAAAGGCGGAGTCTGGATTCCAGAACATTAACGCTGTTGACATTAACGGCGACGGCACGGATGATGTGATAAAGGTCAATTTCGGTACTTTGAACGGAGATTACACCACTCTTAACATTACGAAATACAAGAATGTGAATTCTGAGTTCGTGCCAGATATGTTTACAATACCGGTGAAGGGTGTTGTAAACAATGAAGGTGAGACATACAGCCCAATGTCCCGTATATATTTATACGGTGATTTCAGGGGAACTGGAAAGCCTCTGCTTCTTACAGTATCGCACGACAGAGATTTTCTTGGACGGCAGGTGCATTCGCAGTTTGCAGTTATAGACTTGGAGACAAAGGCAAAGCTGAGTGAGGAGAACCTGTTTCAACTAAGTCATGGCGACTCGCAATTCCTGTTACCACTTGATATTGACGGCGACGGAAAAGCAGAACTATGCCATATTAACAATTACAATACTGACGTGTATGATTTTGACGGTGTCAGATTTGTGAAGCGTAACATAAATATTAATTTGGGCTGCTCAAATTTTACTTCCAGCTATGATTTTGCAGATTTGAATGCCGACGGTAAGATAGATATTTTAACAGCTCCACCTCTTTCACGTTATGAACTTTATATGGAAGGCAGTCCTGTATGGCTTCCTCGCAACTGTCCCAAGTGCCGGCAAAGCTATCCGGTAGAAGACATACGCTCACAAGAATGCACAAACTGCCATGTGAATATTGTGGATTATTTGCTTGTTCATCCTTTTGAGGCTGAATGTATAGTGTGTGGCAACAAGCTGATGCTGATAAACAATGAGATTCCTCCCAACCCCGTGGAGGGTTATTATGATCCTGCTAAAAAACGTTTAGCCTGTTATAACCATGGCACTCATATTGATGAGCCAATACATTATTATATTGACAACGGCAATACTTGGACGGCCTTTCTATCTACAGGAACAGGTTTTGTAAAGCAGGAAATGACAATTACCACATTTGATGCAGGGGCAAAGAAACTATTGATGGACATGAATGGCGACGGTCATGCAGACTTAATTCTTACAAAGGATACTAAAGCAAATCTATATCTCAACAGTAGAGGAACTTTGCTGTCAGAAGTCGCCGCCACAGTAAACATTCCTGCCTATACAGATATCATAGCTTCCAATGTGTGTGACATCAGGAATATGAGTCACTTCATAATGGTGGAAAATGCGAAAGTAAATTGTTATAGTTATAGAAAACTCTTTGACAAGGACAATCTTCTTACCAAACTGACCGACAGCTATGGCAACAGCCACATCAATACATATTCAGATATGATATATCATGATGTGAATAACAATACTAACGGTAATATATCCTATCCTTACTGCTATGCGGTTGCGCCTCTCAACTTGCTTGTAAACAGTTCTACATATTCTCCTCATTATCAACAGCTGTCTGGTAAAACATGTCTATATCAGGGTGCAGTTATAAACCGTGCGGGTTTAGGATTTATATGCTTTGAAAAGATAAAGACTATAGATAATATCAGCAACACCACAACAGAGGAATTTCATGACCCAAATAAGTTTGGAGTAACCATAAGGACAGATTCTCCTGCAAGAATAACACGCCATTCTTACTCTAAGCCCTCGCCTTATGACAAGCGTAACAACATCCAACTGCTTGAAACCGTAGATACTGATAAACTTACAACCATAACCCAAACAACCCACTATCAATATGATGGCTATAATAATGTCATAAATAAGCATATAAGCTATGGGTATAATAATAAAATAAGGCATAACATAAAGAATAATGTAAAGAATGTAATAACAAACGGTCGTTACGTTATAGGGCTTGTCACAGAGAGTGAAGTGACAAAATATCGTGGCAATGCCGCACATAAAGAGAAAGAGACAATCACTTACAACTCAGCATTCTTGCCGGAACGACGTGTAACGTATATAAATGATAATAAATCAGGTGATACACGCTGGAGCTATGACATCTTTGGTAATATTACTAATGAAAAGCATGCTCCATATAATGTCACCACTATGCTTGAGACATCACATACATACGATGACACGGGCAGATTTATAACATCTTCAACAAATGAATTAGGGCAAACCACTACTTATAGCAACTTTGACAAATACGGCAATGCATGTGTTGTTTCTGATTACAAGGCACGAAAGACAAGAAGGACATTTGACGCATGGGGCAGAATGACAAGTGCCACTCATGCTGACGGAGTTATAGAAAAAACAGAATATTCATGGGGAGGTAGAGAACTCTATACTGTAAGGACTGATGTCACAGGCAAGCCCTCTGCCATAACCCATTATGACAGCATGGGACGTGAGATACGCAAAGGCACGATAAGATTTGACGGACAGTGGCAGTTTGTTGACAATGCCTATGATGAAAGAGGCAGGCTTGCAAGGCAGTCACTGCCTTTCAGGGGAGATACTCCAAAATACTGGAATACATACACGTATGACAATTACAACCGCCCTGTATCATTCACGGAGGCACAAGGCAGAACTACTTCATGGAGCTACAACGGTATCAACACCACAGAAACCAAAAACGGAATAACCACAACCAAGACAGTTGATGCATCAGGCGCTCTTGTTAAAACAGAAGACGCAGGAGGTCGGACAACCTATGAACTCCGTCCCGACGGTCAGCCTTCAAGTGTAACGGCACCGGGAGGCATATTGACAACATTCGGGTATGACGAGTTCGGACGCAGGACATCCATCGACGACCCGAGTGCAGGAATAAGGACATATACCGACAATTACAATCCTGACGGGACAAGAATCCAGACGGAGACCGATGCGGCAGGAAATACAATTACTACGACAAGCGACATCTACGGCAGGGTGATACGTGTAGAACGTCCTGAATTTAATACAGATTACGGCTATGACCCTGACGGACGCCTGATCTCTGAAATCTCAACGAATGGTGTCAGGCACATGTATTGCTATGATGAGTTTGACAGATTGCAAAGCGAGGAGAAGAATGTGGACGATCTGTCGTTTACGAAGAGTTATACTTATGCTGACGGACTGCTGAAGCGCAAGCACATAGTCACCTATTCATATATGTTCTCTCCAAGTATGTTCGGCGAGGAATATATTTATCAGAACGGGCATCTTACAGAAATACGCATTGATGACGGTACGGCTATATGGAAGCTTCAGAATGAGAACGACCTCGGACAACCTGTGGAAATAATGACAGGACCGTTGAAGCGTACTTATGACTATACATATTTCGGCATGCCTTCAAGGATGACGGCAGGAAACATACAGGACTTTGCCTACAACTTCAATCCTCATACAGGAAACCTGATGAGCCGCACAGACAATCTGCGCAATAAGAGTGAAAGCTTCAGCTATGACAATCTCGACCGTCTGCATAGCATTAACAGTACAGGTATAAGCTATGCGCAGAACGGCAATATAACACAAATGCCCAATGGTGGCACATTGTCATACGATGATGAAGACAGACCTTATCAGGTAACCAGTCTCACACCTATTGCTGAGTCACCTCTTGCTTCCGAC
>JBHAEQ010000049.1:0-182907 GCA_041855685.1 Prevotella sp. | reverse complement strand
GAATGGTGTTTTAGCCTGCAAAATGAGCTATTGAGCATTTAAAAACGTTAATTTTGTGCTCAAGCTAGCTTGAAGGCGTATGACACTAGGGAATATCAAGGAAGAAGGAAGGTTTCAGCCTGCAATTTGAGCTATAGGTCCGAAATTGACATATCATCAAGTGAGATATTTGGGAGAGTGGCATTCACATCCCAACATGCCTAACACTCCAAGCGTAACTGACAAAAAGCAGTTTGAAGAATTGTGGGAGGAACAGCAATCACAGGACTTGCCTTTTGTGCAAATGATATATGGCAATAATGGATTGTTTGTTACTGCTGCAATGTGAGTTTCAGTTCAAAGGTTATATACAAAAGGATTGTCTAATTCATCTGAGGACAATCCTTTTTTTCGTATGTTTATAAGAAGTGCTATAATACTCACAGAAGTCATAGACACAAACTAATAGGATATAGACATAGACCGAAGGACAAACACAGTCAAAAAATGCACAAATGCTTTGCATTTTGCAGTTTAAAAGTGCTAAAAATGTTAAATATTTATCTTTTTAGGCTTCTTCAGAATTCTCGGCATCACTTTTCTACCGTTTAACACGCAAATTGTTGATATAAAACGACTTGCAAATTCTCTAAGTGCTTTTCCGACAGCTGACCGAAAAGCTGGTTGTACTTATGGGTTGTAATATTTCGTTCAATATGAACCACCCGTTCAGCTTTGAAATACTTTTGTATGAAGTTCCTATAGTCCATCTGGAAGTAGTCATGCACATACTTCAAGGCTGCATCATAATTGCACACCATAAGGTTGGCATATTCGCCCACAATATGCACCTGCTGTATTTTCTGACGGTAGAACTCGTTAAGCATACGATAATCTTCCTTCTTATACTGCAGACGGTTATCCTTCAGTCTCCGTATATCCATGGCATTATATAGCACAAGGAATCCACCCTCAAGTTTCAATGCCCCAATCTTTGAAAGATACAGCAGTGCCTCTTCCACATCCTCCAATTGAACGTCGGCAAGTGTATTAAACAACGATTGTTCAGACTTTTTTATATCGTTCAAAAGCTCTATCACTGAGAATTGTATGCCTTTATCTATGGCTTCCGCAGTCGTTGTATTCGTATGTTGATAGAGCCATTCCACAGCAAAGGTACATACTTCCAGTCTTTTTTCAAAACGCTTTACGATTGACTCTATATCAGCCTGTCGCACTAATTCAATATTGTGGGCAGCATCTTCACTTTTTCGAGTATATCCTTTTATGCATAGAAAGTAGAGCAACGTGCGGATATCTTTTTCCGTGGCAGTCGTAATACCTTCTTTCTGAGCGTCATCGTTGAGCTGTTTGCATGAGATATGAAGTTTTTGTCGGCAATGCGGTCAAGGATATAGCGTTCCAAACGGGTGAAGCGTTTAAGCAACATCTTTGAATGGTTTTCCGACTCACCACTGTCATACAGATAAGCCGAAATATCCTTGGTGTCAGCCAGTATTCCCTCCTGACGCATGCGTTCAACAGCTGACACTACTTCCGTTTTGCTGAGCCCGAGGATATCAGCCAGATAGTCCACACGCGATTCCGCTTCGGCGTCCTGCGCCTTTGCAATATACTTTTGTGATATAAGTGATTTGATTATGCGTATGGCATTCTCCACTTCTTCGTTCTCAAACAGAATCGAATCAGTGATGCGCCTGCGGGCTTCGTCCATGTTTTTTACCGTGATGCCAGTAGCATAGACATGAGGAACGTTATTGCCTCTCTCCAAGTAGCCTGCCTGCTCTAAGGCGGCGAGAGCTGTCCGCACACGTGTTTCAATATCCGACACCGAATCATCCCACCCTGCCTTTCTTGCTATTTCGAGAGCCGAACAGCAGGCTCTCATTCGCTGTTTGGTCATTTCCTTCACAGCCTTCCAAACCTGCTGTATCTCGCTGATACTTAATTTCGTTTGGTTAAGCAGAATGAAATGCTTGTCTAAATCGCTATCGCTATACAACACGAAACATTTAGCCTCAAGATGAGGGTCTCGACCTGCACGACCAGCCTCCTGCACATAATTCTCCAGTGAGTCGGAAATATCGAAGTGCACAACAAGTCCTACATCGCTTTTATCTACTCCCATACCAAAAGCTGATGTAGCCACAATTATGCGAACACGGTCAGACATGAATGCCTCTTGATTGGTAATCTTCTCCTCCGCCTCCATCTTGCCGTTGAATGGAAGAGCCTTGCAGCCATCACGGGTGAGTTTCTCCGCCAACTGTCGTGTGCGCTTTGTGTGCGACACATAAACAATGGTAGGACAGTCGGATTCGGTAATGAGCGAACGCAGCTTTATGTACTTTTCCTCGTCAGTTTCGGCATGAATTACTGAATATCGCAAATTAGTGTGCGATGCCGTAGAAGTAAAAAGTTCGAGCCCTAAGCAGAGGGTATGATTGAAATAGTCACAAATATCCTGCACCACTTTTTGTTTGGCAGTAGCGGTAAAACAAGACACAGGAACGGGGTGCTTAAGGCGTTTGCGCTCCTGATAGTTTTTTATGAACTTACCAATGTAGAGGTAATCTACACGAAAATCCTGTCCCCAAGATGAGAAGCAATGGGCTTCGTCGATTACAAACCGCACCACATGACGAGCCATAAGAATCTTTTCTATAGTCTTTGAACGGAGCATCTCAGGAGCTATATAGAGCAAAGAAGCATCGCCGCTTTGCACACGTTCGATGGCAAGACTGCGGCTTATGGGGGCAAGCAGACCGTTGATGGTGACAGCATCAGTAATACCCCGCTCTGCCAAATTGTCCACTTGGTCCTTCATCAACGATTGCAAAGGCGAGATAACAACCGTGAGTCCGTGAACCGTTTGTGCCTCCATCAATGCAGGCAGCTGGAAGGTGAGCGACTTGCCGCCTCCTGTAGGAAAGATTACAAGCAGCGACTTTCCTTCTACTGCCGCGCCAACGGCATTCTCCTGCATCGGTTCACCTTCGTAGGTGCGGAACTGGTCGTAACCGAAGAAGCGTTTGAGGTTGTAATGCACATTGAGGTCTTTATTGCAATACGCACAACCCGTTTCACAATGTGTGTGGCGTAATAACCTCACCACATTCTCTACATTCGGATAGTTATGCAACACCCATGCAGGTGTGATTGAACTGCGCTCATTGGCACTGATAAGTGCAAGGGCATAGACGAGTTCTACAGGCTGCCAACGGTGTTTCTCATCGCCTAACAAATACTTCGCATCATGGTGAATAATATTATGTCCGCATACGAAATCCACATTCTGCAAGAACTGCATCAATTCATGTTTGTTGGCGGCATGAAACTTAGCACCATCCCACCTCACAGCTCCAATATCGTGTATCTTCTTATCCTTTATCCCAACCTCAACATCTACAAAAGCATAGCGGGAAGCATCATGCGATGCATCCTTTACTAAATTAGCTTGTATTTCCCTGCCGCTGATAGATTCTATGATTTTGTTCCAGAAATCCATAGTATATACATTTACTTGCAACTACTAATAGATAATAATATTTTAATTGCTGTCTTTAGTTAGTTGGCTTTTGTACTCCAAAGTTATAGCCTTTTTCCTAAAATAACGAATAACCATATACAAAAATTGCGATACTATCAATATTGCCCCCTTAAAAGAAAGCAAAATAACTATTCTTTCTATTATGACAATATTCTGCCATAGGCGTGACAGTGGTACTGTCATAGTTGTGACAGTGGTACTGTCATAGTTGTGACAGTGGTACTGCCATAGTTGTGACAGTGGTACTGCCATAGTTGTGACAGTGTGGTGCCATAGTTGTGGCAGGAATGCAGAAAAGGGGATACGTCTGGCTGACGTATCCCCTTATATACAAAGCACTGCTGTGGTGCTTTAACGGTTGTTACTTGCGAAAGTTTACAAGGTCATCAACAGTGATGCCCATGATGTAGTTATAATGCTTGACAACTTCAGCACAAGCCCACTGTGCATAAACACGAGCTGACTTACCGAATAGTTCTGGAGCCTTTGAAGCATCAGTTACAATAAGGTTGGTCATTATTGTAGATGCCACCATTTCGTAGAGACGACGTGAGCAGAAATCCTTGAACTCATCGTTCTCGGCAGCATTCACCTTTTCAAGACATTCGTTGAACTTGGCAGCCATGTCCTTTGCCATATCGCGCAATGTCTGGAACTCTGCGGCTGTCTCTTCCTGCTCAAGCTGGGCAATAACAGTGCTGTAGAAACCATTTGTTATATAGCGAATGGCGGCAACAGTCTGAAGCTGTGTTGTTCCTTCATAGATTGAGGTGATACGAGCATCGCGATACAAGCGCTGGCATGCATACTCCATCATGAAGCCTGAACCGCCATGAATCTGAATACCGTCGTATGTATTCTGGTTGGCATACTCCGAGTTAATACCCTTTGCAAGTGGTGTGAAAGCATCGGCAAGTTTTGAGTATTCCTTGCTTTCCTGACGCTCCTCCGGAGTAAGTTTGCGCTCACGTGAGATGTCTTCAAGAGATTTATAAATATCAACATAGCGACTTGTTGCATAAAGCAATGTACGCCCAGCATCAAGTTTTGCCTTCATCAGCGAGAGCATGTCATATACTGCTGGGAAGTTGATGATGGTCTTACCAAACTGGCGGCGCTCCTTTGCATAAGCCAGTGCTTCGTTGTAAGCGCTCTGTGAGATACCTACCGACTGGGCGGCAATGCCAAGGCGGGCACCATTCATAAGTGCCATTACATACTTGATGAGTCCGAGTTTACGGCTTCCGCAGAGTTCAGCCTTTGCATTCTTATAGACAAGTTCACATGTAGGTGAACCGTGAATACCGAGCTTATTCTCTATGCGGCGCACATCTACACCGCCGTCGCGCTTGTCGTAAATGAACATTGAAAGTCCGCGGCCATCGCGGGTGCCTTCTTCTGAACGTGCCAGAACGAGGTGAATGTCAGAGTCGCCGTTGGTGATGAAGCGCTTGCAGCCATTCAGGCGCCAGCAGTTGTTCTCCTCGTCGAATGTAGCCTTGAGCATTACAGACTGAAGGTCTGAACCGGCATCAGGCTCGGTAAGGTCCATCGACATTGTTGCGCCATTACAAACACGAGGTACAAAGCGCTGACGCTGTTCCTCATCTCCGAACTCATAAAGAGTCTCGATACAGTCCTGCAATGACCATATATTCTCGAATCCGGCATCAGCAGCAGCAATCATCTCGTTGATTGCAGTATAAGGCACAGAAGGGAAGTTCAAGCCACCGTAACGACGTGGCATTGTCACACCGTTAAGACCAGCCTTAACAGTGGCATCAAGATTCTCGTATGTCTTGCTGGCATAGCGCACACGTCCATTCTCGCAGTGAGGACCCTCTGCATCTACTGCTTCTGCATTCTGCCATATAACATTGGCACAAATATCGCCAGTGAGTTCAAGCACACGGTCATAGTTGTCGATGGCATCCCCAAAGTCTTGAGGAGCATAATCAAACTCGTCTTTATCAGCATAGTTGCGCTCTTTGAGCTCTACAATACGCTTCATCAAAGGGTGATTAAGATGGAACTTAATCTCCGGATTGTCTGTATAGAAATTCATTTTTATTGAGTTTTCCAGTTTGTCAGCTTATTAAATGCAAGGCAGATGTAGATATATGTAAACGACTATGCTCTGCTGTTCACGCATTTAACCACTAACTAACCTCCTTTATTTACTATTCTTCTTATAATATTTAATCATCTTTGGCACAACCTCCTCAACACTGCCGTTGATAACATAGTCGGCGATTTGGTTGATTGGTGCATCAGGATCAGTGTTGACTGACACGATAATGCCTGACTCCTGCATACCAGAGATGTGCTGTATCTGACCTGAGATACCGAATGCGAAATACACCTTCGGACGAACAGTAACACCAGTCTGACCAATCTGACGGTCGTGGTCAACCCAACCTGCATCTACTGCTGCACGTGATGCCCCTACTTCTGCATGAAGTTCGCGAGCAAGTTCAAACAACTGGTCGAAACCTTCCTTTGAACCAACACCATAACCACCAGCTACAACAATAGCAGCTCCTTTGAGGTTATGCTTAGCTTCTTCAACATGGCGCTCAAGTACCCGCACTACATATTCTGTTTCTGGAACATACTTGGCAACATCATGACGGATTACCTCTGCATTGTAGTTTTCATCAAGAACTTCCTTCTTCATAACTCCCTCACGCACTGTTGCCATCTGTGGACGGTGGTCAGGGTTTACGATAGTAGCAACAATATTACCGCCAAAGGCAGGACGAATCTGCATGAGCTGATTCTCGTAATGAATGGTCTTCATCTCATCGCCAACACGCTTCTTGGCATCGTAGCTGTCTATCTCGAGCTCGGTACAGTCGGCAGTAAGTCCGCTGAACAAAGCAGAACTTACACGAGGACCGAGGTCACGACCTATAACAGTTGCACCAAGGAGTGCTATCTGTGGTTGAACCTCTTTGAAAAGGTTTACTACAAGAGCAGTGTGGGGATTGCTGGTGTAAGGGAACAAGCCTTCTGCATCGAAGATATGAACCTTGTCAACACCATATTTAATAACCTGTGACTCTACACCGTCAAGCCCTGAACCGGCAATTATACATTCTAACTGAACACCAAGAGTATTGGCAAGTTTGCGACCTTTTGTAAGGAGCTCAAGAGATACTTCCTTTACGGTTGTGCCTTCTATCTCGCAATATACAAATACGTTATTCATAATATCTTAGCCAATAATTTTTTCGTTCAACAATTCAATCATCATATTCTCAACATCAGCATCTGAACCTGTAAGAGTCTTGCTCTCCTTAGCCTTGAATATGATATTCTTAACAGTCTTCACATTTGTTGGTGAGCCAGCCTTACCAATCTGTGCAGGGTCAGCTTCAATATCCTGTGCACCCCATTGATTAATACTAAGATATGGCTTCTTTTCAATGACTGGAGCCAGAGCCTCTGCCTGTTCAGGAGTACGCTCTGCAGGAACAGTAGCATTCTTGAACTTCATAACACGCTTAGCATTGCGTGGACGACAAGGAGCTGCACTGCTGTTAACTGTTACAACCAATGGCAGAGGACCTTCAACAGTCTCTACACCACCGTCGATATGACGTTTGATAACAACCTTGCGTGATGTTTCATCAAGAGAAAGAATCTCTTGAGCGTATGTAACCTGAGTAAGACCAAGCTTCTCTGCAATCTGTGGACCAACCTGAGCAGTATCACCGTCAATAGCCTGACGACCGCCAATAATTATATCCACAGCACCTATCTTCTTGATAGCCTGTGCAAGTGTGTAGCTGGTTGCCAATGTATCAGCACCACCTAAAGTACGGTCGGTTACAACATAACCTTCATCAGCACCACGATAGAGCGCTTCACGAATAACCTCGGCCGCCTTTGGCAGACCCATTGTCACTACTGAAATGGTGGAACCTGGGAACTGATCTTTCAAACGAAGAGCCTGTTCCAGTGCATTAAGGTCCTCTGGATTGAACACTGCAGGGAGAGCAGCACGATTTACTGTTCCCTCTGGAGTCATCGCATCAGGACCCACATTTCTTGTGTCGGGCACTTGCTTTGCAAGTACTACAATCTTTAAACTCATTTATTCTAAATTTAATTAGTATTACCTTATTAATAATATATAATCCACTGTCAATAATCAGCGAAAGAAAACTGTAGGGTTGCCATGAATTCTACATTATCTCTGAAATAAACATTTTCACCCGTTCCGTACACCGTGTACAGTCGAAGGCTTTGGATTCAGGGTGCAAAATTACAAAATAATATTTGCCCATGCAAATAATATTAATCAAAAATGCACAGTAATACGCATTCTGTGCATCAAAATCAATTGGGGATATAGGCATTTACAACTTTTTTTAGTAAGTAATATGCGAGTTCGGGATAAGACAAAGCGTACAGCTCATTATACGCTAAAAATACACGGGCCGATTATTGGCTGTCAAAATACTAAACAAAAAGTCAAAATAAAACCCTGTAGAATGACGGTTTTACAAAATAAAAATATTTTAGTCACAAATACGCAAAAAAATAGAGGCATTAGCAGAACGTCTTGACTATCTGTCAGTTTAACTACACAACGACTTGTTTTCTCAGTTATTTTGGTTGTGAGAAAGGCTTTTTCAGAGGCTTAAGGCCGTACATTCATAGGATCTGTGGTAGTACTACGTTAGAGGGGATGTACGGTGACAGAATTTAAGCCGTATTTTTATGACTCAACAAAGCCTTTCAGAGCGAGATTGGAAATTATTAGCGCAACAATCCAGACAATAAATTCCCGTCAATAATATTGACATTGTAGTATACATGGTGGCATGTAAACTCATAGACATTTTTACGAGTTAATTTACTGTCGATTACCCTATTTTTTCTTTAAGTGTTCCCAATAGTTTGAATTCAATTTGATAATGCAACAAATGAGGATTCAATCGAGTTTTCTAAAACAAAATATAGAGACAATAAAACAATTCGAGAGTTTTTACGTTATTAATGTGAATTCAGAGTTGATTAAATTAATGTATAAACCATGATGCCAATTAAATTAAAACACCTATTAGTATTAATGCTGTTCTTTTATCCTCATTTCGGTTGGAGTAATCCTATAGATGTGGAACAAGCCCGGCGCTATGCTCTACAAAGCGGGCTACTTCAAACGGCGAATCAGTCAAAAACAGAAAAATACAGAAAAAGTAAACAAATATTAGCTCCTGTACAAAGTCTGCAATTAGCATATACCCTACACAGCAAAACTGCCAATTCCGGCATGCCTCTGCTATATGTATTTACACAAGAATCGCAAAAGGGGTATATTATAGTTTCTGCCGATGATGCAGTAACTCCAGTTATAGGCTATTCAACGCAAGGAACATTTGATGCTACGGCAATGCCTCCACAACTAAAAGCCGTACTTGATATTATGGGACAAAGTATTGCTGAGGTTTCCGGCAAACAAATCTCAGAAGCAAAAGATGCTTCTTTGCCAACAGACAACAGAGCAGGGATAAAGCCCCTACTTAAGGATATTCAATGGGGACAGGACGCCCCCTTCAACTCCATGACTCCTGTTGTTGAAGGATACAATTCCCCCACAGGTTGTGTCGCCACAGCTCTTGCGCAGATAATGTACTATCACCGTCATCCACAAAAAGCAGAAGGTACTGCATACTATAAATTTATAGATTTTTTCAAGCCTGGCAAATTCGTCGATTTAGGGAAAAATGGTGAATACCAATGGGATAGCATGCACTCTGCATATGATGCAGGAAAGTCATATACGGTTGAGGAAACCAATGCTGTAGGACTGTTGCTATTTGAAGTTGGAGCGGCCTGTTCCATGCAATATTCCGCTGAGTTCAGCAATAGTAGCGGGGCAAATGCCCTTAAGGCCCTTCACAGAAATTTCAACTACCCTAAGGCACAGTTAATAAGGCGTATGAACAAGACTGCCAAAGAATGGGAAGATATTATTTACAATGAACTTGCCGCGCAACGGCCAGTATATTTAGACGGTGTTGCAGTTGAGCATGGGCATGCTTTCGTATGTGACGGCTATGACGGCAAAGGTTACTACCACATAAACTGGGGCTGGGACGGACGTGCCAATGGATATTTTAATTTCTCATTGTTGTCACCACGCACACGTGGTACCGGTGGTAGCGGTAATGGCGCATTCGTAGTGGACTTGCAGGCAATAGTAGGCATTACACCTCCTGCAAAAGGATACACTCCGCAACCGTCATATACGATACTTGCCAAGGCATTGACTAAAGTTGAAGGTTATGACAAGACATATCCCAAGTTTGATATACGTGGCGTAAGGCTTGAGGGCTACGATGACGTTGAGGCACAATTCTCTTTAGGCGTAAAAGATGCCAACGGCAGGATTATAAACGTAGGAGTACCTTCCGCATGGCAGATTGCTAAGGAAAACACGTATAACAAGATAGAAGTGCGTCTCGAGACAAGTTTGCTGCCAAATGGAAGTTTCAGGCTATTCCCCATATTCTCACCCAGAGGCATTACTCACTGGAAAGAAATTCCTGTAGGCAGGTATTTCAATAATGCAATAACTGTCAGCAATATAAACGGAAAGTTTAATGCCGAAGAGGTCAAAAGCGAGATAAAACTCTCGTCGAAATTAGACAAAACATATGTTTTTTCAGGTACAAAGAATACTCTCACCTTTATCGTTGAAAATCAGGGAGAGACTGCATATTCGTCTTTCGTGTCTGTATATTTCAGTAATGAGAAGCCTTCTGCCAATGACGTTGTAGGTAAAGAATTGGTAAAAAAGCATACCATTTCAATGCATCTTGAACCTGGAGAAACACAGGAGTACATTGTCGAATATATTGCTCCAACAGGTCTTGCTGAGTGTTATGCGAGTCTTACCTATGATATTACAAACGGCTTGAGCGACGAGGTTCATATCATTCCTAACACCATTCAGTCTGTATATCATTTGCAGATGAAAAATCCCGTGGAGTATGAAGGAAAGTTCTCTGCCGCTTTTGAGCAATCTTCCTACAGCATAGAAAAGAACTCTCCGCTTAATGCAATAATCAATGTGGAATCTGAAGCTGTTGGCGGTTACAATGGTTCTTTCTCCTACATGCAGCTATTCGTTATGAGCACAGACAAAAAGTCGGTATTGCGCAGGTATAATGAATTTGAGATACTATTAGAAAAAGGTCAGAAAAAAGCAATAAATGCAGGTGGAGAGCTGTACATTGATGAGGGCGAATACACACTTGTATTAACTAAGAACAGTCGTACAAGTAACAATATCAGCTACGAGAACATAGCAGAGGTGCCTTTGACAGTATTGCCCGAACAAGCTAAGGACAACCCTGTCACACATATCATTGCAGTTGCTGACGAGAAAGTAAAGCTGCAGACTGTAATTAGTCAGGGAGTATTGTATATAAATAATGCAACAGATGCCAGCAAGGTAAAGGTGTATGATATTACTGGCAGAATAGTGGCAGACGCAGCATCTTCTAAGACAGTAAACATTGCGCATCTTAACGAAGGACCATACATAGTAAAGATTGAAACGATTAATGGAACAGAAATAATTAAAATTTTTAACAAACGATGACCGTTAGTACTCTCATATATAAAATGTAACACCGAATGTTGAGCATGTTATGACCGATTGAGGTCTAAGGACAAAATCATATAACATTACTGTAAATATGCGATTACAAAAAGAAAATATGCTTTCAACGTCCTCATGCATAAAAACAAACGGGACAGACGGGACGTTTACCTTTCCGTTATGACTCCTTCGAAGTCATAAAAAATATTGCTGTTTATATTTGGGAGTTATTCTATAATATGTTATCTTTGCAATAGCTATGGATAATAATAATGTTTACTTACCGTCGAAACCAAGATACGAGATACTCGACGGACTACGCGGAGTAGCTGCTTTGATAGTAGTTGTGTTTCATATCTTTGAGGGCTATGCTTCAGATGTAGAGCATTTTGTAATCAATCATGGTTACTTGGCAGTAGATTTCTTTTTCGCTCTCTCCGGCTTTGTAGTAGGCTACGCATACGACGACCGTTGGCATAGCATGTCAACATGGAACTTCTTCAAACGTCGGCTGATACGCCTGCATCCGATGGTGATTTTCGGTGCCACATTAGGTCTGTTTTGTTTCTATTTCGCTGAGGGTGACAGCTTTCCGCTTGTAGGTAAGACTGATTGGCACATGCTTTTGGGCATTTATGTACTGGGGTGCCTTATGATACCTACAACACCTTCGTTGGATGTTCGCGGCTGGGGTGAAACCTATAGCCTTAACGGACCGGCGTGGTCACTTATGTATGAGTATGTGGCTAATATTCTTTATGCACTTTTTGTGCGTAGATTGTCAAAGACTGCCTTGGCAGTCTGCGTGGTTCTCTTCGGATTTCTCACACTGCACCTTTGTCTGAATCTCGACGTAACAGGAATTCTTAAGCCTCACGAGTGGGCTGTTTATACCGTGATAGGCGGATGGGCACTCGACGGATTATCGGTATTTATAGGCTTCACCCGTTTGCTTTATCCTTTCTTTGCAGGTTTGCTGCTGGCGCGTATAAATAAGTTTATCAGTCTGCGTGGTGGTTTTTGGTGGTGTTCACTGGCTTTGGTAGTACTGCTTGCAATGCCCCATGTAGGTTCTGGCAATATTGCTTGGACCAACGGACTGTACGAGGCTGTTTGCATACTTGTATTTTTTCCTCTCATCGTGGCTGTGGGAGCAGGTAGCAATATGACTGATGTGCGCACGACAAAAGCATGCAAGATTCTCGGCGAATTGTCATATCCGCTCTATATCATACATTATCCGCTTGTATATATACAGATGTCATGGTTGCATGCTCATAAAGATGCGCCAATAGGGCATCACATCATGTTGGGTACAGGCGTATTCTTCGTGTCATTAGGAATTGCCTATGCAGCTTACAAACTGTATGATGTACCTGTACGTGCATGGCTTCGTGAGCGTCTTTTTAGAAACTCTATGACATAATTAGTCGGACTTGCATAATGTATGAAATACAATAATCTCTACATCACAATAGTGCTTTTGGTCCTTGGTACAATAACGTCAATGGCACAAGAAATAATAGTCGAGGACTCTGCTGAAATACTTTCCGACAGCATATATGTAGAAGAAATGCCTCTCGACTCACTGCCTTTCAAACAACGTGCAGTATTGAGATTAGACAAATTGATGAAAAGCAGCCTGCTTGAAACTACACAATTAGGACTGATGATTTATGATCTTGATGCAGATTCTGTTCTCTATGCACACAACGAGCGCCAGTTATTACGTCCGGCCTCAACAATGAAAATCCTAACAGCCATAGCGGCTATTGACCGTCTGGGCAATAAATACAGATTCAAGACTTCCGTATCCTACACAGGCGAGCGCAACTCCAATAATCTGCATGGCAATATATACCTTAAAGGAGGAATGAATCCTGCATTAGAGGATTATGATGTGGAGTGTATGATTGAAAGCATTACTCAGTTAGGAATCGACACTATACATGGTTCGTTAATAGCCGACCGCTCATTTAAGGATAGTGATTTGTTGGGAGAAGGTTGGTGTTGGGACGATGATAACCCGGTACTTTCGCCAATGGTTTTCCGTAGTAAGGATTCACTCTTCGAAGTTCTTAAAAGCCGACTCATTGCCCGTGGCATAATAATAATGGGCAATGATTCTACAGCAGCAACACCAAGCAATGCCAAGACTATAATTGAGCGTTCATCACCTATAGAGCCTATACTCACTAAAATGATGAAAGACTCTGATAACCTATATGCCGAAGCAGTGCTTTACCATATAGGAGCCTCTGTCTCCAAACCATCGACAGCAAAGAAATCACTCAATGTTGTTAAAGAAATAATGCGCAAGGCAGGTCTTAACCCCAACAACTATCGTTTAGCCGACGGATCCGGTCTCTCACTCTATAACTATCTCTCAGCAGAAGCAGAGACTATGCTTCTGCGCTATGCCTACAAGCAGAAGCGCATATTTGGTACCCTATGTCAGTCGTTGCCAAGTGCAGGAGTTGACGGAACACTAAGAAAACGAATGCTTAAAGAGCCTTTATATGATAATGTGCGTGCAAAGACAGGCACACTAACCGGCATTTACTCATTGGCAGGCTACTGTACCTCGCCTGAAAATCATACTCTTGCTTTCTGCATCATCAACCAAGGTGTTATGAAAGGACAGAGCGCACGTAAATTCCAAGACCAAGTTTGCGAAGCTATCTGCAAGTGAACGACGAATACAAGTCAACGCATTATCACCTTATCTTCTCAACGAAACCTTAAGCGACAATCCGAAGTCCTGTGTTGTTGTTGGATAAGAACTTGATGTGAGCAGAGGAATATTCTTCTGAAGATTATAGTAGAAGCTCATACTAACAAGGCGTGAGAGAGTATATTCTGAAGAGAAGGCAAACTTGAACGCAGTATTACCACTTGATGCAGAAGATGTCATAGAAGCTATATCGCGACTTATAGCAGCCTGCTGACGATAGCTGACATCAAGACGCAAATTTAAATCGCGGTTAATGCCGCCTTTTGCGTTAGTACTCTTACGTGTAGAAGTATTCTGTTGGTTCTCGGTATCATTCTTGCCGTTCTTATTGTTCTTCACCTGACGGTGATTTCTACCACCAAAGAGTTTGAAGTCTTGTATCTTATATCCCCAACCTATAACCCAGTCTTTCGATGTTGTTTCGTTCAACTGCACTGATGTAGTAGAGAGACTGAGCACTCTTGTCTGATTATAGCGACAGCTAAGTGTCATGTTGTTAAGGAATGTAAGGTCAACTCCAAGCAGTGGCGAGAAAGCCTCATTAATACTCACTGTAGGTACATTATACATTGAACTTGGCACTGGGTTGCTTGTTGTAGCATCAGTTATGAAGCCTAAGCCATTCATGTATTCATTGAAAGTGCTGTAGCTGCTATAAGAGCCAACTGCATATATGCTCTTGTATGAGTGGTTGATATTAACAGATTTGAACTTCTCCTTGAACCATGTCAACTTAGAAAGCCCTGAATATCTTATAGTCCAGTTAGGCAGAAGTTTCATCAATGAGGGGAATAGTGCCAGTCCGTCGCCGCTACCTGTATAAGCAGCAAGGAATGCTGGAATCAGCACATCAGCACTATATTGATTAACTCCACCGTTTGAAGCATCATATTTCTGTCCCGCCAACTTCGTTCCTTCGGGATAGACAGCACCTGCATATTGTGCTTCTACACGCCGACGGAATCCTTCAAGCGAAGTACAGAACTTCTCGAATGACTTGCTGTAATAACCATTGTTTGCATTGCCTACTCCTTCAAGGGCACTCTTCATTGAGACTGTTGTCATCTGGAAGCTGCCTGTCATGGTAGTAGGATTTCCTACATACATATATTGTATGCTCTTGCTGTTTGTCATTGAACGAGTGGCAGTAAAATCTATCTTGAAATTACGTACAGGTTCTACCGACATTTTAATATTCAAGTCCTCATTCTTACTTATTGCAGCAGGTGACGCAATAGAGTCGCTTATAAGCAACCAATCACGTTCTCTGGCTTTCTCTATAAAACTTTCACCCTCTGTGCCAAAGGCAAATCCTAAACCAGGTGCTAAATAACCATTGTTCTTTTTTTGTCCGAAAGCATCACCAGCCATAGGCATGAAGCCGGGAAGAGCAATAGACTGAGTGTTGCGATAGGTAAAGCTTACATTTCGTATCATCATGAGTAGGCGGGCTGCCGACTGGGTATAGCGGTACCATGTTTTATCTTCAAGAGGTTCTTTTGCCACAACACTTATTTTTACTTTCATGACAGTATCTACCTTCGTAGTAATACGTATTGTATTCTCATCCTTCACCTTATATTTGATAGGGAACAATTTTCCATTCTCTGTACGTGCAGTAACAATAATACGCTTTGACTTTCGTGAGTGGCTCACATTGATTACTGTATCGGGCAGGAGCGTTACCTCTCGTTCAAATCCGTTTTTATTCTTCGGTAGTTCATTCTTCTTTGCTTGCACCTCTGCCTCTGACTTCTCTTCTTTTGAAAGTTTATTTGGCAACTTTAATTTTGTTGTATTCTGTGCATTTTTCTTAGGTTCACGATTGAATCTGTCATTTGTCTTCTTGAGGAATGGCACTTTATTATATAGTTTTTCGAGATTTATAGTACCATTAAATGAAACTTCTCTGTTATTACTGATATTATTTCCAAGCGACATACCGCTTTCAGTATTAGCTCCCCTTACCCAATTATAGATTGCTCTATAGTTCATGTCGAACTTTGTCCAGTCAAGTAGAGGCAGTTTGTCGAGTGGCGACTGCAAAGACATAGAGAAAGTTTGTGTATAGTCAAGCGGAGTTCCAAGATTCTTTATACTTGCCCATACAGAATCTTTCCATGCTTCATAGCGTTCTGGGTACAAATCCTTATTCACAGGAGTATAAGGCTCTTCTATTTCAGCATGTGTTGCCGAAGAGAAGTTCATGTGAATATTCTTTGTCAAATCCCAACGAATAGAGAAGTCGCGGTTCCATAAGAACTGCTGTGAAAATGTCAATGGAAGCATAGAATTTTCCGTTGATTCAAGATCACGCTCCTGTAATTCATAGTACGAGCGTGTAATATCAGAACTGAAAGTAACATTCTGAGGCAGCCAGTAAAAAGCGAACTGCTTAGGCAGATCAAGCCATTTACTGCGTTTTTTTATATTCTTAAACGGTTCAAAAGGCTTATATACTGGTGTCCAAGAATAATCCAAAGAGCCACGCCATTCATCTTCATTTTCAAAAATTGTTGTTTCGCCTGACGTGTGACGATGCGAATGACTATATGAGAATGTAAAGTTTCCCGGGTCTATAGGTGTTGGATGCTTCTTGTTCTGTATTCCCACACGAACTCCTGACAAAGAGAAGTTTCTATTCAATGTCTTCGTCACAGCAATGCTTTCTATAGAATCACGTTCTATTTTGTCTGCGGCATCAAGCGCATCCTTAAGAAGCATATCGCTATCAAGAGGATTATACTTTGGCTGAGACTTCTCATTAGAAACAGAGAAGTAAAGCGGTGCTGTTACTTTTGCTTTCTCGGGAAAGAACTTACCAAGTTCCAATGATGTCGTAACAGCATAACTGCTATAATCATCAGTTGCACGGGCAGCCACTCCATCTTCTAGTCCACCAAAACCATGACTGGTATAGCGACCTTGAGCATTAATAGTTCCCAAGTCACTCAACTGCACATTAAGATTACCTTGTGCCGCCCAACCTCCTTCGTTATCGTATTCTTTAAGACGCAGTTCATTTACCCAAATCTCGCCAGATTTAACTTCACCAGATTTGTTTCTAACACCAATAATCATCACCTTCACCTCACCCAGTGTAGGATTGCCCATTATTGTTATTCGATTATTAGGATTATTATCATCGTAGGCTGAATATTGTGTATTATATGATGCAAGACCTGCAGCCTTTGCCTTATTACGTTCCCGTTTCAAGTTAGTAAATACTTTTGTTGCCACATCGAGCATATTCTCTGCAGGCCAAACGGCTTGTGCACCTGCAATAGAATATTGATCGTAACGACCTTCAGGAGTGAGAGTCAATGGAACTTCATATTCGTAATAGTTACTCTTATAATCTGAGCCAAGACGCACAAAAACAGCCAACTGGTTGTCCTTAAGGTTAGTAGCATTAGGAAGCATGGCATTAGCATGCACAAACATCTGCAAACGCTTGTACTGGCGCATATCAAGATTAGTGTTACGATATACACATTTTACTTCGTTAGTACCAAGGTTAGTTACTGTCATCTGCAATGCCTGTTCATTATTTTCTACAAGCTGTGGCTGTTTAGGATCGGTATCACGACGTATTCCTGGAGGAAGAGTATAATTGACAGGTGTCTTGTCGTTATTCTCCTCTATATTCACGGCTGCCACATCAATTCGTCCGGAACCTGATACGTTATCAAGGTTCTGTTCATAAACACGCCACTCACCACGTACAAGGTCAAGACTTCCAAATCGCAGTACAATAGGATTTTCAAAGCCAGACAAGAACATACGCATGAAACGAATTGATGTAAAATCATTTATAGAACCTTCTTTGCTTGTGTATTTATCAAGAGGTATGCGGAACAGATACCAGTTTACAGGTTCAGTGTTATCATTACGCAACTTTTCTGCTGATGTTCTCTTATCAACGATATAGCCTCGTCCTACTTCCATATCTTCCGGACGCAATGACACTTTATACTGATAGTATTTGTTATATTCGTTGAGCGTATAATCCTGATTTATATCTTCTACATCAGGTGTTGTCTTATAAGAAGTATCGTATGACTCGCTACGAGTATCGCTGTCAGGAGAGTTTCCCTGAGGATTGTTTATATACTTATAGCGGCGCAATATGCTCGCTCCAATATTATCATAATCAGATCCACGGAAATAGTGATAGTTGTCGTTGGCAGGGTCATTATAAACAGAATCCCATACCGCCATGCTGACCTTACCTTGCAGATTAGACAAGAATTCCTGATATTTGTCGAACACACGTTCTTCCGCATCTGTCAAACCATTATATCCTACATCCTGCAACTGGCGTGAACCGCTTGTTGTTGCAAAAGAATAAGTCACCGTAGCAGGATTCGGCACCTTGCCCCACTGTGTAAAACTTATTGTAGAATTGGAGCCGTCAACAGGCATACCACTCTCCATATACTTCTTGCCATCAAGCAATATATCTTCACTAATTTCACCAAGATTGAAATAGAGGTCGCCTCCATATTTATTGTCACTGCCTGTATAGATGAATGGATCGAGCAGCCAGAACTCAATATACTCGATATTTGCAGTCTCGAAATCACTTGTATCGAGTTTGCGCATCATTCCTCCCCAATGGCGGATTGGATTTGCCAGCTTACCATCAGCCATCATATCAGCATAGTTGAAGTTGTATGGACCTCGCTCATTTGGGTAGTAAGCAAGGTTCAGAATAGGCAATGTACTTGTAGAACCACTAAAACTTGACTGGTCGCGATTAGGGTATATCTCACGAACGTATATTTCACGAACGTAATGATTCGACAGGTGATTAAGATCGCTCTTTATGTGTGCAGGAGTAAGGGTTGACGAACGGCGCGTAAAGAGTGGATCTATATTATACCATGCAAGCAATGAACGATTGTATCCACTTGACAGGGTTGTCTTGTCGCGACTTTCAGCAAACATTGCCGGTACACTTGATATTGTCCAAGAATGTGGTGCAGAAACATCTATCTTACTCTTTGTACTTTCAAAGTCGTCAATATATGAAGCATTATCCTGAGTACCACCAGCCTGCCGTGCTATAAGTTGTGCAAACTCTCCTTGGAATGAGATATTAGAAGGTTGGGTTACATGCAGGAAAGGAATAGCATTCAGCATATTGGTTAGCCATTGACTTTCTTTCTTCCAGTTTATGTTCACTCCCCACAAAGTATTATTCAGCGGCTCTGTCCCCATGTTGACCTTGGTAGTCATAGCCTGCTCTGACAAGTGTTGGAATGTACCGCTGAGTTGTAAATTCTTTGAGAAGTCATATTCCCAGTTCAAACCAAGCATAGTCTTGCGCATCTGTGAAAAGTCGCTCTGACTCTCTACGCTTGCATTAACCGTAGTACCTGCATCAATGATACTCTGGTTAAGAATAGTTATCTCTCCACTTGAGTAGTCAACCGAATAGTCACTTCCTTCTTTCAGTGTCACACCTCCTGCTGTTACAACAACCGAGCCCTGCGGTATGCTGCTTGCGCCAAGTGATATGACATTGTCACGTGAGCCCTTGAACTGACCTTGCAGCAGGAACTTATCCTTCTCGGCAATCTGCTTGGCTACTGTTTTTGTTGAATCATACAATTCTGTAAAAGCATACTTACGCGCCACATCAGCGGCAACACCGCATGTTATAAGGTTGTCATAGGTATATTTACCAAACGGCTCTACAACGGGAAAGAACACATAACGCCCTTTAATTGTATAACCATCAACATAATCGAAATATCCGTTTGAATGTGCCTTGTTATTATTATCAAGACGGTCGGCACCAAGGAATTTAATCAGTGTCTGTCCCTTTACCTGCGGTTCCGGAATATATGATAGATACACACCTGTAGTATCGCTTTGATACTTAACATCAAGCCTGAATTTGTCTTTTTGCAAATTTGCTCCAAGGTCATACACATTCTTCATCATAAGCCGCCAGTTCTTCTGATGCGGATTATTGGAAGTGTTCTTAAGCGATTTTACATACAATGTTTTTGTTGCATCGGTTATGTCGCCTGAGAACTCACCTACCTGATAAGTCACTCCGCCATAAGTATATTCATAGGCTACAGCCAATACTTGGTCAGTACGAAGTGAAGTATTTATAGTTATATATCCTAAAGCAGGATTCAAAGTATATTCTGACGGTTGCAGCAAGCGTGCTTTCTCCAGCTTCTCATAGTCAGCACCACCAACAAAGCGGTTTCCGCCTCCTACAGCATCAAGTACGGTAGTTGTATTGTCTATAGAGCGGGCATCGGAATATGTATTCACCAACTCATAGTATTCGGTATTGGCGGCATTGCTTGGAACAGGCGTCCCACCACCTATCCACAACGGATTACCTATAACTGAAGGTTCACCAAGGTCAGTAAAAGCTACTATATTACGTGTATTGGCTGTTGTTCCGGTAGTGTTTGTGACCCAAACCTCCAAGCGGTTTATTGTCACTCCTGTAGCTACGTTTGGCAAAGTACGCATACTAGCATCATAACGCTCATAGAAATAATGCGAAAGGAAGAAGTGACGGTTTGCATCATAATTTGCGGCATCAATCTCGAAAGTTGATAGTTGAGTTCCGCCCTTTGATGATACACTTGTTGATGATGACTTCTTCTGAGATACTACTGTCTGCAGCTTCAGCTTTCCGAATTGCATGTCGGTACGTATTCCGAAGAGCGAAGAAGCACCTCTTACCAGAGATGAGTTAGCTGGGAAACTTATGTTACCGCCTTCTACAAGTTTTATTATTTCATCTTCCTTACCCTCGTATTTCAACTTCATGTTCTGGGCATCATAGTCGAAAGTGGCATTGGTGTTATAGTTAAGTCCCATATTCACCTTGTCACCCACCTTACCGGTCATGTTGAAGTTTATTTTCTGATCAAAGTCTATACTTGTTGTCTTGCGCCGCTTGATGGGAAGTGAAGGGTTTTCAAGATTCTTCATCATGACACCAAACTTCAACTCGGCTGTTCCCTGTGTTGAAATACGTACTCCACCTGGACCGAATATCTTTTCTGCTGGTCCAAGGTCGAAGTGCATGTCTGTAAAGTCGAATTTATTCTTTCCCTTACTCTCGAATATCTCGTCGTTCTTCTCTCTGAACATTTTGTTGAGCATCTGCCGTTCACTCCATTTCATATACTCATCATAAGTCATTACTAAAGGAGCCTGAACGTATGTTCCTGCCATACGATTACCAAAAACATAATAACCCATAGTGTCGTTATACTCTACTTTCGGGTCAATATTGGCAGGACTCTTTAAGTCGGCGGCATTACGACTCAGGTCAGACGGTGTAATCGGCACTG
This sequence comes from Prevotella sp., assembly GCA_041855685.1. GTDB lineage: Bacteria > Bacteroidota > Bacteroidia > Bacteroidales > Bacteroidaceae > Prevotella. Next base: position 161,668 of record JBHAEQ010000049.1, on the reverse strand, counting down.
TACGCTGCACTTTCCAACGAGAATTTAGCAGGGAATCAGGAATTGTATCTTCATTTTCAACATCTGCCTGACGCTGTGGGGCGCGTGTTTTGTTATCTTGAGGCACAGATATGGCATAAGCAGCAAAACTCAGTACGAGCATCACTACTACAACTATATTCATCTTACGCCTAAAGTTCATTTACTATTATAGAAATTAAGGATTACAGAATTATTTTATCATCTTGAGAGCCGCCTTTACAACCTGTTCTACAGGCATATCAGGTGATTCACGTAGTATTTCTGAAACTACTTTTGCAGTTGGAGCCGGCGAGAAACCAAGCATTGTCAAAGCCCCCACAGCCTCATCGCGCACTGCTTTATTTATTGCAGGTGCACTGCTTATATTACCGGCAGGAACATGCAGTTCCTCGGCTATGCCACTCTGAACAATCTTATCCTTCAATTCAAGAATTATTCTTTGTGCAGCCTTAGGACCTATGCCCTTTACCGATTTCAGCAGACGCTCGTCGCCACCTGCTATGGCATTGCAAAGGTCAACGGGCGACATGGCAGAAAGAATCATACGGGCAGTATTTCCACCCACACCATTCACAGAAAGAAGCATGCGGTAAAGTTCACGTTCCTGCTTGGTAACAAAGCCGTAAAGTGTGTAGCTGTCATCTCGCCCGCCAGCTACAAGCTGTTCATGCACAAAGAGTTTCACTTCCTTGTTGCCTTGTATGGCAGAATAGGTAATCAGAGAGATTCCAAGTCCATATCCCACTCCACCAGCCTCAACAACAGCCATAGCAGGAGTAAGGTCGGTGAGTTCTCCCTTTATATATTCAATCATTATCTAATAAATCTATTTTGTATTAATACAAATACAAAACGAATTTTAGCCTATATTATTGCACAACAATATGTTTTTAACCCAAATACGGTCATTAGACCGCAGACGTTACCGACATGGGCGGTATGATTCAGATTACATGCCATTAATCACATAACCGCACTGCCGGCAGGCAGCAGGGCTTACAACCCCGCTGGTCAGCGTGTGGGCGATGACTACAAGGACATTGTGGTAAAGAGCGGAAGAAAAGTGTTTAAATAGGCACAAGCCCCCAGTCCCGACGGAGAAAAAACAACCGTCGGCGCATCAGAATGACAAACATAAATATGTCATTATGTAGAAAAGAGAAAGGCGGACAGCCGCAAGGCAGTCCCTGCAAACAACGCAAAGATATGAGGGTTGTCAAAAGTAACTTGCCTAATTTATATATTTACGCCCGTTTCTTATTATTATGCCCTTGCAGTCATTATCTACACGCTGACCGCAAATGTTATACGAAACGGAAGAATAAATCTTTTTTGTAGTTTCCACCTTATTTATATATGTAATGGCTGCATTTTCGACAAGTACTACTTTAGTAAGCGTAGCACCATAACCCTGAATAACCATACCCTCGGCCTGCAACGCCGCAAGCGTGGCGGCAGGAATCGTGAATGCGCTAACACACTTTCCCGATGTTTGTCCCGTCAAGCGACGCAGGTCGAAGGTATTATTAATAGAGTTATTTATATTGAGTTTTGTGTTGTTTTGCCATTTACCGTCATAAAACTCGACACGACTGTATTGCGCATCAGGGTCAAGTTCATAATAAAGCACCACGAGCGAATTAGGTGAGAGTGATGAAAAATTATATGCAGCTATCTTAAGTTGCAAACCATTGCCCCACGACATGTATCCTCTACCTTCCCATGCGGTGATACCAATGCGTGTATATTCATCAGCATCAGGGTCGATGTCAGAACCCTGTTCTGCATATTCGGTCTTTGCTCCCTCGAGTATTCCGTTTAGAAAATAAGTATTATCTACACGCATGTTGGCTTTTCGGTTGAAAATACCGAAATTCTCAGGTCCGTTGCCAAAGCGGCTGTTGTCCCATGCCAAAGCCGCAAAACCACGCTTGCGAGCTGCCGACGACACTGTGCTCAGATAATACTGCATATTCTCACGCTGTAAACGTTGCTCAGTCTTCGAGCCGTTCACGTCGAAATGATTAGATACTCCATACTCTCCTATGACAACTCCCAGTCCTTTGTCCCACCATTTTTTCTTTATATGGTCAAAAAGATTATTTAGCGTGGTCTCGTTGCCGCTTGGAGTTACAGCATACTCCGAATACTTGGTGCCCCAGTAATAATAAGTGCAGTTGCCGCAATAGTCGTAAGGAGTATAGTAATGAAACTCCACGGAAAGACGATTATCAACAACATCTGTTGGAACCACAAATCCTGCAAGTCCATACTCTGGCGATGCAGAATATGTCTGCACTATGAGATGACGGTAATAGTTTCGCCCTCCTGTTGAACGAACTGCATCAACAAAAGTCTGGTTATAGCTGTTATGAACCGCCAGATTCTCCATCGTCGGAGCTGCCCAACTTATATTCGGCTCATTGGATGCTGCGAAAGCAAGATGATAGTCATAGCCGGCAAAATATGCGGCGATATTCTTCCATAACATGGAAAAACGATGGTTCACCTCCTGCTGATTCGCATATGTACAATTACTCTCCAGCCAGTTATCATGATGAGTATTCAGAATTACGAACATTCCGTTCTCAATGCAATAATCTACCACCTCCTTCACACGGGCAAGCCACACAGGGTCTATCGTCATCGTCACCGTATCAGTCACATGAGGCCACCACAGCGTGGGAATACGCATAGCATTGAAACCTTCAGCCTTTATAGCATCAATCATGGCTTTCGTAGTCCGAGGATTGCCCCAAGCTGTCTCCCAGCCGTTTATATTCTGATTGAAAATATCAGTATAAGTCCATGTGTCGTTGTTCCATGTTCCTGCACAACTCTCCAATGAATTACCAAGATTCAAACCAGCCTCAACACTCCGGCACCACTCTTGTGCTGTCATACTCATGCCTGCAGCGTCGGGTACAACTTCTGCCTTTACACCGCAAACGGCGGTAACAGCAACAAGAAAGCTAAATAACAGTTTACTCATTTTTATTATTACGTATCAAATTCAAAGAGCTCTAATATTTCACCCGCTAAATTACAATAAAATAGCAAACAACACAAACAACCTACAACAATACGGCAATTTTGTACAAGCAATGAGCAGGAAAGTGTCAGCAATTTACAAATCACGACAGACAAAAGCTATAACCCACAATACACCTTTTGCTATACATAAGTTAATTTTACTCACTTATTTGCTAAAAACATAATAAATACTTGTCATTTTTCTCGAAAAATTAGTAATTTTGCAGCAATATAACAAAATAACAAAACTTTCAGTAAAAGATGAAGAAGATTAGAGCAGCCGTAGTAGGATACGGCAACATCGGACGCTTCGCCATAGAAGCACTTGAAGCATCAGAAGATTTTGAAATTGCCGGAATAGTACGCAGAAATGGTGCCGACAACAAACCAGCTGAACTTGCAGAATACAAAGTAGTGAAAGCAATCACCGAACTTGATAATGTTGATGTAGCAATTCTTGCTGCTCCAACACGCAAAGTAGAAGAGTTTGCCAAGGAATGCCTTGCTCTTGGCATAAACACAGTTGACTCTTTCGATATACACACACAAATTGTTGACCTGCGCAGAAGTCTTGACAGTGTAGCTAAAGAGCACGGTGCAGTAAGCATCGTATCTGCCGGCTGGGACCCAGGTTCTGACTCTATCGTCCGCACACTCATGCAGAGCCTTGCGCCAAAGGGAATAACATATACTAACTTTGGTCCTGGCAGATCAATGGGACATTCTGTCGCTGTACGCGCAATTGAAGGAGTGAAAGACGCCCTGTCAATGACTATTCCTGTAGGAACAGGCATTCACCGTCGCATGGTTTATGTGGAATTAGAGGAAGGAGCCGATTTCAATACTATTGAAGCGGCTATAAAGGCAGACCCTTATTTTGTCAACGACGAAACGCATGTTCAGCAAGTGCCTTGTGTTGACGAACTTAACGACGTTGGTCATGGAGTTAACCTCGTACGCAAGGGAGTAAGCGGCAAGTCACACAACCAATTGTTTGAATTTGACATGAAAATCAACAACCCTGCCCTCACAGCACAGGTGCTGGTTAATGTAGCACGTGCATCAATGAAGCAGCAGCCTGGCGCCTACACCATGATTGAAATACCTGTCATTGACATGCTCCACGGCGACAAGGAAGAACTCATAAGACATTTGGTATAAGCCGTTAATTTTACAAAAGGCTGTACAAATATTACAAACAAAATAGGATTTGCAGTCATGCAAATCCTATTCCTTTATCTAATAAGGAATAAAAACTATCTATTCTATTCCTCCGTAAAGTCAGTTGTACTCTTTGAATACGACTCTCGGTGTGATACTTCATCGTTAGTTGACATACAGAGAAAACCTGTATAATCCATCACGTGCACATTCAATACAGGAGTTATATATATTTTCTTCATCTTTCTTTTCTTTACGTTTATTTCATTAGCACCTTACGCCCATTCACAATAAATACTCCTTTAGCAGGATTATGCACTTCCTGCCCAAGCATATTATATATTTTGTTATTACTACTATTCTCTGTGTTGACAGCAATAGATTCAACAGTAGTAACCTTCTCATCGTCAAGTGCAAACCCACTAAACTCTGCCCCCTGCGCATTATTCAGTACAAGATATGCCTTGTGGGCTGGATTTGTGAAAGCGCCTCCATCAGCAGCGCCCCAGAAGAATCCGAACTTGTCACCAGCATTATTATAAGTGAGTTTATAATACACTCCACCTCCAGTAGTCATACCCTCTACATCTGAACCACGAAGAAGATTACCTGTAGGAGCTTGTGTTGTATTAGTGCCAATTGTCAAGAGAGTATAAGCTCCCTGTTGTGCCTGAAGTAGAACCGCAGTACCACCGGGAACAATGTTGTTCTCACCGTCGCCGTCATATCTGCCGTTCATATTCACAACCCTATCGGAAACTGCATCAATTGTGTAAGCCTTCAATCCTGATGATAATTTCACAGCCTTACTGTTATAATAGGTAGCATAGCCTGCACTTGAAACATTAATATTAACAGGAAGAGAGAAATACCCTGTAGTAGGATTAGCGTAAGCTACATTAACTTTATTGGAAGCATAAGCAATTGCTCCCTTCAACGCCGTGCAACCAGTAAACATGCCCATTGAACTTGACGAAGTAGTCCATGTTTCTCCACAAATGATAGTACTCAGGCTTGTACAACCTTGAAACATATTGTTAACTATAGCATTGGAACCCGGTTTGAAACCCGTCAAATCAAGAGACACAAGAGACGAGCAGTTTCTGAACAAGTTGCTATAATCATTAATATTCTGAACATTCAGGTTCTGGATATTAATAACCTCTCTGAGATTAGTAAAACCAGCAAAATAACCAGCCACTGTTTTCAATCCTGTAAAACGTGCAAAACTTGCATCAAACTCAACGGCAGTGACTGTACTAGGAACAGAAGTAGCTTCCCAAGTTGAAGTCGGAGTTCTGGGCAGAGTATAAGTAACTACTCCAGCGCCCATAGGTCTGTTGGCATCATAAAAGAATTTAAGTGTAGTTCCATCAAGCCATGCATAGGCTTCTTGTGCTCCTAACTTTCCAAAACCTAATAACAGAAGAAAGAAAAGAACACATAAAGTTTTCAAAATCCTCATATTCCAAAAACAAATTCTTTAAAATTAATAATAAATAAAACGAATAAACTTTGATTTATAAAAGTAGTACAAAGATAAACAAATAAGGAGAAGAGTAGAAATTACCCTCCTATTTTACTTTTATTAATAATTATTACTGTTTATTATTCTGTAAGCCGTATATGTTACATTGTTGCTTTCATAGCTTTCTTAAGCCAATTGCCACGCAGCAAACGGTAAAGGAATATGCAACCACGGAATGTAAGCTCTACTGCCATGCCTGTCCATGCTCCTGCTAATCCCCATGTTGGAGCAAGCCAAGCGGCAATGGTAAGACGTATTCCCCACATAGAAGCAAGATTCATGCACGCAGGTACAAGAGTATCTCCTGCACCAATCATGCAACTGCCACAGACAATAGCCGCAGCAAACATTGGTTCGGCAAAGGCTTCAATACGCAAAGCCTGAACACCAAGCTCCACAATCTCGCTTACAGGAGTCATCAAGCTCATCAGTTCTGATGCAAATACATACATAATAAAGCCCATAAACGCCATGACCATCATGCCCAAAGCCACACAACGATAGGCAAAACTCTTGCAGAGGTCAATGCGTCTGGCTCCTACGCTCTGTCCAACAAGTGTTGTGGCAGCATCAGCTATACCATATCCCGGCATGTAACACAGCGACTCGGCAGTGATGGCAAACGTGTTTGCGGCTATGGCAAAATTGCCAAGAGGAGCAACAATTATGGTTGACACCATCTGCGCACCATTCATCAGGCAATATTGCAGTCCCATTGGAGCTGATATAGTGACTGCTCTTTTCAGATATTTCCAGTCTGGACACCAATGCACATCTTTGTCTCTGTCAAGATGCAGAGCCAGAACTGCAGATTTGCAGAATGTGAAATAGGCAAGACAAAGGGCGGTTACGACTATGGAAAGAGCTGTTCCAAGAGCGGCGCCAACGACTCCGAGTCCTAAGCCTGGCATGAGGAAATTCCATGACAAGATTGAAATCTCCCTCGTTGGATATATGCATAAGAAATTGAATACAAAGTCCAGCACACACATAGCTATGCTTAGCGCAGAGGCAATCTTCATATTTCCTGCGCATTTCAGCATGTTCATGCAGAAACTGTATATCTGATAGAAAGGTATAATAAGTGAGAATATTAGGAAATACATGCTGGCATCATGTGCGATGTCAGCTCCTCCTCCCAACCAGAATGGCAACTGCTTGTGTATTAATACTGCAACGGCACATATCAATAATGTGAAAAACAGCACAGTGACAAGTCCTGTACGCATTATACGCCGAGCCTTTGTCAGGTCGTCAGCTCCTATGGCATGAGCTACCTGAACTCCGAATCCCATAGAGGCGGCGCCTGTGAGTGAGCCGAAAAGCCATGTTGTGGTTTCAACAATGCCTATAGATGCTGATGCTTTAGCTCCGAGAGAACCCACCATGGCAGCGTCTATAAAAAACATTAGCGTAGATGTCATCTGCGCTAATATTGACGGAATACTCAGACTTATTATAAGACTAAGTTTTTCCCTATTAGTAATTGATTCACCCCCGCGAATCTTCGCAAGGAGTATATCACTTTTCTTCATTAATAATTTACAGGAAAGTCAGCGCTTGAACGCCCATAAGCCACCAGTGTTAAATCAAATACGAGTGTGGAATAGTTTGGCACTGCACTGACAGTTGACGACTCTCCATAACCCAGTTGATATGGAATGTACACACGCCAGCGGTCGCCGATGTGCATATTCTGCAATGCTGTTGAAAAACCGTCAACAAGAGAACTCACAGTCAGAGCAGTGGGACGAGCAGTCTTTTCATTAAACTCTCCGTAGTATGACTGATCGAATATAAATCCTGACGAATAGCTTGTCGATGGCAGGAGCTTACCGCTATAATGAACCAAAACAGCATCTGTTGACAATGGCGAACCTGAACCTGTACCGTTTTCAAGAACTTCAACTATTATGTAATCAGTGGAATTGCTCGTAAATTTATCATTATCAGCAGGCAATGACCATGACTTGATAATCTTCCAGTTTGTATCACCAGAAGCAATCTTTGCCTTTGTAGTACTGTAGAGGCTGTTGAAATAAGCTTCGTTGGTATTCTGCCAGTTGGGATACTCTTCGGTTTTATTCTCTGTCTCTGAACAAGAGGTGAATGCTGTCATTGCAAACAACAGCATCACCAGCAGAGATAAATTCTTTAATATCTTCATTCTATTCAAGATTCTTAAGCAGTGACTCTATAGAAACATTGTCGCCTATTAGTGTACGGAGGTCGGCTATGTTAACACGCTCTTGTTCCATTGTGTCACGGTGGCGCAGGGTTACAGTATTGTCCTCAAGTGTCTGGTGGTCAACAGTAACACAATAAGGAGTACCAATAGCATCCTGTCGGCGATAGCGCTTACCAATCTGGTCTTTTTCTTCATACTGACAGTTGAAATGGAAACGCAGACTGTTGATTATCTCGCGTGCCTTTTCTGGCAGACCGTCTTTCTTTGTAAGTGGGAAAACAGCAAGTTTAACTGGTGCAAGAGCAGCAGGCAGATGAAGCACAGTGCGGGTTTCGCCATTTGGAAGTTGCTCCTCTTCATAAGCATGACACATCACGCTAAGGAACATGCGGTCAACTCCGATACTCGTTTCAATAACGTATGGAGTATAGCTTGTGTTATCTTCAGGATCGAAATATTCTATCTTCTTGCTTGAGAACTTGGCATGCTGTGAGAGGTCAAAGTCGGTACGAGAGTGAATACCCTCTACCTCCTTAAATCCGAACGGCATGCGGAACTCCACATCACTTGCAGCATTTGCATAGTGAGCAAGTTTCTCGTGGTCGTGGAAACGGTAGTTCTCTGCACCAAAACCAAGTGCCTGATGCCAAGCCATACGACGATTCTTCCATACATCAAACCACTGAAGCTCTGTGCCCGGCTTTACGAAGAACTGCATTTCCATCTGCTCGAACTCGCGCATGCGGAATATAAACTGACGGGCAACAATCTCATTACGGAATGCCTTACCAATCTGTGCTATACCAAATGGTATCTTCATGCGACCGGTTTTCTGCACATTAAGATAGTTAACGAATATACCCTGTGCTGTTTCAGGACGCAGATAGATAGTGCTTGCACCTTCTGATGTTGAACCCATCTCGGTTTTGAACATAAGATTGAACTGGCGGACATCGGTCCAGTTGCGTGTTCCAGAAATAGGACATACAATTTCCTCGTCGAGAATAATCTGTTTCAATTCCTCTAAGTTGCCTGCATTCATTGCGTCAGCAAAACGTTGGTGCAGGGCATCACGCTTTTCCTGAATCTCAAGCACACGTGGTGAAGTTGCACGATACTGTTCTTCATTGAACTCGTCCTTGAAACGCTTGTGTGCCTTCTCTATTTCTTTTTCAATCTTATCGTCGTACTTTGCAATCTGGTCTTCAATGAGGACGTCAGCACGATAGCGCTTTTTAGAGTCGCGGTTGTCGATAAGCGGGTCATTGAAAGCATCAACATGGCCCGATGCCTTCCATATTGTTGGGTGCATGAAGATGGCAGAGTCAATACCTACAATGTTCTCGTGGACACGCACCATGTACTGCCACCAATATTGTTTTATATTGTTTTTAAGCTCAACACCGTTCTGACCATAGTCATAAACAGCGCCAAGTCCATCATAAATATCACTGCTTGGGAATACGAAGCCATACTCTTTGCAATGGCTTACTATCTTCTTGAAAACATCTTCTTGTTGTGCCATATTCTTCTTTGATTATTATAATAATGGCTGCAAAATTACTCATTAAAGGTTAAAACACAAAATAAACATTATAAAACTTAGATTTACTTAACACATATCACGTGGAAGCAGATAATCAGGCATAATGTTCTTACGGCTATAAACCATTGTCATAAAATCATACAAAAATCTTAAATAAAGCCTCGCAGAAAGCCAACGTTTCATAATAAAATCTCTTGGGCGCAAATATGCGAAAATAGAGGCATTAGGATAACCTTTTAGTTTTCAAAGATTTAGTTGTTTTATAGTTTGGTCGTTTCGTTGTTTGGGTTATAAAAAAGGCCTTCACAGTGGTTAATGACGTACGTGCATACATCTTAACGACGTACGTTCTTATGGTCTAAGACGTACGTATTGAGCGCTGAAGGCGTACGTATTGAGGTTAAACATCGTACTTTTTGGAGTTTTACCCCCCCCCTTTTCTTATCCCAAGAAAGCCTTTTGCAGCAATATTTGAAATTATTAGCGCAAAAATCTCAGCAGTAATTTTCTATGAATAAAGTTGACAACAGTCCACCCAAAGTCAAACAACAAATCAAGCAAATAGGCAAACACCCACATAACAAACTACACAGAAAGGCTTTGCAATACAAAACTTTTTACTTAAATTTGCAGAAGCAAGACTTTTTAATATATTTCTATGAACCCGACAATAAGTATTATCGCATTCCTGATAGGTGCATCGACAACCTATTTCACAATGACCGCACTACGATTATTCTTCGACGAGAAGTTAAGTTACACCCGTCTGCACAGAATAATAGGTTGGGTATTCGTGTTTTTTGCACTTAATTATGGCAAGGATATAATACTCACTTTTGACGGTATGTACACTTCTTCTGTATTAGAAGCAGTGATAGTAGCTGACGGTTGGTCGGCACTGGCTTACATGGCAGTGCTTTTCGAGATAACGAAACCCGGCTGGCTCACTCATAGGAAGATGCTCATAAGTTCTGCTCCCTTCGCACTTACTACGGCATACTACATAATAAATCCATCGGAAGAACTTATAACATTCATCATCATTGCACTGATATTTTTCGGTTTGTTCATAACTATTGCAGGGTTCAACTATGGAAGAACATACATGAATTATATTCATACACATTATTCCAACATTGAAGAGATTGATATTTCTTGGTTACGAAAGATTTACGTAATAGCAACTATCAATCTCCTCCTATGGCTTTTAACATCGTTTGCAGGCTCATTTTTTGTTGATTGTCTGTACTACATTATCTCCGTATTCCTTTGGCACAGGGTGTATGTTCACTGCCGGCATTTGAAACAAGTAACTGCCGAAGAAGCCGAATCCTGCAATGAAATTATCGAAAGAGAATATGCTTTCGCAGGAATATTGGAGAAAGTAATAGAACAAGAGAAGCTGTATCTTAACCCTACATTGGCACTTGACGACCTTGCAAAGCGTCTGAAGACAAACCGAACATATCTAAGTACTTACTTTTCCACTGTAATAGGAAAATCATTCTACGACTATATTAACGAGCTTCGTATATTAAAAGAGAGCATACCCCTGATGGAGTCCCATCCGGAATATACTCTCGAATACATTGCTCAGCAAAGCGGTTACAACTCAATATCCACCTTTAGGCGTGCTTTTCAGAAACACAAGAACATGAGTCCGAGTGAATACAGATTACTAACAGCTGACTCTACTGAGCCTGAAGCACCGTCTCAGGATCTACGTCCCACAGAACAGGTACATTCTTAAATGTGAGCAGACCACGATTGTCGGAGTCAACACTTATGCCAATACGCACCTGCTGGAGAATAACTGCCGACTTTCTTACGTCTTTGAAAGTAGCATGCTCGTTCAAAACCAATGTTACATACACCCCCTCCACAACATCATAATTATACCAACCCAATGGTATTTTATAACTGTTGCCTGCCTGATCAATCATTATTGGCGGTAAGCCACTGTTTCCACCTATGGAGATATTTGTCTTGTTGGCAATCATTTTAACCTTCAACACCAAATACACTTCACCATAATTTGTGGATGTTGATGTGCCAAAAACACCAACAAGTTGCACATCAGCCACACTTGCAACAGGATTCTGCATTGTGCCTCCACCGGGAAGAGTAACAGCAGCAACACCTACCTCAGCGCCACCTGCAACAGCAGTAACATCAGAAATGGCTTTCTTAGCCTTCTTCAACAATCCTCCAAGCTGTGCTTCAGCAGGTTGAACTCCTAAAAACAGAAGTTCAATTGCTAATGCAAGAACCATTAAAACTTTTCTCATAATAGATAAATTTAATTTGACACAATAGTTTTACAATATATTCTTCTCACGTTTTAAGAGTCCACTACATTATGCATTTCGTCACTACACAATGAGTTGGAACTGTATTTTAACCTTCAACAATACTTACATGTGCACCCGTATGCTCTAAAATTGTAACAAAGTCATCGGCAGATTGGGCATCAAGCCCCTTCACTATGACAGAAGGAACTTTCGACATAACTTTCTTTGCAAGGCGTTCGTCATAGCCGTTTATCTCAAGCAGTTGTTCAAGAAGAAGATGTGGAGTTACACCTATGGAGTCAAGTTGAATATAAAGTTTGCCGGCTTTGAAGTTAGGAACACTCTTTCCCACCAGCATAAGAATTAACTTAACTGCCCATTTTATACAGTAGTAAGCGATTACAAAAAAGACGATAAACAATGCAATTGTCATACCAACGGCTTTTCCTGCTGCAGTATCTGTACCGAAACCCGATGTAAGGGTTCGCATTAAAGCGTTATCAAAGATTTTCATAATTATAATTTATTGTAAGTTTATTAATAAGTCATTACCCCACACGACGTGGTCCGCCAAGTCCACTTTCGGCATAGATATGTCCGTCACTTCCTCTGTAGTAGCGGTCTTTACCAAGCAGCAAGAACATTATTATAGCTCCCACCACCATAAGCACCTGTATAATAAGTTGTACAAGGACGACAATCAGTCCACCCAAGGCAACAAGACAACCTATAATATAGAATAAGGTAAATAACGTCAACAATATTCCCAAACCTATTCCCAAGCGTTGTATGTTGAGTTTCAGAGTATATAACACACCACTTAGTAGTGTTATTAAAAATATGGCAATAGTAATAATATCACTAACTTTTGAATCCAGTTTTAGAACTAATTCATTTATTATTATAAAACCAATGGTCACAGGAATACAGATTGCAATACTTATGAATGCAGGCTTGATACTCATTTCCTTTCCGTTGAAGGTTGGATCTTCTGGAAAGAGGCATGCTTCAAACTGGAAAATACTCATTATTTGATATGCCACAACAAGTATGAAAGGAATTACCCTCCAAAGTGAACCGAAGAATCCATAGCGGTCATAATCGCAGAACCAGAAAACATCGCCTCCTAAGAAATAGTATCCTGCTAACTCAAGAGTAGTTACAGCAAGTATGCTGAATGTGACGACAATTAATGCAACGATACGTAATGCCTCTGTTTTTCTGGCAATCCTGCATAATACAAATGAGACTGCAAAGAGTATGCAGACTATATACATAGGAGTTGTTGATGCAAAGAAATACCCGAAAGAAGAATGACGCTTTTCATGTTTAGCACCAAAAGTGTTCGCTACTTCCGCAGTGTTTTCGTCACTAAACTTGAGATTGTCCTTATTAATGTAGTATGCCTTACCCATATAAGATACAATCACGGAAGCCCTACTATCAGCAACTCCACACGAGTCAACCGCCTCACCTTTTGCAATCATTACAGTATTTACACCAGCCTTTATTTTCCATACTGTGTCGGCTTTTACTGCAACATACATTTCTGCGCTGTCACTGAATAACGGATCGATAACATAGCGTTGAGCATTGATATTAATCGATGCCAGCACCAATAGTAATAGAATGATTAATCGTCTCATATTTTATATTTTTGATACCGATTGTGTATTGAAATAATTATAGGCACAAAAGTAATAACTTATACAACAAACTTACCACCAAAGAACAATTATCATACATCAATAAAACAATTGACACCATGCAATTAACAAAACGCATCATCATCACCTAAGTACAAAAAGCATTATGACAGCAAAAAATGGTGAAAAAGATATTTTCTGATTGATTATAAGCATAAAAACATGACATTTTATACTTTCTTAGAATATATATTGTATAAATACAAAAATAAATCAATATCTTTGCATTTTGATATTTAGCAGTTATAATCCACACAAGTTACTGTAACGCAAAATAAAAGCACATATGCTAAAACATAAGTACAATTCAAAATATTCAAAGCACATTAAATTGGCATTGTCATTGCTGATTGCTTTTGGTTCAACAACAGTCTCTGCCGAGGCTTCAGTATGGTCGCTGTTCAAGTCAAAGAAGAAACAGAAAAAGGAACAAACAGCAACTCCTCCTGTTTCTGACTACAAAAAATTAACAGGACGTGACTCTGTAAGCATGGACGGAATAATGAATGTTATTCAGAAAGGCGACACATTTTATCTCGAAATACCAACAAAACACATAGGTAGGCAGTTTCTTGTAACCAACAGACTGCAGGCTGTACCCGCTGAGCTCAACGAGGCAGGTGTAAACAAAGGCATAAACTACGAAAACCAGACAATACGCTTTGAATGGGACAAAGCCACAAAGCGCATAATGGTTAGACAGCAGAGAGTTACTCCCGAAGCTCCTGAAGGTTCGGCAATATTGAGTTCTGTACGCGATAACTATATCGACCCACTCATTGCTTCATTGAAAACAGAAGCTGTGGCAAGAGACTCCTCCACCGTGATTATAAAGGTCAACGATTTGTTCAACGGTCGCAACAACTGCCTTAACGATGTGTTCAACCTCATTAATATCGGAACATCGCCCAACAGCGAATTATCACGCATATTGTCAGTAAAGTCATTCAGCAACAGCATTGTTGCTACTTCAGAACTTACAACAATTGTTCATGAAGGACAGTCAAAGGTAAATGTCACTGTTGTTGTATCATCGTCGATTACTCTTCTGCCCGAGAAAGAGATGCGCAGGCGTGAGGAAGACTGGCGTGTGGGCTATTTCACTACAGGAAGAACACAGTTCGACGACCGCCAGCAGAAAGTAAAACGCAATAATTATATAACCCGCTGGCGTCTTGAGCCAAGCGACACCATAGCATACATGCGCGGCGAGCTTACAACTCCTGTAAAGCCCATTGTTTTCTATATTGACAATGCGGTACCTCAACACCTGCGCCCTTATATAAGAAAAGGTATAACCGACTGGAACAAGGCTTTTGAGAAAGCAGGATTCAAAGATGCTGTTCTGGCACTCGACTATAATGACAGCATTGCCAGTCATGGCGACGATATGAGCCACTCAGTCCTTACCTACGATGCTTCAGAGAAGGCAAATGCCATGGGACCTTCAGTAATTGATCCACGAAGCGGCGAGATTCTGGAGGCAGACATAATATGGTGGCACAATGTTCAGTCACTAATCCGCGAGTGGATAATGGTGCAGACTGGAGCTGTAAATCCAAAAGCACGCACTCTTCAACTGCCCGACGAGCTTATAGGCGATGCAGTAAGATTCGTTGCATGCCATGAAGTAGGCCATTCTTTGGGTCTGCGCCACAACATGATGGCATCAGCAGCCTATCCCACCGACTCTCTTCGTTCACGCACTTTCACCGATAGAATGGGCGGAACTTCAGCTTCCATCATGGACTATGCACGTTTCAACTACATAGCACAGCCCGGAGACGGTGTAACAACAATGAGTCCTAACATTGGTCCTTACGACTTCATGGCAATAGAATGGGGCTACAGATGGTATCCTGCCCATGCAGACGAGAAGCAGGAGTTGAACAATTTCCTACGCAGACACAACAGCAAGGAATACAGATACAGCGAAGCTCAGTCGCAACGTTCAGCCATCGACCCACGTGCATTGAGTGAAGACCTTGGCGACGAACCTGTCAAGTCTGCACGTTATGGCATTGCAAATCTGAAGAGAATAGTGCCTAACATAATAGAATGGACAAAGACTGGTGAACCGGGACAATCATACGACGAGGCGGCAGAACTGTATTCAGGAATTGTGTCGCAGTGGGGCTTATATCTTTATCATGTTCTTGCCAATGTTGGAGGCATGTATATTGACCGCCCTACCCTTGACAATCCTGTTCCCGCCTATACATTTGTAGAAAAAGGGCGTCAGCAGGAGGCTTTGCAGTTCTTGCTTAACGAAGTATTTAGCTATCCTAAATGGCTCTTTGGTAATGAACTCTCAACACAGATATACACCCGCCGAAGCACACCAAATGGTGTTTCCGAACAGAAACCGGCATATCTGCTACGCAATCAGCAAAACTATATTCTTTGGGACTTGCTTGAGAACGAGCGCTTGATCCGCATGTATGAAAACGAGCAGGAAAACGGCTCAAAGGCTTTCAAACCAGTAGATATGATGGACATGATGCATCGCCACATATTCAAGAAAACGATTTCAGGAGGCAGTCCTGACGTGATGGAGCGCAGCCTGCAAAAGAGTTTTGTAGATGCACTTATAACAGCTGCCAATGAGCAGGAAGGAGTAAAGATTAACAAGAAACTGCATTCTTCAAGTCTTTCCAGCGGTCCCCGTAATTTAGAAATGACCAACGGACAAGTAAGCAGAAACAGCGATGCAATAAGTCTCAAGCGTGGTGAACTGTTAAGAATACAGAAATTGCTCAAAGCACGCAAGGCACAAGGCACTCTCGAAGCACAGATGCATTATGAAGATATACTGTTGCGCATACGTACAGCATTAGGTGATTAAAGTAAGAAACAATAACATAAAAATACAGTAAGACTTATGAGAATAAACAAATTCTACGCTCTACTACTGCTCTTCATGCTGACTCTCACAGCATCAGCACAGGACCGAGTTATCAAGGGAACTGTACTCGACGGAAGCATGTCAGGCGAGCCGCTAATAGGAGCCACTGTCGCCGCCGGCGAAGGCAAAGTTCTCAATGGCGCTGTTACCGATATTGACGGTAACTTCTCCATCAGTGTGAAGAGCGGAACCACAAAGCTCACAATAAGTTACATAGGATTCACCACTCAAACCATAAACCTCATTGCAGGCAAGAACGACGGTTACAAAGTGACACTACAACCTGATGCCACAAACATTAGCGAAGTTGTGGTGACAGGTTATCAGAAGATTGACCGCCGGAAACTCACAGCCGCAGTGTCGAAAGTTGAGCTTTCCGATGCAACAGTGGGTGCCGTAAAGAATCTTGACCAAGCTTTGGCAGGACAGATTGCCGGTCTTTCAACAATATCAGCATCAGGTGCACCCGGTGCGCCTGTAAAGATTCGCATTCGTGGAACAGCATCAATCAACGGCACACAAGAACCGCTTTGGGTGCTCGACGGCATCTCGCTTGAAGGAAATGAGATTCCTAATATTGACAATCTCAACGACATAGACGACCTTTACCAAACCTCAATAGCAGGTCTGAATCCAACTGACATTGAGAGCATAACCGTCTTGAAAGACGCTGCTGCTACTGCTATCTACGGTGCGAGAGCTGCCAATGGTGTGATTGTCATTACATCTAAGAAAGGTAAAGAAGGACGCCCGATTGTTAACTTCAACACACGTCTGACTTTCAGTCCACGCACAAGTCTCGACAGGCTCAATCTTCTGAATGCAACGGAGAAAGTTGACCTTGAGCTTGCATTGCTATCTACCAATTATTCATACCGTGAGCACAAGGGAGGAGTTGCAAATATTCTTGACAAGGCCGGTGAATTCAATACTTACAAGACTGGTGGTTGGAATGCACTTTCCGCCGCTACACAGCAGCAGATAAACACTCTCCGCGACATAAATACCGACTGGAATGACATTCTATTCCGAAACGCTTTAAGTCAGGAATACAACACTTCCATATCAGGAGGTACGGAACGCACAAGCTATTATGCCTCTTTAGGATATTATGACGAGCAGGGAACAGTGAGAGGAGTCGGCAACAACCGTTTCAACGTAACCCTTAAAGGACAATACAGAGTTAACAAGATGCTTACTCTCGGAGCAAGCATCTTTGCCAACCAACGTCGTCAGAAGAGTTTCCTCACTGACTCCGGAGGTTTCACCAACCCTGTGTATTACTCTCGCGAGGCTAACCCTTACTTCCAACCATACGCCGCAGACGGCAGTTACAACTATGACACAAATGTACAAGGAAGAGAGAGCAGTGTGCCCGATTTCAATATCTTTGAAGAGCGAGCCAACACAAGTCGTGTGCGCAGAGACCGCTCGTTCATGGGTATAGCCGATGCTGAACTTAAGTTTAACAGCTATCTGAAGCTCACCACACAACTTGCTTACCAGTTCGACAACTACGACCTCCGCCGCATACAGGGACATAACAGCTATGCCATGCGTAAGGAAAAGGCATACGCAACCTACATGATGAGCGACGGCACACAGCAGACTATATTCCCCGAGGGAGGTGCAAGCAAGACCACAGATTACTACACTCGTCAGTGGCTGTGGAAAGCTCTGCTTGAATATAACCGCCGGTTTGCCGACTTCCACGACCTTGAAGTGATGCTAGGAACAGAGGTGCGCCATAACGAAACAGAAACCGTATCGTCAAGTGCATACGGCTATGACCCACGCACACTTACCACCCAACCTGTGATATTCCCTTCGCAGAGTGTGGCTGAACGCTATCCTCTCCACACAGAAACACATCAGGAGAATGCCTATGTCAGCTGGTTTGCCACAGGTTCATACACCTATCACTATCGCTATACACTCGGAGCAAGCATACGTTTCGACGGCAGCGATGTGTTCGGAGTAGCAAAGAAATACCGCTACCTGCCACTCTATTCTGTCAGCGGCTTATGGCGAATATCAGAAGAGAAGTTCATGAAACCTGTAAAATGGGTCAACGACCTGCGCATAAGAGCATCTTATGGTTTACAGGGAAATATTGACAAGAACACATCACCTTATTTAATAGGTATTATCGACAAGATTTCCATACTCGGAAAAACAGAGAATGTCATTGCAGCAGAAACAGCTCCTAACCCCGACCTGAAGTGGGAGAAAACTCATAACATAAATGCCGGCATTGAGGCAGGACTATTCGACGACCGCATACGCTTCTCTGTTGACTATTACCATCGCAGCAGTACCGACCTCATAAGCATACGCATGCTTCCTCTTGAAACTGGTTTCTCGTCAACAACCATCAACTGGGCAAGTATGGAGAACAACGGCTGGGAAGTTGCCATTACAACAAAGAACATAAAAACTAAGGATTTCCTATGGACATCAAGTCTCAACCTTGGCTTCAACAGCAACAAGATAATCAACGAAAGTGTAGCGCAAAACTCTACCTATCCAAGTCGTGAAGGTTATCCTGTGGGCGCAATCTTTGCATACAAGACTGCCGGACTCGACAGCGAGGGTTATCCTTTGTTCTTGAATAATGACGGAACAACAGTAACAGCAGCTGAATTCCTGAAACTCAACCGCTATGGTGCAAGCACTCTCACTGCAAAAGAACAGCGTGCCCAATATTCATACATGGGTACTACAGACCCTAAATGTTCCGGCGGGTTACTCAACAATTTTGAGTACAAAAACTGGCAGCTGGGCATAAACTTCATGTTCAACCTCGGAATGAAAGTGAGAGTTCAGCCAAGTTACTCACCCACTTATTTCGACCGTGGACTTAATACCAACCATGATATTCTCAACCGCTGGACAACAGAGAATCCTAACGGCACATTTGCCGCATTGATGGTAAGTTCTGTTTCCAGACTTGCTGAATACACACGCTATTCGGAGTACAACACCTACAGCATGCTCGACATCTGGGTGAAAAACAACAGCTACGCTCGACTGCAAAGCCTGCGCTTAGGTTATAAGCTACCTAACAAGTGGCTCTCAAAGATTGGAGTAAGCAGTGCATCGCTGAGTCTTGAAGGACGAAACCTGTTCGTCATGGCAAGCAATTACGACAACTATCTCGACCCTGAAACAATGGGAAATCCGTTTGCACAACCAATTCCAAAGAGTTTTATCTTCGGGTTGAATGTTAACTTCTAAACAGAAAGAACATCAATGAATACATTTTTCAATATAAAGAGAGCTAAAAAGGCATTGTTGCTTATGCCTTTGATTGCAACCGCAACCATATTCTCATCATGCGACGACTTCCTCGACATAACACCAACAGGAAAAATCATAGCCAAGACCGGCGATGAATACCGCGCCCTGCTCACCTATGAATATAAGTATTTCCCATCAGACAGAGGCATGTCAACAGTGCGCACCGATGAGATGAGCCTCGCAAAGGCATACACCTCCGACCTCGACTACGATACTTACTTCGACCTTTGGCGTTGGAACGACAACGCTCCTGCCACTACAACCACATACTTCGGTTGGCGTGGATATTATCATGCAATATACATTGCCAACTACATAATAGAGCATAAGAATGAGATTTCAGATGCTTCCACAGCACAGGTTAACCAACTTGTGGGCGAGAGCTACATGATGAGAGCTTATGCGCACTTCCTCCTTGCCAACTTATATGCCGCACCTTACACCAACTCTAATCCAGAGACTACACGAGGCATACCGGTGCAGACAAAGGCAGACGTCAATGCACTTCCTCGCAGCAGCAGTTTGAAAGCGGTGTATGAGCAAGTACTCGCTGATATTGCAGAAGCAGAGAAACACCTCAACCAAGAAACATGGGAGACTGGTTATAACTACCGATTCAATGCCATTTCGGCAAAAGCTCTAAAAGCTCGTGTCTGTATATACATGGGCGATTGGCAGGGAGCACTTGATGCTTCAAAAGAAGTCATAACAGCACGCCCAGAGTTGGAAGACCTAACAACAACTGACTACAAACTACCAAGCCGCTTCGATTCAAAAGAAAGCATCGTAGCACTTGAGAAAACCATGTCGGCAGAATACAGTGTAATAGGCCGCCCCTCAGCAGTATTGCTTGCCTTATACCGTTCAGGCGACCAGCGCCGAACAGCTTTCTACCGCCGTGTAACCGCAAGTGTAACAACACTTCTAAAGGGTGGAAGTCAGGATTTCAACTGTACTTTCCGCACATCGGAATTCTACCTCACAGCAGCAGAAGCAGCTATCCGACTCGGAGAAAAGGATAATGCCTTAAACTATCTGAAGACTTTAGCCGGCAAACGCTATAATGCTGCCACATTCAGCACCTACATTTCCGAGATTGAAAGCATGGACAACGATGCATTATTAACGGAGATTCTTAACGAGCGTGCTCGTGAGTTGGCATTTGAAGGTCATCGCTGGTTCGACCTGAGACGCACAACAATGCCAGAGCTGACAAAAAACTATGACGGCGAGACATATACTCTTTCCGAGAAAGACTCACGCTATACTCTGCGCTTCCCATCAGAAGCAGTAGAGGCAAACCCCGAGATTGAACTTTGGAACTAATTCCAAATATTATGTAAACATTAAATTTCAATGATTATGAGAAGATTTTTCTTATTCGCTGCAACAGTTTTAGCAGCACTGACACTACAGGCACAGACATGGACCACACCTGCAACATGGACTAAAAGCCTGACACCCGTGAACGATGCCGAGCAACTTGGAGGTACACACACATCGGTGGCTGATGATGGTTCAGTATTAACTACCGGCACTTACAACCAGACAACGAAGTTCGGTACTACAACTCTCACTAACGATGACCAAATGACTTCTGCCTACATTGCCAAATACAATGCCGACGGCACAGAGGCATGGGCTGTGGGACTATACGGTTCAGCCATCATCAGAACAATTGACACCGACACCGAGGGTAACGTCTATGTTGCCGGAAACCTTGCCGACAAGGTGGTGTTCAACTCACTCGACGACAAAAAGCAGGAAGTTTCTGGTATGGAAAACATGGAAACTCCTACAACAGGCTTCATTGCCAAGTACGACAAAAGCGGTAATCTGAAAGCTGTTAGAACCGTCATTCCTACAGCAAATAAGGAAATGACAGCCAACCCTTCGTATATGGCAGGCATAATAGATTTAAATTTCACACCCAACAAGATACAGGTTTCAGGAAGTAAAGTATATCTCTCAGCTCGTTACACAGGCGATGTAACAATTGATGCTATGAGCTGGAAAGGTTCATACTATACAGCATGGGGAGTTTATGTACTCGAGGCTCCAGCCGTGGGCATACTCGCTGTCGATGCTTCCGACCTTAGCAACGCCACTAACGTGGCAAATCTCTACATGAAAGAAAACCTCAGCGA
This sequence comes from Prevotella sp., assembly GCA_041855685.1. Lineage (GTDB taxonomy): Bacteria > Bacteroidota > Bacteroidia > Bacteroidales > Bacteroidaceae > Prevotella. Next base: position 139,842 of record JBHAEQ010000049.1, on the reverse strand, counting down.
AATAATGTCAGCACCGGAGTCAGTACGTTTCACTGTAGATGGAAGCACTGTCTATGCAGGTTTTGTGGGCAAGGGCAACGAAACTCTCACAACTCCTAACAGCAACACTGACCTGACGATGGTTTATCCTACCGACGGCAGCAGTAATGTAGAGCATGCATTCATATTGGCAAAAATCGATGCCGGCAGCACTACAGTCAAGACATTCAATGTAGAAGCTCATGACAAAGACTATCTCACCGACGTAGTGGGCGACATGCAGTTAGTTGGCGGCAAACTCTATGTAGGCGGCACATTCTACGGCGAACTGGGCTTCGACAAGACAAAGAAGTCAACAGGTTCTTCCGACCTCTTCCTTGCAAGCATCAACCCTGCCGACCTGTCAGTGAACTGGGCTGTTAACGATGGTTACGACGAGGGTGACGTTACAAAGAACGAAGAACGCTTCCGCGCAATGGTAATCGGAGCAGACAAAGCATTCATAGCAGGCGTGGCACAACAGAAAGTAGGCTCTGTAACCAATGCTGTTACATACAACGTAAGCCTTGACGGTACACTGTCAAACGGCGACAACGTGGAATACGCATCAATCAACGACAACGGACGCGGTAAACTTGCAACCATCACAAACTCTGAGGCTACAACAACAGTAAGTTTGTTTGAGTCAGCAACAGCCGTTGAAACTATCACTACAAAGGCAACAGCTGCAAGCAACGACAATGTTTACACACTAAGCGGACAGCTCGTTGGAAAGAATCAGAAGCTCGACAAAGGCATCTATATCATAGGTGGTAAGAAGGTTGTAGTGAAATAATAAGAACAGATGAATCTCTGTATTCCGATACAATTCGGAATATATAAAGTCCCAAGAAGCTTTGCAGGCTCTTGGGACTCTTTTGTTTCGCACGGTTATTCATACAGCTCCCATGTGCCCTAAGTAAACACAACATGCTCAACCACAGGCAATAAAGAGATGCTTAGCGGAGAACAATAAGTGGAAATAGGGTGCAGAATGTTTCATGAAAACTGTTGTTGTTTTGTGCGCACGGCATACAATAATATGCCAAAACAGTTATCCGTGTCATGTTTCCCAATTGAGGCGCATGTGTTTCTCAATTGGGGCGCATGTGTTTCCCAATTGGGGTGCATGCGTTTCCCAATTGGGAAACATGACCGCAATAACTATTTGCAACAAGTCGGAATGCGCTTCTTACAAAATAAGAATGCGCTTCCTTAGTATTTATTCGTAGGCTTTATGAGTTCAGCACAAAACTTATCCTGCCATATACGGGCGTCATATACAGGCACTTCATTCTGTATAATTGAGAAGATAAGCTGGTGTCCGTTGCTTCCTGTTACATATCCTGCAAGCGAGGTTATTCCGTCCTCGCGCGTGAGAGTGCCCGTCTTTGCCTGTATGCGCCCTCTAATCTCAGGTTTGCGCATACGGTCGTGCAGAGTCCCATTTATGCCTGATGAAGGAAGGTAAGCCCTAAGCATGTTGTAGATATACTTATGGGCGTAGGCATAATGAAGCATTCTTACCAAGAAACGAGGTGAAAGACGGTTGTGTACACACAATCCGCTGCCGTCGTGGATTACACACACCGAGTCGAGAGGGATACTAAGTTCCTTCTCAACAAAATGCTCCAGATAGCGTGTTCCAGCCTCACGGAAGTTCTGCCCCTGCCTGTAAGGTCCGGAAAGCGGATATAAAAGAGCTTCGGCATGCTCATTTGATGAATTATGCAGAGCACGAAACACAGAATAAGCAATTGGAGTTGCTGTTAAGGATATCTTCTTCATGCCGGCAGGAATGGTAGAAACTTCAATATCAGAACTGCCTAAACTTATGCCTTGTACTGCCAATGCATATTTCAATTCTTGCTTAGTACGCTGTTCACCACGAAACAGGAAGCCGAGTTTACGGGTCTTCAAGTCGCCCATAGTCCAATGTTCTTCGTGCTGTATGGGTTCTTTAATATCTATATCAGCAATTATTCTGCCTTTTATCCGCTGTATTCCCCTACCCGACACAGCACTTACGAGCTTACGCAGAGAGTCGGTATTGAAACATGGGTCGTAGGAAAACTTAAAAGCCAGATTGCCGTGAAGAGTGCCATTCACCACCTTTCCACTAATAAAAGCGGCACTTTCGTTCTTGAACTTTGGTCCCAATCGGCGAATGGCGGCAATCGTAGTCAATGTCTTCATATTAGAAGCCGGACGCATAAGTGAGTCGGGATTAAAGGCATACAGTTCCTTGCCGGCTGTTTCGTCCCACACATAAATACCCAGACTTCCCACACGCCACGTCTTGTTGACGAAAGAATCAAGACGATTTGCAAGCATGCTGTCAACGGGAATGTTGCGTATCTCGGTCTTTGGAGCCTCTTTTCCCGCCAGTTTATCATACCAATTGGAGAACGCAGACATAAGTTTACGATGCCCGCCATTACTGAGAAACACTATTGCGGCAATGATGAGCAACAGCCTTGTTATTTTTTTCTTAGAAAGTTTTCTTGCCATATTATCCTGTAGGAAGACCGTATATTAAGAACTGTTTTACATGATGCCAAATTATTGAGCACGGTCTTACCACAATACAAAGTTACATATTTTTTAGCAGAATGGGAAACTACAGCTTTGAAAAACAATGTTTTATTTTGTTGTTAGAGCATTTTTTACTAACTTTGTAGTCAAATAATTTCCCCGAAAATGAGCGACGAGATAAAAGAAACTGAAGAGTTTTACGATATTGAAAACACTGAAAATCCTGATGAAGGAGGGCATACCGACTACCAACCTGTAAACCGTTTTGATGCTTCTGCCGTGCATCATTTGAGCGGCATGTATCAGAATTGGTTTCTTGATTATGCTTCATATGTAATTCTTGAACGTGCCGTTCCCCACATTGGCGACGGACTAAAACCTGTTCAGAGACGTATTCTGCACTCTATGAAACGCATGGACGACGGTCGGTTCAACAAAGTTGCCAATATTGTAGGACACACTATGCAGTTCCACCCTCATGGCGATGCATCAATAGGCGATGCTCTTGTGCAGATGGGACAAAAGGATTTGCTCATCGACACACAAGGAAACTGGGGAAACATTCTTACCGGCGACCGTGCCGCAGCTCCGCGTTATATTGAAGCAAGGCTGACAAAATTCGCCCTCGATGTTGTATTCAATCCAAAGACAACAGACTGGCAGCTGTCATACGACGGCAGAAACAAAGAGCCAATAACACTCCCTGCCAAGTTTCCGCTGCTCCTTGCACAAGGTGCCGAGGGAATAGCCGTAGGATTGTCGTCAAAGATTCTGCCTCATAACTTCAACGACCTTTGTGATGCGGCAATAGCCTATCTGAAAGGCGAAGAGTTCTTGCTCTATCCTGATTTTCCTACAGGCGGAAGCATAGACGTGTCGAAATACAACGGCGGACAAAGAGGCGGTGGACTGAGAGTGCGTGCAAAGATTGAGAAATTAGACAATAAGACACTCGTAATAAAAGAGATTCCTTTCTCTAAGACAACAACAACTCTCATCGACTCCATTCTGAAAGCTGTTGAGAAAGGCAAAATAAAGGCAAAGCGTGTAGATGACAATACTGCCGCAGAGGTAGAGATTCAAGTGCATCTTGCACCGGGTGTATCGTCAGACAAGACGATTGATGCTCTCTACGCATTCTCCGACTGTGAGATAAACCTGTCGCCAAACTGCTGCGTAATCGACAACAACAAACCATGTTTCCTTACGGTTGACGAAGTGCTGCGTCATTCTACCGACCGCACATTAGGCTTATTGCGCTTGGAGCTTGAAATAAGACGCAATGAGTTGTTGGAACAGTTGTTCTTCGCATCGCTTGAACGTATCTTCATTGAAGAACGCATATATAAGGAGAAAAAGTTTGAGCAGGCTGCTGACATGAATGCCGCTATTGACTTTATTGACGAGAAACTTGAACCATTCAAGCCTAAATTAGTGCGTGAGGTGACCCGCGATGATATTCTAAGGCTAATGGAAATAAAGATGCAGCGCATTCTCAAGTTCAATAAGGACAAGGCTGAAGAACAGATAGCAAAGATTAAGGCGGAGATAAAAGGCATAAACCACGACCTCAAGCACATGACGGAAGTTACCATCAACTGGTTTGAGTACTTGAAGAACAAGTATGGTGCCGACCATCCGCGCAGAACAGAAATACGCAGTTTCGACACTATTGAGGCGGCGAAAGTGGCTGAAGCAAACGAGAAACTATACATCAACCGTCAGGAAGGTTTCATCGGTACTGGACTGAAAAAAGACGAGTTCGTATGCAATTGTTCTGACATTGATGATATTGTAGTGTTCTACAAGGACGGTAAATACAAGCTCGTCAAAGTAGCCGACAAGATATTTGTGGGCAAGAATGTAATTCACGTGCAGGTGTTTAACAAAAACGACCAGCGTACTACATATAACGTGGTTTACAGAAACGGTAAAATGGGATATTACTATGCCAAGCGTTTCAACCTCAAGACCTTGACACGTGAAAAGGAATACGACCTTACCAACGGCGAGCCGGGGTCACGCGTTCTCTACTTCACATCGAATCCTAATGGTGAGGCAGAGATTGTGAAGATAACACTTGAGCCTAATCCAAAACTCAGGAAGATATTCATTGACTACGACTTCTCGAAAGTTTCTATCAAAGGACGCGCTGCCAAGGGTAATATCATATCAAAGAGTACTATACACAGAATAACAATGAAGGCTCAAGGACATTCAACACTGGGCGGAAGAAATGTGTGGTACGACTCCGACGTGAACAGAATAAACTATGATGGCAACGGCAGACTGTTGGGCGAATTTAAGGACAACGAATGCATACTCGTAATCTTGAAGAACGGCGAGTACTATTTCTCTGACATTGATGTAAACAATCACTATGAGGACAACATAATGAGAATTGAGAAGTTCGACGAGAAGAAGGTGTGGACTGCTGTAGTTAAAGATGCCGACAATCAAAACTATGTCTATCTAAAGAGATTCTTAATGGAGGTTGCCAAGAAACACCAGAGTTTCATTGGTGAAAATCCTAAGAGCGAACTGTTGCTACTCACCGACCAGTCTTTCCCACGCATGCTCGTTACATTTGGAGGAAACGACGTAGAGCGTGAACCAATGGAGATTGATGCAGAAGAGTTTATTGCCGTAAAAGGCTTTAAGGCAAAGGGCAAGAGAATAGCTACATGGGATATTGAAAAAGTAGAGCAGCTTGAACCAACCCGATTCCCTGAAGTTGAAGAAGATGTTGATGAAGAGGAAGAAGATAATGATTCTGACAACGAGGACAGCAACAACAATGTTCAAAAGCCAACGGACGACAACAGTGTTACCTTCAAGATTAGTGATGACGGACAAATGACTCTATTCTAAAGATATGCGTAAACAACTTCTAACCTTACTGCTTTGTGCCCCACTCCTCTGCTCTGCTCAGGAGAAGACACGACTTATAGGTATTGGCGGAACATCGCTGCTTGACACTTACTTGTCGCCCGAGAAATACAAGGGAGAAGAGTATAGAATAATATACAGCAGCATGAAACCGCTGAAGAAAGACTCTCTTTGGTCTCGTACTCTTCAATCGCAGGGATTCATATCTCGGTCAAAACCACGCTCAAAGGACGCCAACTATTTAGGAGGAATGTATGAGTTCTGTTACGGCATGCACAGGAAAGTAGTAACAACGGGCAAACTGAACATCGCCATAGGTGCACAGGCTGACATCTTCATAGGCGGTCTATACAACACAAGGAATGGCAACAACCCTGCACAGCTTAAATTAGGAGCAGATATTGCACCTTCATTGCAGGCAACATACGTGTTCAGGCAGTTGAAAAAGAATATGAAATGGAGCTATAGGATAAGTGCTCCGTTAGCAGGATTGCAGTTTGCTCCAGCTTACGGACAATCTTACTATGAGATTTTCAACGAGGGAGATTATGATAATAATATAAAATTCACATCACCCTTCAATGCTCCTTCCCTGACACAGATGCTCACAATGAGCATTCCGCTAAAGAAATATTCTATAACCTTTGGATACCTTGGCGATTACCGTCAGGCAAAACTCAATAACCAGAAATACCATCAATACACCCATTCATTACTAATAGGTTGGACACTATGAGCAAGAAAATAACTATAGCAGCTTTCTTTCTGCTTGCCTTGTCAGCTATTACAAGTTGTGTTGACGAAGAATCCTACGACAACACCGTGCAAGGAAATTTCGAGGCATTATGGAAAATAATAGATGAACACTACTGTTTCTTCGACTACAAAAAGCAGGAACTGGGAGTAGATTGGAATGAAGTCTATACCCGCTATAAGCCGATGGTTAATGGTGCCGACACCGAACAACTGTTTGAGGTGCTTACAAAAATGCTTGGAGAACTAAAGGACGGACATGTTAATTTGTCATCAGGCTTTGACTATGGCAGAAACTGGTCGTGGAAAGAAGATTATCCCACCAATTTCTATGACACATTATATAATAAATATATAGGGACCGATTATCGCATATCAGGAGGTATCTACTATCGCATTCTCGACGACAACACTGGATATATGCGTATAAGTTCATTCGGCAACGACCCGGGCGATGCTAATATTGACAATATTCTATATCACTTCATATCATGCCGTAGCCTGATAATAGACATCAGAAGCAACGGTGGAGGAATGATAACAGCAGCAGAAAAGCTTGCAGCACGATTCACAAACAAGAAGATTCTTGTTGGCTATATGCAACACAAAACAGGCAAGGGGCATAACGATTTCTCACCAATGAAAGAAATCTATCTTGTTCCTTCGTCTAATCTCCGCTGGCAGAAACCTGTGTATGTGCTGACCAACCGAGGTGTATATTCTGCCGCCAACGAGTTTGTAATGTTCATGAAGCAATGTCCGAACTGTGTTGTCATAGGCGACAAGACAGGCGGCGGAGCAGGTATGCCTTTTAACAGCGAACTTCCCAACGGCTGGGGCGTGAGATTCTCTGCAGTACCTATGTACGACGCAAATAAGATTAGCACCGAGCATGGAATAGAGCCTGATGTGTATTGCGCAATGGGCAAAGACGACTTGGAAAAAGGCATTGATTCTATAATAGAGAAAGCAAGGAGTCTTTAAGAAAAAATCTCTAATTATAATATGCCAAAGTTAGGTTGGTAACACTCGCATTGAGGTAAAGCTTGAAAACGAGACTGTTTGGCTTACTCAACAACAATTGTACAGTTTGTATCAAACATTTCGTACAAACGTTGTTGAGCATATATAAATCCTGATTGTATGGAAAGAGGTAAAAATACTAATGCAATACAATCTCGTCGGCAAAGATAAAGCCTCCGTTATTGACAGCTTTCACTTTCACATATCGAGCGGTATTATTGAGCGGTGTACTGAAATTGCGGAGTATAACACCTGTTTTTTCGCGCTCAACATCATTGTTTATTACAGCAGGTACAGTATAGTTTACACCGTCGGCAGATACCGACGCCTCTACTCTACCGGGCATAAACACTCCGGGGTTAGCATCTTGAAGAAAGCGCATTGTGAAGTTTGTAAGTTCCTTCTGTTCTCCAAGGTCAACTACTATCTCAAAACTTGTAGTGAATCCCTGCCATAAGCCATCGCCGAATCCTGTATCCGAACCACGTTTACCGTCGGTGAATGTAGCCACCTCCGCAGCTTTGTAGCTCTCGTGCCAACGCCCCGAAAGGAAAGTAACTCTTGCCCCTACTCCTTTGTGGTATTCCAAATGACGATGGAACACAGGTTCTTGCGGCTGTCCGTCTTTCATTATTGCTGCTACTATGTCTGTTGGAGCTGATATTGCAACTGCCTTATCTTCATAAAGCATAGAAGAAGTTGTAGGAGTCGTGCCATCGAGCGTATAGCGAATTTCAGGTGAAGAGAACTCTGAGTCAAATGTTACAAGCATCTGCTTATTCTCAAGGTCGGTAGTTTGAGTAGCCGTAAGCATTGACACAGTCTTTGAATAACGTATGTCCTTTGCATCAAGAAATGACTTTTCTGCATCTAATCTCTGCTTGAAACTCTTCCAGTTACGAGCGGTATTAGGAGTCCAAAGTCTTTCAGAAAGTGCCAGTAAGCGGGGATAGATGGAATAGTCGGCACGACGATAATTACTCATGCTCTCGCCCCACAGACACACCTGTCCTCCACGTACAAGATGAGAATATTCAGGCGCAACCTTATCGAAACCGTCATAATGATAAATATCATACATTGGTCCGGGATGTGCTATATACATTGGTGCACCTGGCGTAAAGATTATATGATGCCCCTGTTCAAGCACTTTCTGTGGAACACCACCCACCCAATAACGCCAGTACATAATATCTGTTGAACTGTCGAGACCTCCCTCAATAGCGTCGTCCCAGCAAATCATGTCTCTACCCTTTGATTTAAGGTAATTGTGTATGCGGTGAACGAAATAACTCTGTAATTCCTCATAGGTGGTAAGTCCCTCACGCTCCATGAGAGCCTTGCATTCAGCACTTTCCTTCCAAGTATCCCTCTCTACTTCGTCAGCACCAATATGAATATACTTTGACGGGAAGATGTCCATAACCTCATCAAGAATATTCTGTAAATACTCATACACCTCCTCCTTTGCAGGTGACAAAGGCACACTGAACACAGTTCCCCACTGTGCTTCGCCAGTAGCAGTGAATTGAGGATGAATAGCTGATATAGCTTGAGTATGACCAGGCATATCAATCTCTGGAATAATCTCTACATGGCGCTCGGAAGCATATTTTACCAACTCGCGTAATTCTTCCTGAGTGTAATAACCACCATATAAGGTCTTGTCACCATGCTTTATAATAAAACGTGGGTCAAGCTCAAACTCGGGCTTGTCTTTATAATCACGCATGCAGATGGAGTCTTGTTGATTGAACTCACGATACGCTCCCTGCTGTGTGAGTTCAGGATAACGCTTAATCTCAACTCTCCAACCTTGGTCGTCGGTAAGATGCAGATGCAGACGGTTCATTTTATAGTGCGCCAGCATGTCAACCTGCTTTTTCAGATACTCCAATGTATAGAAATGACGAGAACAGTCGAGCATCATGCCTCTCCATTCATAACGCGGAGCATCGGTTATAGTCATTACAGGAATATCATCGCCGTACTGGGCTTGCAACTGGCTTAGAGTCTCTTTGGCATACTGTAAACCAGCATCACTACCAACCTTAATGGTTATACCATTCTTTGAAACTTCAAGAACATAGCCTTCTTTGTTAAAAGCATTGTCAACTTGGGAGATAGTAATATTGTCAGGCGATTTACATACTCCCTTTCCCATAACAACTTCCGCAGGATATGGAATTACATTAATCTGAGTCCAACCAACTAAAGTTATAGTGGCAAGAATAATTGTTAGAATAAGCTTTTTCATAAGTACAAAGTTATACATTTTCCTTGATATTATGCCTATATACGCAAAAAACAAACAAAATTATTTTGCTGTCTCCTGTTTTTTACGTACCTTTGCACCGCTGAAATGAAAAACGTTTCTGCGCCTGTGGCGAAATTGGTAGACGCGCCAGACTTAGGATCTGGTGTTTTGCGACGTGTAGGTTCGAGTCCTATCAGGCGCACAAAAATACAAAAAGGCATAAATGCGTTATCAGATTGATTTCAATCTTGTAACGCATTTTATTATTTATATAAGGTATAAAGAGTTGTAACATATAAAACAAAAAAAAGACTACATTCACATGCAGTCTGATCTTCATTAATCTAAATCCTAATTACAATCTTAATAACCTAAATAACTAAAAACAAATCTTATTACCTTAATTCTAAATCTATTCTATTTTTTAATTGTGATGCAAAGTTAGTAACTTTCCATATAACCTGCAAATTCTTTAGCGTTTGTTATATCAAAATGCCCTTATAATTGATTTATGTGAACAGAACCAAGCATATGCCAACAGATTATTTTCATTCGTTAAGGTTCATTCACACAACAGTTTATATGGAACTTTTCGTGGAAGATAATATGTACTTTCCTAATCGAAGCGTGTACTTTGGCATACTGATACATGATGGAAACGAAAATTTCTCTGATATTTGGAATTGTCGCCTGCAAATTGCATATTTGCAGAAAATTGTCGGCAAGAATATGACACAGATTTTGGTAACGGCATGCGCAAGGTGAGAATGGCCATTACATCGAAAGGCAAGGGCAAGAGTAGCGGTGCAAGAGTGATAGCCTACCATGTGATCCTTACGCACGAGCACATTGAAATCAACCTACTCACCATCTATGATAAGGGCGAACTCACCAATGTTTCGGATAGCTATCTCAAGAGTTTGTTGACTGGGCTGCTCTGACCTTAGAACTCTTTATAACAAATCATTTCCGTCCCATGCTTCACATTGTTTGGAGCGTGGGGGACGATTGTTTTTCTGCCTTTTGTACGAGATTCTCACCTTTCTATCGTGTTGTCAGTGGAGTTGAAGAAGAACAGATTGAAAAGATAAAAAGCAAAAAGCATACTTTATTTGGAATTTCTACTAAATTGATGTATCTTTGTAACCATCAAACCAACGTTTTACAGAATGTTCCCAAGATATTTAATTATATTTTTATTTGCATTTGTATGTAATATTAATGCCAGCGCCCAGATAGGTCCGAAAGGTGAATTTATAGAAAAGAAGAACGTTATAGAAAGTGGATATAACTTTTGGATTTACTCTCCTGAGGAATATAAGGAAGACAAACACCCTCTACCTCTTATAGTTTTCCTGCACGGTGCAAGTTTGTGCGGTAGAAACCTGAGCAAGGTTCGCAGATATGGTGTGCTCGATGCTATAGACAAGGGAATGATAATTCCTATGTTTGTTGTAGCTCCACAGAATCCCGGAGGTGCATGGAACCCAAGTAAGCTAAACGACCTTATGGAATGGATGAAGCAGAACTATGCCATTGACGAGAGTAGAATCTATGTTTTAGGAATGAGTCTTGGTGGATATGGCACAATGGATTTTGCAGGGACTTATCCTGATAAGATTGCTGCGGCTATGGCTCTATGCGGCGGCTGTTCGCTAAGAGAGCAAAGCGGACTTGGAGAATTACCGCTATGGATAATGCACGGTACTGCCGACAGAGCGGTGAGTGTCAATGAGTCGAAGAAAGTAGTCAGCTTTCTGCAAAAAGAAAATAATGACAAGCTGCTGCGCCATGACTGGATAGAAGGAGGCTCGCATGGTGTGCTGGCACGATTGTTCTATTTACAGAAAACCTACGACTGGCTGTTAAGTCATTCGCTTGGCGATAATCCACGCACTGTCGATAGAGATTTCGACATTACATGGGAAGACCTTAAATCAGGCTATATTGACACGAAAAACAATGTGGAGTATTACGATAACGATTAAAAACAAAAACACACGGCATAACTGTATAACAAGGTCTAAAGAATAAATAAAGTGAGTTTCACTCGTTAAAAACACATGTCAACATTATTGACAAAAAAAGCGTGCTGAGATTTTTTCGCTTTTAGAGAAGAAATCTACCATAAAAAACCTTTTACAGCTGTGAAAGCACTGTAGAAAACCTGTAAAAGTACTACTATAAGCCTATCGCCGTACGGCATAAGGTGTTATGGACGTACGGCTATAGAACTGCAAACGTACTACTAAAGCACCTTATGCCATACGTACACAGCTCTTAAAAAGGGCTTTCCAAGGGGCAAAAAAGCTCATTTTCAGATTCTGCGAAATATAACCAGCTGATTATCAAAGTATTATTCTAACACATTAAAATTGCCGTTTTTGCGACCAAAAGATTTTCAGTTTGCAAAGTTGCCATTCTCAAGGGCTTTATTCCTGCTTTTTGTTTATTATTTTAATAGTAATGCGATTGTCGTTGTCGCTAAAAACATGTAATTATCTCTACCTTTCTGCTATTGCTCTAACTTGTGAATATATATTCATAAACCTATGTATATATGCCGCAACGCTTACAGGTATATTTTCTTATCTGCATTCAATATATGTTGTAACCGTCTGTAAACATATGTTATTAACCTCTACAAACATATGTTCTTAACCCATATAAACATATGTTATTACACCCTTCAAATATATTTTCTAAGACCACAAGAACATATGTTCGCAGCCATGAAGAACATATTTATATGGAAACAGCTCTTACTGTCATATGTTCTAAGCGAGTTATGTGTAAGGAAATGGTAAAGACCGGACTATACTGGATTTCCGTCGTCAAGATAATATGTAGTAAAATAACGCTGAACAGGTTTCATGAAGCGTGTAAGGTCTCTTTCACGTGGCTGATTATGGTAATCGAATTTAATTGCAGACAATGCTACAATTATTCTTTTCTTTGCTCGAGTAAGAGCTACATAAAATTTACGAGCATCTTCTGCAAGCATGGCGGCATCATTCTGTGAAAAGAATCCGGGATAACGGTCGTCGGCAGCATCGAATATAATGATATTATCAAACTCCAGACCTTTAGCCTTATGAATAGTTGTCACAAATACTTTTTCATCAACAATATCACCAGAGCAGAGGTCGCTTTCCTTCAATGTTGACATTTCAAGGACATGGGAGCTTATCTGACTGTAGAGGTCGGCATCAGGCGCAGTGCCTACAAGCTCGGTGGCTATATACTTGAACATGTACTCAATGTTGCGCACTGGCTGTATGATGGCTTCACGCAGCAGGTAGGCATAGAGATTTCGCAGCTCCACAGCCACCAGCGGTTCCTCGCCCTCTGGTTGTCGTTTGTTGAGCCGAGAGTAAGTGGCACGGTAGAGAGGCAGTATCTTTTTACGCATGTCATTGGCTTTCTCCATGACCGTGCGCTGGGTTAGAAATTCCTTTTGCAAAGGTATCACTTCCTGCGCACGCTTGAAGCAATGCTTTACTACATTACATGTTGCTGCAACATCAGCATCAGCCAAATGGCTGTTAACTCCTTCAAGATGCAGCATTTCAAGCAGATATTTCAATTTATGCTGATGCAGTTGGGGTTCGAGAAGACGAGCCAGTTTAAGAGAATCGAAATAAACTGGGAATTTCTCATTAATCCTAACATTAGAAAGGTATTTATTAATGTTCTGCTCTAAAATCCGATAATCATAGTCAGCGTTATGCCCAAGAAGAATACAGCCTTCCGCATAGTTAATAAACATCTGCAATGCCTCTGCATGAGTTAGCAACTGGTGTTTCTTACGTTCCTCAACAATAGGATTCACAATATCACCAAGCATTGCAGGAATTTGTCGATTGGTCTCTATATATACAGAAAACTCCGAGCCTGCCACAACTTCACCATTACGCATTTTCACTGCAGCTATCTGCAATATATCATCTGCATATATATCCAGTCCCGTTGTTTCAGTATCAAAGACAACAATTTCAGCTTCTGTATAAGCGTCAGCGAAATCCATGATGTAACTACTATCTGGACGAAGCATAAGGTCGGTAGGCAATAAAGACTTGTCCATCAGCTTACTCATAAAACTGCGAGCTGAGGCATTCTGCTCATATACATGCAATCCTTTAAGGAGTCTTGCCCAAGCAATGAAATTATGCTCATTGCCAAAAATAGATATATGTGCAAGCAACAACTTTACTTCGGGCAGCGAGAACATATCTGTGCCGCTTACCTTGAAATGCCTTACTCCTAACTCATCCATGCGCCGGCTCACGGCATCGGCATCGGCATTAGATATCACTACCACAGCCGTTGATTCATCAACATTCTGTTCTGTTAGCCGCTTTGCCTGCTGTGCAACATCAGAAAACTCTCCGTCCTTAGTATTACTGCATATTATGGCGAGTTCATTTCCTATACGAACTGGTGCATAGTCAGTTTGTGGCAATAAATCAGGCTGTATATTAAGTATTTGCTCGGCGTATTTGTTGAATACATCAAGCAGATATTTTGGCGAGCGGTGATTGACCGAAAGATGATGTATATTATCTTTACAACGTGCTTTGAGTTGGTCAAGAGTGCTCATCTTTGCCCCCATAAAAGAGAAAATAGCTTGCTGTTCATCACCCAAGAACATCAAACATGTTTTATGCTCATGCCCTACTGCAACAGCATTCGCAGCAGTACTTGTAAGCATGTCGATAATTCGTAATTGAAGAGGATTAAGATCTTGCACCTCATCAACCTGACACCAAGAATAATATTTGTATTTCCTTTCTTTATCGGCAGTTAAGGCATTGTATGTATAAAGAAGTAAATCCTCAAAATCCATCAATCGATTTTCCTTCTTATAGCGGTCGTAATAATCAGCCACCTCCATTTTGCGCAATAACGCACGAAGTAGAGGTTGAGCCTCTGTTCTATATTCAGCACCTCCCACAATATCACGATACATACTTGCATTGCGATAGATATCAACCATATTTGAGGGGGTAAAAAGTATTCTCTGTGTTTTACAGATAATATTTAACGCAGCAATGTCATCCTTACTAAGACATTCGGGGTGAATACGAAGTTCTTTCGGGTGCTGATGTTCTATCTGATGCATCATTGCTGCGAGATGCACGGTATCAAAACATTCACGTTTCCGTTTGTATGAAGCAGCGATTGCATTTTCATCTTCCTCCATGTAGCGTGAAATGATACTTATTGCATCATCATCATCAATAACACCTGTTTCCGCAGGAACAAGGGCATTGTCAAACAAGAATCGGGAACAAAAACGATGAACATTACCCACATAAACATTCTCCACATCGGGGTCATTGATATTCATGCGAATACGCTCCTTCATTCCTCGGGCAGCTCTATTAGTAAACGTGAGGCAGAGCATGTCACTATACTCTACCCCACGTTCATGTGCATATAGGATGCGTTCAGTAAGAATATGTGTCTTACCACATCCCGGAGGTGCAAGAACAAGATGTTCGCCTGTCTGTACCTCTATAACTTTTTGTTGGCTTCTATCAAACTTAAAGTTTTTCAATGTCCTTGAAATACTTATAGGTTGACACCTTCAGTTCTTCAGTGGCAGCCTCATCACAAACGATAATGCCTGCTGGGTGCATCTGCAAAGCAGAGATTGTCCACTGCTGAGTGACAGGTCCTTCAACAGCAGCCTGCAACGCACGAGCCTTGTTGTGTCCGTTACAAAGAATCATAACCTCCTCTGAATCAAGAACTGTTGCAACACCTACTGTCAATGCTTTCTTTGGAACCTTTGCCACATCATTATCGAAGAAACGGCAATTAGCTATGATAGTATCTGTTGTCAACGACTTAACACGAGTGCGAGATGAAAGCGAAGAGAATGGTTCATTGAAAGCGATATGTCCGTCAGGTCCTATGCCACCAATAAACAAATCAATACCACCAGCCTCATCTATAGCTGCTTCGTAGTTAGCACACTCTTCATAAAGATCTTCGGCATTACCATTCAGGATATGAACCTGATCGGCAGGACAATCAATATGATCAAAAAGATTACGATGCATAAATGACCAGTAACTCTCTGGATGACTCTTTGGAAGACCAATGTACTCATCCATATTAAATGTTATAACATTCTTGAACGACACACGCCCTTCTTTATATGCCTTAACAAGTGCCTGATACATGCCAATAGGCGAAGAGCCTGTAGGCAAACCAAGTACAAACTTACAATCCTCTGTAGGACCAAACTCGTTAATACGCTGGATTACATGTTCTGCCGCCCACTGCGAAAGAGCCTCGTAATCTTTTTGAATAATTACTCTCATTTACTTAACTTTTTAATAATTCTATAGTATATGTTTATTTGAAATAATCAATTTAGAAATCTCTGTCCTTAGGCCATATTGTGTCAGGCCAAAGATGCTTTGCATACTGAAGGTTATAGAGCTTGTAAATTTCAGTCAAGCGGGTAAGGCGTGGAACGAAAGTCTCAAATGTACCCTTCTTCTGACACCACTGCTCTTCTGCAATAGCCGCCATACGAGGCAAAACCATATACTGAACATGCCCTTGAGTAGCAACATACTCAGTCCACAAATTAGCCTGAACACCTATGATATGCTTGCGGTTCTCTGGAGAAATGCTGCTTGGAACAGCGTCCATCTGATAAACTTTCTCTATTGGCAGATAACCACCTATTCCCTGTGGTTCGTCACTCTTAAGAGGGTCTGCCTGATAATAGTCAAGATAGCAATAAGCCGTAGGCGACATTATAACATCATGACCTTCCTGCGCTGCTTTCACACCATGTTCAATACCTCGCCAGCAGTGTATAGTTGCACTCTGATTTATTTCACCTTCAAGAATTTCGTCCCAGCCCATTATACGGCGACCTTTGGAATTAACAAACTTCTCTATTCTGTTTGTGAAATATCCCTGTACATTTTTTGTGTTCAAACCTTCACGAGCCATCAAAGCCTGACACTTAGGGCATTTGGCAGTTCTTACTGTAGGAGCCTCGTCACCGCCAATATGTATAAGTTCTGAAGGGAATATGTCCATAATCTCTGAAAGCACATCTTCACAGAACTTATATGCCTTCTCTTCGCCAAGACAGAGAATATCCAAATATACTCCCCAGTTCTGACCAACTTCGTATGGTCCACCTGTACAACCTAACTCAGGATAGCAGGCAAGTACCGCTTTCTGATGACCAGGCATATCAATCTCAGGAATAACTGTTATATGGCGCTGACGTGCATATTCCACAATCTCGCGTGCATCGTCCTGAGTATAGAAACCACCATAAGGAGTATTGTCGTAAATCTGTGAATTCTTTCCGATTGTTGTGCGCTTACGAACACTTCCAACAGCTGTAAGCATAGGATATTTCTTTATCTCTATACGCCAGCCCTGATCATCAGTAAGATGCCAGTGGAAACGATTCATGTTGTGCATTGCAATTAAATCGATATATTCCTTAACCGCATCTACAGAAAAGAAATGGCGGGAACAGTCAAGCATCATACCACGATATGCAAAACGTGGTGCATCGGTAATTTCAACAGAGGGGAAAACAACACTTGACACTACCTCTGTAGGAAGTGACTTCCTAAGAGTCTGTATGCCATAGAAAATACCTGCTGGTGTTTTACCCTTAATAGTAATACTCTTTTGGTTAACCGATATTTTATAACCTTCTTCTTCTGTCATCTTATTGTCTAATAAAAGCAAAATAGAAGGAGCGGAAGGCTTTACTACATTAGTAGAAACAAGAACCTTTATTCCAGTATTCTTCTGAATATACTCTTGCAAAAAGCGTGCATTACGTTCCAACTCTTCATTGCCTTCTATATAAGCAATGCGCGAATTGCTGTTAAGAACAAAATCTGTTTTACCTGTAAGTGAAACACTCTGAGGCTGCGGAACGACATTGTAGTCAGCCTTAGGTTGCGCCATAGAAATCATAGAAGACAGCAACATGATAGAAAATAGAAATAGTTTTTTCATAAACGATAGTTAAAGATTTGAGTACAAACTTACAAAAAACTTTCCGAATGGGAAAGAACTTTCATTAAAACTTATAAAACGTTTTAGTTTATTTTGGAATTACATAAAGAAATTGTAATTTTGCACCTTATATTATATATGTAATGAAAGAATTCGTAATATCAGAAGCACAATCAGAGACAGCCGTACTTGTTGGACTTATTACACCGCAACAAGATGAAGAAAAAACGAAGGAATATCTTGATGAGCTGGAGTTTCTTGCAGATACTGCCGGCGCACGTGTTATAAAACGATTTACCCAGAAAGTTGGCGGTCCTCACGGTGCAACATACGTAGGTACAGGAAAACTTGAAGAGATTAAAACTTATATCAAAGACTGTGCCGAAAGAAGCGAAAATGGAGAAGTTATGTTCGACGGTACGCCGTATGAGGAAGTAGGAATGGTAATCTTTGATGATGAACTTTCACCTAAACAGCTCCGTGTAATAGAAAACGAACTTAAAGTAAAAATATTAGACCGAACAAGTCTCATTCTCGACATATTTGCTATGCGTGCACAAACTGCAGAAGCAAAGACACAAGTAGAATTGGCACAGTACAGATACATGCTTCCACGACTTCAGCGCTTGTGGACTCACCTTGAAAGACAAGGCGGAGGCTCTGGTTCTGGTGGCGGTAAAGGCTCTGTAGGACTACGTGGTCCTGGAGAAACACAGTTAGAGATGGACCGTCGTATAATACTCGGCAGAATGTCGCTATTGAAAGAGCGACTTGCAGAAATTGACAAGCAAAAGACAACACAACGCAAAAACAGAGGACGCATGGTTCGTGTTGCCTTAGTAGGCTATACCAATGTTGGTAAATCTACTATTATGAATATGTTGTCGAAAAGCGATGTCTTTGCCGAGAACAAACTTTTTGCCACACTCGACACTACGGTAAGAAAAGTTGTTGTTGACAACCTTCCTTTCCTGCTTGCCGACACCGTGGGATTCATAAGAAAACTACCAACCGACCTTGTTGATTCTTTTAAGTCAACACTCGACGAGACCAGAGAAGCCGACCTTCTAATACATGTTGTTGATATATCCCACCCTGATTTCGAGGAGCAAATACGTGTTGTTGACCAAACGTTATCCGAACTTGGTTGTGCAGACAAACCTTTGATGATAGTATTCAATAAGATTGATAATTATCACTGGACAGAAAAAGATGATGACGACCTTACTCCTGTGAAGAAGACAGAGATTTCGCTCGATGATTTGAAAAGCAGTTGGATGGCAAAATTAAACGACAACTGTATTTTCATATCTGCTAAACAGAAGGAAAACATTAATGAATTCAGAAATACTCTATATAACAAAATAAGAGAACTGCATGTGCAGAAGTATCCTTATAACGACTTTCTGTACCCTGTAATAGAAGAAGATTAAACATACATAATAGTTATATGCGACTACTGAGAGATTATGAAATAGACATTCTTGAAGAGCAAGGATGCACAGCAGAAGACTGGAGCGCAATTAATGTTGGTGAGGATTTCACTCCCACCCACATTCGAAATGTGAATTTCTATGGAAAGATAGTATTAGGCGTGTTTGAAAAAACACTTGAAGTCAGCAGTGGATTTCTTAAACACAGCGGTATTTTCAACGCTACTCTGAGAAACGTTACTATTGGCGATAACTGCCTTATTGAGAAAATAGGCAACTATATCAACAACTATGTTATTGGTGAAGAATGCCTCATCACTAACGTATCCACCCTTGAAACTACTGAAGGCGCAAGTTTTGGCGAAGGAACAGTAATATCTGTGCTCAATGAAATTGGCGAAGGCAATATACTATTGTATAGCGGATTGACTTCCCAGATAGCCGACCTTATGGTGAAATATGAACACGACAAAGTGTTCACATCCAGACTTAGAAGTCTTATACAGAAAGAAATTGACGCTATGAATCCCGGAGGCTATATAGGCAGTAGAGTCAGGATTGTAAACACGCAGCAGATTCTAAACACTTTCATAAGTGACGACTGCGAGATTGACGGTGCATGCCGTTTGTCAGAATGTTCATTGAGAAGCATACCTAATGCACCTGTATATATAGGTTCGGGCGTTATCTGCGAGAACTCTATAATATTCGATGGTTCAAGCATACTAAATTCATCAAAACTATTAAACTGTTTCGTTGGTGAAGCATGTAAGATTGTAAATGGATTCACAGCCGAAAACTCTGTGTTCTTTGCAAACTGCTATATGGCTAATGGCGAAGCATGCTCTGCATTCTGTGGTCCTTTCACTGCAAGCCACCACAAGAGTTCGCTGCTCATTGGAGCATCGTTCTCGTTCTACAATGCAGGGTCAAATACAAACTTCTCCAACCATGCCTATAAAATGGGACCTATGCACTATGGTACATTGGAACGTGGAGTGAAAACTGCAAGCGGCTCTTACATTCTAATGCCGGCAAAGATAGGACAGTTCTCAGTTTGCTTTGGTAAACTAATGTATCATCCTGATACGCGTAAACTTCCATTCTCTTATATAATATCTTATAACGACGAGAATATTCTCGTTCCGGGCAGAAACCTTACAACCGTAGGTCTTTATCGCGATATTCGCAAATGGCCGAAACGAGACAAGCGGACTAATGCAGGACGCCTGTCCATTGTCAATATGGACTGGCTGTCACCTTTTTCTGTAGGAAGAATAATGACTGCCAAACGTACACTGGAAGACCTACAGCGAGTTTCGGGAGATAAAGTGCAATCATATAATTTCCAAGACTACGTAATAAAAGCATCTTCACTACAAAAAGGCATTAAATATTATGACATTGCGTTGCGCATTTATATGGGAGCAGTTATGAAACGCCATGTTCTTGAAAAACCCACATCTGACATTGGTAAAGGAAAATGGAGCGACCTTTCAGGACTGCTTATACCATTTTCAGAAGAGACACGCATAGTCGAAGAGATAAAGAACGGAACTATAACTTCAACCGAACAACTTCTCGATGAGTTTCTAACCATTCATAATAACTATGCCGAATACAGATGGACATGGAGTTACAGACTATTGTGCGAATACTACGATGTTGAAGAAATAACAGAAGAAATTGCTGCAAAGATTCACGAAGACTATATAACGGCACGACGTGCATGGATTGCAGAGATTAGAAAAGATGCACTCAAAGAGTATGAACTTGGTGATGTGGCAGAAGAAACACTCAACAGTTTCTTAAGTTCACTTGATCAGGAAGTAGAGTTTGAAAATCTAAAATATGATATGTAAATGAAAAGATTAGCAATTTTAGCATTGACTTTTACAATGTGTCTTGGCATCAACGCCAAAGACTACAAGTACACAACCGTTAAGGGAGACCCGATGCAGACTCGCATCTATACCCTCGACAACGGACTGAAAGTTTATTTATCTGTAAACAAGGAAAAACCACGTATTCAAACTTTTATTGCTGTACGTACCGGCTCACGCAACGACCCTGCAGAAACAACCGGACTTGCGCATTATCTTGAGCACATTATGTTCAAGGGAACAAACAAATTCGGTACGTCAAACTACGAAGCAGAACTTCCTCTGCTCAATGAGATTGAGCAGCGCTATGAGGAATACCGCAAACTTACCGATCCACAAGAACGCAAAAATGCCTATCATGGAATTGACTCTGTAAGTGCACTTGCAGCCAAATACAATATTCCAAACGAATACGACAAACTAATGGCAAGTATAGGCTCTGAAGGAAGCAACGCCTATACAAGCAATGACGTAACTTGCTATATAGAGAATATTCCTTCTAACGAAGTAGAGAACTGGACAAAAGTTCAGAGCGACCGTTTCCAGAATATGGTGATACGCGGTTTCCACACCGAGCTGGAGGCTGTGTATGAAGAATATAACATGGGATTGGCACAAGACAACCGCAAGATGTTCCACGCTCTTATGGCAAAACTCTTCCCTAATCATCCTTATGGCACACAAACAACCATTGGTCGTGGCGAGCATCTGAAGAATCCTTCTATCACAAACATTAAAAACTATTTCCAGCGCTATTATGTTCCCAACAATGTAGCAATATGCATGGCTGGTGATATTAATCCTGATGAGATTATGCCCACTATCGACAAGTATTTCGGAAACTGGAAAAAGAGCGACAATCTCTCACGTCCGGAATATGCACCTCTGGAAGATATAACAACACCACAAGATACTACTGTCATCGGTCAGGAAGCAGAGTCTATGTATCTGGCATGGCGATTCCCAGAGGGAAGAGAACTTTCATCAGACACTTTGGAAATCATCAGTTCACTACTCTACAATCAGAGGGCAGGACTCATCGACCTCAACATCAATCAAAAGATGAAGATGCTTGAAGGTTTTGCTACATCAGACGCAATGTGCGACTATTCTTTCTTCCTAATGGGAGGTGTACCTAAACAGGGACAAACACTTGAGGAAGTACGTTCACTGCTTCTTGATGAATTGGATAAACTAAAGAAAGGCACCTTCTCTGACGACCTTCTACCTTCTGTCATAAACAACTACAAACGTGATTTCTACAAAAGTCTTGAAAGCAATAACAGCCGTGCAAGTATGTTTGTAACCGCATTTACAAACGGTGAAGACTGGGAGAAGAACGTTGGAAAAATCGACAGAATCTCAAAGATGACAAAAGCCGACATTGTTGCTTTCGCCAATAAATACCTTAACAGCAACTTCGTGTGTGTATATAAGCGTCAGGGTGAAGACACATCTGTCAGCAAAGTAGAGAAGCCTGCCATTACTCCAATTCCCACAAACAGCGATATGCAGTCTGCATTCCTGAAAGAAATAACAAACAGCGAAGCAACTCCTATACAGCCTGTATTTGTTGATTTCAACAAGGATTTGGAGAAAAAGGAAACTGACTTCATCAGCACTTATTACAAGCAGAATACTGTTGACGACCTCTTCACCCTTGAGTTCCGTTATCCTTTCGGCAACGAGAGCGACAACCGTTACAGCTATGCAGCCAATTATCTTGAATACTTAGGAACCGACAAGCTCACAAGCGAACAAATCAAACAACAGTTCTACAAACTGGCATGCGACTATTCTATTAAGGATAGCAAAGACGAAATAACAGTCCGTCTCACAGGTCTTAATGAAAACATGCCTGCTGCATTGACTCTACTTGAGAACCTCATGCAGAATGCAAAGGTTGACAAGGATGCTTACAACGACTTCGTTGAAACATGCTTGAAAGCGCGTGATGACAAGAAGAAAAGCCAACGTGACAACTTCAATGCGTTGTTCAACTACGGTCAGTATGGCGAGTACAATCCCGACCGCAACCAACCATCAGCAGAAGAGTTGAAGAATCAGAATCCACAGGAATTGCTCAATCTTTTGGCTGACATGCGCTTCTATCCTCACAGTGTTCTCTATTATGGTCCTTCAAGTCAAAAAGACTTGGCAAAAGCACTTACAAAGAGCAAGCATGCAGTGAAAAAGGCACCCCGTTCTACTACAGGAATGAAAAATAAACTATACACTGCTCAAACAACTCCACAGAACGAAATTCTAATTGCTCCATACAATGCCAAGAACATATACATGGTGCAATATCACAACGAAGCAGCAGAATATTCACCCGAACGCGAAGCTATAATTGACATGTTCAACGAGTACTTCGGAGGTGGCATGAACGGAATAGTATTTCAGGAAATGCGTGAAGCCCGCGGACTTGCATACAGCGCATCTTCAAGATACAATCGTCCTAATAGACCCGCCGACAAAGAAAACTTCTATACCTACATCATTACTCAAAGCGACAAGATGATGGACTGTATAAACGAGTTCAACAAACTGCTCAACAACACTCCTGAACGTGAGGCTGGATTTAATCTTGCAAAACAAGGACTCATGAAGAGTATTGCGTCAGCACGTACAACAAAGTTCAGCATACTCAATGCTTACATGACAGCAAAGAAACTCGGCATTGACTACGATTTGAACAAAAAGGAATATGAGGCTCTGCCTGCAATAACAATGACTGATCTCATGAAATTTGCAAAGGAGAATATTCAGAATAAGACTTACAAGTACATAATCCTTGGCGACGAGAAGGAACTCGACATGAAGTCTCTTGAAAAGATTGGTCCTATAAAGCGTCTCACTACAGAAGAGATTTTTGGTTTCTGATTTTAATTTAAAAAGGTGTTTAAGGAGTAAAATTGAAGACGCAAGTAAGCTCCTGCAACTTTATTGCAACGGGATAATTAATAATAATGCATTAAAAAAATAATCAAAAGAGACGGTTGGTTGGCAAGGCTATTGTTCTGGACTTCTTGAACTCCCTGAACTCCTAACATCTCTTTCTAAAAAAACAAAAAACAAAATGGCTAATCCAGAATTTAAGTACGCACCGATGTTTCAGTTGGGGGAGGACAAGACAGAGTATCGCCTGCTGACCAAGGAGGGTGTTACTGTAAGCGAATTTGAGGGACATGAAATTCTAAAAGTATCTAAAGAAGCACTTACACTTCTTGCACAGACTTGTTTCCACGACGCCGAGTTCATGCTGCGCCGTGAACACAATGAGCAGGTGGCAAAGATTCTTACCGACCCTGAGGCAAGCGAGAACGACAAATATGTGGCATTGCAATTCCTGCGCAATGCAGAGACTGCCGCAAAGGGAGTATTACCATTCTGTCAGGACACAGGAACAGCTATCATTCACGGAGAGAAAGGTCAGCAGGTTTGGACTGGGTTTGAAGACGAGGAAGCTCTATCACTTGGTGTATATAACACTTTCACACAAGAGAATCTGCGATATTCACAGAATGCCCCGCTCAACATGTACGATGAGGTCAACACTCGCTGCAACCTCCCCGCACAGATTGACATTGAGGCTGTAGAAGGCGCAGAATACCGTTTCGTATGTGTAGCAAAAGGTGGAGGCTCTGCCAACAAAACCTACTTCTACCCTATGACAAAGGCTACAATACAAAACGAGAGCACACTACTGCCATTCCTCGTTGAAGAGATGAAACATCTTGGTACAGCAGCTTGCCCTCCCTATCACATCTGCTTCGTTATAGGTGGAACATCAGCCGAGAAAAACCTTCTCACAGTAAAGCTCGGAAGCATAAAGTATTACGACAGTCTGCCTACTACAGGAGATGAGACAGGTCGTGCTTTCCGCGACATAGACCTTGAAGAGAAACTTCTCAAAGAGGCTCACAAAATTGGGCTTGGTGCACAGTTCGGCGGTAAATATCTTGCCCACGACATTCGCATCATACGTCTTCCCCGCCATGGTGCTTCCTGCCCTATAGGAATGGGTGTAAGCTGTTCTGCCGACCGCAACATCAAGGCTAAGATAAACAAAGACGGTATATGGATTGAGAAAATGGACAACAATCCTTCAGAGCTTATTCCTGAAGAACTGCGCCAGCCGGGAGAAGGAGCCAAAGGCATAGAGATTGACCTCGACAAGGGCATGGATGCCGTACGTGCTGAACTTACAAAATATCCTGTATCAACACGCGTAAACTTAAAGGGAACCATCATCGTGGCACGCGATATTGCACATGCAAAACTCAAGGCACGTCTTGATGCCGGCGAGGCTCTGCCACAATACTTCAAAGACTATCCTGTTCTCTATGCAGGACCGGCAAAGACTCCGGAAGGACTACCTTGTGGAAGCATGGGTCCAACAACCGCCAACCGTATGGACTATTATGTGGATGAGTTCCAAGCCAACGGTGCAAGTCTTGTAATGATAGCCAAAGGCAACCGCACTCAGCAGGTGACCGATGCCTGCCAGAAACATGGCGGTTTCTATCTCGGAACCATTGGCGGCGTTGCAGCTGTTCTATCACAAAGCTCTATAAAGAGCATCGAATGTGTGGAATATCCAGAACTTGGCATGGAAGCAATATGGAAGATTACTGTAGAAGATTTCCCAGCCTTCATACTTGTTGACGACAAGGGCAACGATTTCTTCAAGCAGCTCAAACCTTGGACATGCGGAATGAAATAAACGCATATTAATTCCTCACACACCTATCTCCCTCCACATTCGGTAGTTTGCCGCATGTGGAGGGATTTGTATTAACACAAACCGATCATTAGACCGCAGACGTTACGGCTCAGTCGAAATTTAGTAGGGGGAAATAAAAGGTTAGAGGTTAGGGATTAGAGTTTAGAGAGATTTTAAGGTTATGAACAACAACGTAGGGACAGACCCTGTGTCTGTCCGCAGATTATTACGCCAGGTATGAATGTATATGTCCTGTGCATTTGAATTGTTTATTTGTTTTCGGACAGACAGAGCGTCTGTCCCTACGTTTAAAACCTCTCTAACCTTTAAACTCAAGTTGAAAACTCCCCCGATAAATTTCGACTGAGCTTAGTATTGCCTTGCAAAGTGGACCGGTTCGGGCGCTGATACGGGCTGTTTTACGGCGCAAAGTGCACCACTTTTTAATGAAAATAAGGGCAGGAAACGCAGGAAAAACATTCAGGTTTAGTTTATCCCCAATATCATTATATTAGGGTTAAAACTTCTTACCGAATACAATACTGATGAAAGTCTTTATCAGAATCTTGGCATCAAACCACCATGAGCGGTGCTCCAGATAGTAGAGGTCGAGATCAAGCCGGCAAAGCATTTTCTCCATTGTGTCGGTATATCCATTGTAGAGAGTGGCATACGATGTTACTCCCGGGCGCAGCTTATATAGTTCCTCGTATCGTGGGTTGTGCTCCATAATCTTGTCTATATAGTATTTACGTTCTGGACGTGGTCCTATAAACGCCATATCGCCTATAAAAACATTCCATAGTTGTGGTAGTTCATCAAGATGATGATTACGAAGAAACCTACCTACTTTAGTCAATCTCTCATCGCCGTCAAGTTCCAGTAGTTGTGGTTCGCCGTCTTCTTCTGCGTCAATTCTCATACTTCTGAACTTATAGATATAGAATGGTTTGCCGTGGAGTCCTATGCGTTCCTGTTTGAAAATTACCGGCAGACCATCTTCCCAACGAATGGCAAGAGCACATAAAAGAAATAGCGGCGAGAATACAACAAGGCAGATAGCCGCAAGAATGAAATCAATTACTCTCTTCATGCTTTGCGTTCCTCCTCTATTTTCTTTCTTATCGAATTATTCATAACCCAATGGAATGTAGAATATAATAAAATATCTAAAACCAAGAGTATTGTTACATTTAATAATTTATAGAGCAACAGGTTTATCAGTACGAAGCATAGGCTGAGAATGACAATTACAACCAATGTCTGCCGCATAGAGCAGCCATAGCGCATAATCTTATGATGTATATGATGCTTGTCGGCATCAAAGAGCGGACGATGTGTGCGCAAGCGGTGAACAACCACTCTTACAACATCGAATACCGGAACTATGAGGAATGTATATGCCAATGCCATGCGGCTTTCGTTGAATGGCATCACCGCATTGTTGTCCATTACATACTTTACAAACAGGAAAGCAAGGATAAAGCCGAGAGTAAGGCTTCCACTGTCGCCCATGAATATTTTCCTGTTGTTCTCAACCTTACCTATTACATTGAAATAGAAATAAGGTACGAGTACACCTGCCAGTCCTGCTATTAATATGCAATACACGTAAAGTCCTTCTGTCCAGAAGCAGAATAAAAATCCTATTAATGCTATGAACGAAAGACTTGCACATAATCCGTCAATACCGTCAATAAGGTTTATGGCATTGTCAATAAATACTATTGCCAATATCGTCAACGGTGCGCCAGCCCAGAAAGGAATTTCATGAATGCCAAATAAACCATATAGATTATTTATGTACAATCCTGCCATTGGAAGTAGAGAGGCTGCAATAATTTGAACGACAAACTTTATATGTGCACTCAAGCCTATGAGGTCATCAATAATTCCCACTGCATAGATAAGCACTAAGCTGAGCATAAAATATAGCGACCAAAGATTCAGTTCAACTGTTTTGCCGTGGAATGTGCCAGCCATTGCGAATAGTGCAATGACAAACGAGAGCATCATACTGGGCATGAAAGCAATGCCTCCGAGTCGTGGCACAAGGGTTTTGTGGAGTTTTCTGGCATTAGGCGCATCGTACAGATTCTTTGCTTTACAAAAGTTCAGAATCTGCGGAATGAAAACAAAGCCGCAGATTATGCTTATCATGAAAGCAGAGATTATCATCGTGATGTATTGTGTCATATCGTTTTTAAGGTTCTTCTCGTTTTTAGGAGTACTTCTGCTATATAAACTTATATTTCCTTAAAATATTGTATGAAATACAAATACTTTTCAAAAAATCACTGTCAAACTACTGCCATAACTGTGACAGTACTGCTGTCATAACTGTGACAGTACTGCTGTCATAACTGTGACAGTGCTGCTGTCATAACTGTGACAGTACTGCTGTCATAACTGTGGCAGTCCGCTGTCATAACTGTGACAGTGCTGCTGTCATAACTGTGACAGTTATCTGATAATAGTTAGCATGCTGTGTTAACTAAATGCTTTTCGAAAGAAACGAGTCGTATTGCGCAATTACATTAGACATGTTGAAATATTCTTCTGCATGGCTACGGCTTGCATGAGAATATTCTTCTTTTTGGTCGGGCGATAATTGTATATAACATTTCATGGCATCTGCCAACGACACTGCGTTGCGTGGTTTCACGAGAATGCCATTCTTGCCATTAGCCACAGCTTCTCTACACCCAGGAATATCTGTAGTAATAATTGGTTTTCCTGTGGCACAAGCTTCCATAAGAGTGCGGTTTAACCCCTCGTGATAGGAAGGTAGCACAATTACAATTCCCTTACGTCTATACACAGAACTTATATCGTGGGTATATCCAAGGTATTTCACTACACCAGAAGCAACATCTCTTTCAAGTTCGTCTTTCTGTATGCCACTCGGATTATTGACATCCATAAATCCCAACAGTTCAAATTTAGCTGCAGGATAATCCACTTTAACTATCTTTGCAGCTTGTACGAACTCGCGATAGCCTTTATCTAAAAGCAGGCGTCCAATAAAAAGGAAAGTAACTTCATCTGCAGAATTGTCAACATAAGTGAACCTATCCATATTAACAGCCTCTCCACCTGGAAAAAGAACAAGTTTCTCCTTGCCACACATCTCACGCCTTATAATGGTATCATAGTTAGCCTTGTTAAGCACAATTACTCTCTCAGAAAACGAAAGCCCTATTTTATACAATCTGCGGGCAAAACGATAACTCAGCTTGTCATGCTTAAAGATAGTCCCCAACCCAGGCACCATAGCAGTACTCGTTATACCGCATATAGAAGCAGCAATGCTACCGAAGATGTTAGGTTGTATGGTATAATGAAATATGTGCGCAGGTTTCTCTTTCCTATATATATTCAATAGCTGAAAAAAATATACGATGTTAGGTAACAGCGACATAGTACCACGATTCATCTTCACGGGATAGAATTTTACATAATGAGGCAGTGAGGTAGTCATTTCTTCGTTCTCCTTCTCTGGTGCTACCAATACTATCTCATATCCTACATTATGGAAATGTTCTATAACATCACCTCTGAAATTAATCAATCCCCATAGAGTATTATCACAAAACAATAATTTCATATCTTAGCCTTTCTTATATCTAAGTTTTAAGACTCTGTCCATACTCATTATTTTTCCTAAAGTATGTTTTGTTATTTGGGTTGCCACAACATAATAATAATAAAGGAAAGCTCTAAGCATCGTTCCTCCATTTTTCTTCACCATATAGATATACTCATCTTTCTTTCTTGTAATTCCATTTACATCAGTTGTTCCTCCCTGCCGGAAGCATGCCATTTCAAAATTCACATATTTGAAATGACATTTTTGCTGGCTGGCACGTATTAGAAAGTCTAAATCCATCATAAACTTCATTCTGTCATCATATGCTCCAATACGTTCATAGCACAATTTACTAACTACTGTTCCCAAATGACAAACGTGGCATAAAATAGGTGTTATAGAGAATTTCATAGTAGGAACTTCCTTGAATTTAATGTTGGTATAAGGATTCCAAAGAAACATATTAGCTCTATATATGTCAACGTTCGGCTCGTATTCTTCAGCAATCTTTGACAAAGCACCGGGCATCATTACATCATCAGAGTTTAGAATATATATCAGTTCACCTGCAGATAGTTTTATTCCCTTATTAAATGCATCACTAATTCCCTTATCCTTTTCCGACACAATGATATCTATTTTGTCATGATACTTTTCTATAATACCAAGAGTTGAATCAGTTGATTTGCCATCAATGATAATATACTCTTTATTATTATAGTCTTGAGTCACAACACTTTTTATTGTTTCTTCTATGGTTTTAGCGCTATTAAATGATATAGTTATAATACTTATCTTTGGATTCATATTAATATGTATTTAGTAAGAGTGCTAATTTAAAATTATAATTAGTTGACAGATTTGATGAAAGGAGCTGTTCATTTTTCATTAAACTCAATCTTGTTAGCAAATTAGATTTTCCTTTAATAAAGTTTTGCAGCAGACATTTATTTTCAGAAGAGAGTAAATGCTCATATCCTTTCATTATCTCTTTAGCACGTCGTGAACGAGAGTGCTCGCTATTACAGAGTCTATGCATACGTTGTTTCCATTCGTGCATTCTGCTATATCCTTGTCCTATAACATTTCTACCATGCTGGCGATAAAGCATGTGAGGAGTTTTGTCAAAAAACACTTTCGCTCCTATTGCCAGTGCTACAGAATATATCCATACATCATGCATGGGTAAATAGGAAGGGTTATAACTATTAATTGCATTCCGCAACTGCTTATTCATAACCATAGTGCAACCCCCTATAAACTCATATACCAACGACTCGCCGAAAGTCATCTTAGGATTTATTTCTATCTGCTTTTCAAAGGGTTTAAGATTCTCATCAACCAACTTAGTCTGACAGAAATATAATGCTGGAGTAGAAGAATCTACCTGCATTAAATATTGACATGCCACCTTCATTTTATCAGTCAGCCAGAAATCATCTTGATCAGCAAAAGCATAATAGTCAGCAGCGTCAGAGGAATCGCGCAATAATTGCATAAAACTCCTTGCTGGTCCTAAATTCATACCTTGATAAAACTGAATTAGTCCTTTCCTTGAATAATGTTCAAGAATATCCATAGTAGAATCAGAAGAACCGTCATCACGTACTTGAAGATTAACCTCTACATTTTTTTGATTGAGTATAGAATCAATCTGTTCTACAAGATAACGCTCACCATTATATGTCGCCATCAATACATTTATCATATTTGTTTCTTAATATTTGAGATTCATAGGAGTAAGCTATGAGGAGTGAAATCATTCCCGTAGATGACAGAATTAGCGGATTTGTGCCTGCTATGAGCAGATATGCCAGATAAGCCCAGAAAACAGCACGAGTCAAATCATCATCATGTTTGTATTTGAAGAAAGTAAATAAAGGTTTCCAAAATATTCCTATTATTATCAATGAGAATATACCAAAATTTCTTATTAATTCAAGATATGCCCACTCGGTCTTATAAACAATCTTTCCAAATCCCTCAGAAAAGAAACTTGTGCCTGGTCCTTGCCCTAAGATAAGATATGATGGATTCTCCGCAAAAAGCTCCGCATAAGAAGTAAGGTGACCAAACTTTATGACATTAGAATACTCTTTTTCTTCTGTTGCCGCCGCAAATATCACCACTATAAAGGCTATAGTCATTAGAGCAATAGCAGGGGTCATAATATACTTCATGTATTTAGACTCCTTAAAATGCTGATAGCCGATAACTATAAAGAGAAAGAAAGGCACAAGCATAGTACTTCGTGTACCACTTACAAAGAAATAAAACAAAATAATTGCAAGTGCCAAAAGTTGTGGTACAAACGGACGCTGATGCTTTATTACCGCCAACAAAAATGCAGAAAGACCAAAGACAAATGAAATGGTGGATTTAAGATAGAAAGCAAATATTTCTACTCCAAGCACATTACGACGTGCCATCATAACAGGGTTATCCTTTGAATCCATATAAACCCATACTCCACTTTCTATCAAAGGGTTGGAAAGCATGGCTATATAGATGATAGCGCATATTCCACAGCATATCACAACAGGTGCTTTTGACAGTTGTACCATATCATATTCTCTCACCCATAGAAGTAGGATAATAGGTGAAATCGCCTTAAAGATAGCCAACGCCTCCTCACTGTTGTAAGGAACAGAACGGATGGTAGCTATCAACCAAGGCATTGTAACGGCACATACCATAAGCAGGATGTGCGGAAGTTTACTGAAATCAGGTTTGAATACGGCTATATTAAAAGCCACGACAAGGATAAACACCACATCTTTTTTATGAATGATGGTGTTTGTTGGGTCTATCATAATAATAAATATGAATAGCCCCATTAACCATTGTCCTATTTTATTCAGACTCATTACTTCTTTGAAATAAATTCTTTTGCCAATATCCTTAAAGCCATTATAGACATTCCTACAAATATGAAACCTAAAGTAACGAGCGATGTCTTAGGTGAAGAGTGTCTTACGGGTACTGTTGCTGACTGTAACTCTGCAAATACCGGAGTCTTTTCTATAACCTTGGCACGTGCCATTTCCAACTGTGTGGTAGCCTGTGTATAGAGATTATACTGTAGTTGCATCTCATTTTCAAGGTCAGTAGTTTTTGTACGTACACTTTCAAGTACTGCATCTTGATTGGCATCGGCATATCTACTATATGAAAGTCGTGCTTTTTCATATCGTTGCTTTGCCTCATCATATAAGCGTTCTATATGGCGTAAGTCATTGCATACCTTGTTTGTTCTATAATCTGTGATAAACTTCTGCAGACGATTGCTTACAGAGTCGGCAATAATTGTAGCAGCAAGCGGGTCTTGTGCTTGAGCTTTTATAGTAATTACACCATCATCCTGACCAACGCTGCATGAAATGGTATTTCCTATAGACTTAATGATTTTATACTGTTCTTTTGATAAGCGAAAGGCATTTATATGCTTACCCGTATTCTCATTGTCAGAAGGAATCCATGCCGACCACCAAGGGCTTTTTTGACCATTTTCAATGTACTCGTAAAGAGTAGGAAATACTATATTGTCGATGGTTTTAATCTTTATCTTAGACAATTCTACAAGAAATGTCGTTGACATCACTACGTCAGGATAAATCTCTGGAGTGTAAGCATCAGTAGAGTTTACCGGCAGGCTGATGCCTGCAAGTGACGACAATGAGCCAAGGCTCTTTGCCAAGCCTCCACCTTCATTACTCTCAGGAGCAAGAGTTATCTTGGCAGTATAATTCTTTGGCAGACTCTTAGATACAACAATTCCAAGAACTGCAGAAATAAGAAATGTCAAACCAAGAAGTTTTTTGTTTTTAATAAAAATGTGTATTATCTCTTTATAATCCCACATATTTTTGTTTTTATCTTCCATATTATTTTTATGTTTTTATTTTATCCAAATTCCTCCGGCTCTCTGGTCTATTACTTTATGATATTGTAATATATTGCTTATCAACATTGGTAGATTAATCACACACATTGTAATGAGAAGAGCCTCTAATTGATGCCAAAGGCTCCCTATGAAAAAAGCCAGCGGAATATATAAAATGGTGGAAATAGAAGTAGTAATTAGTTGCAGACGTAAGCAACCTATGCCATTTAGTATGTAAGAATATCGTGCACTTGTTACGAGTATTGCTATATAAACAGCTACAAGCACTACATATGACATTGGCATAGAATAATCATTACCTATCCAAATTCTGAACACCCATGGAGCAGACACAATCATGAGAACCAAAATAATTCCAATAAGCATCATCATTCTGTTGAGTGAACGATTGGCACGTCTTATCCATTCGAAATCCTTTCGCTGATAAGCATCAGTTGTTGCCGACCAATATGGCACACCTATCACCCCAAAGACAAGCAAAATAACAGTGAAATAACGGTAGGCTATCTGAAAAGGAGTCACATATTCAGGATTGAATATCTTTGAGATAATCAAGTTGGATGTCATAAACAGAATGACCGCTGATATTTGAAGAACAAAAAACTTTATGCTGGTATTAAACAATTCACCTATACTGTTACATTTTATATATCTTACAGAAGGACGCAAATAACTATATTTGCTAAAAAAGACGATGGGATAGCTTATCAAATACACTAATAATGGGGCAATAATATTCACTATTGCTACATTAAACAGAGATTTTATGCCAAATAAATAGATGAATAATGTACCAATCAATGCCAAAGTATGTCCAAGGGCAACAAGAAGATTGCTAACTGCAACAAGTTGCAATCCCATAAAGAAATTACCAATAAACTTGAAAACAAATGTTGTTCCTATAAGTATCACTGCGATAAAAAGAGTAGGGTTAAGATCGCTAATCTTGTTAGAATCTACATTCAAAAAAGAATAAGTGTCAGTAAAGGCTACAAGTGCAAGACTGATAACCACAAATGGAATCATTATAGCAGACAACATAAAGAAAGTAGAAGATACTGCCTCCCGAGCTTTCACTATGTCGTTATGTGCTAAATGTTCAGCCAGTTTATTACGCAAACCATTACCGAGACCAATATCAAGATTGTCAATCCACAAGAGCATGGAACTGATTGTGAGCCATACTCCATTTCCATAATCACCAAGACATTTCAATGTTATGGGTACTAAAAGAAACTGTACGAGTGCAGACCACCCCTTAACTACAGAAGAGGCGAGAATGTTTTTCCTTATAAGAGACGTCCTTCTGTCAGTTGTATTTAATCTATCAAAAATACACTTTAACATTACAACAAGTTACTTTGCAACATTAGCAATAGTGGCAATCATTGCAGCAATACTTGCCATACCTGTACCGAGACTCATTGTTTCAGCAACACTCATACGACGCTTCAGTTTGCTTGGTACTACAATCTCACAGCCTGGCTCTATCTTTGCACCTTGACTTACTCTTGCCACAACACCATTCATATAAATAATGTATGCACCACTCTTGCGGGCATTCTGGGCAAAACCGCCTGCGGCATTTATGTAATAGCGTGCACTCTTGCCTTTGGTGAAGGCAACTGTGTTAGGATACATTACAGCTCCGTTAATCTTTACTGTAGCGGTATATTGAGGCAGAACGAGTTTATCGCCAGCACGCAATACTATATTTGCATCGCTCTCTGGATTTGCTATCGCCTTGTCGAGTTCTATACCGACAGGATATGTTTCAGGTATTTGGAATTTCTCAAGTGTTGTATTCTTTGTTTCTTGCGATGCCTGTTGAATGTTTCCGCTGTTGGTACTTGCAGCAAGTTCAAGAATCTGCTGCTGCAGTTGTTCTTGCTGCATCTTGAAGGCTGCTTCCATACGTTTTCTTTCAACATCGTTGATTTTACGCTCCAAACGTGCACCACGTACGTATGCAAGGTCAGTTACTCCGCCTGCAATATTCAGTAAGTCTGTTAGGCGGGCATTGCGCTTGTCAATGGTATAAGTACCAGGGAACATTACCTCGCCGTCAACGATTACATTCTGCTGTTCTACATAGCCAGGACTCTTTCTGACATATACTTGGTCGTAAGGCATAAGTACAAACCCCGGGTCACCGTCAATAATAAGTCCGTCTTTCAATGCAAATGAGTAATTCTTTGCAATAATACTATCTGTAATAAATGCCTTTGGATTGTTTACACGACGAGACACATCAACTTTTATCATGGAGGCACTTTCCTTCAAACCTCCTGCTTGTATGATAAAGTCTTCAACAGTCTGATTGTCTGCATACTTGTAGATGCCGGGATATTGCACCTCTCCCTGAATAGTTATTGTGCGTTCGGTCATTATTTCCGGTTTTTCTGCAATAAACAGCACATCGTTCTCTTTAAGTGGAATATCAGCTGTATTGCCGCTCATTATACCTTTAACATCTACGCTTACGGCTTCCAAAGTACGGTCGGCTTTCATTCTGTGAATGACGGCACGGTTGACAAACGCATATTCTGTGAGTCCTTCTGCGTGCTGTATGAGAGTGCGAACGCTGTTGATGTTCTCGCCAAGCTGATAAAGCCCAGGGCGGAATACTGCTCCCTTCACTTCTACAGTATTTTCATAACGAGGAATAATAGAGTCAACGCTTACACTGTCGCCATCTGCAAGATTGAAACTGCTCATGTCGAACTCTTCAACATTGAACACAGCATATTGTCGTCCGGTTTTACGGTTCACTCTTACTGCCTTTGTGTAAGCATCGCCGGCAAAGCCGCCCGCGTATTTCAAAAGAGTGCTGACACTCTCGTCCTTTTTCATTTCATAGTACATTGGGCGCTTAACTTTTCCTGTGATATTAACAAGGCAGTCGTAAGCACCTACTACAAGCACATCGCCATCGGTCAAGCGAACATTGCCTGTCATCTTGCCATTGAGGATAT
This sequence comes from Prevotella sp., assembly GCA_041855685.1. Classification (GTDB taxonomy): domain Bacteria; phylum Bacteroidota; class Bacteroidia; order Bacteroidales; family Bacteroidaceae; genus Prevotella. The sequence goes on along the minus strand of JBHAEQ010000049.1, from coordinate 103,838 downwards.
AATCATATATATCGGCAACGCTTATGAGCTTGTTACCGCGATATATTTTAATGTTTCGGAGTGTTCCAAGTTCATTTGTTCCGCCTGCCATATAAAGAGCATGGAATACATTGGCGAATGCAGATAAAGTGTAAGTGCCTGGAGCATTCACCTCACCCATGACATTTACTGATATTGTGCGGGTTTGTCCAAGTGACAGAGTTACCTTGCTGCTCTGAAAGCGTGAACCAAGGCGACTGCGAATGAGGTTGTTTGCTTGTGATACTGTCAAACCACTTACTTGAATAGGACCAAAGTTTTCTACGACTATATATCCGTCGGGAGAAATGGTTGCTTCTATTGACTTCTGTGAAGCACCATAAACCTCAATAAACACTACATCGCCAGGACCAAGAACATAGTTCTGTGGGGTGGCAATATTCATCGATGGTTCGAATGTCAGTTCTTTATTATTGAAGATGTCACGTCCGAACACCTTTTTCTTTTCTCTCTCACGCTTCTGCTGTTCGAGAATCTGCTCCAGCCATGCGATAGAATCAGTAGGAGTCATATAGCGAAGCTCATTCTCCATGTCAAGGAAGTCGGCATCATTCATGTCAAACTTTTCTGTATCAGAGTATGTACCTTGAATGCGCTGGCTTGTTGATGTAGAACGTCTTTTTACATCTTGTTCAGTCTGCCGCTTCAGTAAAGCTTTGTCTGCATCGGTGAGTTTACCATCAGCATTATTGCTGCGCAAGCGCTCGCCCGTTGTTTTTTCATTGACATTGCCCAGTCCTGTCTCGTTCATCTGGCGCTGATATTTCTTGCGCACTCTGCGAATCTGGTTTATATCAACACCTTTCTGCATCAACTTTGTAACAATCTGTTGTTGTGAAGTACCGACCTTTACTTCTTTCTGTACGAACTCCATTACCTGATTGTCAGTCATTGATGACTGGGCAAACGCACTTGTACTAAGAAGCACAGCCCAAAAAGCAACTATAATATATTTCCTCATAATCTAAAGATAAGCTTTTAGCGAACACATGTATTGTGTTCTTAATAAAAACTATGTTTAACCTATTTTATTGCAAAAATACGTTTTTTTTTTCAACTTCACCTCTTTATACACAAAAACTTATTACCTTTACACTCATAATACTCAATAAAGATAATTATGCTTTTATTATTTTCAGCATGTGTATGTAATGCACAAAGCATGACTGATACAACAGCAATGTCTATGGTTGTTATGACAGACAGTATTGTACAAGACAATACACAGACTATGGAAATGAGTCCACAGCTACAGAAAGTTCTCCGTTCCACAACATACAAACGCAGGGCACGGAATGAGAATAATGAACACCATGCTGTGTCATTAACAGCTCATATAGGTCTTGGCGATAAAGTTCCGTATTCTACAAACAAGCAAATAACAAATGTTTGTTTAGGATATGGATATACATTCTGAGAAACAATCAATATACGCTCATTTTCAATAAAGTTACATTAAATAATGTATAATAGCAAACAAAACTTATGTTTTTATTTTGCCGTTTCATTAGTTTATACTAATTTTGCATACACTTTACAAAACCACTTTGGGGTTGACTGGATTTGACAGCAGCTGAGATGGTATGTAAGCATGCGGAGCTTCGTTGTCTGGCTCCTAAATATCAGGCATCGACAAATTAATTGGCGAAAACAATTACGCTCTCGCTGCTTAATCGAAGCACAGTAGATTAAAGCTTTATCCCGTCATTAGATGATGGGACGAGACATCGCCCGAAGGTTCTTTTTCCGAAACTCTTTGATAAGGCGGTGCAGGTAAGTCGGAGATAGTCATGCAAGGTCTCGATTGCATGGTGAAATTTTAGAGAATAAGGGTGCGATTGGTGGTCCGGGTCTTGTCGCATCACGAAAATGAAGGCCGGAATAAGCATGTAGAAAGCATATGGTCTTTCTGTTTGGACGCGGGTTCGACTCCCGCCAGCTCCACAAACAATAAAAGCTCGGCTATGCTGGGCTTTTGTTATTAGTACATTTAGGGAGTCTCACCAAGGTTATCTCCTTCGTGACTCAGTCGAAATTTAATGGGAAATAAATAGTTTTATTGTTGTCCGCTAAAACTCAAAACACCAAACCACGAACCACTAAACGACTAAATAACGAAACCATCAATTCTCCTATTTTTCCTTTATGTCAATATTATTCCCGATTTTATTATTTCTGTGCGGACAGATACAGGGTCTGTCCCTACGTACCTCTCTAACCTCTTAACTCCTTAAACTCCTTAAACTCAAGTTGAAAGCTCCCCCGCTAAATTTCGACTGAGTCAATGATGGTTCTATGCAAATTTAGATGGCACCAAACAACACATTTAAAACTTCCTGAAATGAAGTCGTAGAACATTGGATTTCAATACCATTCTGCTGCCACCAAGTGTTTCTACGGTAAAACGTTCGTCAAGTGTTTGTATGCCGTAGGAATTTAATACCGACGGGTCTGCAACAGGAATATCGCCTCCCTGCTCCACTTCCGGATTGTCCTCATGCCACTGGTCAAGATGAGGTTTGTTAATAATGAGCGTGTTATCACTATGGTTAAATCTGCAATAGAATCCCTGTTCTGCTCCTTGCATGTGCACAAGGCGTCCTGCAAATGCCCAGAATCGCTTTTGCCCACTAAGGTCGGCTGTTCCTCCTGTAGCCAGAGTGTCAACATGTTCTAAATGCCAGAAGCCGTCTAACTTTCCGTTGCTTATACTTTCTATGGTACATGACGCCATGAATAGCGAACTTACACCTACTATAATATATATAATATACTTCACTTTATATTTTGGTTTTATAAATGCAGATTGGTTCGTGTTACTGTTATCTGCAATCCTTTATTCTCACCAAGAATGCTGCCGAAATCCATACCCAAGGCTCCTTTTATGTGCCAGTTTGCTGTAGGACGGTATGCCAACTCAAGCATTGTACTTACGTTGTGACGCTTTCGTGTATATGGATTGGAATATCTCCCCCACCCTTTCTGATAAGTGGCAAGCAGACGATAGTTGAGTTTCGGTGTAGGTGAACCTGACAAACCGAAATGATATGCTATGAAACGAGTGTTCTCAACCTCTATCATGCCTGTGTCGTTATAAAGAGGTGAGCGGTAAAGAGGATTTCCCATAACCTGTCCCCAGTGCTGCCAGCTGTTATAGAAAAGATGGTTGTAATATTCGTCACAACCTGCAAGGTGGTCAGAAATGTTGCGGGTGCGGTCGTGGTTATAAGGACCACTCTGATATTTGGTATATAAATATTCTACTACAGCACTCTTCACCCATGTGCCATGGGGAAAGTTAACTTCAGCACCGAGCATAATATCCTTCAGCGGATACTTGTAATATATATTCTTCTTTCTGCTGTTCCACTCATCGCCGGTGCCATATCCGTTATAGTCAAGGAGAAACATGCCTGAATGATCCTCGAAGTAATGATCCATGTAAACGGCGGCATTCCATGTGTCATTGTCATACTTAAGTCGTGCAACCCAGCTGCCGGTGTGGTTTCCTTCCACATTTGCATACTTTCCATCAGCCTCATCTTGTCCTGCCGGCACAAAAGCATGGAAGAAACTTCGTATATCGCTGCCAGCTGTGCTTTTCTGAATAATTCCGTTAACATCAGGAGCATAGTTGATGCCTCCAAACTGGCATGCCATTTCCAATCCCAATTCCAACGACCATTCGGAAAAGCAGTCAGAACTGCCTATTTTTACATAACCAGCCTTAGAGTGCAGAAGGGTGTTCACTGTATAGCTGTGCTTCTTAGCAGTAAAATCCTTCTGCCAGTTATCGTCAGTATATCTGCCGTAGGCAATATGTCCTTTCAAATGAAACCATCTGCCCAAGGCTGGTATTGTCCAATATTCGGGCAGCGAAAGCCTTATTTGGGGAACAGGACGGGCATTGATGCCCATTGTCTGACTGCCACTTGAGAGTTGACTGTTCTTTAATTCCATGGGCAGTTCTTTGCTTCCTATGGTCAACAGTCCGTATTTCCAGCCCAACTCGGCAAAAGCCTGCTGAACAACAATAGTGCTTGTATGGTTGGCAGCAACAGCCATGTCGAGTCCGTATCCCCATTTCCATTCTCTGCCTTCATCGCTTGAGGCATTGCGTATGGCATTGGCACGCACATAGCCGTTGAACGTATTGAGTGACGACAGTCCATATTTATTGGCATTCAACCACAAAGGAGTAGTTCCGTCAGCCAAACCCGCTTGAATCTCAATAGAAGTATCAAGATTCTTTGCCAAATCTTCCCCCTGCGCCATCACAAAGAGAGGACTTGCCAATGCTGTTAAAACTATTTGTAGCTTTCGAGTTATTCCACATATATACATACTGTGAATATAACGATTATATAATGTTTTTATTATAAACCGGTATCAACAATTAAGTTGTTCAGAAAGTTATTACGCCAGAACAAAACAATCAATTCATCTTAGGGGAATTCCCCGTGCTATTAGGGAAAAACCTTTTGCATGCCTGATATTCTTTAATAAATTTGCAATGTGAAAAATAAATACTCGATTCACGAAATCGAAATAAGTTGAATATATAAAACAATAAAGATTATGAAAAAAATACTCTTCTCGATGGTTTTACTGCTCACAACAGCAGTTGCATCACAAGCTATGAGTTATGAGCAAGCTCGTCAACAGGCATTATTCCTTGCCGACAAGATGGCTTATGAGCTTAATCTCACCGAAGAGCAGTATGAGGCTTGCTACGAGATAAATCTCGACTACCTTATGGGCATAAGGAGTGAAGCCGACCTATATGGCGATTATTGGAGAAGAAGAAATCTTGATATGAGCTATATACTACTCGACTGGCAGTACAGTGCTTTCATCGAAGCCGCCTACTTCTACCGCCCAATATATTGGTCAAACGGCTACTGGCGTTTCGGAGTATATGCACGCTATCCACATCGTGACTACTTCTACTATGGACGCCCAACATTCTGGGGAACATATCGGGGCGGGCACGCATGGCATCACAACGGCGGACGCTCATGGTATCACGGACGCTCATTCGGTTTCAGCAACCGTTCTGACAGGAATTACAACCACGGTATGCGCGACAGATACAATAACGGGCACTATTCAAACAGAGGCAACATGAATAGGGACTACAGAGACAATAGGGACTATAGAGACAGAGACTACAGAGACAATAGATATTACAGAGACAATAGGGAGTACAGAAACGACCGCGACTACAGAGACAACAGACGCTATCAGGAGAATAGCAGCAGAAGCAGTAGTTTCGACCGTATCCGCACCGACGGACGCAGCAGTACCCGCACAACAGTAGGCAATCAGAGACCTGTAACTTCAAACCGCTATGTAGGTGGATTTACACAACCGTCTCGTTCTTACAATTCCGCACCATCATCAGTAAGCCGCTCTGTCGGAGGTTCAATAAACAGTTCTGGCTCTTCAGCAGGTTCTATGCAAGGTGGAAGCACAAACAGGGGTGGCAGAAGATAATGAAAGACTGATATGATTGATAAATAGAATTGAGTCGCATCTTAATCTTTGAAAAGATTTTGGTGCGACTCCTCGTTGTAAACGGATTTTGTCAATTTGGTTTGATTTGTTAATTTTTATAGCTTGCCTAAGTCAGGCAAATGACTTTTTTCACTCTGGCATGCTTGCCTAAGTCAGGCAAGCGATTTTTTCCACTCTGGCACGCTTGCCTAAGTCAGGCAAGCGATTTTTTCCACTCTGGCATGCTTGCCTAAGTCAGGCAAATGATTTTTTCCACTCCGGCACGCTTGCCTAAGTCAGGCAAATGATTTTTTTCACTTTGGCACGCTTGCCTAAGTCAGGCAAATGATTTTTTCCACTCCGGCACGCTTGCCTAAGCCGGGCAAGCGATTTTTTCCACTCTGGCACGCTTGCCTAAGCCGGGCAAGCGATTTTTTCCACTCCGGCACGCTTGCCCAACCCGGGCAAATGTTTTTTTTCACTTTGGCACGCTTGCCCAACCCGGGCAAATGATTTTTTTCACTTTGGCACGCTTGCCCAACCCGGGCAAGCGATTTTTGTCACTTGGTTGCCACCGCTCTCATTATCGAAGAGAGTCTGTTGCCGCAAGTTGCATCTTTCACGTGTCAGTGGTAATAATTTGAGAAAAGTAGTAATAGAAATTGAATATAAAATATTATCTTTGCACATCACTAACAACTTTGAATATGCATATTTCTTCTTTCGACATGGCAAAACAACATACTTTTGCTTTCATTGCTCCCATTTTGTGTTCTGCACTACCTGCTGGGGCTAAGTCAATGGATAACAGAAACTCTGGTAATAACGAACTGCCTAATGTCATCATCATTTTGGCTGATGACTTAGGCTATGGAGATTTGGAGTGCTACGGAGCAAGAAATGTGCATACACCAAATGTAAATCGTCTGGCATCACAAGGCATTCGCTTTTCCAATGCCCATGCCATAGCCGCAACAAGCACCCCTTCACGCTATTCCCTACTTACAGGCGAATATGCTTGGCGCCGCCCTGACACTGACGTGGCTGCAGGAAATGCAGGTATGATTATACGTCCCGGGCAATTCACAATGGCTGATATGTTCAAGAGTGCAGGTTATGCCACCTGTGCTATCGGAAAATGGCATTTAGGACTGGGCGATAAAACAGGCATGCAGGACTGGAATGCTCCTCTGCCTGCAGCGTTGGGCGATTTGGGATTTGACTACCATTATATTATGGCTGCAACAGCCGACCGTGTGCCATGCGTATTTATAGAAAACGGAAAAGTAGCCAACTATGATTCTTCCGCTCCTATAGAAGTGGACTATAATAAAAATTTTGAAGGAGAACCTACGGGGGCAATGAATCCCGAACTGCTTTACAACCAAAAACCCAGTCATGGGCATGACATGTCAATAGTTAACGGCATAAGCCGTATAGGCTATATGAAAGGCGGAGGCAAGGCATTGTGGAAAGATGATAACATAGCCGATTCTATTACAACCCATGCAATAGAGTTCATCAAAGAAAACAGGCACCGCCGTTTCTTTATGTATTTTGCCACAAACGACATTCATGTGCCCCGCTTTCCCCACAAGCGTTTCCGTGGAAAGAATCCTATGGGACTGCGTGGAGATGCTATAGTTCAGTTCGACTGGACAGTCGGGCAGATAATGGACACTCTGGATAAATTAGGTTTGACAGAAAATACTCTTGTGCTTCTATCAAGCGACAACGGTCCTGTGGTTGACGACGGCTATGATGACAAGGCGGAAGAACTTCTGCAAGGACACAAACCTGCCGGTCATTGGCGAGGCGGTAAATACAGTGCATTCGAGGGAGGAACAGCAGTTCCTGCTATCGTTAGTTGGCCTAAGAAGATAAAAGGCAATAAAACATCTTACGTTCTAATGTCACAAATAGACTGGATGGCTTCTTTAGGCGCCTTAGTGCACGCGGCTTTTCCCAAAGGCAGTGCCTCGGACAGCCAGAACCGTATAGGCAATATGCTTGGTGAAGATTCTGCCGACCGTCCATGGATAGTGGAGATGGCTGCCAACCATGTATTGTCTGTCCGTAGTAAAGACTGGAAATACATAGAGCCTAACGATGGCTCTGCCTTTATTACATGGGCACCTAAAATTGAGACAGGCAATTCAAGTACTCCTCAACTTTACCATATTGCAGAAGACCCTGCTGAACTTGTTAATGTGGCATCGCAGTATCCAGACATTGTATATGATATGCAGAATATTCTGCGCAGAGTACGCAGCCAGTCTTTACATTATTAAAGTCAGTTCTCTACTCACAGCCTGTCTATTTCCTCGAAGCTGCTGATGCGAGTGGTTTGCTTTTGTTTTCCGAATTTGTAGGTGACGTTCAGTTTAACCTGCCGTGTCTCGCTCTTACCCCAGTTCCACAATTGGAAATCGCCGAATGAACTGTGGTTATCCCATCTGCTTGTCCAGAAGATGTCGGTCATGGAAAGACTGACAGTCCATTTCTTTTCATTGAAAGTTCTGCTCACTCCTGCATCTACAAATCCAGAAGAAGCATTATACTCGTTTGAGGCACCAAGATGTTTTGTTGAGTATGAACCATTCAACTCCAACATTATGCGCCAAGGCAGACGTATGCTGTTCTGCATTGAAAAGACTCCTGCAAATCCGTCAAGGTTGAATTGGCGGTATTTATCAAAAGCAATATCATTCCTTACATAATATCCCACGAGGTTAAAACTCATTTCCCAACCTTTTATTGGTGCAAGGCTCTGAAATAAGGACAGCGACATACGTTGCTGCATGCCAATATTACGTGGTGTCATCATTACTTTTTTCAAAGCAATAGTGTCGGTTATTTGTGCTTTGTAGTTGTTGGTATGTGCAAATGATGCTGTTATGGCTGTCTGCTTATGGTTATATGTTACTGCTATGGAGTGGGTTCTTTGTGGTGTGAGGAATGGATTTCCTTTCCACGATGAAAGTTCGTCGAGTAGATATTCAAACGGATTTAAATCCTGATAGGCAGGTCGATCTATGCGGCTGCTGTAGTTAAGAGTCAGTGTGTTATTGTCACTTATGTTGTAGTTAAGACTGACTGATGGAAATAGGTTGAAGTATTGTTTCTTGTTTTCTTCGTTGTTCTTACTGTTGACTGTGGTCAGCTTACCGTCAGAGAAAGTGTATTCTCCTCGTAGTCCACCTTCAATGCTCAATCTGTTTCCAAGGTTGCGGGAAAACATGAGATAGGCGGCAAAGATGCGTTCTTTATATCGGAAATCATTTGATTGTGTTTTGTCAAGATGCTGATTGCTTCCTGTCACATCATATATTCTATATCCGTTGTCGGCATTAACATACGACAGTTTTGCCCCTGCTTTTATTTCTCCACTCCACAGTTTGTGCTGTTGATTATAGGACAGAGCATAGATGTGAATGTTGCGTTTGTTCTCCGACTTGTACAGCTTATCCTGTTCAATGTCTCCGTTAGGTTTTTCGTATCTGTTAGGCTGCCAGTTGCCTGAGCCTCCGTCAAACCATGCATAGTTGAAATCTACATTATAGCTTGTTTCCTTGGAAGGTTTTGATATGTAGTATATGTTTGTGCCATATCTGTTTCCACGTTGGCTGTAGTAGTCGTTCTGTGCATACAGCCGTTTCTCAAGTTTGTTGTCGGAAAGATTGCGTATCTCCGTTATAGTGCTTGTAATGCCCGGACCTGAGAGAGTGTTGGCATCAAGCCTGATTCCTATTGTGCGTTTGTTGTTTATGGTATATTCCAGACCAATGTTTCCTGTTATAGTCCTGCGTTTGTCGGTGTCTTCCGTAGGACTGTAGTAATATTTTCCTCCTTGAATGCGGCGCATGCCATAGTCCATGTTATAATGTCCGAGAGCATGATTATAATTACCAGTAAGACTAAGTTTACCACTTGTATAGCCTATTGATAAGTCTGTGTTTTGACGAAGATTATACCAATAGGAAACACCATTGTTTGCTGAAATTGACAAGCCCTCAGTCTTATTGTTCCTCATATTGATATTAATGATACCACCTGAACCTTCAGCATCATATTGTGATGAAGGATTTTGTATCACTTCAATAGAGTTTATTGCCGATGAAGGTGTGCTTTTCAACATACTCACAAGTTCGTTCTTCTGCATATATGTGGCTTTGCCATTAACAACCACTAATACATCTTTCCTTCCTCCTATGCTTATATTGTTGTTTCCGTCAACAAACACGCCTGGTGTTTTCTTCAAAGTTTCCAAAGCTGTAGCACCTGCAAGAATACTACTGTTGCGTGGGGTGAAAATGAGTTTGCCATGTTCCATTTTCACTGATGATGTTTGCTTTTCTCCAATGACAATGACATCTTGCAGGGTGAGGTCTTCAGCAGTAAGCATTATATCAGGTAGCATTATATCATTGTTTACACTTATAGCTTCGCTTAGATATGTTTTATAGCCTATGCAGCTGACATAAACTTTTATCTCGCCTTTAACTTTAAGTGAAAATTCGCCGTTTTCTGAAGTAAGCTGCTGCTGTATGGTAGTTCCGTCTTCCGGATTCATCAGTACCACTATTGCCGCATCTATCGGACCGCCTGTTGTGTCGATAACTTTCCCGCTGATGTTGAATTGTGCAAATGTTATGGTATTATAGAAAAGGAGTAGAAATGTAAAGATAAGTTTTAGTTGTTCCATAAGTTGATTGTTTTTACCGGTTCTATTCCGTATAGTTCAGATTTTCATCCTTTATATCCAACAGCACCTCCTTGAGAAATTTTGATGCCTCGCAGCGTGCCATAGGAAGATTCATCAAAAGATAGTTGCCGCAATCGCGAGCCGATGCCCCCGGGACTTCACCTTCATAGGCGGCAATAAAGCTGAAGGTTCGCTGCATGAGGTCAACAATGTCTTTTGACTCAAGGTCGCCTTTCAGTATTAAGTAATTTCCTGTCTGACAACCCATAGGTCCCCAATATATAACACAATCTTTCCATTCCTCGTCATTACGCAGGAACGTAGCTGCAAGATGTTCAATAGTATGCAGCTCGGGAGCACCAAGCACGGGTTCACGGTTTGGCTCTTTCATACGTATGTCGAAAGTAGTTATAACTTCGTTTCCTACAACGTCTTTTCTTGAAACATAAATGCCACGGAGCATTGTCTCATGATTTACTGTGAATGATGGAATTTTGTTCATTATTGTAAGCGGTTAAGAAATTCATGTATAACAGCAAAACTTCCATTTGCTATGCGGTCCCAGAAATCGTAGTACTGTTCTCCTTGGCTGTCGTCAAGAGGAATGTCGCTTATGATGCGGAATGAAATGAACGGCACATTATATATATAACATGTCTGGGCAATAGCTCCGCTCTCCATATCAATAGCCATAGTCTCTGGGAATTTGTCGAGTATATACCCTGCTTTTTCCTTGCTGTCAACAAACCAGTCACCAGAGGCAATAAGCCCTGTATTTACGTTCTCAATCGTTGATGCTGTTTCTACCATTCGTCTGTCTGACGGAAATCGTGCCGGCATTCCCTGTATCTGTCCATATTCATTATCAGTAAAACAGTAAACATCATGATATACAACCTCGGAACTTGCTACAACATTCATGCGGGGGACACGAGTTATTGCACCTCCTGCCACACCGCTTGATACAATACAGTCAGGTCGAAATCGATTTATCATCTCTACTGTTCCTATGGCGGCATTTACCTTGCCAATGCCACATTGTTGTATGACGAGTTGCTTATTGCTTGAAAGGTTGCCTGCGAAAAAAGTCCTGCCGTTGGCATTTTCCTCCTTTACATCGGGCAATAATGCGAGTAGTTGCTGGAGTTCTTTCTCCATGGCAACGATAATTCCTATTCTCATTGATTTATATAAGTTTGCGAATTACAAAGTTAGCCAAAACCAGTGAATATTCCAAATTTATTTGGATAATTCGTGTAATTATAGTAATTTTGTCAACAATAGAATTGTAATGGGATATAAAGACAAAATAACAGAAAAGACTTGGGAGGCAGGTAGGCGCTCAAGAAAGACAGCAAAGACTGCCGAAGGAATGGTGACACCAAAGAAGAATCTTGGTCAGCATTTCCTTATAGATTTGAGTATAGCAAAAGCCATTGCCGATACCGTTGACTCATATCCTGATGTCCCAGTACTTGAAGTAGGACCGGGTATGGGAGTTATGACTCAATATCTCATACCCAAACCACGTCCGCTGAAGGTTGTTGAGATAGACCGTGAGAGTGTGGCATATCTTAACAATAACTATCCGGAATTGGAAGTGCTCGGTGAGGATTTTCTAAAGATGGACCTGCAAAAGGTATTTAACGGCAAACCTTTCGTTCTTACAGGAAATTATCCATACGATATATCATCACAGATTTTCTTCAAGATGCTCGACAACCGCGACCTTGTTCCTTGTTGTACAGGCATGATACAACGTGAGGTTGCTTTGCGCATAGCTTCACAACCTGGAAATAAAGCCTACGGCATATTGTCAGTTCTTATTCAGGCATGGTATGATTGCGAATATCTGTTCACTGTTGACGAAAATGTATTTAATCCACCACCAAAAGTAAAATCAGCTGTCATTCGCATGACAAGGAACAATGTTACTTCTTTGGGCTGTGACGAAATTCTTTTCAAGAGAGTGGTAAAGACCACATTCAATCAACGAAGAAAGATGCTGCGTGTTTCTCTGCGCCAGCTGTTCAATGGCGATAAGCAACCTGATGCAGAGTTCTATCAGCAGGACATTATGACAAAACGCCCTGAACAGTTGTCGGTTCAGGATTTTATAGATCTTACAAATAAAGTGGCAGATGTATTATGAAACAGGGGCGTTATGAACAATTAGTAGAAAAGATAAAACATTTGATAGCAGGCGTTAACGATTCTACCGCTGTTCTTGCCAATGTGTCAGCCGCCATGGCAGAGGCTTTTCCAGAATGGCTGTGGACAGGATTCTATCTTGTGAAGAATGGTGAACTTATCTTAGGACCATTTCAAGGACCTGTAGCTTGTTTTCGTATAAAGAAAGGAAAAGGAGTCTGCGGCACATCATGGGAGAAAAATGAAACACTAGTGGTTGATAATGTCGATGACTTTCCAGGACATATAGCCTGTTCTTCATTGAGTAAATCGGAGATAGTTGTTCCGATGCATGACAATGAGGGAAAGGTGGTTGGAGTGCTTGATGTGGATTCTCCAGAACTATCAACTTTTGATTCCATTGATAAAAAGTATATGGAAATAATAGTTGATATCATCTCGGCAGAGGTGAACTTTAACTGATAAAATACTCCTAAGTATATTAGTCTATTGTTCTCAAAGTAGAATAATAGACCATTATTATTGTTCTTTTTCTTTGATTTGTGGTGTTTTATGCGTAACTTTGCAGTAATTTTGAAAAAGAGAACTACATTATGAATGTACAAGACATACGCGAATTGCTTTCAGAAGGAATAGGAAACTCGCCTGGCGATGACAGTATAGAGGTTGATTACATGGATAGTGATATTATTTTCATCGAGAAATTAGAGTCATTGCCCAATGCTTACGCAGGTAAACTAAGTGCTAATATTATCTGTATATGTAATAAGGGAAGAATGCAGCTTGATGTAAATGGTACTCATTATGTCATCTGCGAAGGCGAAACCTTCGTATGCCCATCAGGAGTTATTGTAGATAATCTTCTTGTAAGTCCTGATTTCAAGTTTACAGTGTTGTGCATGACTGACCGCATTATACAATCTTTGTTGAACACAAATGTTGATATATGGAATCGTGCTGTTTATGTGAGACGTGAGCATGTCGTCAAAGCTATCGACGATCAACTTCGTGATAAGATGACGCTTGGCTGGCATTTTATGTCTATTCTTCATAGACTTTTGGAAGTAAAGGATAATCCTTTCCGTGAAGAAATGGTACGTTCTATGCTCCAAATTGTGTTGTTGGGATTCTGTGCAAGGCAGAAGGAAATAGAAATGCAGGAGAATGCAATGTTTTCGCAGGAGAATCGTTCTCCACAACGTCATATGCTGTTTACTAAATTTATGGAATTGCTGCGTGACGAACAGGTTAAGCATAAACCTGTGTATTATTATGCGACAAAACTTGGAATCTCGTCAAAATACCTGTCACATGTATGTAAGGATATGACAGGAAAGTCTGCCAACGAGTTCATACAGAATGCCGTTGTTGATGAAATAGTACATTATCTTAAAAACACTAGTATGTCGGTAAAAGAAATTTCAATGAAGTTGGGATTTCCTAACGTCTCGTTTTTTGGTAAGTATGTGAAGTCTCATCTTGGAATGTCGCCTAACGAATATCGCAAGAAACTTTATACTCATAAAATCTAAAATTCTGCTAAAACATTTGCAGAATCGGAAGTTATTAATTATTTTTGCACAAATTCCTAATAAAATAATTTATGATAGATGTAAAAGCAACACTCTCCGAAGCAGAGGAGCGTATGGATATGGGTGTGATGTACCTTGAAGAGGAGCTTGCCCGAGTTCGTGCCGGTCGCGCCAATGTAGCTATTCTTGATGGCATTCGTGTAGAAAGCTATGGTTCGACAGTTCCACTGAATCAGGTAGCTACTGTAACTACACCCGATGCCCGTTCTATTGCAATCAAACCATGGGACAAGAAGCAAATACGTAGTATAGAGAAAGCAATCATGGACTCAGATGTTGGTATTACACCAGAGAATAATGGCGAAATAATACGTCTGGGTATTCCGCAGCCAACAGAAGAGCGTCGTAAGGAACTTACAAAACAATGTGCTAAGCTAGGTGAGAAAATAAAGGTGGAGATTCGGAATATTCGTGCCGACATCAAGGACAAGTTGAAGAAAGCCATAAAGGACGGACTGTCTGAAGATCTCGAAAAAGATGCCGAGGAGGACTTGCAGAAGATTCACGACAAGTTCATAAAGAAAGTGGAAGTAATCCTTGAGGCAAAGAACAAGGAAATAATGACTGTATAGTTTGCACGGAATAGTAATAAAGAACACCGGCTATTGGTACACGGTAAAAACCGATGATGGCAAGGTGATAGACTGCAAGGTTAAGGGTAATTTCAGACTGAAAGGCATCCGCAGTACAAATCCTGTTGCTGTGGGCGATGGAGTCAAGATTGTGCCCAACCAAGAAGGTACGGCGTTCATCACAGAGATTGATGACCGCCGTAACTATATTATCCGCCGTTCGCAGAATCTTTCTAAGCAAAGCCATATCCTTGCAGCTAATGTTGATCAGGCTTTTCTTGTTGTTACTGTAAATTATCCTGAAACGTCATTGACTTTCATAGACCGTTTTCTTGCTTCTGCCGAAGCATATTCCGTGCCAGTGGTGCTTGTATTTAACAAGACCGACTTGCTAAATGCCGATGAAAAACACATGCAGGAGATGATAATGCATCTATATGACACCGTCGGTTATAAATGCGTGGCAATATCAGCAGAAACAGGTGAAGGAGTAAACAGCTTGTTTTCATTGCTTACAGGAAAAATCACACTTCTAAGCGGTAACAGTGGAGTTGGAAAATCAACCCTCATTAACAGGATAATACCAGGAGTAGAACTAAGAACAGCTGATATATCAGATGCACATAATACTGGCATGCACACAACTACATTCTCAGAAATGCTTGAAATTCCTTCATTGAGCGATGAGAATGCTACAACTTATATTATAGACACACCAGGAATAAAGGGATTCGGTACTTTTGATATGGAACCGGAAGAACTTACAAGTTATTTCAAAGAGATATTCCATTTCTCGAAAGACTGCCGATTCAACAACTGTACTCATACTCATGAACCAGGATGTGCCGTACTGAAAGCTATAGAGGAACATTATATAGCACCTTCACGCTATCAGTCTTATCTCTCTATGCTTGAAGATAAAGAGGACGGAAAGTACAGAGCACCGTTCTAACACATCTTTTAGAATATACTTCAAAATGAATTATTCAAACGTTAATGGCACCTCTACTCCTTCCATAGCAGTATTGTTGAGTGGCGGAGTTGATTCAGCCGTAGTTGTTCACGTGCTTTGCGAACAAGGTCTTAAACCAGATTGTTTCTATATAAAGATTGGTCCAGAGGAACAGGAAGAATGGGACTGTTCATCGGAGGAAGACCTTGAAATGGCTACAGCTATCACTCATCGATACGGACTAAAGCTTGAAGTGATAGACTGTCATAAGGACTATTGGGATAAAGTCACTCGATATACAATGGATAAGGTACGTGCAGGTTTCACCCCTAATCCTGACGTAATGTGCAACAGACTTATAAAATTTGGTGCTTTCTACGATAAGAAAGGACACGAATATGATTTGATTGCTACAGGACATTATGCCCGCACAGAGACTGATGAACAGGGAAGAAAATGGCTTTGTACAAGTCCTGACCCTGTGAAAGACCAGACTGATTTCCTTGCACAGATATACGACTGGCAATTACAGAAGGCAATTTTCCCTATCGGCGCAATGCAGAAGGAACAAGTGCGCGAGATTGCTGAACGCGAGCATCTTGTGAATGCCAAGAGAAAAGACTCGCAGGGCATTTGTTTCCTCGGAAAACTCAACTATAATGACTATATACGCCGCTATTTGGGAGAGAATCCTGGTGAAGTTATCGATATAGAGACAGGAAAGAAAATAGGTAATCATAAAGGGTTGTGGTTTCACACAATAGGACAACGCAAAGGACTCGGCTTTGGTGGAGGTCCGTGGTTTGTTGTGAAGAAGAGTATTGAGGATAATATTCTCTATGTGTCGAATGGTTATAATCCTGATGATGCCTATAAAGAGTCATTCCCTGTGTGTGATATGCACTGGCTTACTATTCCGTTGGAATTTACAGACGGTAAGGCATCAATAACATTCAAGATACGCCATACCTCCGACTACTTCAACGGAATACTCGAAGATAAAGACAACGGCACATACATGGTTCATTCTTCAAAACCCATTCATGGTGTAGCTCCAGGGCAGTTCTGTGTTATTTATGACGAACAGCATAATCGTTGCTATGGTTCGGCAGAGATAACATTATAATTATAAAAAACAACGAATATGGTTAAACATGTAATATTGTGGACACTAAATCCTGTTCTTTCTGATGAGGAGAAAAACAGGGTAAAGCACGAGATAAAGGAAAGTCTGGAAGCACTTGCAGGTGTAGTGTCAGGCATTGTAGAACTTAAGGTTATCATCGAAGGTTTGCTGGCAACCTCCAACTGCGACCTCATGCTCGACAGTACTTTTGAGAATGCCGAGGCGTTAAATATATATGCTTCTCATCCTGCACATGTTGCTGCAGCCACAACGAAAGTAAAGCCTTTCACCGTACAGCGTGTGTGCATAGATTATTCCTTGTAATTACCGTTTTACGGTGAAAGAATAATATAAAAAGTCGAATTTTAGTGGGGAGTTTTCAACTTGAGTTTAAGGAGTTAAGAGGTTCGAGAGGTACGTAGGGACAGCCCCTGTGTCTGTCCGCACAGAAATAATAAAATCGGGAATAATATTGACACAAAGGAAAAATAGGAGAATTGGTGGTTTAGTCGTTTAGTCGTGATTTGGCATTGCGAACAGACATAGGATCTGTCTCTACGTTGTTATTCATAACCTTAAATGTCGCCATAGTCTTGTTGGGGATATACGCAAAAAGAAGATGCTGCAAAAAAACGCAACATCTTCTTTATCATTTGAGGTAAAATTTACTTCACTTTGTCAACAATAGCTTTGAAAGCTGCTGGATTGTTGATTGCGAGGTCTGCGAGAACCTTACGGTTAATCTCAATACCAGCCTTGTTAAGAGCACCCATGAACTGAGAGTAGCTAAGACCTTCGAGACGAGCCGCTGCATTGATACGCTGAATCCACAGAGCGCGGAAGTTGCGCTTCTTGTTTCTACGATCGCGGTAAGCGTATGTCAAACCTTTCTCCCAAGTGTTTTTGGCTACAGTCCAAACGTTCTTACGAGCGCCAAAATAACCCTTGGTCAACTTCAGAATACGAGTTCTTCTTGCCTTTGAGGCAACATGATTCACACTTCTTGGCATAGTTTCTTTCTTCTTTAAATGTTAAACAATAGGGTTAATTAACGCAGACAAAGGAGCTCGCGCACCTGCTTTAGATTTGTTGTGTCAACGAGTGTTGTACCAACGAGATTTCTCTTCTGCTTCTTTGTCTTCTTTGTCAGGATGTGACTGTGGAAAGCGTGACGACGCTTAATTTTACCTGTACCGGTGAAGCTGAAGCGCTTCTTTGCACCGGAATTTGATTTAACTTTTGGCATTTGTACTTAAAATTTAATTGTTAATATTAAAAATAGACCTCTTAGCTCTTGCCTAATTCCGCATTTGGAATACTTCCAGCAGGCTTGAGGTAGATGGCAACGCATACCAACGCGCAGCGCATCTTTGTTATTTCTTTACTATGGAAAACCACGCCCGAGGGCTATCGTGTTTATTCTTCGTCGAAATTTAAGTTCTTCAGAGCATCTCCTCCCTTAACGTTGCCGAGGCTGTTTTCTGCCGCTCTTTTCTCTGCTTCAAGTCTTTCGGCTTCTTTGCTTTCAGCTTCACGCTTCTCGCGGTCCATTTTCTGCTGACTTTTCTTTACTGAGCCGCTCTTCTTTGGAGTCATGTAGAGGAACATCTTTTTTCCTTCCAATTTAGGAAGTTGCTCAACCTTGCCATACTCTTCCAAGTCGTTGGCAAAACGAAGGAGCAGAACTTCACCCTGCTCTTTGAATAGGATCGAACGTCCACGGAAGAATACGTATGCACGAACTTTATTGCCATCCTCAAGGAATTCTTTGGCATGCTTAAGTTTGAAAGCGTAGTCGTGCTCATCGGTCTGAGGTCCGAAACGGATTTCCTTAACTTCAACCTTTACCTGTTTTTGTTTCAACTCTTTCTGGTGTTTCTTCTGCTGATAAAGGAATTTAGAATAATCAATGATACGACAAACTGGTGGCTGGGCGTTGGGCGAAATTTCTACGAGGTCAACTCCTTGCTGTCTTGCCATTTCCAATGCCTGTTTTGTTGGCATTACTGTTGAGCCTTCATCACCTGTAACACGTACCTCTTTAACGTGAATTTGCTCGTTCACGCGGTACTGATTCTTAATTTTGTCGTTCTTCATTAAATAGTTTTAATTGTTGATAATTGGGTATTATATACCCCTTTGTAAGAAAATCGACTGCAAAGTTACGAACTTTCTGAGAATTCTTAACATTTGCAGCCGATTACTATGATAGTTTATTATTTTTTAACTATTCTTGTGGTTGAATATTAGTAGCTTCCAGCTGTTTTGCAACTTCGTCGGTGATGCGTTGAGCAAACTCGGCTATCGGCATGGTAGCCTGTTCGCCTCCACCTTGCTGTCGCATAGAAACGAGTCCTTCTGCAGACTCTTTCTCGCCGACAATCACCATATAAGGTATGCGCTTAAGCTCGTTGTCGCGTATCTTGCGCCCTATCTTTTCGTTGCGGTCGTCAACAAAAGCACGAACATCGTTATCGCCAAAGAACTTCTGTACCTGCTTTGCATAGTCGTTGTATTTTTCTGAAATAGGAAGGATTGCTACTTGGTCGGGGGTGAGCCATAATGGGAAATGTCCTGCTGTATGTTCAATAAGAACTGCTGTGAAGCGCTCAAGTGAACCGAATGGTGCACGGTGAATCATAACAGGAACCTGCTTAGAGTTGTCCTCTGCTGTGTATTCCAACTTAAATCGCATTGGGAGATTATAATCAACCTGTATTGTTCCGAGTTGCCATCTGCGTCCGATTGCATCTTTCACCATACAGTCAAGCTTAGGACCGTAGAATGCAGCCTCACCGTATTCTATGCGTGCTTTAAGTCCTTTCTCTTTGCATGCGTCGATGATAGCCTGCTCTGCGCTGTTCCATATATCGTCAGAGCCTATGTACTTTTCTTTGTCGTTAGGATCGCGGAGAGAAATCTGAAATTCTACCTGTTCCTCGCTGAATCCAAAGATAGAGAATACTGCCTGAATAATGTCGAGAACACGCAGGAATTCGCCTTTTACTTGGTCTGGACGACAGAAGATGTGGGCATCGTCTTGGGTAAAAGAGCGTACACGTGTCAAGCCATGGAGCTCTCCACTCTTCTCATAGCGATAAACAGTACCGAACTCTGCACAACGGAAAGGAAGGTCCTTATAAGAACGTGGCTTCCATGCGAAAACTTCGCAGTGGTGAGGACAGTTCATAGGCTTGAGCATATACTCTTCATCCTCTTCCGGTGTGTGTATAGGCTGGAAAGAATCTTTTCCGTAGTGTGCATAGTGACCAGAAGTTACGTAAAGGTTCTTTGAACCGATATGAGGTGTTATTACCTCCTGATAGCCGTAACGTTTTTGTATCTTACGGAGCATGTCCTGCAAGCGGAGACGAAGGTCAGTGCCTTTTGGCAGCCATATTGGCAACCCCTTGCCTACACGTTCTGAGAACATGAAGAGTTCCATTTCCTTGCCAATCTTGCGGTGATCGCGCTTTTTAGCTTCCTCCAGCATTACGAGATATTCATCAAGCATCTTTTTCTTTGGAAAAGATATTCCATATAGGCGCTGCATCTGCTCACGCTTAGCATCGCCACGCCAGAAGGCTCCTGCTATTGAAGTTAGTTTTACAGCCTTGATAATGCCTGTGCTTACAAGGTGAGGACCTTTACACAGGTCGGTGAAGCGTCCTTGGGTATAGGTTGTTATTGAACCGTCCTCCAAGTCTTGCTCAATATGCTCGCATTTGTAATCTTGTCCGTCGGCACCAAACTCTGACATAGCGTCTGCCTTTGATACTTCCTTACGCACGAGCGGTTCGTCGAGCTTTGCAAGCTCCATCATTTTCTGTTCAATCTTAGTGAAGTCACCTTCTTTGATTTGCTCGCCGTTAGGAAGCAGCACATCATAAAAGAAACCTGCTTCAAGTGCAGGACCGAATCCAAACTGTATGCCAGGATAGAGTTCCTGTAAAGCTTCAGCCAGCAAATGAGCTGATGTATGCCAGAACGCATGTTTGCCCTCTTCGTCTTCAAAACGATATAATGCTATAGAAGCATCCTCATTGATAGGGCGATTCAACTCTACTGTCTCACCATTTACGCCGCAACTTACAACGTTGCGGGCGAGAGCGGGTGAGATGCTCTCGGCGATTTGATAACCAGTAACACCCTGTTCATACTCACGAACAGAACCATCTGGGAAAGTAATTTTAATCATAATTTATTATAATGTTTTTTCGGGCCCGATACAACCGGGCACTGTTCTATTTCAAATGCAAAATTAGTATATTTTTATTACATTACCAAACAACAAACAACCATTACTCTCCTATTTCAGTCTTTTCATAACCGAGTAGGCATCATACAAGCCCAATTCGCCTGCTTTGCTCAAGTCGCGTACTGCTGACGGCTTGTCGCCAAGATTATAATAAAGCAAACCACGGTTATAATAAGCTTCTGCCATGTGAGGCTCCATCTTAATGGCTGTGGTATAGTCTTCTATCGCAGCTCCTGTATTACCGTTTGCTATATGTAGAGAAGCACGGTCGTAATAAATATACGCATTGTTTGGCGACAGGCGTAATGCTTCGTTGAAATCGCCAATGGCATTAGCAGCCTTAAGCCGTGAGTCTATACCTTGTGAGATGTTGAAGTTGTTCATCATCGTATGGCATACAGCACGCTGCCAATAGGCAATACTCATTGTAGAGTCTTCAATAATAATAAGGTCAAGGTCGGAAATAGCATCAGGATAATTCTGCACCATTGTATATGCAACAGCCCTTTGCATTAGGCTACGCCTGAGATTTGTATTACCTGTGGATTCGTGAATATCAGCTGTAAGCGAGTCTATAAGTACAAATGCAGTATTGGCAGCTGAAGTGCCAAGATTATGATTACCACAGGCTACATATAGTGTATGACGCAAACCTTTCTGTGCATTGAACTTCTCTACATCACGGTCAAAAGCCTGATATGTCTTCACTCCATTATTGTAGGCATTGAGTGATATAAGGAACATTGGTTTGTATTCCATTCCAACATTACGATTCTGAACATGTCCACGGTAATCGCTTTGGTATTCAGGATTTGCAGGAGCATCATCAACAACAATTGAAGCATAGTTGTCAGGATTTATTTCACCACGCTTACGCATTCTTTTTACTTTGTCGGGAGACCAGCGAGGCTGAATGCCAATGTGCTTGTCCATCTGCGCCTTGAATATGCGGAATTCGTCTTTCTCTGCCTGTGCCGTCATGCCAAGCCGGCGATAGCACCGCGCACGTTTATCAAGTCCTATCCAGAAATTGGGAAATTGATCTATCACCTTAGAATAGTCTCGTATAGCTCCGCGGATGTCGCCTGTCTGGTCTCTCAACAATGCACGGTTGAAGATAGCCATAACATTATCGGGCTCCATTTCTATGACGTAGTTGAAATCTTCAATCGCATCATTGTCAGCACCAAGTTGCATGCGAAGCAGGCCACGGTTATAGTGGGCAAGAAAATTATTTGGGTCGAGGTCGAGAGCTGTGTCATAATCAGCCATGGCACCTCCAAGATTATTGGTATTCAATCGGGCAAGTGCACGATTAATATAACTTGGTACATGTTTCGGACGAAGCCGGATGGCACGTGAAAGGCTTGAATCGGCTTTTGCCCATTCGTTTCTCGCAATATTTATCACTGCACGTGTCATCCATGTGTTCCCGTCGTATGGGTCAATGTCAATTGACTTGTCGAGCCATTCTACAGCCGAGAGAGTGTCTTTCTTGTGCAGGTATATTTCAGCCTTAAGAGAATAGGCATTAGCAAATTTCGACCAACGCTTCGTAATAGTATCAGCTTCTGCCAATGCCTTGTCATAGTTTTTCAGGTTCAGTTCGCATATAGCACGATTGAACCAATAATTCCTCTGTGCAGGATTTATTCTTATGGCATTGGTATAATCAGCCACAGCTTCTTCATATTTTTCCTGTCGAATGCGTGCAATAGCACGTAAATCATATATCATGTCGATATAAGGATTCAGCAGTATGGCTTGTGTGGCATCGGTTTCTGCTCCGGAATAATCCTCAAGATAGAACTTTGCCGTTCCTCTCAGATGCCATGGCTGATACATATGAGGGCGCAGAGAAATTATCTGATTAAAGTATTGAATGGAGAGTACATAGTCTTCATAGTGAAGAGCTATCTCTCCACTCGTAAGCATTTTATTAATGTTGAATTGTGCTTTAACACCAAGACTCAACACAATCCAACATAATATAACAAGCAATCTCTTCATTAACTACAAAAAAGCGGATCAGATGCGCTGCATCTTGAACTTATATCCACAACGGAAGCGGCCCTGAAGTAGAGCCTTCAGCTTGTTCTTTACTAATTGCTTGCGCAAAGGTGACAAGCGGTCAGCAAAGACAACGCCATCAAGATGGTCGAACTCATGTTGTATAACACGGGCAAGATAACCGTCAACCCACTCGTCGTGAGGTTCAAAGTTCTCATCTACATACTGCACACGAATACGTGTAGGGCGAGTTACACTCTCACGAAAACCTGGGAGAGAGAGACAGCCTTCCTCCATAGTGTCCTTCTCTGTATCGTCATATTCAACGATATGCCCATTTATGAATACCTTATGAAAATCCTTATACTCAGGCATATCCTCAGCAAGAACATTCAAATCAATTACAACAACACGAATATCCTTGCCTATCTGCGGTGCGGCAAGACCGATGCCGTCTGAATTAGCCATTGTTTCCCACATGTCGGGAATCAGAGTATCCAATCCTGGATAGTCTGGTGTAATGTCCTGACTCTTCTTTCTCAGAACGGGCATTCCATATATATAAATAGGTAAAATCATTTTCTACTCCTCATCCAATCTTGAAGAATTATAGTGGCACTAATCTCGTCAACAAGTTCTTTGTTTCGACGTGCTTTTTTGCTCAATCCTGCATCAATCATAGTTTGATGGGCTATGAGTGATGTAAAACGCTCATCATAATACTCTATTGGTATGTTCTGATGCTTACGCCAACGGTTATAGAATTGTTCTACCCTCACCATGTTGTCACTCGGACAGCCATTGGGTTGAAGGGGTTTTCCGAGAATAATTCTCTCCACATGTTCCTTGGTGATGTATTCAACAAGAAACTCATATAGTTGTGAAGTAGCGACAGTCACCAATCCACCCGCTATAATCTGTAGTGGATCGGTGACTGCAATGCCTGTACGTTTCTGACCGTAATCAATAGAAAGTACTCGTGCCACGCATTATTGTTTATTATTTCTGAAATAGCAGCCACGCATCAGCATATTTGTTGCGAAGCTGGTCGCGCGAAGTCACTGCGTCAGCCTTTGAGCTAAAGCTTGAAGCAACAACACGATACATGTTACGAGATTCATTGTAAGCTATACGAGCATCGTAGCCTGCACTGCGTAGAGTACTGGCAAGACCTTCTGCATTAGCTTTAAGACTGAATGAACCAACTACAACACTATAGCTCTTGAGAGCAGCACCGTCAACAACCGAAAGTTGCTCTGTACGAACAGATACATTGTCAACGTTTGGAACAACCACGGTAGTTTGTGTAGAAGGAGTCTCAACCATTGGTGTGACAACAGGAGTCTCGATTATTGGTTCTTCTGACATAGCAGTTGTTGACTCTGCCGCCTTAGCTTTCTCATAAGCCTTTTTATAAGCACTCTCACTTGATTTACAACCAGTAAATGCTAATGCTACGCACATTATAGCGCAGAAAAAAACACTCTTCTTCATAAATGATATTTTAATATTTGATTTATCCAATGAATTGTTGTGAAAACACGGTTGCGAAGATACAAATATTCTCTCTAAAAACGATATAAAAAAGCAAAAAGTCCACATAAAGTTTGTTAAAACACTTAATTACTGAAAAAAAATAGGATTTATTGTTGTAAATAATAAAAGTTTTCTTACTTTTGCATGTGAACACCATTAAACAAAATATAGTATGAAGACATTAGGTTACATTGGCGCTTTCCTTGGTGGAGCCATCGCTGGCGCAGCTCTGGGTGTACTGTTGGCACCAGAGAAAGGTACTGAGACACAGAAGAAATTAGCCGACACTGTTGATGATTTCTGCAAGAAGCACAACATTAAGCTTTCTCGCAAAGAAGTATGCGACTTTGTTGACGATATTCAGGAAGCAACTGACATCGAGGGCTAAATGTTCAGCAACGACAACAACATAGAATCCATAGCTCAACTTGTTGAGGAAATCAAGAAATATGTTACACTCAAGAGTGAATACATGCGCCTTGATGCCGTAGATAAGATTGTGCGTCTGCTGACGGTGGTGACAATGACTTTCATTATTGTAATTCTGTTGTTGGCAGCACTTATATTCTTGTCTTTCAGCATTGCTTTTACAATAGCACCTGTCACTGGCAAGATTGGAGCCTTTGCAATTGTGGGAGGAAGCTATATACTGTTGTTATTATTGCTTGTGATAAACAGAAAGACTTGGATTGAGAAACCACTTGTGCGATTTCTTGCAAGTCTTTTAATGGAGTAACTATAAATATAATGATAGAGGAAATACATACATATCAGTCACTTGATGACATTAAGACACAAAAAAACATTATCAAGAAGGACATTGCCGCAAATGAGAAAAACATATCCCGATTATGGAATAATCTCTTTCGGAAAGATACTCCCAAAATGGCAACAACTCCATCATATAGAATATCACAGATATTCACCACAGGAGCAAGTGTCTTAGATGGTCTTATTCTCGGGTGGAAACTCTATCGTCGATTTAAGAAATAAACAACAAGAGGGTGTGTCACTTTGGTACACCCTCTTTTATTTTCAGCAAAGTGTTGCTATAGAACAAACGTATTCAGAACTGTAAAAAGTTGACAACTTTATTTCCGGGTGCATTGATATCACATCTTTCATGCTACTGCTCACCCCTTCACCCGTAAGTTTCAGTACAGCTTCTTTTTTAGTCCAATATTGTGTAAAAACAAGGTCAGGGTCTTTAGCATTGTTTACTTCAGCAAGCTCTTCATCATTCAGCACGTGAGTTGCGAGAGTTGGCTTATAGCGTCCTCGGCGTTCAATGTCAATACCTACGATTTGCCTGCCAACAATGCATGCAATTGATGGTTGACAATGGCTGAAGCTGAAATGATAGTCGGGAAAATATTTCAATGACGGTTTACCATGTTCAGAATACTCAAACTGTAGGTCGCCATCAATGTTGTACTCTTCCTTAAGAGCTTCTTTAAGCAGCAAATAAGACAACACACACTCCTTCCTGCCTTGGTTATGATTAATAGCCAATGCCTTTTCACGACGCCAACAGGGCAGTTCCGCAATTAATTCATTTACATCCTCAGGCATTATAGAGCTATAATCGTCTATTATATAAACACCCATTTTTCTACTTATCAATTTCTTTATGTCAACCATGTTTTTTTCAAGTAAACAACATATTATAGGGTCAAAGTTAGCAAAAAAGCAGTAATCCACCATAATATTTAGCACAAAACAACAAAAAAGTAGCAAAATCTTTGGTCATCTAAATAAAAAGTATTACCTTTGCATCGCTTTTTCAGAGGCACACTTAACGGAGATCCGCTAGCTCAGTTGGTAGAGCATCACACTTTTAATGTGGGGGTCTTGGGTTCGAGCCCCAAGCGGATCACCAAGATAGTCAGTCAGAAATGCTCAAATACAAGCATAATCTACTGACTATCATTCGTTTAAGGATATTTACACATCAGATTATCACTTTACTTTTACGTCTGCAAAAGAGGACAGAAATGGACATTATGGTACAAGTTTCGTACCAAATTCGTACCATGGGTCGTACCAAATTCTAAAAAATAAAGTGATAAGAAAATAGCAAATACAAGAATCGTCTTTGACCGTCATAATACTGCTTCAAAGAAAAGTTGCAGCGCCTATATATATATAAAGAGGTTACTTTTGAAAGGGTAAGGAACGTCTATAATACAGGAACAACGATTTAGAAAAGATTATTTATTATTGCTGTGTAACGATAATTATTATTAACTTACAAGGATAGTTATCGTTAGCACATAAGGATAGTTATCGTTAGCACGTAAGGATAGTTATCGTTAGAGCATAAGAATAACTATCGTTAGGTCTTAAGAATAGTTATTCATAAAACTCATGAAAAGTTTTCTGCAAAAGATAACGATAACTATGGGCTCAGTCGAAATTTAATGGGGAATATGGACTTGGTTTGCTATCTATAATATAACACAATAGATATAAACAAAAAGAGTCCAAAACAAATGTTTTGAACTCTTTTTGTGATTCGCGCAGGATTCAAACCTGCAACCTTCTGATCCGTAGTCAGATGCTCTATTCAGTTGAGCTAGCGAACCATACTTCTTGAAAGCGAGTGCAAAGGTAAGAACTTTTTAGTTAACAACCAAACATTTTGGCTTTTTTTTTATATTTTCCTTTGTCTTTCGTCTTATTCTTTATATAAATCAAGTCAACAGACAAGAATGAGGAGCTGAGTTACGGTTCAGCTCCTCATTTTCCAAACGACATTTATAATCTTCGTTAATTAAAAATGAAGTTATAAGAATGATTTATTTTATCAAATCGATACTACGCTTGAGGAAATCATTGAGTGCTGCACCTTTCAGCATACCATTCTGGAGAAGTGCCAAATCAATGAGTTGGTGCACAGTCTGATTATCCTTGGCATAGTTGGCAATAATCTCATTGCGCTTGCTTTCCTCTGCCTTAATCTTGTCTCGAGTATCGTTAAGGTCGTCTTTCTCGTTCTGTGTTACATCCTCCCATTTCTTATCTTTCTGTGCCTGTTGCAATGCCTGTTCACGTGCTTTCAGTCCACGAAGTTCGCTGAGAACAGGTTTCAATGCTTCAGTTGTGGCTGCCATACTATCTTCCATAATCTTCTTAACAAGTGAATGGTCGCTATTTAGAACGAGTGAGTATGAATCAGGCATTTCGCCATAGAATGACATTCCTGCCTGATAGCGACTCATCTCCTTCATACGGCGCATGTATTCACTCTGTGTTATTACGATAGGCATACCTTCTTTTCCCAACGACTGAACATCAACTATAAACTCAGCCTTCTCCAACTTTGGCAACTGTGTTTTAAATACTTGCGACAAATTGGCAGTTTCATCCGCAGTAAGTTTGTTTTCTGCCTGCTCTTCTCTCTGTATCAGACGTTCTACAACATCAGCATCTACACGTGAGAAACGACTCTTCTCAAATTTCTGTTCAAAAAGCGAAACGCACGGCACATCCAGTTCTCCATCAAAGAGGAGTACAGAATATCCTTTCTGTTTTGCAGCCTCAATATAGCTGTACTGGTCGTCTTTTTCTGTAGCATAAAGATAAATAAGGTTTCCGTCCTTGTCGGTCTGTGTATCCTTTATAAGAGTGTTATACTCCTCGTAGGTGAAGTACTTACCGTCAATATCCTTAAGGAGTGCAAAATCTTTGGCACGATCATAGAAATCTTCCTGCGACAGCATGCCATAGTTGATGAAAAGTTTCAGATTATCCCATTTCTCTTCATAGTCCTTGCGGTTGTCCTTAAATATAGCCTTTAGCCGGTCAGCAACTTTCTTTGTTATGTAAGTTGAGATTTTCTTAACATTGGCATCGCTTTGCAAATATGAGCGGCTCACATTGAGCGGAATATCTGGAGAATCGATGACACCGTGGAGCAGAGTAAGGAACTCAGGCACAATACCTTCTACCTGATCGGTTACGAACACCTGATTTGAGTAGAGTTGTATTTTATTGCGCTGCAACTCAAGATTTGACTTAACACGTGGGAAGTACAAGATACCTGTAAGATTAAAAGGATAATCCACATTCAGGTGAATCCAGAACAAAGGTTCGTCGGACATAGGATAAAGCGAACGGTAGAATGACTTATAGTCTTCATCATTCAAACCGGCTGGAGCTTTTGTCCAAAGTGGCTCCACATTATTTATAATATTATCCTTATCGGTTTCTTGTTGCTTTCCATCCTTCCATTCAGTCTCTTTGCCAAATGCCACAGGCACTGCCATGAACTTGCAATACTTATTAAGCAGTGAACTGATTCTTCCCTTGTCAAGAAATTCCTTACAGTCTTCGCTTATGTGGAGAACGATATCTGTACCACGCTCTTCACGCTCTGCTTTATCAAGTTCAAACTCAGGGCTGCCGTCGCAGCTCCATCGTTGGGCTTCTGCACCGTCTTTATAGGAACGAGTAATAATCTCAACCTTGTCACTCACCATAAAACTTGAGTAGAAACCAAGTCCAAAGTGCCCTATTATAGCGTTCGCATTGTCCTTATATTTGTCAAGGAAGTCTGTCACTCCTGAGAATGCTATCTGGTTGATATACTTGTCAATCTCTTCCGCAGT
The DNA here is from genome assembly GCA_041855685.1 of Prevotella sp. GTDB lineage: Bacteria > Bacteroidota > Bacteroidia > Bacteroidales > Bacteroidaceae > Prevotella. Next base: position 74,791 of record JBHAEQ010000049.1, on the reverse strand, counting down.
CATACCAAGTCCGTGGTCGCTGATGGTTATAGTCTTTGCTTTCTCGTCAAGACTAACACGCACTGTCAGGTCGCCAAGTTCGCCTTTGAAATCACCTTTTTCTGCCAGAGTTCTTATTTTCTGTGTGGCATCAACAGCATTAGACACCATTTCACGTAGAAAAATCTCATGATCACTGTAGAGAAACTTTTTAATCACGGGGAATATATTTTCTGTTGTAACCCCGATGTTACCTTTTGTCATAATGTATTTACGTTTTAATTTTAAATCAAAAAAAATAAGTCTCGGAACAATCAAGCTCCAAGACTTATATTACAAAAGGTGTGCCAAACTATATATTGGCAATACTCATAACATTAGCAAATACTCCTGCAGCCGTAACACCTGCACCTGCGCCATACCCCTGAATCTGCATTGGATATTCACGATAACGTTCGGTTGTTAGAAGAACAATATTGTTTGATCCCTCAAGATTATAGAACGGATGTTCACGCCCAACAGCTTGCAATGACACACTTGTTGCCCCATTATCCATCTTTGCCACAAAACGCCAACGCTTACCTTCAGCATCAATAGCCTTACGTTTTTCTTCAAAGTTGGCATCAAGCTCTGGAAGCTTTTTCCAAAAGTCTTCAACATCGCCTTCAAAATATTCATCTGGCACAAACAACCGACGCTCCACATCTTCCTGCTCCACCTTATAACCAGCCTCACGTGCAAGAATAACCAACTTTCTTATTACGTCCTTTCCACTCAAATCAATACGTGGATCAGGCTCGGCATAACCTTTTTCCTTAGCCAAGCGTACAGTCTCGGAGAACGGAACTCTCTCAGAAATGGCATTGAATATAAAGTTAAGCGTGCCGCTGAGTACAGCCTCTATCTTCAGAATCTTGTCGCCAGAGTTGCGTAAATCGTTTATAGTGCCGATAATCGGAAGACCTGCACCGACATTAGTCTCAAACAGATATTTAACACCACGTGTCAAAGCTGTGTTTTTAAGTTGCTGGTATGTATCATAATTACCCGATGCTGCAATTTTATTGGCAGCCACGACATTTACATTATGATCCAACAGTTGTTCATAGAGATTAGCCACTTCCTGCGAAGCTGTACAATCAACAAACACGGAATTGAATATATTCATGCCAAGAATATTCTGTACCAACAATTCCGGAGTGCTTACTTCCGACTGCGCCAGTTCCTCCATGTAGCTATCAAGATTTAGTCCGTCACGATTAAATATTGCTCTACGCGACGAGGCTATGCCCACTACATTCAACTTCAACCTATTCCTGTCCTTTAACTCCTCGTATTGCGAGCGTATCTGCTCAATGAGTTTGCTGCCCACAGTTCCTGTTCCACAGATGAAAAGATTAAGTACCTTATACTCCGACAGGAAAAATGAGTCGTGAAGAACATTGAGTGCCTTACGCAGATACTTGCCATCGACAACAAATGATATATTAGTTTCAGAGGCTCCTTGTGCACATGCAATAACGCTTATGCCCGAACGCCCCAAGGTGCCAAACAATTTTCCTGCGATACCCGGTGTATGCTTCATATTTTCGCCAACGATAGCTATTGTAGCAAGTCCACTTTCTATCTGCATAGGGAACATAGCTCCCGTTTCAATCTCCTTTTGAAATTCTTTATTCAACACTTTGGCAGCGGCTTCAGCATCTTCATTTCTCACACCGATTGAGGTGGAATTCTCCGAAGAAGCCTGCGACACCATGAATACGGAAATATTGTTATTTGTAAGAGCGGTAAAAATTCTCTGGTTCACACCTATTACTCCAACCATCGACAAGCCTGTGACATTGACAAGACTTGTGCCACCGATGCTTGATATACCCTTGATGGGTTTGCAATCGTTCTCTACCTTTGCGCTTATGACAGAACCTTGTCCATCGGGGTTGAAAGTGTTTTTCACCCTGATAGGAATATTCTTTACGCATACAGGATAGATTGTAGGCGGATAGATAACCTTTGCTCCAAAGTTACAAAGTTCCATTGCCTCAATGTACGACAACTCCTTAATAGTATAGGCAGATTTTATCACTCTCGGGTCAGCAGTCATAAAACCGTCAACATCAGTCCATATTTCAAGCACCTCAGCATCAAGCGCTGCTGCTATTATTGCAGCCGTATAGTCTGAACCGCCTCTACCCAGATTGGTGGTTTCCTTTGTATCGCGGTCGCGCGAAATAAAACCAGGAACAAGCGATACGCGCGGAAGTTCCTTGAAAGTTCGCTGCACCAGTTCCGCAGTAAGCTCGCTGTGCAGCACGTGTTTGTTATTCTTGAAAACAGTTTTAATGAACTCACGACTGTCAAACCACTTGGCACCGCGTATCAAAGTGGCAACTATTTTAGCGGAAATGCGCTCTCCGTAGCTCACTATGGCATTCTGTGTCTTCTGCGAGAGGTCGTGTATGAGATATACACCAAAGTAGATGCTTCGCAACTGTTCGAGCAATGCATCTATTTCCTTGAACAAAACTTCACGATCAATGGTGTTTGTTATGATAGTGTCTATCATCTGATGGTGTCGGTCAACCATTGCCTCAAACTCGTCCTTCCATCCTTCATCGCCGGCAACCGCCAAGCGTGATGTGAGCAACAGTTTGTCCGTTATACCGCCAAGGGCACTCACCACTACAACTACAGGCTGTTTCTTAGCCTCATTTTCTACAATCTTTTTCAGAGAGAGAATACTCTCTACGGAACCAACGGATGTTCCGCCGAATTTCATTACTTTCATTTTTGTATTTATATTTGTAATATCTCACAGTCCTCTCTGACAATGGAGGTTCTGTGAAACTTGGTTGCAAATTTAATAAAAAATATCATCACCAACAATAAATTACAAGGAAAATAATTAAATTTGCAATATGATTAAAGAATTCCAACTACGCATTCTTCCAGAGCAGGCTGCATCAGAACAGATAATTGCCGACTTTATTGCCCGCAACAAAGGACTTGACCGCAGGACTATCAAACATGTAAGAGTCTTGAAACGCTCTATTGACGCACGGCAGAGAACTATCTTTGTCAACATCTACGTACGCGTATATATAAATGAGGTGCCAGCTGACAATCAGTACACACATACAGAATACAACGACGTAAGCAAGAAACCACATATAATTGTAGTAGGTGAAGGTCCCGCAGGACTATTTGCTGCCCTCCGTCTTATTGAACTTGGACTACGCCCAATAATACTTGAAAGAGGCAAGGATGTTCATGAACGCAAAAAAGACCTTGCTCTTATAACAAAGACGCATAAGGTAGCCGAAGAGTCGAATTACTGCTTTGGCGAAGGAGGAGCAGGAGCTTATTCCGATGGGAAACTATACACCCGATCTAAAAAACGTGGTCCTACAGAGAAGATACTTAATGTTTTCTGTCAGCATGGCGCTTCCATCTCAATACTTGCTGATGCACATCCGCACATAGGAACCGATAAATTGCCAAGAGTAATAGAGAATATGCGCAACACTATCATACGTTGTGGAGGAGAAGTGCACTTCCAGACAAAGATGGTACGACTTATTTTGAATGCCGACGAATGTATAGGCTGTGAAGCGATACATCTGCCAACTGGCAGAGAGGAAACTTATAAAGGTCCTGTAATTCTTGCCACCGGACATTCTGCACGTGATGTATATCGCTATCTTAACGAAGCTAAAATTGAGATTGAACCAAAGGCACTGGCCATGGGAGTTAGACTTGAACACCCAAGTGCGCTAATAGACAAGATTCAGTACCATAACAAAAACGGTCGTGGGAACTACCTTCCTGCTGCCGAATACAGTTTTGTTACCCAGGCAAACGGCAGAGGAGTATATTCTTTCTGCATGTGTCCTGGAGGCTTTGTAATACCAGCAGCTACAGGCCCAGAACAAATTGTAGTAAACGGAATGAGTCCTTCCAACAGAGGAACCAAATGGAGCAACTCCGGAATGGTTGTTGAAATACGACCTGAAGATATTTCTCTTAATACTGATGATGTCTTGGTTATGATGAATTATCAGGAAGAGCTGGAGAGAAACACCTGGCAACAAGGAAACATGCGCCAGACAGCTCCTGCACAGCGTATGTCAGACTTTGTGAATGGTCGCCTGAGTTACGACCTCCCGAAGAGTTCATATGCCCCCGGACTCGTTTCTTCTCCACTCCATTTCTGGCTTCCTCAACACATAACAACCCGCTTGCAGGAGGCATTCCGCAAGTTTGGAAAAATAAGTCACGGTTTCCTAACCAACGAGGCTATACTTATTGCCACGGAAACACGTACATCATCGCCAGTAAGAATTATACGCAACAGAGAAACACTACACCATGTCCGCATACGAGGTCTATTTCCTTGTGGCGAAGGAGCAGGCTATGCAGGTGGCATAGTATCAGCCGGGGTAGATGGCGAGCGATGTGCTGAAGCAGCAAAAGAGTACATTCTGGGTCAGTAACAAAATCATCATGGCGTAATGAACAAATACTAAAAAACTCGTAAATTCTGCCATAATCAACATTGCGTCAACCTTTCCGAACGATATATATAAGGACTCTTTATCCCAAATAGGTCATTGGATTCCGAACTGATTGTGTTAGATTCTCTTGCAGATTGGTTTTCACTGTTACATTGATGTAGTGATTACTTCAAGGTAACAGTGGAAGACAAGATGCTGATAAGCGAATGTAAACAGTCGGAAAGCCTATAGATAAAAACAGACGAATTAAGTCTGCGGTATAATAGAGATTTGGAGTTAAAGTAAAATCAGAAATTAGATAAGCAGAAAACAAACAAATGCTGTTCTAAATTTTCATAATTTGCAAACTTTTAGAATACTTAAACACTAACTCCATACAAAAATCTTGCACAATCAACATAAAACTTGTAATTTTGCACATTGGAATTTTTTATATTTATTGAACATTAAGTCTAAAATAAAATATTGTTATATAACATGAATAAGAAAATATTAATTCCCCTCGTTATTGTTATATTAGTGCTTATTGCAGGTGTCGTTTATTTAGCAAAAGACCTGACATTACAACGACAGGAGAATGCAGAAATGCAGGAGCTGGCTGCTCTTGACAAGCAAGAGATGGAGAACGAATATCAACAGTTTGCCAATCAGTACAGCGAAATGCGAATGCAAATCACCAACGACTCGCTTATTGCCCAACTTACGGAAGAACAGTTAAAGACCGAACGTTTACTGAAAGAACTGAAAGAGGTAAAAGCAAATGATGCCCGAGAGATTACACGTCTAAAAAAAGAACTCGCTACATGTCGTGCCGTAATACGGAGCTATGTACTGGAAATTGATTCATTAAATCGCATTAATCAATCTCTTGTTGCAGAAAACACACAAGTTAAAGCACAAGTGGCAGAGGCTAACAGACAGATTGAAGGCCTAAACACAGAAAAAGCATCTCTGTCGGAAAAAGTTGCTATTGCAGCACAGCTTGATGCAATAGGCATAAGTCTAAACATGATTGACAAAAAGGGTAAGACTACAAGTAAAATAAGCAAGTGCAAGAAATTACAAGTAAACTTTTCATTAGCAAAGAATGTAACAGCAGCAAGTGGCAGTAAAATTGTCTATGTCAGAATAACATCACCCTCGGGAGGTGTACTTGCGGGCGGTGGAAGTTTCAATTATGAAAATCGTACACTGCAAAGTACAGCAAAACGAACAGTAGAATATGGTGGAAAAGAAACTCCTATCACACTCTATTGGGACGTTATTCAGGCATTAGAAGCAGGTTCTTATAATGTCAGCATCTTTGCCGACGGCAATATGATAGGCTCACGCACATTCATTATTGAATAGGTTAGATAAAAGAAACACACTATATGAAAAAGTTATTAGGCTTGATTGCATTCGTTGTACTTGCTCTTCCTGCATCTGCACAAATGAGTTTGTCGCTTGACAGCTGTAGAGCTATGGCGTTACGCAATAACAAGCAACTTAATGCCACTAAGCTAAAACAAGACGTGGCGGCAAATGTGCGCAAGGCAACACGCACCAAATATCTGCCAAAAATAGATGCCGTAGGAGGATATACACATCTGAGCAAAGAGGTTTCGATACTCAACAACGATCAGAAATCCGCTCTTTCTGGACTTGGTACGAATCTGTCTTCAACAACAGGAACAAATATAGGTCAACTTCTGACAGGACTTGCCGCCAACGGTTTAATATCACCAACAACGGCACAGGAGTTAGGAATTGTAATGAAGCATGCCTCTGCACCACTATCTAAAATAGGCGATGCCATGGGACAAGCAATAAGTGATGCTTTCCGCACAGACACCCGCAATATTTGGTCTGGCGCAGTAATGGTTCGTCAACCTATTTATATGGGCGGCGGAATAATAGCGGCAAACAAGATGGCTGATATTGCAGAACGTATTGCAGCTAATGATTTCGAAGGTCAGACACAGAACACTATTTACGAAATTGACAAAACCTACTGGTTAGTAGTTTCTCTTAAACAGAAACAGAAACTTGCAGAAAGCTATCGCAACCTTGTGAAAAAACTCGACGATGATGTGTACAAGATGATAAGAGAAGGCATTGCAACACGTGCTGACGGATTAAAAGTTGACGTAAAAGTTAACGAAGCCGATATGCAACTTACACAAGTTGAAAATGGTCTCGCACTTGCAAAAATGCTTCTTTGTCAACTTTGCGGCATCCCTGCAACAACGGAAATAACATTAGCCGATGAGAACAGCGAGAGCATTCAGTTGACTGACTATTCTACAAGTCTTGAAGGAATAACCGCTGACAATCGTCCTGAACTGAAAATGCTTCAGAATGCAGTGGAATTAAGCAGGCAGAGCACACGTCTGATACGTGCCGCCAATCTTCCACACATAGCACTTACAGGCGGCTACATGATTTCAAATCCAAATGTATTCAATGGTTTCCAGAACAAGTTCGCAGGCATATGGAACGTAGGACTTGTTATTCAAATTCCTGTTTGGAACTGGTTTGAAGGTGTATATAAAGTCCGTGCAGGCAAGACTGCGACAACAATCGCAATGCTTGAAATGGGCGATGCAAAGGAGAAAATAAACCTACAGGTGGAACAAAGCCGTTTCAAAATAAATGAAGCGCAGAAGAGATTGATAATGTCAACAAAGAATGTTGCAAATGCAGAAGAAAATCTTCGTAGTGCAAACATAGGCTTCCGTGAGGGGTTCATGGAATCAACCGACGTCATGGCAGCACAAACTGCATGGCAGGCAGCAAAGGCACAGAAGATTGATGCAGAGATTGACGTTAAGCTGTCACAAGTAAATTTAAAGAAGGCATTAGGTATATTACAATAAAAAACAAGAAATTAATATTATGTCAGACAAAACACAACATAACAACATTCTTTTAGCTGTAGTAGGTCTTATAGCAGTTGTAGTGATTATCGGTCTTATTGGATTTTTCACTCTCGGCAAGACGGAGGAGATTATACAAGGTCAGATTGAAGTATCGGAGTTCAGAGTATCAAGCAAACTTCCTGGCAGAGTAGTTGAAATCAGAGTAAAGGAAGGCGACTATGTGCATGTTGGCGATACTCTTGCTATTCTTGAAGTACCAGAAGCAAATGCTCAACAAAAGGTGGCAGAGGCTACAGAAGGAGCGGCAAATGCTTTAAGTGACATGGCACAAAGTGGGGCAAGAAAGGAAACTGTGCAAGCTGCTTATCAAATGTATCAGGCTGCGCAGGCTGCAAGCGAAATAGCAGAGAAAACCTACAAACGAGTTCAGAATTTATTTGACGAAGGAGTGGTGAGTGCTCAGAAGCGTGATGAAGCCTTTGCTGCATTCAAAGCTACAGAAGCACAGGTAAAAGCTGCAAAGAGTCAATATGACATGGCTCAGAATGGAGCGCGGCTTCAGGAGAAACAGGCGGCTCAGAAGCAGGCAGAAGCAGCAAAAGGTGCTGTACAGCTTGTATCATCACTACTCAAAGAAACTGTACAGATAGCAGCTGTTGACGGAGAAGTCAGTGCTGTTTATCCTAAAGTGGGAGAACTCGTAGGACTGGGTTCGCCAATCATGAGCATATCAATGATGAGCGATATATGGGGCACTTTCAATGTGCGTGAAGATCAGCTCAACGGCATGAAAGCAGGAGACACATTCACTGCTTTTGTTCCAGCATTCAACAAAGACATTACGTTGAAGGTTACACACATAAAAGATGAAGGTTCATTTGCTACATGGAAAGCTACTAAAACAACTGGTCAGTATGACCTGAAGACATTTGAATTGAAGGCAACACCCGTTACTATGTTTGAAGGCTTGCGCCCGGGCATGAGTCTGATAGTAAAGAAATGAAAGTGCTATCACAAATAATAAGGATAGCTGGACGTGAGTGTAGAATTATGCTCACACAAAATCCTATATACTTTTTCAGCATAATATTCCTACCGTTTGTGATAGTTGCATTTTTCACAACTATCATGGCTGATGGTCAACCTACGGAACTACCAGTGGGTGTTGTTGACCAAGACAATACTACAACCTCACGTAAACTCATAAGAACTCTCGATAGTTTTCAGACATCTGACGTTGTTGGGCACTACGCCAATATCAACGACGCCCGCAGAGCGATGCAGAGAGGAGAGATATATGCATTCCTGTTAATACCAAAAGGCACTACCGATGGAATGGTATCAGCCAAACAGCCTGAGATTTCTTTTTATTACAATAGTGCAATGATGCTTGCAGGCTCTACCGCATTCCGAGACATGAAAACCGTAGCACTACTCAGTTCGGCGGGCATCGGGTCGAAAAAACTTGAAGCTATAGGTAAGACCAAACGTGAAATACAGGCTTTTCTGCAACCTATATCAATAGACTTGCACATGATAAATAATCCATGGGCAAACTACAACATATATCTCACCACGGTGATGGTGCCTGGATTGTTCATGCTGCTGATATTCCTCGTGAGTGCCTACTCCATAGGTACAGAATTGAAGTTCGGACAAGCACGTGAATGGATGTATATGGCTGATGGTAATCCTGTCATAGCCATAGCAGGAAAGTTCATTCCTCAGACACTGGCGTTCCTCATTGCGTTCTATGCTTTCGAGTTTTATATATTTCATGTATTAGAGTTTCCCCACCCCGGCGGTGTACTAACTATATTATTGCTTGGCTTTGTAACAGTGTTTTCATCGCAATGCCTCGGCATTTTTCTTTTTGGCTTAGCACCTTCACTGCGCATGTCAATGACTATATGTTCGCTGTTGGCAATGCTTGGCTTCAGCATGGCAGGCTCAACGTTTCCCGTATTTGCCATGGACGGACCGCTGCAGGCGTTGGCATGGATATTCCCTCTACGCCACTACTACATGATTTATCAAATAAATATCTTCAACGGCTATCCACTGTCCTTTGCATGGATTTATTGGTTGGCTCTCATGTCATTCTCACTGCTGCCAGCCTTTGTAATGCCTAATATACGCAGGGCGATGCTGTTATATAAATACATGCCATGATTAAAATAAAGACAATAGGGAGAATACTCAAGGAAGCAATCAGGGACTTGTGCACTATCTGGGGCGACGAGATGAAGATGACGGTGAAAGATCAGGGAGTTCTGATATTCTTCATCATAGCTCCAATTGTATATCCGCTGCTCTATTCATGGATATATAATAATGAGGTGGTTAGAGAAGTACCCATTGCCGTTATCGACCACAGTCGTTCTACGAACAGCAGACAATTCATAAGAATGTGCGATGCTTCGCCTAATGTGAAAGTTGCATATTACTGCAACAACATGGACGAGGCAAAGGAACTCATAGGAAAGCAGGAAGTACACGGAATCATATATTTTCCTACAGATTTCCATACAAACTTAAACCGTGGTGAACAGACACAAGTGGGCGTTTATTGCGACATGAGCCTTATGCTCACCTATAAAGCGATATATCAGACCTCACAGGAAGTGGCATCACAGCTCAATTCTGAGATACAGATAAACAAAGCAGGAGGTTTTACTAATCGTGACGACGAGATAACAGCCAGCCCACTTGCTGTTGAAGAGGTTGAAATATTCAATACTACAGGAGGATATGGCAATTTCCTTCTTCCCGCCGTGCTGATTCTCATTATCCAACAGACACTTCTCCTTGGCATAGGCTTAGCCGCAGGAACAAATCGTGAGCAGAATCGCTATGGTAATCTTGTTCCCATAAACAAACACTACAGTGGAGTATTCAAGATAGTCGGGGGTAAGGCATCATGTTATTTTATGATATATGCCGTCATTACGGCATATCTGGTATTAATACTCCCACGTCTGTTCAGCTACACAATGATAGCATCGCCGCAAGCCCTCATCGGATTACTTGTGCCTTATCTGCTTTCGTGCATATTCTTCGGCATGACTCTTTCATGTCTCATACGCTATCGCGAGAATGTCATGCTTATAATTGTAGCAACATCTGTGCTATTTCTGTTTATGACAGGAATATCATGGCCGCAAAGTAACATTCCCGGCTTTTGGCAGGGAGTGTCGTGGATTGTTCCGAGCACATTCGGAATAAGAGGTTTTCTGAAAATAAGCAGCATGGGAGGAACTCTTGCCGATGCACAAATAGAATACTTCGCACTATGGGCACAAAGCCTCATCTATTTCTTCGCAGCATGTCTTGTATATCAGATACAGATAAACAGAGCTAAGCGACATATTGATGAAGATGAATAAAACCATACTAAAGGAGAGATTGTCCAAACGGATTGGGGAACAAGAAATTGAAGGACTAATAGTACACATCACCGAGAATAAAAATGCACTCAGTGATGTGTATGACTTTATGTACGACAGCGACAAGCGTATATCAGACAATGCAGCTTGGATATTGACTCATCTGCCGAAAACAGAGCGCCATTGGCTGGATAAGAAACAACAAGAACTTATTGACGAAACACTTATTACTACGAGCACAACAAAACGCAGGCTATTGCTTACAATGCTTGAGAAACAAACGTTCAAGGCAGAGGAAATACGCACCGACTTCCTAAACTTCTGTTTAGACAAGATACTACTTAACAGCGAAACCACAGGAATAAGGTCGTTAGCTGTAAAGTTAGCATATAAACAATGCAAGCATTACAAGGAACTACTCGAAGAACTGCAGCAGATACTTGAGCTAATGGAGAGCAGTCAAATGACTGCAGGACTAAAGCATTGCAGAATGAAAATCTTGGGGAAACTATAATCAAATATGAATTTTCATTTCGGTATAAGAAAGTTATCGAACTCACGTTAATATAGTATTGCCTTGCAAAGTGGCCCGTTTCAGGTGCCGAAACGGGCTGTTTTTCCGTGCAAAGTGCACCACTTTCGTAACGAAATAGGGGCAATAAACGTTGGAAAATCATTCCGATTCTGTTTATCCGAGAATGTCTGACAGGAAGAAATACCAGTTAAGTTTGCCAACTTTGCCAGTTGACAAAATTGGCGGAAGCAATTAATAAATTGTCAGCTATCAAGCAAAAGGGCGACTTATCTTTACGATAGTCACCCCCACTATTTATATAATATTTGCTTATTTAATGAGCAGCCTGAAATTCCTTGAGGAAACGAACATCGTTCTCAGAGAAAAGGCGAAGGTCGGAAACACGATACTTCAAGTTGGTTATTCGTTCCACTCCCATACCGAAGGCATAGCCTGTATAAACCTTTGAGTCTATGCCGCAAGCCTCCAGAACATTAGGATCAACCATACCACAACCTAAGATTTCCACCCAACCTGTATGCTTACAGAAGCTACAGCCGCTACCTCCACATATATGGCAGGAAATATCCATTTCTGCAGAAGGCTCTGTAAATGGGAAATAGCTTGGGCGCAACCTTATCTTAGTCTCAGCTCCAAACATCTCACGTGCAAAGGTAAGCAGAACCTGCTTAAGGTCGGTAAAGCTCACGTTCTTGTCAACATAGAGCCCTTCAACCTGATGGAAGAAACAGTGTGCACGTGCAGAGATGGCTTCATTACGATAAACTCTTCCCGGACAAAGCACCCTTATCGGAGGCTCATGGGTATTGAGATAGTGACTCTGGTCATTGGAAGTATGCGAACGCAACAGCACATTTTTTGTAACATCAAGCTGACTCTGCTCTATGAAGAAAGTATCTTGCATATCGCGTGCTGGGTGATCGGCGGCAAAGTTCAGATTGGTGAAGATATTCTGGTCATCATCAATCTCAGGACCACTTGCCAGATTAAAGCCCATGCGCTGGAAAATCTCTATAATCTCATTGGTGACAATGGTTAGAGGATGACGCGTTCCGAGAGAAACAGGATAAGGAGTACGTGTAAGATCAAGTTCCTCTGCACCAGTATCGACAGTCTCTACCTGTTCACGAAGTGAGTTAATCTTATCCTGAACAGCGGTTTTAAGTTGGTTGATTTTCATACCAACCGCTTTTTTCTGGTCAGCAGCAACTGTACGGAATTCTTCCATCACTGCATTAAGTTCTCCTTTCTTACTGAGATATTTCAGGCGTAGTCTCTCTATTTCTTCGGCATTCTTTGCCTGCAGAGTATCTACCTCCTTCATCAAATTATCTATCTTCTCTAATATCATAGTCATTGAAAATTTAATGCAAAGTTAATACTTTTATGCGTAAAATAGAAAATAATTCGAAATAAAGTAGTATTTTTGCACCGATTTAATGAAATAGTTTGGATGAAAAAACTTTTATTCTTTGCAATAGTATTTGCGGGATTCTTTTTTCTTGGTATTACCATGAATAGTTGTGGTAATAAGGGAAACTCCCACGACTCTTTAGATTCTGACACACTTGCCGTTGACAGTGCGGCAGAAGATTCAACGGATATGATGTTATCAGAAGCGCCTATGCCCAAGGCTGCTGACGAATTGTTTGATGACTTCATCTTCAACTTTGCATCTAACAAAAAACTTCAGAAAAAGCGTATTGTATTCCCACTTATTGTAAAAACAGGAAACAAGGTGAATTACATCACCGAACAACAATGGAAAATGGAGAACTTCTTCATGCGCCAAGATTTCTATACGCTTATTTTTGACAATTTCAAGCAGATGGATGCGGTTAAGGACACAAGCATTAATCATGCCATCGTGGAGAAGATTTATCTTAAAAACAAGTTTGTAAAACAGTTCATATTCGACAGAAAGAATGGCGAATGGCTTATGACATCTATAAATAACACTAATTTTATAGAATCTCCCAATGCCTCGTTCCTTGGTTTCTACACAAAATTTCTTACCGACTCTTTATTCCAAGAATCAAGTATAAACGATCCGTTATACTTCTCTGGTCCTGACCCTGAAGACGATTTTGCTACTATGGAGGGTGTTATACTGCCAGAACAGTGGTCAACATTCGCTCCCCCACTACCTTCTACCATGATATACAATATCATATATGGCCAGCAGGGTAAAGGCTCAAACCAAAAGATATTCGTAATAAGAGGTATTGCCAATGGCCTTGAAACTGTTATGATATTCAAAAGAATAAAAAACAAGTGGATGCTTGTAAAATTAATGACATAAAAAAACAAGCAACATTATCGATGACAGATAAAAAGGATTATAGTCTTCTTGCACACAACACATTTGGTATTGATGCCAAATGCAGCAGATTCGTGGAATTGAGCACAGTTGAGGAAGCTGCACAGTTTCTTCCTTCGCTGAAAGACTCCATTTATATGCTGATAGGTGGAGGAAGCAACCTTCTCCTTACACAGGATTATGACGGAATTGTTGTACATTCAAACATAAGAGGCATTGAAACGACAGAAGAGGAGGACAATATTCTTGTACGCTGTGGAAGTGGAGAAAACTGGGATGATATAGTGAGCTATTGTGTGGAACATGAATATTACGGAACAGAAAACCTTTCGCTTATCCCTGGTGATGCAGGAGCTTCTGCCGTACAGAATATAGGTGCTTACGGTGTTGAGATAAAAGATATTATAGAAAAAGTAGAAGCCATTGAGATAGAATCAGGAAAAACTGTTGAGTTTTCTAACAACGACTGCAAATACTCTTACAGACGGAGCATATTCAAAGGTGAATGGAAAAATAAATATTTTATTACACATGTCACCTATCGCCTTAGCCGTATTTTCAATCCTAATCTTGACTACGGAAACATAAGAACCGCTTTGGCAGAAAAAGGCATAAACAATCCTACTGCAAAAGAACTGCGCCAAACTATCATAGAGATACGTAAATCTAAACTTCCTGACCCTATAGAGCAAGGCAATGCAGGTTCATTCTTCATGAACCCTATAGTGGGACAGAAAAAGTTCAACGCACTGCTTAATGAATATCCATCTATGCCTTATTATATAATAGATGAAAAAAATATTAAGATTCCTACCGGCTGGTTGATTGACCAATGCGGCTGGAAAGGAAAGTCATTAGGTAAAGCTGGTGTTCACGACAAGCAGGCATTAGTGCTTGTGAACAGAGGAGGTGCAACAGGGGAAGACATTGTCAGATTATACAAAACTATTAAGAAAGACGTTAACAAGAAATTCGGAATACAGATAAATCCGGAAGTCAACGTTATATAGGATGATTAACGAACATATTACATCACTTCCTGCTATAGAAGCAACATTGGCAGACCTTGGAGAATATGAAGGTCCTGACACTCCACGACTAACATTCTTAGGTACCGGCACATCAGCAGGTGTCCCTATATTGGGATGCCAATGCGAAGTTTGCAAGAGTAACGACATCAAAGACAGAAGATACAGATCGGCAGCACTTCTTGAAACAAAACAAGCAAGGATACTTATCGACTGCGGACCAGACATAAGAATGCAGCTAATGCCGCTCGACTTCTATCCCCTTGATGCAATTCTGCTTACACATGTCCATTACGACCATGTGGGAGGACTTGACGACATTCGTGGATTCTGTGTTTTTGGCGACCAACACATCTATGCCGACGAAACAACATGTAAAGGAGTACAGAGAAGCATGCCATATTGCTTTACTGACAAATTATATCCGGGTGTTCCGCTGTTAAAACTACACACCATCCGTCCACACGAAAATTTCATGATAAAAGACGTGGAGATCATGCCTATTAAAATTAATCATGGAAAAACTCCTATACTTGGTTATAGATTCAATAAACTTGCATACATAACAGACATGAAGACCATTGATGACAGTGAGATGCCTTATCTTGAGGGTGTAGAGACATTAGTTGTAAATGCACTACGCTGGACAAAACCTCATCATGCACACATGCTTGTTGACGAGGCGATTGAGTTTTCAAGAAAGGTTGGAGCTAAGAACACATACTTCATACATGTAACCCATCATATAGGGAAACAGGAGGAAGCAGATTCAAAACTTCCCCCTGATATTCATTTAGCCTATGATGGCATGGTGATTGACATTTAACCTAAAATCAGTTAACAAAGTATTTCAGTACCTCTTGTGATTCTATAAACGCTATCAATTTCTGCGATACATTAACACCATCGCCTTTTGAACGTAATACAAGATTACTATTATTCTTTTGGTCGTAAATTTGGAAGAACACTGGCGTTTCACCACCATTTTCGTCTATAACAGTAGAAAGGTCGTCAATCAGTTCCGGCAACATATCTTCTGACTTCATTGCCACAGTGAACTTTTCTATATTATTAGCCTTGACATCTCCAAGAAACTGCACACTTGCTATCGATACATTTATATAATCACTCGAAGCGTATTTTCTCTGGGCTGTTGCCTTTACATAGATTGATGCACCTACCATAAAATAACTCTTCCACCTTTCCCAACCATCAAAGATAGCAAGTTCACCTGCACCCTCATAATCTTCTATTACAACAATACCGTAAGGCTTACCTGTCTTAGAGAACCCTTCTCTCTTTATGCTTGTTACAATACCACCAAAGACCACATTCTGCCTATCAGCAAGAAGGGATTTATCATCTAATTCCATACAGTTTGTATTGCACATTGTTTTTAATACAATGCTATAGTCATCAAGAGGATGAGCAGAGAGATAAATACCTACGAGATCGCGCTCACGATTAAGACGCTCAATATTACTCCACTTCTCATAGTTCTTAGGAACTGGCGGGAATGTGATAGAAGAATCCATTTCTCCGAAACCAAACAGCGATGCCTGCGCCTCGGCTATTGCATTCTGATAGTTCTGACCAAATCGTATTAAAGTATCGAGGAAAGTGTCACCCTTATTATTGGCAGGAGCAAAGAATTGTTCACGCATCACACCAAAGTTATCGAAACCTCCACTTAATGCAAGCGACTCAAAACCTTTTCTGTTTATCTGAGAGAAACTTACTCGTTGTGCAAAATCAAATACGTCCTTAAACGGACCATTCTTTTCCCGTTCCTCAATAATAGCATTAGCAGCTGCCTCACCCATACCTTTTATGGCAGCAAGACCAAAACGAATCTCGCCTTTTTTGTTTACACCGAAGTCGGTAAAACTCTCGTTAACATCAGGTCCAAGAGTAGATATGCCCATTGATTTACATTCGTCCATGAGCTTTGTTATTTCCTTAATGTCATTCTTACGACGAGTCATTATTGCCGCCATGAATTCCGCAGGATAATGAGCCTTAAGATAAGCTGTCTGATAAGCTACCCATGAATAGCAGGCAGCATGCGACTTGTTGAAGGCATAAGATGCGAACTTCTCCCAGTCACCCCATATCTTTTCAAGAATCTTTGGGTCATGCCCATTCTTCCTACCGCCTTCTATAAATTTAGGCTTCATGGCATCAACAATATCTTTCTTTTTCTTACCCATAGCCTTACGAAGAGCATCACTCTCACCTCGGGTAAAATCGGCAAGCTGACGGGAAAGAAGCATCACCTGCTCCTGATAGACTGTAATACCATAGGTGTCCTTCAGGTATTTCTCCATGCAAGGAATATCATACTGTATTGGCTCACGACCATTCTTTCTCGCAATGAACGATGGAATATAATCCATAGGTCCAGGGCGATACAGAGCGTTCATAGCAATAAGATCCTCGAATACTGTAGGGTGGAGTTCACGAAGATACTTCTGCATGCCGGGAGACTCAAACTGGAATGTGCCTATAGTCCTACCCTCTTGATAGAGCTTATATGTCAGTTCGTCATCAATAGGTATATTATCAATATCAACATCAATACCACGGGTAAGCTTCACATTCTTTACCGCTTCCTTCTGCTCAGACAATGTTTTAAGCCCAAGGAAGTCCATTTTTATAAGACCGGTCGATTCTATGACATGACCGTCATACTGTGTTACGGCAGTCTTGATATCAGGGAAGTCTGGGTCATCAGCTGTTGAAATAGGCACATGATCGGAAATGGGGTCACGGCAAATGATAAATCCACAGGCATGAATACCTGTTCCCCGCACTGTACCCTCAAGCATTTTCGCATATTTAATGGTATTGCGTTCACGAATATCCATACTTGTTTCAGCATCTCTCAACTCTTTAACACTCTTAACGGCATTAGGAATATTCATCTTAAGGTCGTTAGGCAAACGGTCAGGAATAGCTTTACACCAACCATTTACAACATCAAGGGGCACTTTCTCCACACGAGCCACGTCCTTAATAGCATTCTTGGTTGCCATTGTACTATAAGTGATGATATGGGCACAATTCTCATGCCCATACTTATCCATTACCCACTGCAATACCTTTCCACGACCATCATCATCGAAATCGGTATCAATATCAGGCAGAGATATACGATCAGGATTAAGGAAACGCTCAAAAAGCAAATCATATTTCAAAGGATCTATCCGAGTGATGCCCAAACAATAGGCAACAACCGAACCTGCTGCTGAACCACGACCAGGTCCTACCCACACTCCAAGATTCTCACGGGCAGAATTGATGAAATCCTGCACTATAAGGAAATAGCCAGGGAAACCCATCGTCTTCATTATATGAAGTTCAAAACGTATGCGGTCCTCTACCTCTTCTGAAAGACCATACGAGCCTCTAACCAACTGGTCGGCGGTAAGATTATCGTTGGTACCCGAGCCATAAATACGCTGTGCACCTTCATAAGACAGCTTAGCAAGATAATCAGCTTCAAACTTTATTCTGTAAAGTTTTTCATAACCACCAAGTTTTTCTATCTTCTTCTGTCCTTCTTCTTCTGAAAGTGGATTTTCACCATTTTCATCACATGTAAACTCCTTGAACAAGTCTTGCTCTGTGTATTTTCTTCTCCATTCTTCCTCTGTACCAAAATCTTCAGGAATAGGATAGAATGGCATAATAGGATCACTTTCTATATTATAAGTTTCTACCTTATCAAGAATTGCACTTGTATTAGCAAGAGCTTCTGGAATGTCGGCGAAGATTTCATTCATCTCCTCCTTTGTCTTAAACCACTCCTGTTTAGAATAAAGCATGCGGGTTGGATCATCAAGGTCTTTTTGGGTTGACAAACACAACAAATGGTCATGTGCTTCAGCAGTTTCTTCATCAACAAAGTGACAGTCATTAGTGCAAACAAGATTTACACCCATTTCCTTAGCCAAGTCTATCATTACTCTATTAGCCTTCTGCTGTAAAGGAAAAGTCTCCCTGTTTGCACGAATATTAGGATTTTTCACTTCATGCCGCTGCAACTCCAGATAGAAGTCATCACCCCATATTCCTTTATACCATTCTATAGCCTCGCGCGCTCCCTGAATATCATCACGTATTATCTTTGAAGGAACCTCGCCTGCTATACATGCTGTACAGATTATCAACCCCTCATGAAACTTTTCGAGGTCGGCACGGTCAGTACGTGGACGCCCATAGAAGCCATCAACCCAAGCACGAGACACAATTTTCACAAGATTATAATAACCTACTTCATTCTTAGCCAAAGCTATAAGATGATAACCTCCACGATCGCCTTTTCCGTTTTCCTTCAAATCCTTAGTACGACGGGCAACATACAACTCGCAACCAACAATAGGTTTGAACGGTTCCAGTCCCTCTTTCTTACGGCTTTTATTAACTTTACCGCAATAATCAAAGAACTCTTTTACACCGAACATATTACCATGATCGGTTATAGCCATACCTCTCATGCCGTTGTTAACAGCCCTGTCAACAAGTTTATTTATAGGAGACTGACCGTCAAGAATGGAATAGTAAGTATGTACGTGTAGATGAACAAAATCTTGCATGGTTTTTCAAATTAGACTGCGAAGTTACGCTTTTAAAATAATATAACCAAATGAATAATTCTTAAAAAATGCATGATTTTGGAAAAATATTAATACCTTTGCATAGAAAACCAGAAATCGAATGTCAAAAAAAATAGAAAAACTTAAGAAAATAAAGAAGATACGTCTTCACCACGAGGGAACAGACACTCTCGTGTGGGGAGGAATAATTCTTTCGGCAATAGCTTTATTACTTTGGAGATACTGTGACTCACACATCCCATTTTGGATATTTGTTGCAATATTCGGCTCTGTTTATGCAATAGTACTTAACTTCTTCCGGTGTCCTATAAGGACTTTTCCCGAAGAGGATACCGACAAGTTGGTGGTTGCTCCAGCCGACGGACACATCGTTGTTATAGAAGAGGTAGAGGAAAACGAATATTTTCACGAAAAGCGCCTTATGATAAGCATCTTCATGAGCCTTTTCAATGTTCACGCCAACTGGTTTCCTGTTGACGGAAAAGTTGTGAAGGTCCAGCACTTTGACGGGAAATTCCATAAAGCATGGCTGCCAAAAGCAAGTTGTGAGAATGAACATGCTGATATAATCATTGAGACTGAAGACGGTACTCAGATTCTAACTCGTCAGATTGCAGGTGCTATGGCTCGCCGAATTGTTACATACGCAAAGGAAGGTGAAGACTGCTTTATTGATGAACATCTCGGGTTTATAAAATTCGGTTCTCGTGTTGACGTATATCTGCCTATCGGTACTGAGGTATGCGTAAAGATGGGGCAGAACACAACTGGTGACCAAACTGTAATAGCAAAATTGAAATGAAGTCGCAATTACCCAACATTGTAACCGGTTGCAATCTCATCTGTGGTTGCATAGCTACTCATTTTGCCTTTCTTGGTAAACTTGAATACGCACTATTGTTTATAATAATAGGAGCTGTCTTTGATTTCTGCGACGGACTTGTTGCACGTGCTCTCGGCATTTCTTCCCCCATTGGTAAGGAATTAGACTCTTTAGCTGATGTCATAACATTCGGCTTTGCTCCTTCCGCAATAATTTATTACGAGTTATGCGTATTGGATTATCCAGCACGCTTGTCAATGGTTTCTGAATACTTACCATTCATGGCATTTATTCTTGCAGCTTTCTCTGCACTGCGCTTAGCAAAGTTCAACCTCGACACACGCCAAACCACCTCTTTCATCGGACTGCCCACACCTGCCAATGCTCTATTCTGGGCATCATTGATAGTAGGAGGACATCAGTGGTTTGAGAATACCACCTACGGATTTGCCATATTACTATTCATGGTGCTCACAAGCTGCTACCTGTTAATATGCGAAATGCCTATGTTTGCACTTAAGTTCAAGCACTGGGGCATTAATGAGCCGGGCAATATCATCAAATATGGCTTCATAACCTTCTCGTTAGCTGCAATCATAGTATCTGTCATTATGGCTGATAGTATTATCCTCGGCATAGAGAATGTAATAGCAATCATCATTTTGGCATACATTTTGGTATCATTCATAGTGTGGAGCACTAAAAGCTCTAAATAGACATTATGGTTATATTAAACTTATTCTTCACATTAATAATCTTCTTATTGGTGTTTGCCGCAATAGCAGTGTTAACGATGGTTGGTCGTATTCGCAACATAATACATCAACTCCGTAATGGCAGTACACAAAACCAAGCAAACAAGAAATCTTACTCTTCGGAGCGTCAGCCACGAAATGATTCATTCACCAACAGGAATGCTAATGGAAGGAAGAAGATTATTCCAAAAGATGAAGGAGAATATGTAGATTTTGAAGAAATAGACAATTAATTATTGTTGTCCGCTAAACCTCAAAACACATAAAACACTCTGTCCGCAATGCCAGTAAAATGGAGATTGCAGGATTCCATACAGATAATATAAACCCCGAAAGTTAGATACAAACTTTCGGGGTTTTAAGAATTCTTATGTAGGGTTGGCGTAAAGCAAATTAATTCTTACTGAAAACAAATGATTTTGAGCCATTCTCTGTTTCTAACTTCAGAATTAAGATGCCTGATCCAAGATTTGATACATCAATAACACGTTCTGCATTGCCCTTTTTCAGTAGTTGACCAGTAGCAGAGAAGATGCTATAGCTTGCGTATAGCCCACTTACATTTATGTTATTGCCAGTAAGCTTAGCTGTAACTTCTTGACTATTTTCAGCCAATTCATTGATATTTGTAGTCATAATTGTAGCAATCAGTCGGACTGTTACAGGAACAGCACCTCTGGTCTGTACGAGAAGCATAGCTGCACGATTCTGCTCATCATCACTCTTGAAACCTACTGCCACGGGTCCTCCCTCTGGATTAAGCTGAAGCGGAGCTACCTTAAAGTATTTACTCATTACAGAAGGAACCATTGTTATTGTGACAGGAGCAGTAGCACGTTCTGCTGCAACATTTACAATCTGAGGCTGCATTTCCTGACCTACTCTGAATATAAAACTCACCAAATCATTATCAACGCTTATCTCCGGCAAATCATTACGCCCGAAAGTTACATCGTCAATCATAAAGTTGAGTGAAGTTTCATTACCTCCCACCGGACTGTAAAACGAATATGCCACATGGAAAAGGTCGTCGATTTCAAGACCTTCTACCGTTGAAAGGTCTATGCGATAGTCATACCAAGCACCTGGTTCTATAGTAATATTCTCTATTACATAGTCTGTAAGATTCAGATAGTTGCTTTTTACTTGTCCATCTTTTTCGGTAATGATGAAGAGTCCGAACTTCTCTTTACCATTTTCTATAGGATTCTGATAGCGCAGACTGAACGTCAGAATTTTACTTGCAGCATTCTTGTAAGAAAGTGTTGGGGATAAAAGCCATGTCTCATGCTCCCGCTTATCTATTGTACCATAACGCAGGAACGATATTTGTGCCACTTCATTCTCTACTACAGTCTGGTCCGTATTCTTCTGATGCCAAGCATAGAATGGACGTTCACCTCTTACTGTAATATTCTGCCAGCCCTCAAGTCCGAGAATGCGCGTATGGCGCAGACCGGTGAATGTTGTGTTAAGAAGGTTAAGCGGAACCTCATCGGCTGATATAAGCATAGCATTTTCTATTCCGCTGAAAATCTGTCGCGAATCTGCATCATTCGGAACTATTACTATTGAGTCAACGTGCAAATCATCTGCCGATGTATTGACAAAACGAATGAGAGTAGGACGATTAGTATTCACCTTGAAGTTTCCATTATCAACAGGTGTTGTTAATGTCTGCCAGTGCCCGCCTCCGTCAATAGAAATCTCGACGTTGCATGAGGCTGCGCTTTCTGATGGTAATAATGAAACAGTATTGATACCATTTGCAAGAAGCTCGTCATAATACAGCCGCCCGTTTTTATTAAGTGTGACATTATTTGGAGCATTCCATTTTCCTTCGAGTTTCCAATAACCTTGATCAAACTTATGATAATTTGTCCATGCCGTGCCTTTGAAACGGCTGTCCATTGGTTGGTCTGCATTGAAACGTTCTACAATTCCAACTGTCTGCGCAGCTTTGCATATGCCTGTTATTTCTAATTTCAAAGTATCAGCAAGAATACTTGTAAGCATAAGGGTAGCCTTGTATTCGCCTGTTTCTGTTGGACGGAAGGTTATCTTCACTGGTTTCTGATAAAGTTTATCAGAAGAGGCGGCATAGTAGAACTGTGTGGCATCTATACGGAACGGACCATTCACCTGTTGAATTATAGCTAAGTCAACATTGGTGATTACGTCGGTAATATCAAACTCTACGGTCTGCTCTTCCGACTTCCCTGGTTCTGCAGTCATTGTTTTTATTATAGAAGCATTCTTCAGTTTTATTGTAGGAGTTTTACCTGCACCCTTGAAATAGCTCATGAGAATAAGCGAACCGCTATTTGCATCATCAGCACCACTGAACTTCAGAGAATACGCATTACCTCCAACATAAGCACCTTTCTTAGCAGGGGTAATGGTAAGATCGGTTTTAAGAGTCCCATTCTGTGGAAGTTTATCTACTCCCAGTTTCATTACTTGTGAAGCCTGTGTTCCACTGAAATTAGGCTCTTTATCCTCATCAAGATGCATGCCTTGAATGGCTATTGGATATTTTACAGGTACGCCTACTTCGCCATAAATTGTGCGATATTGTGGGAGAACAGCTACAAGCGGAGTTTTGTCTTTAGCGGCAAGACGTAGAAGGCTGAAATCATCCATGCGCACCTTACTGTCAGGAGCAATTTCTATTGCAAACACAAGTTTTTCCGCTCCTGCCGGACAAACAGTACGGAACTTAAGTACTCCATAGGCTTTCATGCGTCCAAAGTAAAGATCGGAATTATTGATAAAGCCTTTTTCCGCACAGTTTATTTCTGTTCCATTGCTGTCTAGCCAGCGCATGGCAAGTCGGAAAGGACCTCCTTGTTGACGAGTTTCTACAGTATAATAATGTATAAGACACTCAAGTTCATCACCTTCAGAAACTTCTTTTCCTTCAGCCTTCAAATCAATAATCTGCTGTATATGACCTGCTTCGTTCTGCGTTGTTATTCCAATACCGAAACCCGTGTCAGGATGATATCTATCGTTGTTTTCAAGTTTTGTTGGTGTTCCTTTAATATCCCAAGCAACAGGCTTATTGTCATTGAAATCATACATGTAAGGGTCGGTGAATAATTCCACAGTAGGTTTATCAGATACAACTTTTTGCCCGTTACCTATAAGTTTAACATTCAGAGCCGCTGTTCCAGCTGTTATTGTGATTACAGCCTCCTTGTCACCCTCAGAGGTAGGATTGAAATATGCAGTTATTATACCACCGTCATTATCTACAGCTTCTTTATTTATAGAGAAATCAGCAGTATTTTCAGGTGTTATTGTAACATCTGTCTGACCTGTAAAATTACTTATTGAAACCGATATTTCTTTTTTCTCGCTGCTTGTGCCTACAGCTACCGTCCCGAAATCAACCTCCTGCGGATCAGCGGTTATGTTTATCTCTGCCGATGCGGCTGATGTATATATGTTTTTAACACGGAAACTTGCCCGATTAGTTTTGTCACCTTCGGCAATAAAAGCCAAGAATCCTATGCCTGTTATGTTGTCAGGTATGTTAAATGAAACAAAGCTGTATTCTGATGCAAGTGAATTTGGTTGTGCTGTCAGTTTTCCAAGTTCTTGCAATATAGCACCGTCCTTGTTTATGAAAGCAATAGAGAGATCTGCATTACCTTTTACACTTCCTGCCGCCCATTCCAAATTAAGTTTCTGACCAGCGACTTTAGAAAGATCTACCGCCGATGAAACCAAATAACTTGAATAGTTTGTAATCTTACCTATTTGAAGTACAGTTATAGATTGGACAAATGCATCGTTTGAATATAGAGTTTTCCATATTGATGCTCCTGCCTGAGTGTTTAATGAATGCCATGTTCCTTCGTCTAAGGCTTCTTTGTAGTTTTGAGACTGTGAAATAGCATCAACTGGATTATCTTCGGAAAGAACGCTGAAATCCAGCACGCTCTGTGCCCGTGCCTCTATTATACCACACAAGCACAATAGCAACCAAAATGCTACTTTTTGGGGGTTAACAAGATAAAAATGTTTCATAAAATACTTATTTAATTATACTTTTGATTATTTCACAGTTCAAAAGTAGTAATTTTTTATTAAAAAGCATAACAATATAGCATAAAAACTGCAAAATACGCCTATTGTTTAACCATTACACATAAAAACACCATGTTTTTGTATTAAAATTAATCATAAGAAGGTTCAGTCGAAATTTAGTAGGGAATAAACCTCAAAACCTGCGTAGTGTTCTATTTTTCCTTTATGCCAATATTATTCCCGTTTTTATTATTTCTGTGCGGACAGACACAGGGGCTGTCCCTACGTTGTTGTTCATAACCTTAAAATCTCTCTAACCTCTTAAACTCCAGTTGAAAGCTCCCACACTAAATTTTGACTGAGCCCATAAGAACCCGATTCGGTGTAACGAATAACTATCATTCAGTGCATTTACAAAGAGGAAATCACCGCCTCATAAGCCTGCATACAGACTTAGAAGCGGTGATTTTTAAGAAATAAACAGAGGTATCAATTATGAACCAACGTCCCTATTTTCTCACCAGTCATAACTTTTTTCAGATTTCCAACTACATCCATGTTGAACACATAAATAGGCAAGTTGTTCTGCATGCACATAGCTGTGGCAGTAATGTCCATCACCTTTAATCCTTTGGCTATAACGTCAGCATAGGTAATATCCTGAAATTTCTCTGCCGCAGGGTCTTTTTCAGGGTCGGCAGTATAGATACCATCAACACGCGTGCCCTTGAGCATAACATCAGCTTCTATTTCTATGCCACGAAGACTTGAACCAGTGTCGGTTGTAAAGTAAGGACTCCCCGTACCAGCCGAGAAGATACACACTTCTCCTTTCTCCATTGCCTCTATTGCTTTCCACTTAGTATAGAACTCACCTATAGGTTCCATACGTATTGCAGTCAAGACTCTGTTCTTCTGTCCAACGGCATCAAGAGCACTTGACAATGCCAATGAATTTATAACAGTAGCACACATGCCCATCTGGTCGCCTTTAACGCGATCAAAACCTTTGCCTGCACCAGTCAGTCCACGGAATATGTTTCCTCCACCAATAACAATACCTATCTGCACACCCATATCAGCAATTTCCTTTATCTGCTGTGCATATTGATTCAGGCGCTCTACATTAATACCTTGTTTCTGTTCGCCGGCAAGGCTCTCGCCTGACAGTTTTAGAAGAATTCTTTTGAATTTTGCCATGATTATATTATGAATTTTATTTCCTTTAGTTCGTATTTCCTTTCACCACCGAGTTTATCACGAAGAACAAGATGTCCATTAGGCAGCACTTCCACAATCTCAGCCATGAAACGACCGTTATTATCTTCATATTCATAGAAACCAGTACGTCGATACAGACTCTCATTATATAGAGTTATTATTTGTTTCTGCCCACCAGCCTCTAACAGAGTGTAATAATATTCAAACTTCTGTAGTATTCTACTCAATAGTTCGTCCTTGTCAGTTTCATTTCCTATAATATGCAAAAGAGAAACAGGATTTGGCGCATCACTTGTAAATACTTTCTGGTTGACATTAACCCCTACTCCGAAAATACAATTCTGAATAAACTTTCCGCTGATACTTGTAAGAATAAGAGTGCCGCTGATTTTCTTGTCATGCCAATATATATCGTTAGGCCATTTAAGCAGGAAGCCAGAAGCATAGGTGTCGAGAGCAGCCTTTATTGCTAATGCTCCTGCCATTGACAATAGATACTGCTTATTGGCAGGAATTCTTTTAGGCGATATCTTCAATGAGAACAGCAAGTTCTTACCCGATTCACTTTCCCATACGTTTGTTCCCTGCCCTTTTCCTGAAGATTGGAAATCAGCAACAACAACGACATCAGTTCCTTCCACCTTATTTATATATATATTGGTAGAATCAACTTCTTGAAGTTTTATAATATTCCAATTCATGCAAGACAGGGATTGAAAGCGTCCTCTATATGATTTATTTCCACCTCTGACTTAGGATTGCCCACTATTGTTATAATATCAAATCTCATCTCCATATCAAGATTGAGATGCTTTATGTAGGCATTGGCACAATATCCTATACTTTTTACTTTCTGACGTGTAACAGCTTCCTCCGGACTCAAGACATCATCCCAACGACGAGTCTTTACCTCTACAAACACTATCGTCAGCATATCAGGACTGAACGCTATAATATCCAAGTCGCGTTTTCCCAGATGCCAGTTACGCTCCTTTATAGTATAGCCTTCCTCCATCAGATATTTGGCAGCATATTCTTCTCCCCAGTCACCAAGTTCATTATGTACCGCCATTACCGTTTGCTTTTGAAGAAGCGTTGCATTAATTCCTTACATTCTGTTTCAAGTATTCCGCCAGTAACTTCTGCCTTTGGGTGAAATGCTTTCGGAGCATACTCCGAATATCCTCGCTTTTCATCTTTAGCACCATAGACAATACGTTTTATCTGTGCCCAGCCTATAGCGCCGGCACACATGATGCAAGGTTCTACGGTGACATATAAAGTACAATCAGGAAGATACTTTCCGCCTATCTGTTCAGCTGCTGATGTTATAGCCTGCATTTCTGCATGGGCTGTAACATCGTGCAACATTTCTGTAAGATTATGGGCGCGGGCAATAATCTGACCTTTGCAGACTATTATTGCGCCAACAGGGACTTCGCCTTCAGCAAAAGCCGTCTCTGCTTCATGCAGAGCCTTTCGCATATACTGCTCGTCCTTGCTATCCATTTTATTTCACAAGAACAACAAGATACTTACTTGTGCTCCAGAAAGCATCAGGGTTAGTTATACGCAATACATACTGCTTGTTAGCATCCTGCAAAAGAGTATAACTGCTTGAAGGGTGAGCTGTAAGAAGTTTTGCTGACTTAGAATATAATTTTATTTCTTTGTCAATTCTTATATCTATCTTAGTGAAATAACTCTTGTTGAAGTTTGACTGCAATACACGGTTATCCTCCAAAATATGCTGATCTTTCAACTCCTTCTTTGTACCGAACACATACCATGCTGTATTCAAAGCTCTGTCCTGACTGCTTATAGTCTGGCTTTTCTGTGCACTTTCCTCTGTCAAAGAGTTTACATTACTATTAAGATTGTTCACGGTTTCTCCGAGTTCTGCAATATGTATGTCTTTCTTATCAAGTTCTTCACGCAGTGTCTGCAATTCTTTATCCTTTGCATCAAGCTGCAGAACAAGTGCATTTATAGTTTCCTTAAGCTGGTCACCCTGCACACTACTCTCTCTGAGCTGCTTACGCAATTTTGACACGAGTTCGCGGTTGCGAGTCATCTGTTCAGATATAAATTGGATATTCTCTTTTATCTGACGTGACTTATTAGCTCCTTCACCGTCTTTCATGATGCTGACCTTATTCTCAGCTTCTGCAATAAGACGCATACCCTCTTGAATTTCGTTGAGAGTACCCATCATATCATTAATTTCATTGTCTTTTTGTGTAACAATTCTCTGCAAAGAATCTATACGTTCTGCATTCTTCTCAGCATCAGCAGATTTGTTTTCCATACATGCAGTAAAGCTAAATGATGTAAACACCAATGCTGCAATAAATAATTTCTTCATAATAATTCAGTGTATTTATTTTTCTTTTCTTTCACTGGCTTAGAGGTGTCTCCAGCCAAAACAATTACGATTTCACCACGAGGTTCAGTTACGCCGAAGTGTTCTATCACTTCTGCAAGACTCCCTCTTACGCTTTCCTCGTGTAGTTTAGAGATTTCTCTGCATACGCTTACTTGGCGTTCTTCGCCAAATACTTCAGCGAACTGCTGCAGAGTTTTAAGTAGTCGGTGTGGAGATTCATAAAAAATCATTGTCCTGCGTTCTGTACGCAAAGATTCCAATAATGTATGACGCCCCTTCTTCTGTGGAAGAAACCCTTCAAAGCAGAATCTGTCGCAAGGCAAACCTGAAGATACTATTGCAGGAATACATGCCGTTGCTCCCGGCAGGCATTGCACCTCAATGCCTGCTTTTGCAGCTTCACGTGTCAGAAAAAATCCCGGGTCGCTAATACCAGGCGTACCAGCATCACTAATGAGTGCTACTGTCTGCCCAGCCTTCAAACGTTCAACTACTCCGGAAGTTGTACTGTGTTCGTTGAACTTATGATGCGACATGAGGTTATTCTTAATACCAAAGTGTTTCAGCAAGATGCCTGACGTTCTGGTATCCTCAGCTAATATAACATCAGCTTCCTTGAGCACGCGTATAGCCCTCATTGTCATATCCTCCATGTTACCCACAGGCGTGGGTACAATATATAATATGCCCATAGTGGTTGCAAATATACTTAAATAATCTACATAAACAAAAAAACTCACGGTTTCTTTTGCTTTTTTTAAAAGTCTTAGTACCTTTGTAGTAACAAAAAGTATATTCTATAAAACAGATATGGCATACATTTCAAACGGTGAGATACATCGCCAAGGGCGAATAGAGGTTATTTGTGGTTCCATGTTCTCAGGAAAAAGCGAGGAACTTATCCGACGCATGAAGAGAGCAAAGTTTGCAAAACAAGTAGTAGAGGTTTTCAAACCTGCTATTGATACCCGATATTCTGATGCCGATGTCGTTAGTCATGATCACAATGCCATACACTGTACTCCTGTTGACTCTTCGGCTTCGGTTCTGCTCCTTTCATCCGAGGTGCAGGTTGTGGGCATTGACGAGGCTCAATTCTTTGATGACGGCATTATTGACGTGTGCAACGAGCTTGCCAACAAAGGTGTAAGAGTTATTGTTGCAGGTCTTGACATGGACTTCCGAGGTATTCCTTTTGGTCCTATGCCAGCTCTTTGCGCCATTGCCGACGATGTAACAAAGGTGCATGCCATTTGTGTAAAGTGCGGTTCATTGGCTTATGTCAGCCATCGGCTTGTTGAAAACGAAAAGCGGGTGCTCCTTGGCGAGGCACAAGAATATGAACCCCTATGCCGAGAATGCTTCTTAAAGGCAGAGGGAAAACTATAAATCAATTTGTATGGAGGAAAAAATAACATTCGACCGAGTTATACGATGGGTAGGAACTGCTCTCGTTGTTTTAGCAGTATTCCTTACCGTTAAATATCTTAGCAGTGTTCTGCTGCCGTTTTTCATTGCATGGTTCGCAGCCTATCTGCTTTACCCTGTAGTTAAGTTCGTTCAATACAAACTGCATGTAAAGATTAGAGTCCTGGCAATAATAATAACCCTGCTTTTTACAATAGGAATCATAGCAGGCGTTATATGGTTGATAATTCCACCAATGATAGAACAGTTCAACCTGTTAGGTAGCTTCATAACAAACTATGTAAACAACCACACCAACTCCACTACAGGAGTTATGGGATATATAACAAACTTCCTTCATGAAAACCAAAAGGAAATAGAACAATTCTTTCATAGTGAAAACTTTACAAATGCAGTGAAAGAGGCACTGCCAAAGGTATTCACGTTTGTAGGACAAACTGCCAGCATCATCATAAGCATAATAGCTTCCTGCATAGTATTACTTTATTTATTCTTCATACTCCTTGACTATGAATATCTTACAAACAAATGGCTTGCCATATTCCCACAAAAATCCCGTTTTTTCTGGCGAGAAGTGATGCATGATGTTGAACGTGCACTAAATGCTTATATACGTGGACAAGGAGCTGTATCACTATGTATGGGAATTATGTTCTGCATAGGTTTCACCATAATAGACTTCCCTATGGCTATTGGTTTGGGAATACTTATCGGCATACTCAACCTTGTGCCATATCTGCACACCTTTGCCCTCATACCGACAGCATTTCTTGCCATGCTGAAGGCTGCCGACACAGGACAGAACTTCTGGGTGATATTCGGACTTGCAGTGCTCATTTTCATAATAGTACAAATAATAACCGACTTTTTCACAGTACCTAAAATAATGGGTAAGGCAATGGGACTAAACCCCGCTGTGCTCCTTCTGGCACTTTCCGTGTGGGGCAGCCTGCTCGGATTCATAGGACTTATTCTGGCATTGCCGCTCACGACAATAATCTTCGCTTATTGGCAGAGATATGTAACAAAAGAGGGCAAAGACAATGAAGAAGATAAAAAAGAGACAACTGAAAAACAAACAACTTAGAAATGACATTATATCCAAAACTCATACAAGATGTTCTGGCAACAGTAATGTATGCCGGCACAAAGAAGAATCTCGTGGAAAGCCAGATGGTGGAAGACATCAGCATCAACGGCAGCAAAGTGGAGTTCACATTGATATTCCCACGAGAAACCGACCCATTCCTCAAATCAACGTTAAAGTCTGCAGAAGCTGCTATACATTTCAATATTTCTCCCGATATCGAGGTTAATATTAAGACAGAATTCAAATCAGCACCTCGCCCAACAGTTGACAAACTTCTGCCGCAAGTAAAAAACATCATCGCAGTAAGCTCAGGTAAAGGAGGCGTAGGCAAAAGCACCGTCTCTGCAAACCTTGCAATAGCACTTGCCAAGTTAGGCTACAAAGTGGGACTGCTTGATACCGACATTTTCGGTCCGTCTGTTCCCAAGATGTTCAACGTTGAAGATGTACGTCCTTACAGCGTAGAGAAAGAGGGGCGCGACCTTATTGAACCTGTAGAGAAATACGGAGTAAAGCTGTTGAGCATAGGATTCTTTGTTAACAGAGACACTGCCACACTGTGGCGCGGCGGTATGGCATCGTCAGCACTGAAACAGCTTATTGCTGATGCCGACTGGGGTGAACTCGACTATTTCATTCTCGACACACCTCCAGGTACAAGCGACATACACCTCACACTACTTCAGACACTCGCCATAACAGGCACCATAATAGTATCTACACCGCAGGCTGTAGCTCTTGCCGATGCAAGAAAAGGCATTGACATGTACACCAACGACAAGGTGAACGTGCCTATACTCGGGCTTGTAGAGAATATGGCTTGGTTCACACCTGCCGAACTTCCAGAAAACAAGTACTACATCTTTGGAAAGGAGGGATGCAAAAATCTGGCACAGGAAATGAATGTTCCACTTTTAGCACAGATTCCTATTGTGCAGAGTATCTGTGAGAGCGGTGACGCCGGTGAACCAGAAGCTGTAAAAGCCGACTCCATGGTAGGTCAATCATTCCTCAGCCTTGCACAAAGTGTTGTAACCGTAGTAAACAGACGCAATCGCGAACAGGCTGCAACACAAAGAGTACATGTAGAATAAAGTTGAAGACAATCGTTGTGGCTCAGTCGAAATTTAGCGAGGGAGTTTTCAACTTGAAATTAAAGAGTTAAGAGGTTAGAGAGGTACGTAGGGACAGACCCTGTGTCTGTCCGCACAACCAAACCAATCAAACCAACCAACAACCTGCCATTATTTTCATTACAAAGAGGTGCACTTTGCACCGTAAAACAGCCCATATCGGTGCCTGAAATGGTCCACTTTGCAAGAGCCTACTAGGCTCAGTCGAAATTTAGCGGGGGAGCTTTCAACTTGAGTTTAAGGAGTTAAGAGGTTAGAGAGGTTTTAAGGTTATGAACAACAACGTAGGGCAGGCCCTGTGTCTGTCCGCACAGAAATAATAAAATCGGGAATAATATTGACATAAAGGAAAAGCAGAACACTACGCAGGCTTTGAGGTTTATTCCCCATTAAATTTCGACTGAGCCACTCTTACAGTTGATAAGCGGATGCAAGCAGTCGGAAAGCTTATAGATAAAAACAGATGAATTAAGTCTTCGGTATAATGGACCGATTTGGATTCAAAGTAGAATCAATATATTTTTGAGTACAATACAATCAAAAACTTGCACGGCAAAAGCTCATAACTTAATCTTATACAAGTACGACTTTTACTCCATTTTCCCTTATAATGTAATTGCTTTGGCGCAGAAATGAGTGCATGAAATGTTAAAAATGCATGATCACAACAAATTTCCTCCACACAAATGAGGATATGATAAAAACTTTTTGTAGTTTTGTGGCATGTAATAAAACTCTAAATCAACACTGAGCAACCAAAACAGAAACTAATTATGCTGAAAGAAAAATGGACTTCGTTTACAGAAACTCTCAGCTATAGACAGAAAATACTCATCGTCAGTATGCTGGGAATCATAGTAGGACTTGGTCTGCTCTTTCTCTATCTCCTACGAATGCACACATATATTGTCGGCGATGACCCAGCAGCATGTGTAAACTGCCATATTATGAGTCCTTACTATGCTACATGGAGCCGCTCAAGTCATGGCAGAGATGCTACATGCAACGACTGCCATGTACCCAACGACAATATTGCCGCACACTATGGATTCAAAGGACTTGACGGCATGAAACATGTGGCGTATTTCGTAACAAACAGTGAAAGACAAGCAATAAGAGCCGAAGACATGAGTGCACAGGTTATCATGAACAACTGCATACGCTGTCACACACAGTTGAATCAGGAATTTGTGAAAACCGGACGTATTGACTACATGCAGGCAATGAGAGGAGAAGGCAAAGCCTGCTGGGACTGTCACCGCAATGTGCCCCACGGAGGAATGAACTCTTTAAGCAGTACTCCTCACGCCGAGACACAAGTACCCATACCACCATCGCCCGTACCTGAATGGTTGCAACGGGCATTGGGAAAACAGCCAAGCAACTAAATAACAAAATAACTCTAAATATATGGCAAAGCAATTAAAAAAATGGCAAGGCTGGCTATTGTTCGGCGGATGCCTGACCGCAGTATTCATTCTCGGTCTTATATGCTCCT
Organism: Prevotella sp.; assembly: GCA_041855685.1. GTDB lineage: Bacteria > Bacteroidota > Bacteroidia > Bacteroidales > Bacteroidaceae > Prevotella. The sequence goes on along the minus strand of JBHAEQ010000049.1, from coordinate 41,180 downwards.
CACTATTAGAGCGCAGAGCCGAAGTTGCAAGTGTGTTCAACAACCGCAGAACACCAATGACCGACTCTATTGTCAGCCTAAACGAGAAATTCGCAAAGGACTATCCACTTGAGTATGAAACGTGGGCAATGACAATTGACACAACATTTCAAAGTAAATACAATGGTTCGCAGGAGCGAGATGTTCTGGCTATGAAACCAGGAATAGTCATAAACTGGGCAGGCTATGCTTTCAGCAGAGAATATAACACACCACGCGGACACCGACACTGTATTGAAGACTTACAGAAGATTCTGCGTACAGGCAATCCCGGCATTGCCGGTGATGAAGACATGCAGCCGGGAACATGCTGGACTTGTAAAAGTCCTGATGCACCAAGGCTTATGCGTGAAAAAGGCATAGACAACTATTACAGTGCAAAATGGAGTGAATGGGGGCCAGAAGTAATGAACACCGTGGGCTGTTCTGACTGCCACGATGCAAGAACAATGGATCTTCACCCCGCACGCCCGTCACTACACGAGGCTTTCAACCGCAGAGGCGAAGACATGCATAAGATGCCGCACAATGAGATGCGCTCACTCGTATGTGCACAGTGTCATACAGAGTATTACTTCCAAAAGGACAACAATCAACACCTCGTTCAGCCATGGGACAAGGGCTTTACTTGCGAGGCAGCAGAGGAATATTACGACAGTCTGGGCTTCTACGACTATGTTCACCCGCTGTCAAAGGCAAAGATTCTGAAGGCACAGCACCCTGGTTATGAAATGGCAAAACAGGGAATACACGCACAAAGAGGAGTAAGTTGTGCTGACTGCCATATGCCATACATGCAGAAAGGAGGCATAAAATACACTGACCATCAGGTGACAAGTCCGCTGGCAAAAATAGACCGCACTTGTCAGACCTGTCACCGACAAGATGCCGAGACACTCAGGCAGAATGTCTATGAGCGTCAGGACAAAGTATATAAATATGCTGCAAAGGTGACTGACGAATTGGCGAAAGCACATATATATGCAGAATTTGTATGGAAACAAGGAGCAACAGAAGCACAAATGACCAAGGCAATGAAGGATATACGCATGAGCCAATGGCGATGGGATTACTCATTAGCTTCTCACGGCGCTGCATTCCACGCACCGCAAGAAGTTATGCGGCTGTTGGCAGGCGCCATGGAGTATGCCAAGGATGCACAGATGGAGTGCACACGCATAGCAGCACAGCACGGCTGGACAAAGGAAATACCTGTACCTGCAGGCATTCTTGAATCTAAAGACGCAGCTCAGCAGTATATAGGTCTTGATATGAAGACTCTGAGAAGCAAGAAGAAAGAATTTGTAAACACGGTTGTACCAAAATGGATTGCAACAGCAAAGAAGAATGGCAAATTCATAAGTCAACCAATGTAAGTATAAACATAAGTACTTAAAAACTTTGAGGATGGAGGATGTCGGGAGATGACATGTACTCCATCTTTTTTATAAGTCACTTTCATATACAATCATTATGTGGAATAAACCTTGGACAATTAAAGAAGGAGCTGTCATCGGCTTAGGACTGATAATTTCCGGCGCAATGCTTCAATATACAGCAGGACCACTCTACTGGCAGATATTTGTCTGGCCGGCAAATATATATGCGCTGGTTTTGCTAATTGCTGTCATAGGCTGTATGTATGCCTTCCGGCATAAGATATATGCCTTCAACTTTATTATGACATGGCAGTCAACTGTTGCAGCATTAAGCTATGCAGTTATCCTAACTATAATAATGGGCATAACCACTCAGGTTACAACAGAATCGGAGGCTGCCGACCCTATTGGCTTCAGCAAGATGCTTAACTTCTGGCCATTTATACTTATATATATATGGCTCACGATAATAGTAGGAATGGTGACAATAAAAGAGATTGCGCACTTCAAACTACGTCTCCTGCCGGCATTAGCCAACCATTTAGGACTCTTCATAGTGCTTACCGCAGGAACATTGGGTTCTGCTGACATGCAGCGAAATAAAATGTATTGCGAAAAAGGACAACCCGAATGGCGGGTACTCAACGAGGGCAATCAGACAATAGAACTGCCTATTGCCGTACAGTTGAATGAGTTTATAATGGAAGAATATCCACCAAAACTCATAATCATTGACAACCAGACGCAACAGGCTGTAATGAAAAACGGAAAGCCGATAAGCCTGACTTTGGACAGTACTTTCACAAGCGGACAGCTTGGCTATTGGACAATAACATTAAAGGAGAGAAAAAGCGAGGACGTGGTAAGGGTAACAGCCAATCTGTCAGCATTAATAAAGACGGCTGACATGAAGATGAAACACTCTGAAGGAATAGTAAGCTGCGGCAACTACATGATGCCTCCTCAGATGATTGCACTTGGCAAACAATACAGTCTGGCAATGCCTGCACGCGAGCCTAAGCGCTATGCCTCAAAGGTTGAAGTGGTGACTAAGGACGGCAAGCATGTGGAAGCGGTTATTGATGTTAACAAGCCGTTAAGCATAAATGGTTGGAAAATATATCAATACAGCTACAACACTCAAATGGGGAAATACAGCAACTACAGCGTACTTGAGTTCGTAACTGACCCATGGCAGCCTGTGGTCTATATAGGAATAGGACTTTTGTTCATAGGAGCTATAGGACTGTTCTTCACAAAAAAATAAACTCACATATAAACTTCAAAACATAACAATAACTCATGATTTGGGATTATTTTATATACTTCGCCATAATCTCTGCTCTATTATGGATTTCAGGAGCAATAACGGCATGGCACGAAAGAAAGCGTACCGCCATAGCATTGACAAGCTTAGGCACAGTGGTTTTCTTCATATATATAATAATAATGTGGATTCACATTGAGCGTCCACCTCTTCGTACTATGGGCGAAACACGCTTATGGTATAGTCTTTTTCTGCCTCCAGTAGGAGCAATCATCTATAGTCGCCGTAGTTACAGATGGATACTTTCATTCAGCACTATAATGGCAATAGTGTTTGTAGGCATAAACATCTTCAAACCGGAAATACACAGCAAGACACTTATGCCGGCTCTGCAAAGTCCATGGTTTGCACCGCACGTAATAGTATATATGATGGCTTATGCACTGCTGGGTGCATCTGCACTGACTGCTATATACCAATTATTTCAAAAATGCGACAACAACATTCACGACTCTGCAACAGAAGAGCTTGTATATGCTGGTACGGCTTTTCTCTCCCTTGGAATGTTGATGGGAGCATTATGGGCAAAAGAGGCATGGGGACACTACTGGGCATGGGATCCTAAAGAGACATGGGCGGCAATAACATGGTTTGCATATCTACTATATCTACATTGGGTGAGATACGACAACAAACATAAGAAACTACAGAACTGTATTCTCATAATGTCATTCTGCCTTCTGCAAATATGCTGGTGGGGAATAAACTATCTGCCGTCAGCGCAGAATGGAGCAAGCATACACACTTACTCAATGGAGTGAAGCTTTTTATTTTATATGCACTTTAAGCTATATCTCAGGCGGCATTGCAATAGGTACTTCAAAATAGAACCGTGAACCATCATCATAGTCAGGATCACACCATGCTCTACCATTCATAAGCCGTGCTATAGATAAACATACATAAAGTCCTACACCTGTTCCTTGACGGAATCTGTCTAATTGGAAGAATAAATCGAATATTTCACTTCGCTTCTCTTTCGGTATTCCACAACCGGTATCAGTAACCACGAAAGTCAAGAATCCATCATGAAGCTTGTCAGTAAGATGAAGTGTTATTGTGCCTTTAGCTGTATACTTACATGAATTGCTAAGATAATTAGCCAATACCTGTTTAACTCGTTTACCATCTGTATAAATAAGAGAATCGTCTTCCATATCCATAGAGAAAATGAGTTGAACACCCTTTGGTAGATGACATTGAGCTGTTGATATTGCCTCTTTGCACAACTGACAGCTATCTACCATAGCATACACCATCTCTAAATTATCATTTTCTATATCAGAAACATATAGGATATCATTTATCAGACTTGTCAGCAACTGACCGTTGCTTTCAATATAAGAAGCATATTCTTTCTTCTCTGTTTCTGTAATAGGCATTTCCGACTTAGACAGCAACTGCGAAAAACCTAATACAGCATTCAAAGGAGTACGTATTTCGTGCGTCATGTTCTGCAAAAACAAACTCTTTGTACGGTTTGCTTCTGCCGTACGAACAACAGCTTCGTTAAGTCGTTCATTACTTTCACGCAGACTTTTCAGCATCTTCCTACGATTAGAAACATAGAAAACAATACCTAAAATAACAAGCACAAGAAATACTACAAAGATTGACAGTATTATTAAAAGCACAACAAACTTAGAATGGTCGGCACGCATCTGTGATAATTCCCGCCATTGTTGTTCCTGCCTTAACAAAGCTCTTGTACGCTGGTTTTCTGCTTTTGCACGGTCATGCTCTGCATGGTATAAAGCCTCCTTTGCTAAAAGTTCACGCTGTTTTGAACGTAGTGCTTCGGTTTCGCTGGCTTGCGCCACAAGCTGAAGATTACGCTCAGACAATTCAAGTTCCCTGATACGCAAACTTCGACTAAGTTCGTCGTTGCCCAGATGCTCCGACTGTATAGCCATTTTGGTGATGAGATTGGAGTTAAGCAGACTATCCTTATATTGTATTATATTCCGCTGCGCCATGTAAGCCTTCTTATAATCACCGAAATACAGAGCGATTTGGCTTATCAATAGCTGATTATCTTCGTAGGTGCTAATTCCGTTGGCAGTAGTGTACGCCTTCACAGAATCGTTGCAGAACATATAATAGTATGCTTTCACCTGAGTATCATACGTACCAGAGAATCTTAGACTGTCGAATTTAATCTTTGCATAATCAGCAAAAAACTCATCACGCTTGTTCGTCAATCCATGGTATATGAGACGCCTACTCAGAATGCGCGACTTAAGTGACGGGGTCTTAACCGTAGATTCTGCCTTCTCAAGATACAACTTCTTCTCATCTGTATTGTCACTAAGGTCGAACAGGTTGACATACAACACGGCTGGTTCCTGTTCTGGCAGATATTTCTCCATATACTCCAATGCCATGAGGTTGTACCTCCTTGCCCACGTCTTCATCTTCTGCATCTGATATATGGTAGCCATACTCAAATAGGCTGTATATATACCATACTTGTCGTCCGAAGCGAACGCCTCGGCTCTGCACTTCTCTACAACGGACATTGCCTTAGAATAAAGCTCGTAGTTCAACAAGTTGTTAATTTCCTGACTATAACTCTGAAAATAATATCGGCTATACCCATATTTCTTCGCCACCATTCGTAGGCTGTCGGCTGCACTACTCGATTCCTCCACACTGCCATATTTGGAATAATAATACAGAGGCAGCCAATATGAAATAACATATGCCTTATTATCTTTTGCATCTATAGCTGCCTGTTTCATCTTTTCGTAATACATGAAAACAGCCTTATCATAACGATGCACAAGACCCGCATTAAGATATTTATAACATATACTATCTATGCCATAAACATTATTCTTACTATTATCACCCATCATTACTGACGAACCTATCGCCAGCATCATAAAAGTAAAAAAAATAGTAAGACTTCTCTTCACGATAACAGTTGCTTATATATACAACATATACATTATTAAGATAATTCTTCCAACTGTTTATTGATGGCATTAAGCAAGCGCTCCATTATTATTGGTTTGGTAACAAAGTCGTTAGCACCAGCCTGCAATCCACGCATAATGTCTGCATCTGAGTTTAATGCAGATAGTATTACTATGCGCATATCGCTTAATTCAGTTTTTGAGCGTATATAATCCAATACTTGAAAACCATCAACAACAGGCATCATCAAATCGAGAAGAACTAAATCAGGCTTATCATTGGTGATTATATCAATAGCCTCTTGCCCCCCATAGCAAGAAATGAATTGAAATGGGAAACGCGAAAGCATCTTCTGAACCAATAGTACATTGAGAGGCACATCATCAACAATAAGTATCTTAAATCGTGCATAGTCAATCTCTGCCATATTTTTAATTTATTTTGTTATTTTACAAAGTTACAACTTTTATAACGTAAAAAACAAATATTCCATTCTTTTTTCAAGAAATTTCTTCATTTATGTGGAAATGTATCATTTCTTGTCATCAAGAAGATGGAAATAGGTTCGAGTATATGCATTATCCATCTCAGAAGGAACCCAATATTGTCCTTTATACCGACCACCAGGACCAGCCCAGTCTTTCTTGTCATCTTCGTGCCAATAGTGTTCCTCGTAGTCAGGGCCATAGTCATAAGGCGGCACAACAACCAAGTCAAAAGTAATAACAGCCATTCCACTTGGTTTTATATTACCAAATAGGCGTATGCTATGTTTTACATATCCCGTATATTTCAGAGTATTGAACTTAAAGTATAGTTTCTCTTCCTTACCTGGAAGAATAACCTTATTCAGACTAGCATCAGTAGCAATACAACCACACGATGGCATAATGTCTGTAAAGACCAATGGTTCATCACCTATATTAGCAACTCGGAATGACATATCTACCACCTGTCCCTGAAGAAGCGGATAATAGTGGCGCACCGAGTCAAGCACTATCAGTGATGTAGGTTTTACAACTTTACCACACGAAACAAAGCCCGATGCTAATAATGCAACGAGTCCTGTAATATATAATAATTGTTGTATATGTTTCATATTTACTTAATTGAAAAGAATCTCGTCGCAAGCTATTGTTGACCTTTTACGGTCAGAGTTGCGCATTGTTATTATTAATGGAAGTTTCACGTCAATATCATGAAGTGGAATTTCTATCTTTTCTTTCTTAAACACCTCTTTATCACCAGTTGGAGAAGCGGGTTCTATCTTGGCAAGGCTTCTGCTTCCTTGTGATATTTCTACTGATGAAGGAAACCACATACGCCATTGTGGTGCAAAGAGCAGCGATATTACCAAAGTGCCTTTAGCAGAAGGCATCTTACTGACAGTAACCTTGAATTCCTTGGAGCCTGTAATCAACCAATTCAAATGGTAATCTGTTGAAAAACCTAAACGTCCGTCAGTAAGTACAGATACTGGTAATACGTCCCCATCTTTAATATTTGATGTTACTGTTATACCTTTCAATCGATTTTTTTTATCGGCAAGCAGTGGCTGTGTGTTCCATGCTTCAAGATATGCAGACATAGCGCCATTTGCTTCACGATAATTGTCAAGTCCAGGAACAGAAGAATATTCACTGAGTACTTCAAGTATATTTTCCTTCTTTGCATCTGTTACCTGTTCAGGCTTAAGACGCAGGAGTTCCATACGTGTAAAACTTAATGCTGTAAGTAGTTGCGACAACAGCTTGCGCTCATCAGTATCTATCTGCTTTGAAGCTTTGTCGAGTGTAGTCCAGAAACTCTCAAACTCATCAGGAACAAGATATGTCTCCACTGCCTTGGATATGCCGTCATAAAGTGGCAGTACCTTATTAGACTTCTTGATTGAATTTTCCAACGATTGATAATATTTCGTAAGAATGTCAGCCGTTTCAGGATATTTCGCCTTGAAGAAACGTGTTATAAGTTTTTCTACATCAGTTTGTGGATTTACCATCAGTGCCGATGCTACAAAAGTACGGAGATCGTCGAAAGAAGAATATGTGTCACCACTTCCATTAAGAAATATTCCTTTTACCCCTGCATCACTATAGTACTGCATACGCTTCTGCATGATATTAAGACAGGGATAAGGAGTAAGATAATCATCATAGTTCTGATCGTACTCCCATATATATATACGGTTACAGACTGCCTTCCATGATTCCAACATAGAATTAAACGCTTTATAGCCTTTACTCGCCTTGAATTCATACTGCATAGGAATATCGATAGCAGATATGAAAACTCCCACATTATCAGGAAGCTTCTGCTTAGGAGGAGTAACTGTGGTGAGATACGAACTTGTGAAAAAATTATGATTAGGATACTTCTTCGCTAATTTCAACAGCATAGAAGTCACTGCCGGTGTTGCATTATTGTTTGTATTACCAGCTTTTTTACACTCATCGCACATGCACACAAGAGCATTATCTTGCGGCATAATAGTAAAATTATCATGCTTTAAAGCCGTACCTTTTCCATAATTGTCATTAACCCACTCATCAATTAAAGAATAAAGAGCTGGTGAAGAGAAACAATACTGTTCATGATTGCGTTTACCGTCAATCAGTGCATACACGCTTTCTGCAGGCTTTTCACCAATGATTTTCCATATATTATGTCCCCACAAAGCCCAATCATAATCTACATGATTGGTTCCACGGATAGAGAGCATCTCTCCATCAGCATTAGTAGACGAATAGATACTACGTAATTCAAAAGCACGATTAGCCTTTTGTGTCTGTATTTCTATAACAGCAGGAGGAATATCAGAAGCATTAAAACGCCAATCATCCTGTGCCACACCGGCAATAAACTGGTAAATAAGCCACAGCATAACATCCTCTGTCTTTGCAATCAGCCTTACTTCTTCGCGCGTGCGTACTATATTATATTCATGCCCCAGACTGTTATCTACATGCACACTTATATTAATTTTATTTTCGTTGTTTGCAAAATTTCTACTCACAATCTTAGGTGACAAACAGCGTTTAGATAAGTGGCGTTGCAAGTAATCTGTCCAATGTTTATCTACTTTATTATTATAAGCATCTACAATGCAATAATCTTCGTAGTAATCAAACGGCAGTGTTGTTGCCCGCGTTGTGCATGACGACAAGGTAAGACACAATAACAACAATATGTTAGAAAGTGATATAAAGATGCCCATGTACAAAGAATAAATTACGATACGATGTAGAAACACTTACTGTAGTCTGGTAAATAGAACTCTCTGAAAGATATTCTGTACCTGCTTTTTCCTTATTGTTGAAAGATGTATACCAGTCACCGGTTATTCCCATAGACAAATGACGATTTACAACATATAATCCTCCCCAGCTTACAAATGTGTTGATTCGATTGAAACTGGTTGGCATTGACCGGTCGATGAGCGATAACTCAGGAGCAGTACCAAGACCTCCCGATGCAAAGACATGGCTATGATTGCCGTCAATAGGGAACAACTGTCCTTTCAGGCTTCCGCTTACATAAACATTCTTGTTCAGATACATTAAGTCTGCAGAACCACTAAATGCAAATATTCCCATTGTCTTTGACAACGTAGCTCCTAAATTGAACATACTTTTTCTTGAATGATTCCAACCTGCAAAGAGACTTACATATTCAGGGTCAGTCGTACCAGCTGCAGCAGGATTGTGTACTACGTTATATAAAGCAGAATAAGAATCAAGCAAACGCCAGCTTACCCGTCCTCCCAATGTCCAGTCGTTTTTCATATTACGTGTCAGTGAGGCTTTCAATGTCCACTTTGGCATGTAACGATTTGCCCATGCAATAGAAACATCACCCGACCAACGACTATTGAAGATATGTGACCATGTAAAGCCTGGCTGTACTCCCACTCCACCAGGTATCTGCTCATCAACCGCCAAATCCTTGGCAACACTACCATCTCTACCTGCATAACCTAAAGAGAATGTGTATGAGTTCTTCTTCAACTTGCGTGTATAGCTTGCAAATGCGGTACCAGTTATTTTATCTTCGGCACCTGGACGATAGTACATATACTCAAGATATATCTCATTCTTTGCTCCTCTATACAAAATTTCTTCCAGATGATGCTTATGCTCCTTGAAATCCATCAGTGTTGGTTTATAGTATAACTGATAAACGTAAGCAGAATCATATTCATGCAAATCCTCAAATATACGTCCTTTTGTATAAAGCAATGCATTTGATGTACGATTATATATCAGAGCCGAGTCAACAACAACCATAGCCTCGTATGGATGCTTCTGCTTCAGGCATTGCAATGCATAAAGTTCACTATTCTCTGAAAACGCATTTATTATTGAAGAATCACCTATATATATATCCAAGTATCTGCGCAGGCTCTCAATAGCTGACTTATAGTTTTTCTCCATAGTAAATATACCAGCTTCTTTTACTATGAATGCAGGGTCATCAGGGTATGACAAACGTGCTCGTGCCACTAAGCTCATATATTCTTCTTTATTACCTAATCTGTATGAGGTAGAGATTGCCTGATTGAGCAAATCAATTGAACGAGGCGAAATCTGCACAGCTTCTACTGCGTATGTATTAGCCTGACGAACCATACCTCTTTCCATAAGTGCTTTTACATAAGGAACAGCAACTTCCTCATACGCACTTGCCAACAAATATCTGTCGGCATCAGTGGCAGCTTCGTCGTAAGCCTCTTTCAGTATTCGTAAAGCCTCGGGCTGACGATGTCTCATCACCTGCAAATTTGACTGCATGAGAGCATAACGAACTTTCGAGATCTTTGGAGAAAGGACCTGAAGCATCTCAATTGCACGTTCATAATTCTTGGTTTCTATATAGCAGTTATACAAACGACTGGTGGCATCGTTTATTGTAGCAGAGTCTGTAGAGTTACTTGAAGTATATTCAAGATAAGGTATCGCCTCGGCATACTGCCCTGCAAGCATCAGGCTTGATGCCTGCTCAAAGCGTAAAGTAGCCAGTTCTTCTATTGCATCAGTATTCTTAGGGAATTTCTCTACAAAGCGTGTCAACAGGCTGTTTGCTGTATTCTTATTTCCAAGGCGACTGTTTACAATATAAAGTTTGTACATTATCTCTTCTGTCTCGCCTTTTTTCTTTTTTGCATCTGAAAGATAGCCTAAAGCATCGTCATAATAGCCACGCGACATAGCTGTATTGATAAGATAAGTCAGGGCTTCATCGGAATGCTGTGTTTCATAGACTTTACCAAACATGGTATATGGATCATTCTGTAAAGCCGCATACGCCATCTCCATCTGTAGATTACGCTGCAAATCAGCAAGTGCATTACTACGGTTTGTACGCATGTAGCCGGTAAGATAATTGTTTGCTTCAGTAAAATTACCCATCTCCATAAGTATTGCCACCCGCTTTCTCACCAATTCCACACTGCCAGTATTCTTTACACCTTCTCCGGCTACTTCTGCCGCTTCGCCGTTTCTACCTAACTGCAAATAAAGATTGGCAAGATCCATATAAGCGGCTGCATTCTTGGGGTGAAGAGTAACAAGTTCCCTCAAAGCCTTGAGCTGACCTTCAGTATTCCCTACTTTCTTAGAGTTATAATAATCGAGTTCGCTCTGATAACTCATATCTTTTTTTACTTGAGGGTCATCAGGGTAAATCTGACGCAGACGTTGTAATAGTCGGTCTGCTTCAACATTATTACCAATCTTTCTATACAATGCTATCTTTCTTCGCCACCAGCCACGGTTGTATGGATTATATTCAAGCATTTCATTAATATAACAAATAGCACTTGAATAATTCTTTGATTCTTCCTCAACGTTTATAATCAACTCTCGGGAATGAATATTTGAAGGTTCTTCACGAAGAGACTTCACTATATAATAGCGTGCCTGGTCATATTTCTTATAGTGATAGTAATACCATCCCTGAAGTTCATTCATTACAGAATTGCCGCTATACAACTCATATCCTTCATCAAGCAGACGTTTTCCTTGCTGCCAACGCTGATTCTTGAAGTGGTTACGCACGTTAGTATCGTAATACTCCAGTGAGTGCACATCTGCGAAAACAGCCACTGTTCCCATCATGAACATCATTACCATAAGGAACGACCTTCGTATGATATTTTTATACACTTTCATATATTTAGTGAATCTTTGTTATGCTTTTATGTTTATACCAACTTTTATCAACCACCTACAGGCATCGTCGGCTGCGGACTGCCGGCTACATTTGCAATAACTGCACCAGCTGTTTTTTTAGTGTCTTCTTCCTTCTTGGCTCCTCCAGTTCCTGTTCGTGTCATAGCTCCCCAAACGGCTCGTGTACCAATTATATAGTTGAAATATCCTTTCAAAGAACAGAACACTATTATCGGATGGTAGAAGAATGGTTCAAGAAGTCCTGCAACAAATATTTTCCAATAGTTTCTTACTTTAGTATAACTACCTCCCAGAATAAAGTCGTAGAACACCACCACCTGCGACAACATAACACTGAAAAGATATATAGCAAAGAATATTATCCAGAAAGTATGCCAGTTTACACCGCCTGTAAATATGAGATAAAGAAGGAAGAAGAATCCTACCATCTCAATAACTGGTGCAAGGAACTCAAATATAAATACGTAAGGATAAGTTATGAGTCCCATTCTCTTGTACTTTTTATTAAAAAGAATATGACGGTGTTTATGGAAAAGCTGTATAAGTCCGCGTCCCCAACGTGTGCGCTGACGATTCAGAATCTTAAGATTGGAAGGACCTTCCGTCCAGCAGCATGTGTGAGGAATCTGTACAACCCTGTAAGGGCGGTTAAAGTCACAGCAATAAGCCACCATACGCGTAAGCATATCCATATCTTCGGCAAAAGAGTCATAACCATATCCTCCTGCAGCTCTCACTACCTGAGTATCAAATAGTCCATATCCTCCTGACACGTTAGGCATAGCATTAATTGACGACCAGCCCATTTTTCCGACAAGGAACGAACGCTTATACTCCAAGTCCTGAAACAATGGAATAGGCCTACTTGAAGGTTTAAATTCCTTAATCTTACCTTCAACAAGCTCGAAACCATTTGACATACTCATGGTTCCCGACACAGCTATTACATCATGATACAATAGAACAGGGAAGATACACTCATACATGGCATCAGTCGCAAGAATACAATCCACGTCGGTATTGATAAAATAAGGATATTGTGCAACATTAAGTCCACCATTAACAGCATCAGCCTTAGTACCACCATTTTCCTTGTCAACCACTACCAAACGGCTATAACGCAGGTTTGTTGAACGGAACAGACGCTTAAAAGGCTGACAGTGAACATGCTCCTTGTAATCGTAAGGCACTTCATGAAGTTCGAAGTTCTCTATAAGTTTTTCAAGTGTCTTGTCCTTAGAACCGTCATTGACGATTATAATTTCAAACTTGGGATAATCCTGAGCCAAAAGAGATGTCACATTATCCACCACTGTTACTTCCTCATTATAAGCAGGAGCTATAATCGACACACCCGGTGTATATGGACTGGTATCGACCATGTTTCTTATGTATGACTTCTCCCATTTCATGTAGCTCGTGCTGTATCTGTATGCTGATACAAGTAGGAACACGTATGACACCATCAGTGCCATAGAGTAGAAGAAGATGACGATTCCGTAGAAGTATAGCAGAAATTCCCACATAATCTATTCGTTATTTTTTATGATATAAATGCCTTACAAACTATTATGAATAAGCTCGAATCTGCACAAGCAGGTTAGATGTATCAATCTGCTCCATCATTATTCGCTCCTCGTCATTAGCGTTGGCGCGTATTCTCTCAAAAGCTCTGCGTCCCTCATCACTATAGCTGTACAAGCAGTTCAAACACAACTCTCGAGTATCACGCGATGGTGTTTCCTTGTAGGCGTCAATAAAGAACTGTACTCTCTTTCCCGACTTTATGGCAAGCACAGCTCTCATCACATCGCGGCGCAGATGCTCCGTCTGGTAAACATAGCTGTCGATAAGCTGCTGTTCAAAATCTTCACGACCCAACTGACCTGTCACAGAGATAGCTGCTGCACGGCAGTCACGTCGTTCAGCCAAATAGTACTTCGGAATTTGATCCTTTTCCTCGTCGCTTCCCCAATAAGCCACCTCTCTTATCATGAAAGCCGCCATTGTAGGATTAGTGATTCGGTCTGACGTGGCAAGGAAGTTTGGCATATGACGGTCCTGCGATTTCATCCAACCGAAGATATAGTGCAGAATCATAGGACGCATCATTGATTGCGCTGCATCAAGATCTTTCAACAGATAACGATAAGGCTCGTTGACACTACACAATATATAACACATTCGCGCCATCATTCGTATGTCGTCGCTTGGAGTGTTGACATAGTTTGCCAAGCGTCCTTCTGATATTATCAGCTGAAACATACACAGTGTCTGCAACGTCTGGAATACATTGCGGTTCTTAAGCAGATTCTCCTCATACAGATTTCTAACACCAGTCATATCAGCTAGGCGCTGGAAGTTAGGAAGATACACAATTTCGTACATCTCCATACGCACACGTGTCAGAAGATCGGCAAAGAGAGAGGGGTCCATACGCCTCAAATCAACTTCCTCGCAGCCTAAAATCTCCTCAATTTCAGAAGCCCGCATAGTGTCACTACCCAAAATAATCTGGAACGGACGATAAAAACGGTCGTATAGCTTCTGCTGCTTCTTCAAATAATTCTTACGGCGCACAACACTGCGCATGAAAAGGCTGAACACCACAATTATAGTCAGTATGCAACCCAACACTATGAGATAGCACAAACGTACCTGCCAAGCATATTCGGCGAAATAATTGGTAACAAGGTAAAGATAGTATTGAAGGGTGTCAATACCAGAATAAGACACTCCCTCAACTTCTCCACCACCGTCAACCTCCGCATATAAGTCAGTTACGGCATAATTTGAAAATTGTAATACCGCAATCAAAAGACGGTCCAATAATGCCGATATTAACTCTGTCATACCTATTATTCTAATCAATTATAATCCATTTACAAGCTGGAATGCACCAACGAAACTGACACTAAATAGGGTGCAAAGTTAAAAGTTTTTTCGTTTTCTGCAAACTTTTTTAATATTTTTTGTACCACTAAACTGGTCAACAATGCGTTTTTAACATATCGTGTCACACATTCTACACCTTATTATAATAAAAACAGATTCAACAATATATGTAGAAAGGCCTTCACATCATGTTTCAGAATTGAGGTACATGCGTTTGCCTAAATAAACCCGAATAGGTTTATCAGCGGACTCTAATATCCGTGGTTAAGTTTGTAAGGTACTTTTCATGAGTTTTATGAATAACTATTATTAAAACCTAACGATATTTATTCTTATGTTCTAACGATAACTATTCTTATGCTCTAACGATAACTATTCTTACGTGCTAACGATAACTATTCTTACGTGCTAACGATAACTATCCTTGCAGGTTAATAATAACTATCATTACATTTTTACACAATAATACTTGCTATAAATAACTATTGTTAGACAAAATATCCGCCTTGTTACTTTCCATTTGTATGTATTGTGGTTCAGTAGAAATTTAGTGGGAGAGCTTTCAACTTGAGTTTAAGGAGCTAAGAGGTTATGAGCAACAACGTAGGGACAGACCTTGTGTCTGTCCGCACAGAAATAATAAAATCGGGAATAATATTGACATAAAGGAAAAATAGGAGAATTAGTGGTTTTGTTGTTTAGTGTTTTGGTTTGAGTTTTAGCGGACAACAATAAAACTATTAATAGTGGTGCGGTGGAATAAAAAAAAGAGACACCCAATAATATGAGTGTCTCGAAAAATCTAAAAACAATATATAACTTGGATATTAATCCAAAACTGCAAGTTTGTTATCAGAACCAAGCACGTTTGTAATCTTATGCTTGTAAAGATCTGTCATGTAAGCACGAGCTACCTTACCATACTGACGTGGGTCGAAGTAATCTGGGTGCAAAGCCAATGTCTCACGAACACCAGCAGTATAAGCCAGACGAGAGTCAGAGTCAATGTTAATCTTACAAACAGCGCTCTTTGAAGCCTCACGCAACTGCTCCTCAGGAATACCTACCGCATTTGGAAGGTTACCACCGTACTTGTTGATCATGTCAACATACTGCTCTGGAACTGAAGAAGAACCGTGGAGAACGATTGGGAAACCAGGAAGCTTCTTCTCTATTTCGTGAAGAATGTCGAAAGCAAGTGGTGGAGGAACCAAGCGACCTGTCTTTGGGTCACGTGTGCACTGCTCTGGTGTGAACTTGTAAGCACCATGTGAAGTACCGATAGAGATAGCGAGAGAATCGCATCCTGTGCGTGTAGCGAAGTCGATAACTTCCTCTGGCTTTGTGTAGTGAGACTCTGCAGCAACTACATCGTCCTCAACACCAGCAAGTACACCAAGCTCAGCCTCAACAGTAACACCGTGAGCATGAGCATACTCTACAACCTTACGAGTCAAAGCGATATTCTCTTCGTAAGGAAGATGAGAACCATCGATCATCACAGATGAGAAACCGTTGTCAACACACTCTTTACATGTTTCAAAGGTGTCACCGTGATCGAGGTGAAGAACAATCTCTGGAGCCTTGCAGCCAAGCTCCTTAGCATAAGCTACAGCGCCCTCAGCGAGGAAGCGGAGCAGTGTGCCGTTAGCATAGTTACGAGCACCCTTTGACACCTGAAGGATAACAGGGCTCTTAAGCTCAGCTGCTGCTGTGATGATAGCCTGAAGCTGCTCAAGGTTGTTGAAGTTGAAAGCGGGGATGGAATAACCGCCATCTACCGCTCTCTTAAACATTTCGCTTGTGTTTACAAGACCAATTGATTTGTAATCTACCATAATTGTTTTTAATCTATATAAATTAAATAATGTGTAACTTTATATATTATTGGCAACCTGACTAAGGTTTCTTTCAGCCAACTAAGCACGACAAAGTTATCATTTTTTTTTCATTCTGACAAACCTTTATTACTATTTTTCACCCTATTTAAGAATGTAGAAAACAAAATGCAAACTCAAAATTACAAATATACACAAAACTTTCTATAACGATGAAACGGAAATACAACTTACAAACTGTAAGCAAGTACAAGAAAGTCCGTCATCAAGATATGGTTACATAAGAACAAAAAGCACATTAGAAGCCTATTTTGACCATATTTTAAGGTTTTTACACTAAAATATAAGAAAAACATTTTGTCGTTTGGAAAAATCAATTAACTTTGCATTGTTTTTTACCGTTAGTAACATTTCATTGTATGGAATAAACTATCAGTATCCAATTTATTTATTAACAAACAAATCTATTTAAAACAGTTGTAACCTAAAACGGACAAGTATGGAAAAAACAAATTGTTCAGCAAGTTGGAAGTGCAGACTATTTGGTGTAGCTGCACTATCTGCATTCTCGCTGTTTGCCCCTGAGGTTATGCCTACCACTGGTTATGGTGTAGTGGCAGCCCAGCAGACAAACATGGTTAAAGGAATTGTGAAAGACGCTTCTGGTGAGCCTATCATAGGCGCAAGCGTTGTAGTGAAAGGCTATTCACGAGGTTCGGTAACCGATGTAAACGGAAACTTCTCTATTAATGCAAAGTCCGGACAGACTTTACAAATCACTTATGTTGGTTTCATAACACAAGAAGTGCGTGTTAGCGGTCAGGACCTGAACATAACTTTACAAGAGGACAATGCGCTTCTTGACGAGATAGTGGTACTCGGATATGGAGCACAGACACGCAAACAAGACCTTTCTGCAGCTGTAGGAGTGGTTGGCGATGTTGACAAACTTTCACAGCGTGCAGTAACATCTGCCGAGGCTATGATGCAGGGACAACTTCCTGGTGTAACAATCTCAGCAAACGGTGGCGACCCAACTTCTACTCCATCAGTTGTAATACGTGGACAGGGTTCAACAAAAGACGGACTTTTGTGGGTTGTAGATGGAATTACAGGAGCACCTATTCCTTCTGTCAGCGATATTGAATCAATAGTAGTATTGAAAGACGCTGCTTCCGCCGCTATATACGGAGCACAGTCAGGTGCAGGTGGTGTTATTCTCGTAACAACCAAAAAGGCAAAAGCCGGAGCAACAAGCATAAGTTATGATGGTGTTTACGGCTTCCGAACAGCCACCGGCATAGCTCATGGTCTTACGGCAGAAGAGCAATTGAAGGTTCGCACAGCATCAGGTGCAACTGCAGGAATAACCGGTTGGGACACAACAAAGAACCCTTGGATTACAACAACACGCACCGACTGGGCTGACGAGGTTTTCCGCACAGCTTTCTATCAGCGTCATAATGTAGTGCTCAACACTGGTTCTGAAACAGCAAAAAACCGTATAAGTTATGCCTATGACGGCGATAACGGTGTTCTGCGCAGCACCTACAATAATAAGCACACACTGCATTACAACGGTGAGTTCAACATCAACAAATGGATTACAATTACCGAGGACTTCACTTGGCGCAACTCAAGCAAAAGAAGTACTAACACATCAAGTGCGGAGAATGGTGTACTTATGAACTCAATCTACATGCCTTCAAGTGCGGCAATCCGCCAGTATGACGGCACTGGATTCGGTGGAACAACAACAGAAGACCCAGCATACATAGCTAAATACGGCAGTAATTTTGCTGACATTCACGGCGATGCTATCAATCCACTGCGCTTGCTTGAAGCACCTAATGTTTGGGATAAGACATCTGACACATGGACTACAACATCTCTTCAGATACATGATGTCATTCCAGGACTGAAGTTCACAAGCCGCTTCACCTATTATATTCAAACCAACCACTATAAAGATTTCATTCCTGGTCGCCCTGAAATAGGTAAGGCAGACCCAACAAACTACTTGACAAACACTACTTATCGTTATTCTGGCTGGAAAACAGAGAATACCCTCCTGTATGATAATTCATTCGGCAAGCACAATATTGGTGCATTAATATCAACCACTGCCGATCGTGAATACATGCGCACACTTGATGCTACCGGCACAAATTTTTCAGCAGAAGAACCATTCCTGCAATATTTGGACTATGCGGCTACAAAGAACGTGTTCGACAGATTGGCACATAAAGATGCCAACGTAAGTTTTATAAGCCGCATAGCCTACTCTTACGACGACCGCTATTTCTTCACCGCATCATGGCGTAAGGACTGGGCAGGACGCCTTCCTAAGAATTACAAGAGTGGAACATACCCTGCGGTAACTGCCGGTTGGAAAGTGTCTAACGAAAGCTGGTTCCCAAAGAATGATGTGGTAAACATGTTCAAACTACGCGCTTCATGGGGTAAGATTGGCAACCTCGGTTCTATTGCTTACAACTACAGTAGTGCAGTAATAGGTATAGATGACAACCAATGGAACAAACTCCAAGGCGCCCAATATGGCATTACCAGCGGTACACGCCTTGGCACAATAATGTATTTCGACAAAGCTCTAAATACAAAACTCACATGGGAGACATCAGAGCAGTGGGACTTAGGTATTGACCTTTCTATGCTCAACAACCGCCTCACATTGTCATTCGACTACTTCGACAAGCGCACTAAAAACCTCATACAGCAAGCCTCACAAGGTTGGCCGTCAACAATAGGAATTGATGCAAGCGAGGCTTTGGTGAATCTTGGCGAGGTTAAAAACAACGGTATTGAGATTGCAGCTGGTTGGAATGACAAGATTAACAAAAATTTCTCATACTTTGTAAATGCCAACTTTGCATGGCTCAACAATGAAGTGCTTGATTCAGGCATCAGTTCTGACGGCAAAGCAGGAGTATGGATGGATTCATCATCATTCAAAGACATCAAAGATGTGATACGCTCAACAGCCGGTCAGCCACTCAACTCGTTCTATCTAATAAAAACCGACGGCATTTTCCAGAGCGATGCAGAAGCTGCTGCATACGTTGACAAAAATGGTAACAGGATACAACCCGTTGCCAAAGCAGGCGACTTGAAGTTCGTTGACTTCAACGAAGACGGAGTAATAAGCGATGATGACCGCCAGTATTGTGGTAATGCAATGCCTAAGACAACATTCGCATTAAGCGCAGGATTCAACTGGAAGAACCTCTCTGTAAGTGCAATGCTTCAGGGTGTTGGTGGTGCACAGGCTCTGTTCGTAGGCAAATACACAACATTGAACGAGGCTTACGGCAACTTCAACCGTTGGAACAAGATACTCGATGCTTGGTCAGCAACAAATACTGGCAGCGACATTCCACGTATTTCCTATAAGGACGAGAACGGCAACTTCAGCACAAACTCTGACTGGTACTTGGAGAATGCATCATATCTGCGTTTGAAGAACATCACAGTAGGTTATGATCTTACAAGCATTATACGCAAGAGTTCACATCTTGCAAACCGCATGAGTTCATTGTTTGTATATGTAACAGGCGAGAATCTGTTTACTATAACCAAATATTCAGGTATGGATCCTGAGTGCGGAGGCTGGGACTCAATGAAATTCCCTGTGTCACGCACAATATCATTCGGCATTAAATTAACATACTAATAACATTAACAGACTATACAGTTATGAAGAAATATATTTCATTATTCGCTGTTGCCGCCGCTCTTTCATTCACATCATGTGGTGATTTCCTTGATGTAGAATCAGAGGGAAAAATTACGAATGATAAATTATCGAAAATGGACCAGGCGGCCATTGACAATATTGACGGTCTCTATTTCAAGCTTGCCGGCGACGGTGACAATATGTACGGACGTACATTGTTCTACGAGCAGGCTGGAGCTAACGACATTGTATGGGGTCGTAACCGCTCTTGGCCACAAATAGCAACCAATGCAATAGAAGGCAACGAATCGCCCCTGAAGGAGATTTACAAAGACCTATACATCATTCAATCACGTGCTAACTCCATTATTATAAATCTTGTACAGGCAGACGACTTGTCGCCAATACAGAAGCGCTCACTGGGCGAAGCATATTTCATGCGTGGATTCGCACACTTCCTTGCCGCATACCGCTACGGCTCCGATAAACAAGGTGTTCCGTTTGTGCGCTATGAAGACTACGGCAGCACATTTGACTACTCTACTATTCCTCCGCAGCGTGCTACTGTCATGGAAAACTATCAACTCATATGCGAGGACATGGATAAGGCTATTGAGTATCTTCCAAAGTTTGAAGAATACACCGAAGCCGACCAAGGACGCGCCCACAAGGCAGCAGCATTGGGTTACAAGGCAAAGTGTCTGGCATACTGGGCATGCTGGGATGCAAGCAAATGGGCAGAGGTTATTAAATGTGTTGATGAATTGGAGACAACTTACGGACGCGACCTCGCACCTGAGTTTGACGACAACTTCTCGGCTGACTTCAGCAAGTTCTGGACAAAAGAATATATGTTCACAATTCCAGGCAATGGCGCTTCAAATGCAGGAACTGAGTTCGTTGGCGTTGTTTTGGAAAACAAAGGCTGGGGCAAATACAACGGCTGGGGTTACTTCAAACCAACCAACGACATTTATGAGGAATTCCTGAAAGACGGAGGCAGAGATGTCAACAAGCGTCTCAAGCGTTCAATACTTGCTTATGGCGATGAATTCACCTACTTCGGAGAAAGCCGTACGTTCTATTCTACATCTGACAACGATGCAGGTTTCATGATCAACAAGTATATGGATCCTTTCTCTTACGGTACAGCTGGTATGCCTGACTACGACTATGTAAATTCCAACGGTAACTGGCCTACGGCAAGAATCAACTTCCCGCTTATGCGATTTGCCGAGATGCTGTTGTTCCGTGCAGAGGCTTATCTCATGACTAATCAGGCAGGAAAAGCCACAACAGATCTCAACCGCCTGCGCCAGCGCTCAGGACTTGCCACTATCTCAGGCACTGCAACAACAGAGAATCTATACCATGAGCGCCGCTGCGAGTTGGCATTTGAGTTCACCGATCATCTCTATGACCTGAAGCGTTGGGCACAATCAGGCGATGCTTATCTCAAGACAGCTGCATTGAAAGAGCTTAACACTCCTCCGATGGTAAGATTCTACGAGAATCGTGACAACCCTAACTCAAGCTACACGCTTGGCACATATATCCAGACTCCTACTCGTACACCATATCAGTCTCACATGATTGCATTCCCTTATTCTGATGAAGTGCTCGGTGAGGCTAACGGTATGTACAAGCAGAACCCGGGATATGTTACTGAATAAATAATGATAAACATTAAAGGGAATCTCCGCCCTGCTAATGGGTGGGGATTCTTTATTTCATGTAAGATTATGAGAATAATACGAATTATATTATTAGCTTTTATATGCTACACGGCAACGGCAACAGCACAAGACAAACTGAAAGTAGTGAGCTTCAATATAAAAGCATTCGAGGGCGACAATTACAACGTCCAGCCATATGTTGACCATCTCTTTCCTGAAGATGCCGACATAATATGCCTCAACGAAGTAGAAAACAGAGGGCCGAAGCAAATGACGGGCAACAGCAACCGCGACGTAGTTGCAGAATTTGCCACAAAACTGCACATGTTCAACCTCTTCGGATATTCCTACAATCTCGACAACAAGCAAGGCAAAGAAAACGAATCAAAATACACCTATTGTCTAAACAACCTCTACGGCAACGCTATATTAAGTCGTTACCCTATACTTAATGCCACATCAATACAACTGCCGCGGCCTGCCGGTTCTGCCGACCAGCGCAGCGTAATAACAGCTGATATTCTACTGCCAAGCGGCAAGACCATAAGAGTGGCATGCACACATCTTGACCACGAAGGCGGACGCATGGAACAGGTACAGGTCCTGACAAGCAGCCAAGTACTCTCAAAAGAACTGCCCACATTGTTGGTAGGCGATCTCAATGCAGGTCCGAGTTCGAGCGAACTGAGCACAATAGAGAAAAGTTACATGCGTCTTGACGACAATGCCGGCACGTACTATGGTATGTCGAAGATAGACTTCATACTCGGCTCGAAAGACAAATGGGAACTCATAACAACAAAAGTCATGCCGCGATACTGCGGAACAATAGAATTGTCAGACCATTGCCCTGTTGTATCTGAAATATTATTAAAATAGAACATGAATATGAAAAAGAAGATATTTTCCCTATCACTTTGGCTTCTCTGCCTATTGGCTTTCATCGCATGTAAGAGCGGAGAAGATGTGCCCGATACTCCTCCTACTCCACCCACTCCTAACAATGAATGGAACAAGGACAATACTATAAACCTCTATTTTGTAAGCAGTCTGAAAGATGAAACTGCAAATACAAATATCCAAGAGGTGATAAGCTACTTCAACCAAAAGGGTAATGCCTGCACGGTAGGAATAGTTGAACGTACAGACATGACAAACTTTGCCAATCACGAACAGTCGTTTAATGCCCCTTCGGAATTGTCGTTCAAGACAGGACACTTCAGTGCGTTTGCACTGCAGAAATATAATGCAGGCAATATTGAAGGTTCAACTATTCTGTTCAACCACAAAATCAACACAACAGAATGCCAACCTGTCACCGCCGACTGCTTCATAAAATACACTCCTGTGCAGGCTCAGACAATTGCTAAAAAGCCGGCACCAGTGTTACTGCCTCTATGCACTGTACGATTCTCAACAATTGCACAGATTGAGGCTTCAACAAAAGCACTTCAGCAATTTACCAACAATAGTTACAAAGCAGTAATTATTGGAACAGTAAAGAGTACATTAGCTCAAGAACTGAAAGCTAAAGTTGAAGAAGAAACAACAATGAAGCTGACCTTCGTGAGCGACTATGCCGATGAATACACAGTGTTCATGGCAGCTCGTTCTTCATGGGTTTTACGCCAAACAACGGCTGAAATGACAGGCACACTCAAGGCTCTTGTCATGAGTATTGAGTCTGGAGTGAAATAAAAAAGGATTACTCCATACAATAAGAATACTAAGGAGTTGGTACTGTCCTAAAAAGTGTGTAAGTCACTTTTTAGGACAGTACTCAGTTGATATTCACATCTTGCATGTAGTATGTCTTTTCTTGTTCAACATGATGTGTTGTTTGATCGTTGTGTAGTCGTTTTGTGTTAACCTTTCTCACATTATTCTCACGCCTATGGTACCAACAGTACCACAACTATGGTACCAACTGTGTCACGCTTGTGGCGGCAGTCTGGAAGTAATTGTAATGTAATCAAACCGCTGAACAATCAAGCAATATGTTGAACCTAAATTGGGATAATGACCTATTTGGGGATAATATAAAAAACAATGGTTTTTCATTGCCACGTTTCTCAATTGAGAAAAATGATACGGATTTTGATATATCTTTCAATGCTTAGGAAAACCTAAAAAAAACTAATTATAGGCTGTTTGCAACCAAGTTGCGCAAACTAATCATTAATTTTGCAAGTACATATGAAGCATGGTGCAAAAATATTAATATCCGTTTTAATATCTTTCCTCATCGTTTGGATGGGGGCAGGAATAACAATGCTTCATTGTCACCATACAGAAACAACTAAATTTGTAGGGTTAGCAGATGTGGCAAATGATAGTTGCGCACACAAGACAGACTGTATGCAGGCACAAGTCATAAGTTTGTCTCCCACAGCTAAAATTTGCAAACAGACAGTAGATATACAGACACCAGTCCTGAATCTGCCATTGTTCAATTCATCTTTGCTGGCAAAATCGCTGTACACAGCCAACCCAATAGCAAAGAACATATCAAGCCTTTGGCATAATCTGCCTCGGGCTTACCTTACCATACTCCGTATTCTAAGGATTTGATTTCTACCTTTTATTTATATTTATGCAAGCGGTGTCAGTAAAGACATCGTCTGCAATAATTATATATTAAGGTATAAATTAAATCAAAAAAGAATGCAAAGACATATAATTATATTATTTGTACTTGCCGCAAATATCGTCTCAGCTAATGCCCAGATGCAAGGAATAGATTCTCTTGCCTACGACGAGCAGATGTTGGACGAGGTGCAAGTACGTTCTAAAAAAGTTACAACACGCCGATTAACAGGTGCAGAACTTGGATTCCACATGCATAAAGAAGAACTGTTCCGTGCAGCTTGCTGCAACTTGGGTGAATCGTTCCAGAACAATCCTTCTGTAGATGTCAACTATTCCGATGCGGCAACAGGCGCAAAGCAAATCAAGCTTCTTGGTTTGTCGGGCACATACGTACAGATGTTGACCGAGAGCCAGCCTAACTTCTTTGGTGCAGCACAGCCTTATTCATTAGGTTATGTACCTGGTCCTTGGATGAAAGCTATTTCTGTTTCAAAAGGAGCATCAAGCGTGAAGAATGGATACGAAGGTATTGCAGGACAGATAAACGTTCAGTATCTTCAACCTGAAGATTCTGAGGGAGCAACTATAAACCTCTATGCAGACAATGATTCACGTTTTGAAGCTAATGTTGATGCTAATCTTCATATAACAAAGACACTTTCCTCCGAGATTCTTGCACACTATGATGAAAACTGGGGAGGACACGACGGCAACGGCGACAACTTCATGGATAAACCCAACGTGCGCCAGTTCAACCTCCAGAATCGTTGGTTCTATAGTAACAGCAAGTACATATTTCACGGTGGGATAGCAGGTCTAAAGGAAGACCGCATATTCGGTAACACAAAGCATCATGCGAATAATTCTGCAATTCCGTGGAAAGGGGAAATAGATACTGAACGCTATGAAGCCTACATGAAGCATGCTTTCATTTTAAACCCTAAACACGGTTCAAACATAGCAGTATTGGCTAATTTTGCATCACATAATCAAGATAATGCCTACGGCAAACGCACGTTCAACATTAAACAGCGCGACCTCACGGCACAGATTATCTATGAAACAAATCTTACAGAGATGCACAATCTGTCGGTAGGAGCTAATGTTGAGCGCCACTGGCTCGACCAGTATCACAATGCTGTGGCGAACAATATTGTTTACGGCAGTACAGGTGCATACGCCCAATACACCTTCAATTGGAATAATAAATTTATTCTAATGGCTGGTATGCGTGCTGATGCAGCAACTCACGACAAGTCAGAAAACAATGTATTCCTTACTCCACGAGTACACGCAAAGTACCAGTTCAATACTTGGCTGCAGCTCAGAGCATCGGCAGGAAAGGGCTATCGCTTGATTAATTCTTTCTGGGCAGAGAACAACAACCTGCTCGCTATGGGCAGAAATATTAAAGAGCAGATAACAAAACGCGAGGAAGCATGGAACTTCGGAGGAACTCTCGGATTTGATATCCCGCTATGGGGAAAGAATCTGAAGATTAATGCAGAGTATTTCTACACCACTTTCCAGAATCAGATAGTTGTTGATTATGATACCGACATCAACACCTTGCTCATATACGACCTCAACAACCAAGTCAATAAAGGTGCAGGCAAATCATACAGTCACGTAGCTCAAATAGACGCCACATACGATCCTATAGATGGACTGACAACAACTATTGCATTCCGGCGCAATATTGTGAAGACTACATACGGGGGCATTACAATGGACAAGGCGCTCAGCTCAAAGTACAAGGGACTCTTCTCTTTCTCCTACAAACCAGGAATGGGACTATGGCAGTTCGACGGTTCTCTACAACTTAATGGTCCTGCCCGACTACCAAAGAGCATAGCTTCTGACGGTAAGAAATATACAGCAGTATATCCTCAAGCTGCACTCCAGGTTACTCGTTGGTTTAAGAAATTCTCTGTCTATATAGGAGGTGAGAATCTAACAAACTACAAGCAGGATAATCCTATACTCGGTGCTGACAATCCATACTCTACAGGCTTTGATGCGACGCAAGTGTGGGCACCAGTACATGGACGCATGTTCTATGCAGGAATAAGAATGAATTTAGGTAAACGACACAATTAAACAATTATGAAAAAGGTTTTATCACTAATCGTGATACTAACTCTCAGTATCACTACATTTGCCAAAGGCGACAACAAAACAGTAGTATATACAACAACACCTGTTATGCACTGCACAAGTTGTGAGAATAAAATAAAGAGTAATCTTAGATTCATAAAAGGCATAAAGTCAATCGTCACTGATGTAGAGAAGCAGACTGTTACAATAAAGTTCGACAATACAAAGACTACAACAGAAAATATTGAGAAAGGATTTATGGATATAGGATATACTGTAAAAAAACTCTCTGAAAACAAGGAACAGCAAAAAAATAACAATACAAAGAACACAAAAAAATAATAATAAACCCGAATCGGTCATTAGACCGCAGGCGGAACAACAACGAGGATATGCCCGAAAACATATCCTCGTATATTTTTGCTTGTTTTCTTGCCAGCGTGACCCCCGCTGAGGTACCGACAGTTGTTTTCTCGCTGTTGTGACCCACTCTGATGAGACAACATAATTTATTACTATTTTTGCTAAAAAGCAATTTTCGGGTCGTTAAAGAAAAAGATTTATTGTAACTTTGCGTCATAGAAAAGCATATATCCGATATATGAACAAAAATATATTAAGATGAAAATCGAACTGCAAAACATAGCATCTTTCCGTTACTGTACGGATGAAATTTATTTTCACAACGCATGAATCAAAGAAATTAAAAACAAGATGGAGCAGTATTTTCCATACGGAGAGAAGGAAATTGCCTATCTCAAAGGCAAGGACAAGCGACTTGCCGAGGTAATAGATAAGGTAGGCATGGTGAAAAGACGGGTGATTCCCGATCTTTTCGTCGCACTTGTCCATTCGATAGTGGGACAGCAGATTTCGACCAAAGCACACGAAACCATTTGGCGGAAGATGGCAGATGCACTGGGCGAGGTTACACCCGAAAACGTGCTTGCTCTTTCTCCCGAGGCGTTGCAGGCATTCGGCATCACTTTCAGGAAGGTGTACTACATTCGGGCAGTGGCACAGAAAATCGTATCGGGTGAGTTCGACATTCATTCCCTTCGGTCAATGAGCGATGCAGAGGTTTGTGCCAAGCTGTCGGAATTGGATGGCATTGGCGTGTGGACGGCAGAGATGCTGATGCTCCATTCGTTGCAACGCCCCGATGTGTTGAGCTTTGGCGACTTAGCCGTGCAGCGCGGTCTGCGGATGCTCTATCATCATCGAAAGATTACCCGCACACTGTTCGAGAAATACCGCCGCCGCTACTCACCATACTGCAGCGTGGCTTGCATCTACCTTTGGGCAGTATCGGCAGGTGCGGTAGAGGGTTTGAAGGATTATGCACCGAGAAAACGATAGAGAAAATATGCAAGAGAAGAACATTATCCACTTTAAATACTATGAGTCGCCATGTGGCAGACTGATACTCGGTTCGTTCAAAGATAGGCTTTGTCTGTGCGACTGGCAGAGAGAAAAACGAATAAATGTAGTGAACAACCGACTGAAACGCATGCTGAAAGCCGAGTTCAAAGAGGGTACGTCTGATGTGATTGAACAGGCAGCACAGCAACTCGACGAATTCTTTGCAGGAAAGCGCAGAGCGTTCGATGTTCCGTTGCTGTTCGTAGGCACGGACTTTCAGAAGACGGTGTGGAATGAGTTATTGAAAGTTCCTTTCGGTAAGACCATCTCTTATGGCGAAATGGCAAAGCGTATCGGGCACCCGAAAGCCGTGCGTGCTGTTGCCAATGCCAACGGAGCCAATGCGATGGCTATCTTCGCACCCTGCCATCGTGTCATAGGCAATGACGGTTCGCTGACAGGCTTTGCTGGAGGTTTGGATGCTAAGCGGAAGTTGCTGGAATTGGAAGGCGTTCTCTAAATCCTTCCGAGTATCTTATCCCCTTGCCATCGCATGATTCGGGCAACGGGAGAAATCGACAGCTATCACTGGGGCGACATCATGCCAGAGAATGAACAAAAAATACTTACTTAAGTAGGTATTAACTCCTTAAAAACTTGCATAAATAAAATAAAATTGAGAACTTTGCATTATCAACTTAAACAAATAACGAATGAGAAAATTATTTTTAACAGCCTTGACTGTTACTTCGCTAATGGTGTATGGAACATTAAATGCACTGGGAACACAAACATTAATCAATAATGAGGATAGCCCTGTAGGCAGTCTTTCAAAATCAACAACATGGCATTGGAATAAAGGTCAGATTATTATAGACACTCCTGTACGCCCAGACGGACAGAAACACGCTCTTGGACTCACAACTCCAAAAATGGAATTAGTGAGAATGGGGTTTGTGGGGCTCGGTATGCGGGGAGCAGATGCTGTGCATCGCTATACCTACATTCCAGGCACTCAGACAGTAGCACTATGCGACTACAACTACGAAACTGCAGAGAAATGCCAACAATACTTACGTGAGAAGAGTCTTCCTCCAGCAGTTATCTATAGTGGGGCAACTGGTTATCGTGAACTTTGCGAACGCAATGATATCAACCTTGTATATATTGCAACAGACTGGGATCATCATTTCCCTGTAGCAAAATATGCACTTGAAAATGGAAAGCACGTTGCTATAGAAGTACCTGCTGCTATGAACCTTGAACAAATATGGACACTCATAAACTTGGCAGAATCTAAGCAACTTCATTGCATAATGCTTGAAAATTGCTGTTACGACTGGTATGAAATGACTGCACTCAACATGGTACAGCATGGAATTTTTGGTGAGGTGATTCGTGGTGAAGGAGCTTACATACATAATCTTGATCCCTACTGGGAAGAATACTGGAAAAATCCAAATGACACAACGGGATTAGGCTGGCGAATGAAATATAATATGGAAAATCGCGGCGATGTATATGCCACACACGGATTAGGTCCTGTAGCACAAGTCCTTAATATTCATCGAGGCGACAGATTCACCACTCTCGTGGCAATGGATACGAAAAGTGTACACGGTCGGGAATATGTGGAGAAGAAGACAGGCAAGGCGTGTCCTGACTTCCGCAACGGTGACCACACAACAACACTCCTTAGAACAGCACAAGGCAAGATTGTGGAAATACAACACAATGTCATGAATCCACAACCTTATAACCGTCTGTACAACCTGACGGGTACGAAGGGCTACCTCACAAAATATCCCGAGGAACACATATCACTCGACGGACAAAATCTTAACATAGCTGGTGTAGCAGGCTATGATAACTTGAGCGGACACGACTTCCTCTCCACCGAACAACAAAAAGCACTGGAAGCACTATATGAGCACCCTATTCTGAAGAAATATGGAGCAATAGCAAAACAGGTCGGCGGGC
The DNA here is from genome assembly GCA_041855685.1 of Prevotella sp. Taxonomy (GTDB): domain Bacteria; phylum Bacteroidota; class Bacteroidia; order Bacteroidales; family Bacteroidaceae; genus Prevotella. The sequence goes on along the minus strand of JBHAEQ010000049.1, from coordinate 11,194 downwards.
ACGGCGGAATGGATTTCATCATGGACAGCCGACTGATATACTGTCTTCAGAACGGACTACCACAGGATATTGATGTATATGACATGGCAGAATGGTGCTGTCTGGCAGAACTTGGAGCATTATCAATGGACAACAACAATGCATCAGTAGCAGTGCCTGACTTTACCAGAGGGCATTGGCAGGATAAGCCGCAATTTCAACATGCCTATGCAACTCCAGAACAGGAAGAACTTACAGACAGCATTGCCAAAGCCAAAACAGAGGAGTTGAAAGTTATGACTGCCAAGAAGAAATTATGGCAGAAATACGATAAAAAAGTACGGAAATAAAGAAAAACGATACTAAAATAGAGAAAACCGTTTTATGAAACATTGTCTTTCATTACTTATACTACTGACAGCATTAATCAGTTGTGAAAATAAGCATATTCAAAACGATATTCAGGAACTGCGCTTCCACAATGGCAAGTTCAGAATAGCCCAGTTCACAGACTTTCACTGGGAACATCCCGAGACTGACAGCACAAGCAACCGACGCATGGTACTGGCTGCAGTAGCATCGGAAAACCCCGACCTCTGCATTCTTACTGGCGACATTGTGACAGGCGGCGACCCTGAAAAAAGCTGGAAGGAGATTGTTGCAATGATGGAAGAAACAAAAGTGCCATACGTAATACTAATGGGAAATCATGACCCAGAGTATTATTCACCACAAATGATTTACTCTATCATAGCACGTCAAGGCAAGAAGCATGTGGGAAATAATATCGAAACAACTATCAACGGCTACGGTAATGCCCTGATAAAAATTCTCAGCGAACACAACGACAGTACAAAAGCTGTGGTTTACGGTTTTGACTCTGGCAATCTCTATGCCGACAACTCATTGAGCACCTACGACAACATCCACCATAATCAAGTGGCTTGGTATGTGAAAGAAAGTACGAAAATAAAAGAAGCCAACGGTGGAACGCCTGTCCCATCGCTGGCTTATTTTCATATATGTCTTCCTGAATACGAGCAACTTTCTTCCGATTCTACACGCTGTCTTGGACACATCGGCGAAGCATGTTGTCCAAGTGATATAAACTCAGGACTTTTCTCTGCATTTCTTGAACAGCATGATGTGATGGGAACTTTCGTAGGTCACGACCATGCCAACGACTTCATAGGACTATGGAAAGGTGTTGCCCTTGCCTATGGGCGCCAGTCGGGAGTAATGGACGAAGATGAGACTACTCCACGAGGCTGTCGTATTGTGGAATTGACAGAAGGGAAACAATCATTTGAATCATGGGTCTGGACACCTAAAGGAAAAGAGTCTGTATTCTATTATCCATCAGGTATAACATCGGAAATGGAGAAAGAAGGTAGGCACATGAAAGCGGCAACTAATGACGAAGACGGCATGCACAACGGAATTGCCTACACCTACTATGAAGGCTACAAGGGATTGAAATCAACAGAAGCCATGTTTACAAAAGGAAGACTCGTCAATACAGGTTTCATGGAGAGCATTGACATAAGCAAAGCACCAACTGAAGATTATTTCGGATATAAGTTTGAGGGATTCTTCAAAGCTGAGGACAAAGGTGTGTACATATTCTCTATCAACAGCGATGACGGTGCTAAGCTCTTCATTGACGATGTGTGCATAATCGACAATGATGGTTCACACTCTTTAACACCTGCTTATAACTATGTTGCGTTGGAAAAAGGATTTCATAAGTTCAGCCTGCACTATTTTGAGAACTACATGGGACAGCAACTCGATGTATATCTACAGACCAAAAACACCAAGAAAGAGCCATTGCCCAAACAACTTCTTTACGTTAAGAAAAAATAAAAGAAAGAATATGAGAGTAAATAAATCAGTATTTTGCTTAGTCACTATGGCTATAACATTTTTCTCTGCAAATGCACAAACTCTGCACTACAACCGTCCTGCAACATTCTTTGAAGAAGCGTTGGTTATAGGCAACGGCAGACTGGGAGGTATTATTTATGGTGGCACAAATCAAGACAGAATATCACTTAACGACATAACTCTGTGGACAGGAGAACCCGACTTGAAACCCGTAAATCCTGATGCTCACAAACATCTGGCTGATGTTCGCAGGGCGTTGGATAATGAAGACTATGCAGTCGCCGATACTCTCGTAAGACGAATGCAGGGACATGAGTCAGAGAAATATCAACCTTTAGGAACTCTCTACATTGATTATCTTGACAAGGAAGCACGCATAGACAAATATCAGCGCAGTCTGTCACTTGCCACAGCAACTGCCTACACAACATATCTTCGTAACTCAAACAAATTCAGAACGGAATATTTTGCTTCAAGCCCCGACTCTGTGATAGTTGTGAAAATAAGTAGTGAAGGCAAAGAAGGTATCAATGCAAGAGTACGTCTTGACTGCATTCTTGCACATGAAATATCTGTCGAAAATAATAGAATCATAAACTCAGGTTATGCCGCATATACGGCAAATTCTTTCTACGAAACAGGTAAACATGGAGAGAAGTTTTTCTATGACCCTAAACGTGGCATACACTTCCGAACAATAGTAGAAGCGAAGCATCGCGGAGGCAGTATTATTGCAGAAGATGGAGCACTCTTGATAAAAGGTTGCAGAGAAGTTGTACTATTTATAGCAAACTCTACAAGTTTCAATGGTGCCGAAAAAGATCCTGTAAAAGAAGGTCTTGACTACAAAACTGAAGTAATGAGAAACATCAACAAGGCTGCAAGGAAAGGATTTAACGATATCAGGAAATCACAATTAAAGGACTATCAAGCTCTTTTCAACAGGGTTTCGCTGAATCTCGGTACAACAGCCGACAATATTAAAAGTCTTCCAACTGATGTTCAGTTGCGTAACTACAGTCTCAACAATGAATATAATCCAGAACTTGAGGCATTGTATTTCCAGTTTGGCAGATACCTTCTCATTTCATCAAGCCGCACTCCGGAAGTGCCTGCCAACCTGCAAGGACTATGGAATGAACATCTATCGGCTCCATGGAGAAGCAACTACACAATAAACATCAACCTTGAAGAGAACTACTGGGCTGCCGAAACTACCAATCTAAGTGAAATGCACCAGTCGCTGCTTACATTCGTGAAAGCAATGGAAAGAACCGGCAGACAGTCGGCAAAAGCTTATTATGATATTGACAAAGGCTGGTGTGCAGCTCATAATTCTGATATATGGGCAATCACAAATCCTATTGGTGAAGGCATCTCAAGTCCGCAATGGGCAAACTGGACTATGGGCGGTGCCTGGCTCAGCACTCATATCTGGGAGCATTATTCCTTTTCACGCAATACAGAATTTCTCAAACAATACTATCCTACCCTAAAGGGAGCAGCAGAGTTTTGTATGGAATGGCTTGTTGAAAAGGACGGCGAACTCATAACATCATTCTCTACATCGCCTGAAAACCGCTATATCACAACAACAGGATTCCGTGGCGACACATTCTATGGCGGTAGTGCCGACCTGGCTATAATAAGAGAATGCGTAGGCGATGCAGTGAAAGCTGCGCAGGTATTAGGCGTTGACAATGACTTTATAGGTAGAGCCGAGAATATAATAAGCCGTCTTCGACCTTACAAAATCGGTAAACGTGGACAATTGCTCGAATGGTATCACGACTGGGATGACGATGACTGGCAGCACAGACATCAATCTCATCTTATTGGATTATACCCGGGACATCACATAACTCCTGCACTTACATCCGATTTAGCTAAGGCTGCAGCACGCTCTTTAGAAATAAAAGGCGACAAGACCACAGGCTGGAGCACAGGTTGGAGAATAAATCTGCTTGCCCGCCTCAACGACAACAAAGGAGCCTACCACATGATAAGGACATTACTCAAATACGTATCACCCGATAAATACGAAGGTCCTGACAAACAGCATGGTGGCGGTACATATCCAAATTTGCTTGATGCGCATTCGCCATTTCAGATTGACGGTAACTTCGGAGGTTGTGCAGGAATAGCCGAAATGTTGATACAGAGTTCTCAAAACAACATCACTCTCTTACCAGCCTGTCCTGATGAGTGGAAGAAAGGTAGTGTTAGTGGCTTGTGTGCAAGAGGAGGCTTCACTCTCGATTTCAGCTGGAACAATGGTAAAATCACCAAAGTAACAATAAAAGCCAAACATGCCGCAAGCACCACTCTACACGTAAACGGAAAAGAATATAACGTAAGTCTAAAGCAAGGACAGAGCTTGAAGATAAATATATAATATGTTAAGAACTCAACATTAACAGCCTCTAAGGTTGTCAGATATAGAAACTTTTTTCCTTTGCATCATGACTGAAACCAGAAAAAAATAAGAACATATGGTGGATACTTTCAAACGTTCATGGATGTGCTTTGGACGAGAAAGTTAGACGAAAGAGATATTATGCAGACAAACAACCATAAAGTAGAAGATTACGACATAGTACTTGATACTAAGTACAGTAAAGAAGGTACAGAACAACGTGCACAATTTGAAGAGGAGGCTAAAGCTTTCTATGCCTCACAAATACTGTTGCAGGCAAGAAAAGAGGCTAAGGTTACTCAAAGTGAACTTGCTCATAGAGTAGGAACAACTAAATCTTATATTTCTAAAATAGAGAATGGAGTTGTAGAACATGGAGTTGGGTTATTCTTTAGAATAATAAACTCTCTAGGATTTAACATTGATATATCCAGGCCATTAGGATTATAAATATAAAAAGAGGATGTGTTTGCATCCTCTTTTTATATTTATATATCATGAATTACTCAGCAATAAGCTTCATACCTTCCTCCACAGCTTCCATGTTCAATGGAATAAGTTTGTGGTGACGTTCAGGCAGCGACTTATATAAAGCTTTCTGTAATCCTTCTGTGCTCACTACAGGACAGACCTTAAGCAGTGCACCAAGAACAATCATGTTGAACACCTTAGCATTATTCATCTGTGCTGCCTTCTCCATGGCAGATATGCGATAGGAAGTTATGTCTGTACGTGAAGGAGGATTCAAGATACCATTGTCATCATATATAAGAATGCCACCAGGCTTTACTTTCGGCATGAACTTATCAAGTGACGGCTGATTCAAAACTATAGCAACATCATACTTACTCAGCACAGGAGATGCTATTCTGCCATCGCTTACAATAACAGTAACATTTGCTGTACCACCACGCTGCTCTGGTCCGTATGCCGGCATCCATGTCACTTCCTTATCTTCCATAAGTCCGCTATAGGCAAGAATCTTACCCATAGACAATACTCCCTGACCACCAAAGCCAGCAATAATTATTTCTTTCTTCATAGCTCTGTAGTATCTTTTAGGTCACCCTTAGGGAATTGTTTGAACATATTCTCTACCATCCACTCATTGGCTTGTGCTGGTGTCATCTTCCATCCACTGTGGCATGTTGCAACAAACTCCACCATACAAGATCCTTTACCTGCCATATTAGCCTCGAAAGCCTTACGTAATGCTTTCTTTGCCTTACGGATAGAGGCTACACTCTCTACACTCTGTCGTGTTACATAGCATGCCCCGGGAACCAATGCCGCCATCTGCGTAATATCAATAGGATAACCATGAAGTTCTGGTTCACGACCGTATGGGCTGGTCGATGTATTCTGTCCGAGTAGAGTTGTTGACGACATCTGTCCTCCTGTCATACCATAGATTGCATTATTTATGAAAATAAGCGTAGTGTTGTCTGCACGGCTAAGAGAATGTAAAGTCTCTGCTGTTCCTATACATGCCAGATCACCGTCACCCTGATAGGTGAATATAAGACGGTCGGGCATAAGTCTTTTCAGTGCACAAGCCAATGCTGGTGCACGTCCGTGAGCTGCTTCCTGCCAGTCAATATCGATGTAGTTATAGGCAAAAACACCGCAACCTACCGGTGATATACCGATAGCTTTATCGATCATGCCCATTTCTTCTATAACTTCAGCTATTAACTTGTGCACAACACCATGGCTGCAACCAGGGCAATAGTGCATGCGGGCATCGGTGAGAAGTTCCGGACGCTTATATACAATATTCTCTTCTGATATTATATCTGCCTGCTTTTTCTCATCTATCATTTCTCCACCCTTTCTTTTAAGTTTTTCAATGCCTCAACAACACCTTCCGGTTCAGGAATAATACCACCGCATCGACCGTAATGTTCAACAGCGATGCCTTTACCAACGGCAAGGCGCACGTCTTCAATCATCTGACCCATGTTTATTTCAACCACGAGAATGCCTTTCTTGCCCTTTGCAGCAGAATCAAGCTCATGCTCAGGATAGGGCCATACAGTGATTGGACGGAACAGACCTACCTTTATACCTTCCTCGCGAGCCAACTCTATGGCTTTCTCTGATACGCGGGCAGCAGAACCTATAGCCACAATTATGTATTCAGCATCGTCCATATACAGTTCTTCATAACGCACTTCATTGGCTTTAACCTCAGCATATTTACGCTGAAGAGCTATGTTTCTCTGTTCCATAGCCTCAGGCTGGAGTTCCAATGAGGTAATGATGTTCTGCTTACGCAGGTTTCTTCTGCCTGTTGAAGCCCAAGGATATTTCTCCTCAAGTTCCTCCATAGTGAGACGAGGTTTCTGTGGAGGAAGTACAACTTTCTCCATCATCTGTCCTATTACACCGTCTGATAGAATCATTGCAGGGTTGCGGTACTTGAACGCAAGCTCGAAGGCAAGATCAACAAAGTCTGCCATTTCCTGAACAGAGTTAGGAGCAAGTACAATGACATTATAGTCGCCGTTACCTCCTCCACGTGTTGCTTGAAAATAGTCGCCTTGCGAAGGTTGTATGGTTCCGAGTCCTGGCCCTCCACGCTGTATATTAACAATAACACCTGGGAGCTGTGCTCCTGCCATGTAGGATATGCCTTCCTGCATTAGGGCGATACCAATACTCGACGATGATGTCAACACACGTTTTCCCGCTCCAGCACCGCCATAGAGCATATTTATACTGGCAACTTCACTTTCTGCCTGCACCACTATCATGCCTGTGGTCTCCCAAGGCTTCAGGGCAGCCAATGTCTCCATCACCTCTGTCTGCGGGGTGATAGGATAACCAAAGTAACCATCGCATCCACAGCGTATTGCCGCATGAGCTATGGCTTCGTTGCCTTTCATCAGCATTATTTCTTTTTCTGCCATTTGATTAATCCTCAACTTTCTTTCTGTAAACTGTGATACAGCCGTCAGGGCATACAGTTCCGCATGCCGCACAACCTATGCAATCGTCAGGGCGCACTGATTCTGCGAAGACATAACCAAAACGATTGACTTTTGTTTTTGACAACTCAATCACATTCTTTGGACATGACACCGCGCATAAACTACATCCCTTACAGCGCTCTGTATCTACTATAATAGCACCTATTATTTTCATAATTATGGGTTATAATAATCTTTGCAATAGAAGGCAAACTGCTCTTCCAGCATTTCTTTTGCAACAACAGCTGGAGACTCAGGGTCAAGAGCGATGGCCTCCAAATATGAGTTCATCGCATCATTGAATAATCCCTGTTTTCTCTGTTCGTTGCCTCTCTTATATAATTCGTCAGCCGTCATAATTTCTTTCCGGCCTTGAGTGTATTGAGCATCAGCGAGCATATCGTCATAGGTCCCACTCCACCAGGAACCGGCGTTATATATGAACATTTCGGAGCAACGTGCTCAAAGTCAACATCGCCCGACAAACGGAAACCGCTCTTTCTGCCTGCATCAGGAACACGTGTTGTACCAACATCTATAACAACAGCACCTTCTTTAACCATATCGACTGTAACAAAGCCCGGGCGCCCAATAGCTGCTATTACTATATCTGCCGTTGCACATTCTTCCTTGATATTCTGTGAATGAGAATGCAGAACGGTAACGGTAGAATCACCATATTCCTTTTGCATCATAAGCTGTGCCATGGGTTTTCCAACTATATTAGAACGCCCTATGACAACACATTTTTTTCCGCTCGTACTTATGTTATAGTGCTTAAGCAATGTTATAATGCCAAGTGGGGTTGCTGATATGAAGCAAGGCAGACCTATAGCCATTCGACCTACATTAACGGGGTGAAATCCGTCAACATCTTTTCTATAGTCAATGGCTTCTGTAATCTTTTGTTCATCAATATGCTTAGGCAATGGCAACTGCACTATAAAGCCGTCAATATCATCATCGGCATTAAGCTTAGCCACACAAGCAAGAAGTTCCTCCTCCGTGACATTGTCCTCATAGCGAATAAGTGTGGATTTGAATCCGCACTGTTCGCAGGCGAGCACTTTATTTTTAACATAAGTCTCCGAACCTCCATCATGTCCAACCAACACTGCAGCTAAATGAGGGCGTTTGCCTCCGTTCTTCACTATCTGACTAACTTCTTCTGCTATCTGGGCTTTTATGGCCTCAGCTGTTGCCTTACCGTCAATGAGTTTCATCGCTTATATTTATTTACATTGTTACATCTTTGGCATTCCGGGCATACCTTTCATGCGGCTCATCATGCTTTTCATATTTGCTCCTGACACCATTTTCATCATCTTTCGTGTCTGGTCAAACTGCTTTATGAGCCTGTTCACTTCATCAATCTTAGTACCCGACCCTTTTGCTATGCGCAGTTTTCTGCTCTGGTTAAGACATTCTGGATTAGTACGCTCCTTTGGAGTCATACTCTGAATTATCGCCTCAATACTCTTGAAGGCGTCATTGTCAATATCAACATCGCGTATAGCCTTGCCCACACCCGGAATCATAGAGGCAAGGTCCTTAATGTTACCCATCTTTTTTATCTGCTGTATCTGGTTGTAGAAGTCGTTGAAGTCAAACTTGTTCTTCATTATCTTCTTCTGCAACTTGCGTGCCTCTTCCTCGTCAAATTGTTCTTGTGCACGTTCTACAAGTGAAACTACGTCGCCCATACCAAGAATACGGTCTGCCATACGAGCTGGGTGGAATACATCAATACCTTCCATTTTCTCGCTTATACCTATAAACTTGATAGGCTTTGTTACAACAGTGCGAATAGAAAGAGCCGCACCGCCTCGTGTGTCACCATCGAGCTTCGTCAACACAACACCTGTAAAGTCAAGGCGGTCGTTAAACTCCTTAGCGGTGTTTACTGCGTCCTGACCAGTCATTGAGTCAACAACAAACAGGATTTCGGCAGGATTTGTAGCATTCTTAATATCCTCAGCCTGCTTCATCAGTTCTTCATCAATAGCCTGACGACCAGCAGTATCCACGATTACAACATCGTAGCCCTTCGCCTTAGCCTCTTGAACAGCATTGAGAGCGACTTTTACAGGGTCCTTTGCTTCCGGCTCTATATATACCGGCACTCCCACTTGCTCACCAAGAACACGCAACTGCTCCATGGCTGCAGGACGGAATGTATCACAAGCTGCAAGCAGCGGCTTCTTGTTGCGTTTTTCTTTAAGCAATTTGGCAAGCTTTCCGCTCATGGTTGTTTTACCGGCACCGTTCAAACCTGCCATCATAACAACAGCAGGATGACCTTCGAGTTTCAGTTCGGCAGCCTCACCTCCCATAAGCTCTGCCAGCTCGTCGTGAACAAGCTTCACCATCAACTGCCCTGGCTTAACGGCAGTGAGCACATTCATGCCCATAGCTTTCTGCTTAACGGTATCAGTAAAAGTCTTTGCTACTTTATAGTTAACATCGGCATCAATCAATGCACGACGAACATCTTTCAACGTCTCGGCAACATTTATTTCGGTAATTTTGCCTTCACCTTTTAGTATCTTAAACGAGCGCTCAAGCCTGTCACTTAAATTTTCAAACATATAAAAAACACAAATCTGATATATCTAATTTTATTTTCTACTGCAAATTTAACCAATATAAGAGACATAAAGAAATATACGGAAATGCTTTAACCAAAATTAAAACACTTTTCGTTAAAAACCACACTAATACAATCAAAGCCTGACATCGTTGAGAATACGACATCAGGCTTATCTTATGAGTTTGAAATCAGTTGTGCATTTGCTACTTTAACCGCACGGTGGCATCAAAGGTATTGTCGAGTGTAGCACTGTAGGTAAAGCTTTGCGTTAAAACAATTGTGTTGTTTGACTTGACTACGATTGTGTAATCCTGTGCCGATAATGGTCCTATCTCTGCCTCAATGTCGTAAGGGCAAATGCAATTCGCTTCAGGAGGTGCTGTCTCCGCAACGGTTATAGTACTACCGTCTAATGAAACTTTCACGTCGATAGTTGCATTGCATGTGAAACGAGCGTTTGAATGAATGAACTTCATGCAGTTATTATCCACAGCTTTCAAGCTGACAGTTTCATGCGCCAACTTCTCGTCAAGGTCGGCTCTTTTCGACATACTTGTCATTTCCTTACAATCAGACTGCTTGAAATTGCGTAATTCCAGCTTACTGCTGTCGTCTGAACTGCATGCCGTGAGCATTACAATTGCACTAAGCAATGCAATACTGTTAAGTTTAATTGTTTTTTTCATAATATTAATTTGAGTTAGTAAGACATAGAAGTTTTGTTGACAAAGGTAAGTAATAATTATTACAGTACCAAAGAAAACATAAAATATTAACACAGAATTCACAGTAGCATAATCACATATAGGCTTTGTTAGTATCAACACACAACTTATAACTATATGTAAAGACAGGCTTCCGTATCACGTTTCTCAATTTCGATGCATATGTTTCCCAATTGGGGCGCATGCGTTTCTCAATTGCGGTGCATGTGTTTCCCAATTGGGAAACATGCGTTTCGCATTTGGGAAACATGACCGCAATAACTGTTTCAGGGCTGACGCATTAACGAATTGTAAATAAAGTCCATAGGTCTTTATACACATAAACAACTGATAATTAATCTTTTAATTATGTGCATATGTCACAATATCTTTGTACCTTTATAACATAAATAACAAATGATATATAGAAAACATGTAACTATTATCAATACTCAAATATGTTGAAGACCCTCGCAGGGATCACTTGAAGGAACACAGTTTGGAAACCATATTCTACATTTCAATTGCCGCCGTTATCGCAGGTGCTGAAAGTTGGTATGAAATAGAAGAGTTCGGGAAAATGAAAGAAGAGTTCTTCCGCTCGAAGATCAAGAACTTTAAGGGCGTCCCCTCACACGATACGTTC
>JBHAEQ010000048.1:0-29587 GCA_041855685.1 Prevotella sp. | reverse complement strand
CTGTCCGAAAAAATGTGTACTTTTGCTCATGTTACCTAAGTTTGTTAGCAAAAGCAAAGGTAACAAAAAGGGCTGATACCTCGTGAGAAGTGGCAGCCCTAAATTTGTATCTTCCCAAAAAGTTTAGCGGACAGTAATAATATTTTTTAGGCATCGTACCGCCGAGCTCTTTTATGGTTTGACGAACTTTTGCGCCAACTTCAAAGTGGATGTTATTGGCCTGAACTTTAGTATTGATATCTTCACGTCTTAGTTTTTCTTCTGTCTGAGTGGCTCGGAAGAGATTTGCAGCCAGTTCCGTGCTTCCCATGTGGTCCAATATCTTTTGACTTTTTTTCAAGCCTTTCTGGCATGAATATATTTAGCCGTCAATCCTCCATATAATCCTTGATACCCATAGTTCTGGTAAATTGCATAATCTCTGTTGTCTATGACTCTGCGGGCTTGATCGTAAAAATGCAAAACTTGTGGCGTGTTGTCATTTGTTTTTGGTGTTTTGAAAAGAATTGTTTAATTTTGAGGCATAATATTAAAGCATGCTCAATAGTATATTAAAAAAGATAGGTAGTGTTTTCAACTGCGACAGCAAGAAGAAGGAACAAAGTCCCCCTACTGTGGCATTGGTGCTGAGCGGCGGCGGGGCAAGAGGTTTTGCACATATCGGGGCTATAGAAGCCATAAGGCAGAGCGGATATGAAATAACCTCCATTGCCGGAACGTCAATGGGTGCTCTTGTAGGCGGATTATATGCTGTAGGCAAGATTAACCAGCTGAGGGAAATAGCATCTAACATGAACCGCAAGCGGTTGCTTGACTTGCTGAGCATATCGCCGGGTCTTGACCACATTGCAGGCGATGAGAAACTACTGAGGATGATTGACGACCTCATAGGAGACGTGTGCATAGAGAATCTTCCTATAGACTTCTGCTGCTGTGCGTCGGATGTTGTAAGCGGCAAGGAAATTGTATTCCGCAATGGACTTCTTAAGGACGCTGTCAGGGCGTCAATATCCATTCCCTGTTTCTTCAAGCCTGTACTCAACGGTGAACAGATATTGGTTGACGGAAGCATTCACAATCCACTGCCTCTCGACAGAGTGACAAGGCACGAAGGAGACATTCTTGTATCAATGAATGTGAGTGCTCCTGACGACGAACCATATACTGACTACATGAAGAAATATTTAGTGTCAACAGAAACATCGGAAAAGGCGTTGTGGAACAAACTGGCTTTTGTTAATACTGATTTCTCGGCAAACTATTTCAACATGGCATTGCGTGTGGCTAAGCTGAGCATTCAGAACTGTACCCAGACAGCAATCAAGCTCACTCCACCCGACATATCGGTGGAAATTCCCATGCAAAGCTACGGACTGCTTGAGTTTGAGAAAGGAAAGGAGATTATTGCTCTCGGACGAAAGGTTATGGAAGAGGCTTTAGCTGATTATAATTCACAAAAAGAAACAAAATTATAAACAACATGTCGAGGAAAACAGTATCAGTCATCATTGCCACCTATAATGGCGAGAAGTATCTACGCAAGCAGCTTGACTCTATTCTTAAGCAGACATTCCCTATACACGAGATTATAATTCAAGACGACTGCTCGTCTGATTCCACATCAGCAGTTGCAAAAGAATACGCAATGAAACAACCTAATGTTCAATTCTACAGGAATGAAAGCAACATGGGGTATAACAAGAACTTTGAAACTGCGGCAAAGCGTGCAACAGGAGACTTTGTTGCCATATCCGATCAGGACGACATCTGGTTTCCCGAAAAGATAGAGAAACTGGTGAAGGCCATTGGTGAGCATGACCTTTGTTTCTCTGACCATATACGAGGCGTGGATATTGAACATTCATATAAAGTGGAATACAAAGCAAGTTTCCTCTCCGCCATGTTCACCCCTGTTGTGGGACACTCTATGCTGTTAAGGAGAGATTTCGCACAAGACGAGAGCAATTGGGGATATTCTAATTTCTATGACTGGAGCCTGCTGATTAATGCCCATGCAAAAAGAGGTGTCGCAAAGGTGAGCGAAGTTCTTGGCTGGCACAGACTTCACGAACAGTCTGTAACTACTGCCAATCATACAAACATACACCAGAAATCGCTTCTCTCGCCCATCATACCTTACATAAAAGGATATAAGCGCTTTCGCACACTACAGACTACCAAAGAGTATAAGGAGTTTTATGAACATGTATATGAGATTACAACACCAAAGAAGTTTTCTGTAGAGCATGAGATATGCGGATTGCTGATTAGTTCTTGCATCATATCATTTCTGAAACTCTGTATGCTTTGCATGCGCCATAGAGAAGAGCTTTATCCTACCGGCAATACACAAGGGTTGAGAGGCAGGATTCGCAGTTTCTTCTTCCCTTCAATCTTTGCATATCACACTGACCTTTTCGACAACAAGAAATACAAATGACAACAATTATGAAGAATCTATCCATTACAACTATCCTTGCCGCAGGCGCAATGCTGACAGCCTGCTCCGGCGATACGGACTACACACAGTATGTAAATGTGTTCATAGGCACGGGAGGACACGGACATACCAACCCTGCCGCCGTTGTGCCGCACGGAATGATTCAGCCGGGACCTGACACGAGAATACACGGCTGGGATGCCTGTTCGGGTTATTATTTCGAGGACGACTCAATAAACGGTTTTGCGCATACCCGCTTGAGCGGAACGGGCTGTGCCGACTACGGCGACTTCCTGTTAATGCCAACTGTGGGCAAACAAGATGTGAGCTACAGAGGCGAGAAGAACAGCAACGGTCCTGACAGAGTGGCATTTGCATCAGCATTCTCTCACGACAACGAGGTGGCTGTTCCGGGATATTACTCAGTATTGCTCGACAGATACAATGTCAAGGCTGAGATTACGTCAACTGCCAGAGCCGCCATACACAGATATACATTCCCCGCAAGCAGTGAGAGCGGAATAATACTTGATTTAGACTACAACATTCAGGACCAGAAGACCCGCAGCATGCAGGTGGAAATTGTAAACGACTCTACAATAAGAGCATATAGAAGAACAGACTGGTGGCAATATCAGCATGATCTGTATTTCCATGCTGTATTCTCAAAACCGTTTACCTACGAGATTGTGCGCGACACGGTAGATGCAGACAACAGGAAAGAGCCAAGATGTAAAGTCCTTATGAAGTTCAGTACCAACGACAAGGAGATTGTCATGGTAAAGACTTCCATATCATCGTGCGGCTATGATGGAGCAGAAAAGAATCTGAAGGCTGAAATACCGGCATGGGACTTCGATGGAATCCGCAAGGCAGCTCATGACGAGTGGAACAAAGTTCTGGGTAAAATAGACATAGAGACAGAAGATGCCGACCAACGCACGATATTCTACACAGGATTGTATCATGCCAATATCAGTCCTAATCTGTTTCAGGATATAGACGGACGCTATCTCGGGCAAGACCTGAAAGTGCATCAAGGCGATGTGAACGACCCTTATTATACCAACTTCTCGCTGTGGGACACCCACCGCGCACTGCACCCACTGTACAGCATCATATCGCCTGAACTGAACGAGGCATATATAAGAATTCTCACACGCAAAGGCGAAGAAGGAGGTATTGTGCCTAAATGGGATTGTGGTTCTAACTACACAGGCTGCATGATTGGCTATCATTACACATCGCTTGTGACTGACGCCTACACTAAAGGCTATCGCAATTTTGACGCAGAAGCAGCATTAAAAGCAGGGATGCGCTGTGCAGAGTACGACACAACGGGCATTACTCCCACATGCCCAAAGTTCATCTATCCCGTGCTCATGCCTAAAGCCAGGCACTACAAGAACACATTGGGCTATGTGCCCTGCGACAAAGACAACGAAGCTGTGGCAAAGGCATTGGAATATGCCTACAACGATTATTGCATAGCAGTGCTTGCCGACTCGTTAGGCAAGAAAGACATTGCCCGGAAATACTACAAGTTTGCAAAAGCCTACGGGCATTATTTCGACTCAACGGTAGGATTCATGCGAGGCAGGGACAGCAACGGTGCATGGCGCACGCCCTTCGATCCTGCACATTCTAATCACAGAAGCGACGACTATTGTGAGGGTAATGCCTATCAATGGAGTTGGTTTGCACCGCACGATGTAGAGGGACTGATTGCCCTATATGGAGGAAAAGAGAAATTCGCAGAAAAGCTTGATGCACTGTTCAATGCCTCATCAGAATTGAAAGGCGAAGAGGTGTCTGCCGACATATCAGGTCTTATCGGGCAGTATGCGCATGGCAATGAACCAAGCCATCACATCATCCACCTTTATAATTATGCCGGTAAGCCTTGGAAAACCCAAGAACTTGCCGACAAGGTGATGCAGACACTATATGCAAATGCTCCTGACGGGCTGAGCGGCAATGAGGACTGCGGGCAGATGTCGGCATGGTATATACTCAACTCAATGGGCTTTTATCAGGTTTGCGCAGGTAGTCCGACATACAGCATCGGCAGACCTTTATTCAACAAAGTCACCATCAACCTGCCTGACGGCAAGAAATTCATTATTGAGACAGAAAACAACAGCAAGAAGAACAAGTATGTTTCAACAATGGAACTCAACGGCAGACAGCTCCTTACCCCGTTCTTCACACATAAGGATATAGTGAATGGAGGAATCCTGAAACTTGTTATGACCGACAAACGGAACTGAACAGGGGCGTTTTACAATGCAAGAACGCCCACTTTGCACGCCAAGAAGGAGCACTTTACAACGCAATAAAGCCCGCTTTGCAAGCAATAGTACCAACACCCAAATCTCATTAGACCGCAGCCTATTTCTTATGTTTTCTTTACCTTAGCGGACGACAGAGGTCTTCCTTAACGTGAGTTCGGTATAAGCAAGTTAGGCTCAGTCGAAATTTAATGAGAGAGCTTTCAACTTGAGTTTAAGGAGTTAAGAGGTTAGAGAGATACGTATGAGGGTGTGTCAAGGTACTTTTGACACACCCTCAAAGATTAACTAACTTTGTATTGCAAATGTATCATCAATTAATCTCGGAGCAAATGTAGCAAATTTTCGCCTTACTTCAAAAGAAAACAGCTAGAAAAGAGATTGCCGCAATAGTCGGCATCAGTCAGGCCACACTCTCGCGTGAGATCAAACGCAACAGCACGCCATCGGGAAAGTATATTTGGACAAAGGCGCACGATACGGCTATGCGCGCAGGGAGAGAACTGTAACGAACGCCAGACTCTCCGAGGAATTGGTCTGGAGGATTAAAGAATATATCACCAATGACCAGTGGTCTCCACGACAAATATCGGGTTATCTGCGCAGGAATGAGGGGATAAAGGTGTCCCATCAGTCCATCTATAACATCATCCACAATGACACAACAGGGAAACTTGCCATGAACACAAGACACAAGATGAAATACAGGCATCGCCCCAAGTGTGGATGTCTTCCAATCAAAGACAGGGTTAGTATCCATGAAAGAAGTAAGGAAGTTGACGGGAAGAGATTCGGAGATTTTGAGATGGACTTGATAGTAGACCCAGACCAGCAAGCCATACTCACACTGGTGGAGAAATCCACCAATATGCTGCTTATGCAGAAACTGCCATTCGGGAAGCAGTCAAAGCCTCTGGCAAAGGTGGTCAGGAAACTGATGCTCACCCATTTTCACTGTACCAATAGGAGTTTCAACCGTACCGTTCTCCAAAGAGATTGTCCCAATTCTCGATATTCAAATCAATATCAGGAGCAACTTCCGCATGCGCCTCCATTGAAGCCATAAGGGCATCAGCTTCTTCATCAGACAATCTGCCCAATGGTTCTTCTGTAACTACAGCCTCTGCAATTTCCTCTTTACCCGTCAACCTGTCAAGCTCTTCACGAGTAAACAGCACCGACAGCACCCACACCTATCACACGTGCCTTATTCTCCGCATCGCTCATTGCCTGAACTGTCTCCTTACTCATAGGAGTGGTGGTTGAAGTATCGCCATTAACAGCAACCTCCACACTACCATCGCCATTGTCTGCAAGAACCTGCACGGTAAGGCACTCACCGTTATCAGCAAGCAAAGAATACTCGTCACCTATATTAAAAGAAAGTATGCCGTCTATCTTGTCGGCTTCCTGTTGTGCATAAGACCTGCGTATCTCTTCCGCTGCAGAGGCTTTCAACTCTTCACTGTTGATTAGAGGGTCAACGGAAAATATAGCAGAAGGTGCAACCATTTATATTTTGCCTGTCTCTGCATCACGAACAAGAACACTCGCACTCGACTTCTCCCCGTGAACTCCCTTGCCGTCATCATGCATCACAACACTACCACCGACAATATAAACCTTTCTGGCATCAACAGACATTGTTGCCGGATGTATCATACCGTCACCGCCTGATTCAACAGGGTTTATACGACTGTCTATAAGCGCATCACTCTCTGCTATCTTCCCGTCAATATCATTGCGTACACGCTGCAGCATACCGTCGTATGCGGCTTTCGCATTAACATATTCTATTGCTATGCGCTTCTCATCTTCGGTCAATTCCTCATGCTTGCGAATGAAGTTCAATACATTTACCGGAGTATCATTAAGCTTGTCTATCAGCCCTGAAAGAGAACTTCCCTCAAGTTTCTCCATGCAGCTTTCATACACATTCTTTATGTCGTTCATGTCCTTCGACTCTACAGCATTGTAGCCGTCGGTATATGCCTTGTCTGTAGAATGGTCTATAGGCACAGCTCCCCCTGCTTCGTCCTGCACCTCATCATTGACAGAGTTTATCAGTGCAGTATTATAGCCACGCATCTGTAGAAGATTGGAAACGTAGTTTACAACCGCATCTTTTTGTGACTCTGCAAACTCTCGGGAAAGAATAATATCGTTAATAACAACGCTTATCTGCTCATTGTCGGCATTATCAATACTCGACTTTATTTCTTCCCACCTTTCATCTCCAATACTGAATTTGGCAACCCTGTCCGCCTTGTCCGTATTATGCTTGTAACGGAAATACTGTGCTGTCTGATAACCCGTGTTTATATATCTGGGGGCATTAAGCAGACCAATGGAGAAGAACATACCACCTAATATGTCGCTCTGCGTCCTTCCGTCCCAAAGGTCACTAAACTTATTGTCACCAACAAGCAAAGAATTAAGAAGCAGATTTGCCTCTTCCTCTATAACCTCCGTCGGATAGTCCTGAACACCTGCCTTATCAAGCCACTTGTTACTGCTCAGGTAGTTTATTGCTTTCGACATCTTGCTCAAACCTATCTTCTCTGCACCCTTGGCAAGCCAGTTACCTATCTGTAGGTGATTACCCAATTTCTCCGTATAGTATTCAAGAGTATTTGCTACCTCCGCTTCATAAACTGACCTGCCGATACTCTTTCCTCCTACTGCATTATAACCGCCATTCTCGTCAACAACAACTTCACCCATATTGCGGCGTATAATATCACTGCCTGTATTGGCAAGACCTACAGTATTTGCCATAAGCACAGAAGATGCTATGTCACCAGCAGCAACACCAGTATTCTTTATGAGCCATTGCGCCGCCTTGTTAGTAACACCCTTTGCAGCTGCTTTTGCCGCCATCTTGGCTCCCATTTCTGCACCTGCCTTGCTTACAGCACTGTAACCGCCTGTAGCAAAAATTGAGCTACAAAAGGTAATGCTTCACCTGATATGCGACCATAACGGTATCTGGAAAGCAACTTGTCTCCAAACTGTCCCTGAACAGCTCCATTCTCAACAATATTCCTCAAGAGTGCTTCTTCTTCCGTTGTCAACTTCTCACCGAGTTGCGCCTTATTTGCAACTGCAAACATAGCTCCGATGTCTATCAACCCGGGAACACCAAAGAGATATGTATTGGGGGCTTTCATCACATCAGTAAAACCACGCCAAAAACCACCTTTGTCACGAACTGCTTCCAAAGTACGTATGCGCTCGTCATTCTGACTTATAGCCGCATTCAATTCTTTCAGCTTACTGTCCGACATCTTTGCAAGGCTCTGCATCGGTATAGTACCTACTCCACCGCTGAAACCAACAGGTGCTGCCACTTCCTTGTCTCTGTCTGCATACTGCTTCTCTAATCTTTCACGCTCTGCGTATGCCTGCTTCAATTCATACTCCAAAGGATGTTGTTCGGCAAACTTCGCCTCGTCTATCTGGTTCTGTTCAAAATCCGCAACTGCACGACTGCCTGTATATTCATTCCCAGACTCTGTTATATAAGTAGGCTCTATCTTACCTGTATCAGTATTTAAAAAATATTACCACGCCTATGGTTATCGAACCATGGGCGTGGTAAGAATTTGGTAACAGCTATCTATACAGTCAAATTACCAAACCATTTAAGTCATTATCAACTCTTAGATTACTCGAAGAAGGCTGATGATACTGTAGTATAGTATTTGCCATCTGCTGCAGGAGTATTCTTATCTGTTGAATACAGAGGCTGGTTAAACCCAACTTCTACTTCTGCATTTTGTAGTTTTTCATAAACTGCTTTCCTGTAGTCGTTTACATTTTCTCCCTCTTTTGCTAAGCGTGGATAGCTCCATACTTCCACCGTGAGTCCATCAGGATTAACAAGTTTCTGTGCCTCAATGATGTCAGGAGAAATGTCTTTCACCGTTATGGCAATATGGTTTTCTTCATGAGCCACTCGCACTTTTATTGTGAACTTATTGCTTGGTTGCCAGTTTGCATTCCCATAGCTATATTCATAGAGATTATTGTCAAGAACATAGAACATGCGTTTTATCACATTGTCTTTTTCTACAACGAATACTTCACCTTTAGCTTCATTAACTGCATAATCATCTTCAGTTCTGCGTGTGCCTTTAAAATCATCTAATGATATAACTTTTACGGCATCGCTTTCTTTGTATTCTGCAGCAATAACTTTTTGAAATACCGATGCATCAGCATTGATTGTATAGTAAGCATCATATGTACGTATGGCAAAGTCATCTTTTTCGGCAATATCATTTTTGTCAATAGGTATTTTTACTGTTACATCATCAACTGTTGCACCAATATGAATAGTGGTTTTTATAGCTTCCCAGTCTTTGTGTGCCTGCTGATGAATGTCAACCTTCACATAACCGTCAATGCTAATAGGTTCTGATTTTGTCATATATGCATCCTCGGCAATAATCAAGCCTGGGATTTTTGTCACATCAGTTGTTGTGTCTAATGTAAGTACACCATCAATATGCCATTGTCCGCTATTAATACCTTGTTCTGCATCGTAGTCGCCTGGTTGATATTTTACTACATACCACATTAGTTTGACCTTTGACCTATCCATATTTTTGAAATGTTCTGCCATGTCAACTTCATTGGCATTGAGGAGGTCGTCAATAGTTGGTAATTCAGACGCTATGGCTTCTACTGTTGCTCTACCCGTTGGATCGTAAACATAATTCCATACCCCACGTGTGCCAAGATAATTAAACGGATAAGATTTCTTTATACTACCTTTATTCAGATCAGAGTATTTCGTTTTCGACTTAACAGTCTGCGGATAATATTTAGATGAGGTGTAAGTGGCAGTAATTTCTGGAATACGATTATCAACTCTTACAAAGAAGTATGCATTGTCGTACGTTTCGCCAGTATAAGAGCCTGCTCGTGACATAGGTACATTTTCGTCAGTAAAAGTTGTGACCTTAGAACCTGCAACATAAACTTCGGTTGATGGTAAAGCCGTCACCTTATTTATAGTGTCATTTATAAACTCGCTATCATTGCTGCATCCTATGAAAATGAGTGCTGCAAAAAAACTTAATATTATTCTTTTCATATTCTAATTTTGTTTTAGTGTTCAATTTGTATGCAAAAGTAGAAAAAAACATAACTGCAAATAGGGTTTTCCCTAAAAATGTTGCTATAGCCTATAATTATCATGGTATATCATCGTGTGTGTTAGATTTTCTTAATGTTTGCTTGCCTTTCTCGGATATTCTTTGTACTTTTGCTGATGTTTTCAGCATATTAACAATATAAATAATAAAGTATGAAGAACTTGGATTGGGCAAACCTGTCGTTCGGTTATATGAAAACCGATTACAATGTTCGTTGTTATTATCGCAACGGCAAGTGGGGCGAAATAGAGGTTTCGTCAGACGAAACAATCAATATGCACATGGCATCAGTTTGTCTGCACTATGGTCAGGAGGCATTTGAGGGGCTTAAAGCCTACCGTTGTCCAGACGGGAAGGTGCGTGTATTCCGTCCGGAGGAGAATGCAGCCCGCATGCAGTCAACAAGTAGAGGAATAGTAATGGCAGAAGTGCCAACCGATTTGTTTGTTGAGATGGTTGATAAAGTGGTGCGTCTTAATCAAGAATGGATTCCAACATACGAAAGTGGAGCAACACTTTACATACGCCCGCTTCTTATAGGAACAAGTGCGCAGGTAGGAGTTCATCCTTCATCTGAATATCTTTTTATTATATTTGTAACGCCAGTAGGTCCTTATTTCAAGGGTGGTTTTGCATGTAATCAGTATGCCATAATGCGTGATTTCGATCGTAGTGCTCCTCTTGGCACTGGTAAATACAAGGTAGGTGGCAACTATGCAGCATCGCTTCTTGCAAATAAGATTGCGCATGAGAAAGGTTATGCGAGCGAGTTCTATCTTGACGCTAAAGAAAAGAAATACATGGACGAATGCGGTGCCGCCAACTTCTTCGGTATAAAGAATAATACGTATATTACTCCAGCATCATCAAGTATTCTTCCTTCTATCACTAACAAGAGTCTGATGCAGATTGCAGAAGACTTAGGCATGAAAGTTGAACGCCGCCCTATTCCAGAGGAAGAGCTTTCTACATTTGAAGAGGCTGGCGCATGTGGAACAGCGGCAGTTATTTCGCCTATCAGCCATATTGACGACCTCGACACAGGCGAGAGCTTCAACTACGGCAACGAACCTGGTCCTTGGTCGAAAAAGTTGTATGAAACCCTGCGTGGAATACAGTATGGAATAATTGAAGACAAGCACGGCTGGACAAGAGTTGTAATTGAATAATGGGCAAAGGGAAATTAGCCAAGTTTGCGGATATGGAGCGCTATGAATGCGTGTTTCAATATCCTTACAGCGTGATTGACAATGTGCCATTCGACATGAAGGGTCATTGGCGTGAAGAGTATTTCAAGAACAGCAACCCTATTGTTTTGGAATTGGGTTGCGGTAAAGGCGAATACACTGTTGAATTGGCACGTCTGTACCCTGATGTCAACTTCATTGGAGTAGATATAAAAGGTGCACGCATGTGGACAGGAGCTACACAAGCAGTGGAAGAAGGCTTGAAGAATGTGGCTTTCCTGCGTACCAACATAGAGATTATAGACCGTTTTTTTGCCGAGAATGAGGTACAAGAGATATGGCTCACTTTCTCCGACCCGCAGATGAAGAACCCACGCAAGCGTCTGACTTCCACTTACTTCATGAACCGCTATCGCCGTTTCTTGGTTGAAGGAGGCATTATTCACCTGAAGACCGACTCGAACTTTCTCTTCACCTATACTTCATATATGGTTGACCATAATGCCCTACCACTACTGTTCAGAACAACCGACCTTTATCATACTGAAGGAATTGACGAGGAGACAAGCCGTATTCTCTCTATCCAGACCTACTATGAATCGATGTGGATTGAGCGCAGGTTGAACATAAAATATCAGAAATTCCGCCTACCACACGAAGGCTTGCTTGAAGAGCCTGATGTGGAAATAGAACTAGACGAATATAGGTCGTATCACAGAGACAAGCGGTCATCGCTTGACAAGGCGAAATAATGTTAAAAGAGTCGTGTACCAAGCAAGTTTTCTTAGGCTATATACCTTTAAAAACCGTCTCCGTAGATTGAACATTTTCCGACTCTAAGGATCGAGTTTTGACCACTCGGTGACTGAGGTTGACCCCACTCGGTGAGTGGGGTTTTGTCCGGTAGTTAGTGGGCATGGTGCCCGATAGTTAAGCGGTTTTAGGAAGTTAACCCTGTGCTATTTATTTCACACCTTTCATCGAAAGACTTATTCTGTTGCGAACTTTATCAACTTCAATAACTCTCACACGCACATGCTGATGTAGGTGCACAGCCTCGTTAGGGTCTTTTATATAGCGGTCGGCAAGTTGGGAGATGTGTACCAACCCATCTTGATGAACCCCTATATCAACAAATGCACCAAAATTGGTTATGTTGGTTACAATACCCGGCAATATCATTCCTGATATAAGGTCATCAGGAGTTTTTACGTTTGGGTCAAACTCAAATACCTCAATATGGCTGCGCGGATCACGCCCCGGCTTCTCAAGTTCCTGCAGAATGTCGCTTATAGTAGGCAGTCCTACTTCTCCTCCTACATATCTCTCGGGCTGTATTTTCTGACGAAGTGTTTTGTCTTTCATAAGTTCAGCCACGCTTGTGCCGAGATCGTACGCCATTTGTTCCACAATATGATAAGATTCTGGGTGAACAGCACTGTTGTCGAGTGGATTCTTTCCACCTGATATTCTTAAAAAACCTGCACACTGCTGAAAAGCAGCAGAACCAAGCCGGGGAACTTTCTTGAGTTCGGCACGTGAGGCAAATGCACCATGTTCTCTACGATACTCAACGATATTTTTGCCGAGCGTAGGACCAAGTCCTGAAATATAAGTTAGCAGATGCTGGGAAGCTGTATTAACATCGACTCCCACCATGTTCACACAACTCTCAACCGTCTGGTCAAGACTCTTTTTAAGTCTCCCTTGGTCAACATCATGCTGATACTGCCCTACTCCAATACTCTTTGGGTCAATCTTCACCAATTCAGCAAGCGGATCCATAAGTCGGCGTCCGATGCTGACAGCTCCTCTCACAGTGACATCTTCTGTAGGGAACTCATCACGTGCTGCTTTAGAAGCAGAATAAACCGATGCTCCGTCTTCTGACACAACGAAAATATCGATATTTCTTCCGAAATCGAGACTCTTTATATAATCAGTAGTTTCTCTTGATGCTGTACCATTACCAACAGCAAACGCTTCAGCATGATATTTCTCTGCCAGTTCAGCAAGTTTCTCGCCGCCAGTGCGGTTTGACAGATAAAGCACTGTGTGATGAAGCAGGTTTCCCTGTGCATCGAGGCAGACAATCTTGCACCCTGTTCTAAATCCGGGGTCAACGCCTATAACACGCTTTTGCCCGAGCGGTGCAGAAAGCAGTAACTGCCTGAGATTCTCACTAAATACTTTTATTGCCTCAGAATCAGCTTTCTCTTTTGAAGCGGCGGCAAATTCGGTTTCTATAGAAGGTGCAAGAAGACGTTTGAGTGAATCTTTCACTGCCTCGGCAACAAGTTTACCACAAGCTCCGCCGTTTTTCACAAAAATGCGCTCCAGTTTATTAAGGCATTCATCTTCATCGGCGGTGATTGTAACTCTCAATACGCCTTCGCTTTCGCCTCTACGCATAGCAAGCAGACGGTGGGAGGAACAGCGTTTCAGCGGCTCTGACCAATCGAAATAATCAGAATACTTATGTGCCTCGTCAGTATCTTTCTTGCCTTTTACGACTTTCGATGTTACAACAGCCCCATATCCAAAAATACGGCGCATTTGTTGGCGCGCCCTCTGGTCTTCACTCACAAGTTCGGCAATAATATACTGCGCTCCTTTCATAGCTGCATCAACGTCGGTAATATCGCCCTTTACAAATTGCTCGGCTTTGCTATACGGATTCTGTTCACGTTGCATTATCAACATCATTGCCAAAGGTTCAAGCCCTTGTTCACGAGCAATCTGAGCTCTCGTCCTACGCTTTGGTTTGTATGGCATATATATGTCTTCCAACTCGGTGGAATCCCATGTACTGTCTATGCGCAGCTTAAGTTCGTCAGTGAGTTTGCCTTGCTCTTCTATGGTCTTCAGAATAGTTTCCTTACGTTTCTGAAGCTCTGTAAGCTTATCGTTTAGATTGCTTATATCGGCAATCTTCACCTCGTCCATATTGCCAGTCTTCTCCTTGCGGTATCGGCTTATGAACGGAATAGTGCAGCCTTCGGCAAGAAGCTGCAATACATTATCAACACTGTGCGCCTGCAGGTCCAGTGTTGTGGCTATATACTGTGTAAAATTGTTCATTTATATTCTGTTTGTTATAAACCGTCACAAACATTATCATTCATTGTCAACCTTATGGACAATGACTTTAACACCTGAAATTCTGCGTCCTTCAATTTCAACAACCTCGAAAGTGAAATTACGATACTCCAGCTTTTCGTTAATCTGCAAGAAATCACCTTTAAGTTCAAGCAATAGTCCTGCAAGAGTATCGGCATCACCTTCCACATCGTTGAAAACATCTTCATCAATGGCAAGAACCTTGCAGAGATAACTTATCAGAGTCTTACCCTCGAATATATAGGTATTATCATTAAGACGGCGATATGATTTCTCTTCCTCATCATACTCATCATTAATCTCTCCTACAATTTCCTCCATAACATCCTCAAGAGTTATCAGTCCGCTTGTACCTCCGTATTCATCAACTACAATCGCCATATGCACACGATTTGCCTGAAACTCGCGCAGCAAATCATGAAGCAATTTTGTTTCAGGAATAAAATAAGGTGGACGTATAAGACTCTGCCAGCGGAAGTTCTTACCCTTAGAAAGATGAGGCAGAAGGTCTTTTATATAAAGAATACCACAAATATTATCGGTAGTATTCTGCGAAACAGGAATACGGCTGTAGTTATTCTCAACAATACAACTGATAACCTCTTCAAAACTTGAGCGAATATCTATATCAACAATATCCTGACGTTGTGTCATTACCTCTTTTGTAGTCTCATCTCCAAAACGTATTATACCCTGAAGAATATTCTCCTCGTCCTTTATAGTTGCCTTGTCAGTAAGTTCCAATGCCTGTTCTAAATCGTCAACGCTCAGTACATGGCTATCCTGCGGAATAACTTTCTCTGCCCAACCTCCACTCTTCATAAGTATTGAGGCAACAGGCCACACTAATTTGCGTGCAAAGAAAATTGCATTGACACATAAACGACAGAAAGTCAAAGGGGTCTGTCGAGCATAAACTTTAGGAATTATCTCGCCGAAAAGAAGAAGAAGGAATGTGAGAAGTATTGTCTCTGAGCCAAACTGAAGCCAGAATACACCATTAAAATCAATCATTGCTTCAAATATATATGTACAAAGCATGATGATAGTGACGTTAACAAAATTATTAACGCAAAGAATTGTAGCAAGTGTGCGCTCGCTGTCACCTCTCAGGGTTTGAATACGCATATCACGCATATTCTTTTCAGGACTAAGATTCGAAATATCAGTAGGACTAAGACTGAAAAAAGCTATTTCAGAACCACTTGCAATGCCTGATACAAGCAGTAGAAACATAGTAAGGAAAATTACTGCCACAACTCCAATAGTAGGAGCAGTAAAACTCACTTTATAAAAAGCATCAATTATGGGTTGAATATCCACTAACACTTATTAATTAGAACGGCAAATCGGAATCATATTCAGATTCCTGCTTCGGTTGTTGTACAGGTTGCTCTGCTTGTTGAGCTATAGGCTTAGGAGAAAGAAGTTCCATATTCTCTGCAAGAATCTCAGTAACAGTTCTTCTTACACCCCGCTGGTCGTCAAAACTGCGATAGCGGACCCGCCCTTCTATATAGAGTTTATCGCCCTTATGAACGTATTTCTCTACAACTTTAGCCAAGCCGCGGTAAACAAGTATTGTATGCCAATCTGTTCTCTCAGGTACCTGTGTACCATTAGGCAAAGTGTATCCCCGTTCGGTTGTAGCAAGCAAGACCTGCGCTACAGCCTGATCTCTATCATAATAACGAACTTCAGGCTCCTTACCAACATTACCAATAAGCATAATTTTATTCATAGCTTGTGCTTTTTACTTCCACATACCAAGATACTTAAACTTGAAATTCTTGCCTTTTGCAGAAGGAAACTGTGAACGTCGGTCAACACGAGTGCTCAAATATTCTACAATCCTATTATAGCAATCAATACCTGATACTGCCTTGCAATGATATTCCACATGAGTATCGCGATATTCAAACTTACCAGTCATAGGAGACATTACAACGCGCTTGAAATCAAGTTGTCCGTCATACCAACCCTCCTTAATATCTGTAAGACCAAGTATATGCGCTTCGGTACGTTGAGCAACAGGTTTATCGCCAACCACAGGATTCAAAGCTTTTTTCTGCTTAAAATCCGCCATTGACACTGCAGTTGTCTTAATTATGATGAAATATACACGAGGACGAATCTTGTAGCGTTTTGGGTAGAACGTATCACTTGCCACATAATCGCGAATATCACTTTCCAATACAGCATCCATTCCTATTTCAGGAATTGACGCAAGAAAGTCTATTGCTTCTTCAACACTATATACAAGTGCCTCATAATCAAAATATCTGAGATAAAGATTCATCTTCTTAAAAAAATTAGTAGGGATATGTTTTCCTGTATAAAAAAGAGCGGAAAACGGGACTCGGACCCGCGACCCCAACCTTGGCAAGGTTGTGCTCTACCAACTGAGCTATTTCCGCAAAGCAAAATGTGAAGAGGAGGAGACTCGAACTCCCACGTCACGATTGACACTACCCCCTCAAAGTAGCGCGTCTACCAATTCCGCCACCTCTCCAGCATTAATATAATGTTCTGTCGTGCCCAGAACAGGACTCGAACCTGCACACCTCACGGCACACGCACCTGAAACGTGCGCGTCTACCAATTCCGCCACCTGGGCTTGCGAAACTTGCGCTTCTCGTTATCAGAACATTAGAGCGGAAAACGGGACTCGGACCCGCGACCCCAACCTTGGCAAGGTTGTGCTCTACCAACTGAGCTATTTCCGCATGTTCAAAATTCGGTTTGTTAGTTAGAAACCATGTAATCCAAAATCAAAAGAACCAAGACTACATCGCCTGCACTAACATTCCTCATTTTTGCTTTTCTCAATAAATTAAACAATGCATTTCTCTAAATGCGGTGCAAAGGTATTGCTTTTTTCTGAAACCACCAAATGTTTTTGAGAAAAAGTTGATAAAAAACTTATTTAACCTCCTAATCCATTCTATTTCTATAGTCTTCATAAACAAATTGGCGCAATATTTCGAGTGTGCCGTCAGCTTTTAACAATGCAATTGAAGGATGAGAAATGCCATTGAACATGCATGTCTTAACAGTTGTATAATGTAGCATATCCTCAAAAATAACCTTATCTCCAATTTTCAGTTCACACTCAAATTCCCACGCACTCATAAAATCTCCCGACAGGCATGAATTGCCACCCAGTCTATATATATAAGGTGAAGATATTGCTTCTGATGCAATGTCATAATCTTCTAAAGTTCTGGCACCACGCACATTGGGCCAATATGGCATTTCAAGACAGTCGGGCATGTGACAAGTGAAACTTACATTAAGTACAGCCGTTTTTATACCTTTGTCCTCAACAACATCTACTACTTCTGACACAAGGGGACCTGCCTGCCAAGCAAAAGCACTACCAGGTTCAAGAATAATATGCAGATGAGGATAACGTTCATGTAACCCTTTAAGAATAGAAATCAGAAGTTCAACATCATAATCCTTACGTGTCATTAGATGTCCACCGCCAAGATTAAGCCATTTTATTTGACTAAACCAACCTGAGAACTTTTCTTCTATGTGAACAAGAGTACGCTGAAGAACGTCAGCTCCACTCTCACAATGACAATGACAATGAAATCCGTCAATATCAACAGGGAGAGTTGCAGGAAGTTTATCAGCAGTGACACCAAAGCGTGTTCCTTGTGCACAAGGATTATACAAATCAGTACCTACCTCGGAGTATTCTGGATTCACCCGCAATCCGATTTGTATGTCAGACTGTACAGTCTTTACACGTTTTGCGAAACGCTCATATTGAGTAAGTGAATTGAAGGTGATATGGCTTGAGCAACGTGCTATTTCGTCAATCTCGTCATCAGTATATGCAGGAGAGAATGTATGTGTTGGAGCACCAAACTCCTCAAATCCCAAACGTGCCTCATACAACGAACTTGCCGTTGTAGCACTGATATATTCACGGAAAATAGGAAAAGTCTTCCATAGTGCATAAGCTTTGAAAGCAAGAATTATTTCAACATCAGCCTTGCGGGCAACATTACTTATCAACTCAAGATTACGCCTCAGACGTTTCTCTTCCAATATATATATAGGTGTGCCGACACCTTTGAAAAAATCCAGATTATTCATTATAAGATTCAATATTAATGTCCTGAAAACACATACATGACAAAAAAACGATGCAAAGTTAATTTTTATTTCGCATATAATTGCAGGATTAACTTTAATTTTATACTTTTGTACTCGGAAAAGACATTCTGTTTGGGTGACTATACTTCTTCAATTATATATATAACGCTTAGAACAATGAGTGAGAACAACTCCTTTATGGTATTCTCGGGTACAGCAACGAGATACCTCGCAGAGAGAATCTGCGATGCATTGGACTGCCCTTTAGGCAACATGTCAGTAACACGATTCTCTGATGGAGAGTTTGAAGTTTGCTTCGAAGAATCTATCCGCGGAAAAGATGTCTTCCTTGTACAGAGTACATTTCCTAATGCCGATAACCTCATGGAGCTTCTGCTTATGATTGATGCTGCAAAACGCGCTTCGGCAAGAACCATCAACGCCGTTATTCCTTACTTCGGTTGGGCACGTCAAGACCGTAAGAGTAAACCCCGTGTCAGCATTGCCGCCAAGCTCGTTGCAGACATGTTGTCCGTGGCAGGTATCAACAGAGTGCTGACAATGGATCTTCATGCTGATCAGGAACAAGGATTCTTCAACGTGCCTGTTGACCATCTCTATGCAAGCAGCGTACTTATTCCTTACATAGAGAGTCTGAAACTCAAGAATCTGGTAATCGCAACTCCTGATGTAGGTGGTTCAAAAAGAGCAAGCGCCTATGCAAAATATTTCAACTGTCCACTGGTTTTGTGCAATAAGACACGTAAAAAAGCAAATATTGTGGATGACATGCAGATTATCGGCGACGTGCAAGATGCTGATGTAGTTCTTATTGATGACATGGTAGATACGGCAGGAACTATCACCAAGGCGGCTGACCTGATGATAGCCTCAGGAGCAAGAAGCGTACGTGCATGTGTTAGTCATGGCGTGATGAGCGGTCCAGCTTCTGACCGTGTACAAAATTCTGCACTTACAGAAATGGTATTCACAGATTCCATTCCTTACACTGCACGTTGTGCAAAGGTTAAGCAGCTTACTGTTGCCAACATCTTTGCAGAAACAATATGCCGTGTAGAAAACAACCAGAGCATATCATCACAATATCTCATATAAAGATTCAGAAAATCAACTATATAAGTGAATCCTACATAATAAAACAAAGACAGTTGTTTAAGCTACAAAGCACGGCTTAAACAACTGTTTTTTTATTCTATCCTTTGTTATTATATTTTTTATTACTACCTTTGTAAACCTGCTATTAACTTAAGGGTACTCCACAACTGAAATATGCAGACATAAATACGTAACATAAAAATAAATAAATTTATGAGAGCATCATTATTACGAGCATTAGCTGCAATTGCGGCAGGTGCATTGATGGTAAACTATCGCGAACAGATGGCAACATGGCTCACCATGTCAATAGGTGTGCTGTTCTTTGTATCGGGCATCATCTCGATAGTGTCATATTTCGTAAGCAAGAAAAAAGCAGAAAGCGAGTCGCTGATAGTAATCAACGAAGACGGAACAAAGGCAAGCGTTCCTTCTCACTGTCCTACACTGCCAATCGTAGGAATAGGCTGTGCCGTACTTGGCGCAATACTTGCACTAATGCCAAACACATTCATAACCTACATGGTTTACGTGCTTTCCGCAATACTCATCCTCGGTGCTATAGGACAATACGTGTCACTCATTTCCATGTCGGGAGCAGTAAGACAGTTTGAAAGACAGACAGGCATCAAAGTACAACGACAGACGGGCATCATCTATTGGATAGCACCAAGCCTCTTGCTTATATTCGCCGTTGCAGCAATGTTATATCCTGAAGGCATTGCCTCAGCACCATTTCTTTTCATAGGCATAGCAATGATATTCTACGGAATTGCAGAATTTGCAAGCGCCCTGAAGTTTTATGGAATAAGGAAGTGCCTCACAGCACCAGAGCCACAGAAAATAGAAACAGAGACAGAAGAAACAACCGAAACAAACCAATAATAACATACAGATAATGAAAAAAATACTTACCAGTGTCCTACTCATTCTGTGCATAGCATTACAAGCGCAGGACAAAGCGAAATATGTATTCTTTTTTATAGGCGACGGAATGGGAGTCAACCAAGTCAATACCGCAGAAACATATCTTGCAGCAATAGAAGGAAAAATAGGAATAAAGGAACTATGCATGTCAAGTTTTCCTTATTCTGCATTGGTAAACACACAAAGCGAAAGCAACGGAGTAACCGACTCTGCTGCAGGAGGAACAGCCCTTGCCACAGGTCATAAAACGCGCAACGGCGCACTCGGCATGCTCGCCGACAAAAAAACAGCAGTCAGCAGCATAGCACAGTGGGCACATGAAAAGGGAGCCGCAGTAGGCATAACCACAAGTGTCACCATAGACCACGCCACGCCGGCGGCTTTCTATGCTCATGTGCCAAGCAGGAAGCAGAACTATGACATAGGCAAACAGATGATAGAAAGTAAATTCGACTTCTTTGCCGGCTCTGCCTTATCAAAACCACAGAATCCTGACAGCGGAAAACCAAACCTTTACCAACAGGCAGAACAGGCAGGTTACACTATTGCCAAGGGCTATGCCGACTATCAAGCAAAGGCACCTAAAGCAGGAAAAATGATTCTCATGCAGACCGACGAGGCAAACAGCAAGAGCAGCAGAAGCATTCCATACGCAATAGACCGCAGTGTTGATGATCTCACACTACCACAGATAACACAGGCGGCAACCGATTTTCTCATGCGCAAGCAGGATAAGAAAAATGGTTTCTTCCTAATGGTGGAAGGAGGAAAAATAGACTGGGCATGTCACCCTAATGATGCAGCAACATTCATTCATGAACTGATAGACATGGACAATGCCGTACGCGTGGCATACGACTTCTACAAGCAGCATCCCGACTCCACACTCATTGTCATAACAGCCGACCACGAGACAGGAGGACTTGTGCTCGGAACAGGAAGCTATGAACTGCATCTTGAACGCCTGAAGCACCAAACCATGTCAATAGAGAAACTCGGAACAGAACTCGCCCGCCTGCGTCAGGAGAATAAAAAGGACTACGATTTTGAAACTGTAAAAGAGTTTCTCTCGCAGAATTTCGGTCTTTGGAGCAGCATAACACTTATCGATGAACAGGAAGATGCCATAGAACAGGCGTTTGAGAACATAAAGAAAGGCAAAGGCAAAGACACGCAGACATTATACCAGAAAGACAATGAACTTGCCACGGCTGTGAAGAAAATAATGAGCGAGGCGGCTCATCTGTCATGGGCAAGCGGAGGACACTCCAACGGATATGTTCCTGTATATGCCGTCGGCGCAGGAGCAAACCTATTCAATGGCCGTATTGACAATACCGAAATTCCAAAACGCATTGCCAAAGCAGCTGGTTGGTAAACTATAATACGAATTTATAAAGCAGGTAGAGGTTTTCTCAATAGAAATACTCTACCTGTTTTTTCATCAACTTTATATTTGTCTTTATTTTCTTAATCGCTCAAGCATAGTGACTTGCAGTTACCAATACACACAAGAAGCAGAAAATATTATAACACCATATATTGTTCTTTAAGACAAAAAAGAATAATATACCACACTTTCTCAGGCAGAACAATATAATATCAGTTTATTTTTATAAATAAGTCCAATTCATTATACTTTTTGTATTGCTTTATAGTGCTTATTATATTGTTGACCGCTAAAACTCAAAACCACGACTAAACCACTAATTCTCCTATTTTTCCTTTATGTCAATATTATTCCCGATTTTATTGTTTCTGTGCGGACAGACACAGGGGCTGTCCCTACGTTGTTGTTCATAACCTTTTTTATGCTTTCCAACAATGATTTTCATGAAATTCTGTGAAAAATCATGCGAAAAGTGAGTCGATAGTCATTGTTATACTCTATGGACGAAATAATGAAGAAACTGACGCATTATGGTTATTTTTCGCAGGTTTTCGTCTTTATATATCGTTGAGTATCAGGACAATACACAAAGATTACGTCTAACACTCTGAAATAAAACCAGTGGCACATTGTTCCAACGACATAAAAATCGTGGCTCATAGCGTTGGTCAAAAAGTCGTTTTGTAAAGTTGTTTGTTATTTAGTTATTTAGTTGTTTGGTGTTTTGTCGTTTGGTGGTGCGGACAGACACAGGGTCTGCCCGCACGTTGTTATTCATAACCTTAAAACCTCTCTAATCTCTTAACTCCTTAATCTCAAGTTGAAAGTTTCCCACCAAACTTCGACTGATCCGAAATTAGTTATTAACAAAATTCTTAATATCTTCTTCTACTGTGGTTATAGTACCAAGTCCGAAGCTGTCAATAAGCACTTTAAGCACATTTGGAGAGACAAAGCCAGGAAGTGTAGGACCAATGTGTATGTTCTTAACACCAAGGCTCAACAAAGCAAGAAGCACTATTACTGCTTTCTGCTCATACCATGCTATGTTGAAGAAGATAGGAAGGTCATTAACACTCTCTACTCCGAATATCTCCTTCAGCTTCAAAGCAACAAGAGCCCAACTGTAAGAGTCGTTACACTGTCCGGCATCAAGCACACGAGGTATGCCGCCAATATCGCCTAATCCAAGCTTGTTATACTTAAACTTAGCACAACCCGAAGTCAGAATTACAGTATCGTGAGGCAGAGCCTTTGCAAAATCCTCATAATAGCTGCGGCTCTTCATGCGTCCGTCGCAACCGCTCATAACAATGAATTTTCTTATTGCACCAGTCTTCACAGCATCAACAACTTTGTCGGCCAAGGCAAACACCTGAGCATGTGCGAAACCACCTACAATCTCTCCCTGTTCTATCTCGGTTGGAGCTTGACAGGTCTTAGCTATTTCTATAACCTCGGTATAATCTTTGCGTCCGTCGGCACCTGGTTCTATACGCTTCCAACCTGGATAACCTGCTGAGTTGGTAGTGAAAACACGATCCTTGTAGCTTGCTTTTGGTGATGGAGGAACAATACAGTTTGTGGTAAATACTATAGGACCATTGAATGTTTCAAACTCCTCTTTCTGTTTCCACCATGCATTACCATAGTTGCCTACAAGATGCTTGTACTTCTTTAGATGTGGATAGTAATGAGCAGGAAGCATCTCGCCATGAGTATAGACATCAATACCTGTGCCTTCTGTCTGCTGAAGCAATTCCTCAATATCTTTCAAGTCGTGACCGGAAATGAGTATGCCGGGATTCTTGCCAACACCAATATTTACCTTCGTAAGTTCAGGATTGCCGTATGTAGAAGTATTAGCCTTGTCGAGCAATGCCATTACATCTACTCCATACTTACCTGTCTCAAGCACTGTTGACAACAGTTCATCCATTCCTGCCTCAGGATTGGATATTACCGCAAGAGCTTTCTCTGCAAAACGTATAATATCCTCATTGCGCTCACCAAGGTTTGCTGCATGCTCATAGTAAGCAGCCATTCCTTTCAGTCCGAGCACTATAAGTTCCTTTAGAGAGCGGAGGTCTTCGTTTTCATTACGCAAAACACTCTGACGATTACCCTCGGCAGTGAAATCATTCTTATCGCCAGTCCATACCACTTCCTGATATTCAGGCAACTCAACGTTCTTGTTTATTGCCAGTTGTTGCAGTCTTTGCTTTAGTTCGATACCAGCTTCTACCTTTGCAAGTATAGCATCGTCGTCAAAATTCGCATTGGTGATTGTAGTAAACAAACCATCGCAGATGAAATGTCCTACTTCGGTATTGTCATATTCTATACCAGCACCATTGAGCGCATCAGCAATAGTTCCCACACCGCG
Organism: Prevotella sp.; assembly: GCA_041855685.1. Lineage (GTDB taxonomy): Bacteria > Bacteroidota > Bacteroidia > Bacteroidales > Bacteroidaceae > Prevotella. The sequence goes on along the minus strand of JBHAEQ010000048.1, from coordinate 5,458 downwards.
GATAACACTAAGCAGCAAGTCTTGCCAACGTGATGTATCTGCTTTCTTTCCACATACGCCACTAATAGTACAACCTGTACCCTTAGCTGTTTCCTGACACTGGAAACAGAACATATTATTCTCCATACTGTTTTTTGTTTATATGTTAAGTGAACAAAATAAAATTATGGTGCAAAAATAATACATCAATAGCGTAATAGTAGTAACAAATGTTACCTTTGCAGGTTAATCCTTGTTAAAAACGAAAATTGTAATAACGTAGCACACAAGTTATTATAACCATAAATGCATGTTATTACAATTGAAAATGCTCATTGTTTCATCCAGAAAACGGTTATTTGTTCATCGTCCCCCAGCCGGAGGACGATGATTAAACCAATTGTTTTGAAACGTAAAATCTGCTATCTTCAAGATGTACTAAAGCACACTCTTAAGTATATCGGGCAGTGCTATGTCACATGCGTGCATGGTTTCTATCTTTTCTCTGCCTTCTTTTGTAAGGTTGAAAAGCATCTTTCTGTGGTCTTCTTTTCCAAGTTCTCTGCTTACAAATCCCTTTTCTTCAACCGACCTTATTATCTTCGAGGCATTGGACATGGTAACACACAGTTCCTCTGCTATTTCGCTTGCCGACATCTGCTCTTTGTTAAGCAGCACACAGAGTGACATTGCCTCGTTGATGTTAACACCAAACTCATGCATAAAAACAGTATCCAGTTCCGATATGGCACGTGATATATCACGAATTCTGCATATAATCCCTTTCTCCATAAGTTATTATATGAAAAGATTGACATTAGCCTCTTCAGCACGCTCCATATAAGTTGCCACACCTCCTATGGTCACTTCGTCGAGCAGTTCACTCTGATCAATTCCCATCATGTCCATAGACATTTGGCAGGCAATGAACTCTACACCATTGTCGAGAGCCTGCTGTCGGAGTTCCTCTAATTGGTTTATGCCTTTAAGTTTCATAATATAGCGCATCATCTGGTCACCCATGCCGAGCATACTCATCTTGGAAAGCCTCAGCTTCTTTGAACTTGATGGCAGCATCCAAGAGAACATGCGCCCGAATATGTCTTTGTTCACCACCGGTTTATTTTCCTTCTTAATGACGTTAAGTCCCCAGAAGGTGAAGAAGATAGATACTTTATGACCAGTTGCGGCGGCTCCATTGGCAAGTACAAAGGTGGCAAGTGCCTTGTCAAGGTCGTCACTGAACATGATAAGAGTTTTGTTTTTTGACACTGCTACTGTACTATTTTCTACAGCCACAGGCTTGCTCTTTCTAATAACGACTATGTGATAGCCGTCGGCATCGGTTGTTGAAACAAGACAGTTGCCAGTAGAATTACACCATGCCTGAGCATCACGCGGGAATCCGGCATCAGTGGCTTTCACTTCAACAAGTTCGCCCTCACTTAGTTCGTCAATTGTATTCTTCAACTTCATTATTGGTCCTGGACATTGCAAACCGCAGGCATCTACTTTCAATTTTATCTTACACTCCTTGTTTTCCGCAAACACAATAGGTTTTGCATCAGCATGTTCTTGCGATGCAAGCATCTTTACAGATGTAGTTGCAGCAATATAATGCCTGTAACCTCCCGACAGATTGCGCACGTTTTCAAACCCTCTGCCAAGAAGAATGCGCTGAGCCAGATAACCGCGCAGACCTACTGCACAGAAGATGACAATCTCCTTATCATGTGGTATCTCTGCTATGCGCTGGCGCAAATCGTCGAGCGGAATATTAACGGCTCCCTCTATAGTGCCGAGAGCGTACTCTTCAGGAGTGCGAGTGTCAAGAAGAAATACGTTTGAACGGTTTATTTCCTTCAACTCGCGCCATGTTATCGACTTCATAGCTCCCGACAATATGTTTGAAGCAACATAGCCCGCAATAGCCACAGGGTCTTTTGCCGATGAGAAAGGAGGAGCATAAGCCTGTTCTATCTTCACAAGGTCGGCAACAGTCTTATTCTGTTTTATCATCTGTGCGAGCACATCAATACGCTTGTCAACACCATCAATGCCCAACACCTGCGCACCAAGAATTTGGCCGTTAGTTGGGGAGAAGGTAAGCTTTATTGTCATCTGGAAAGCGCCTGGATAATATCCAGCATGCGATGAAGAAAATGTGACACTGCTCAAATAAGGTATTCCAAGCTGCTTAAGACGCTTTGCCGGTAATCCTGTTGATGCAACAGTTATGTCGAATACCTTAGCTATCGCTGTGCCGATGGCTCCTTCATATTCCGACTTATTGCCAAAGACCATATTGTCTGCCACTATGCGAGCCTGACGGTTGGCTGGTCCTGCAAGATAGTTAAGCCAAGGCTGTCCTGTCAGCGGGTGATTGAACTCTATAGCATCGCCCACAGCATATACATCAGTGGCTGATGTCTGCAAAAAAGAATCAACCTTTATGCCGCGCTCACCAAGTTCAATACCTGCATCTACAGCAAGTTCAACCGATGGACGTACACCTATAGAAAGCAGAATAAGATCGGCTTCAAGTTGACTTCCGTCGTTAAGCAGCACCTGCAAGCCTTTATCCGACTTGGCAAAACCGCTAACGCCTTTTTCAAGATACAATCCCACGCCTTTATCCTCAAGATGTCGGTGCACATGAGCCGCCATAGAGAAATCCATAGGAGCCATTACCTGATTGCCCATTTCAACTATAGACACAGCAGAACCTGAATGCACAAGATTCTCTGCCATTTCCAGTCCAATGAAGCCACCACCCACAACAACAGCTCTGCGTACATTATGCGATTCGATATAAGCCTTTATCTTGTCTGTGTCATCAACATTGCGTAATGTGAAGATACCTTCAAGGTCAATACCTTGAAGTGGTGGACGAACAGGAACAGAACCTGGTGACAGCAACAGTTTGTCATAGCTCTCAGTATAAACAGAACCGTCATTGCGCTTAACGCTTACGGTTTTATGTGCGGTATTGATACCTACCACCTCGTTCTCTACTCTGACATCGATATTGAATCTGCGACCGAAATTCTGAGGTGTCTGCACAAACAGCTTTTCTCTGTCGGCAATAATGCCACCTATATAATAAGGTAAACCACAGTTAGCATAAGAAATGTACTTTCCTTTTTCTATAAGGATAATTTCCGCCAACTCATCTGCTCTCCTTATTCGAGCCGCTGCAGTAGCGCCTCCTGCAACACCTCCGATAATAATATGTTTCATTCTAATTTACTTTGGTTTATATATTACGAATGCAAAGATACACATTTACTACACAATAGAAATACTTTCCGTAAGAAAATAATATTATTTAACTATTATTTCTTTGCGTCATATATGAATAGGAAGGAGTTGCAAAAAAACAATCCCCTCCCTAACATTAATTATATCAGGGAGGGAACTATTATATATTATAATGAATTTAATTAGAACTGCTCAAGTATTGCAATACGCTTTGCAGGATCGGGGTGAGTTGAGAACATTGAGTTCATAAATCCCATAAGCCCTGCTTTCATCTCATCAGGATGCATAATAAACATCTGCGCCACGTCTTCACGATTAACATGGTCGAGACCTGGATTATGAGAAATCTTGCGCAATGCTGATGCTAAAGCACGTGGATTACCACAGAGTTCAGCGCCGCCGGCATCAGCCATATACTCACGACGGCGTGATATTGCGAAGCGTGTGATAATTGTGAACATATAAGCTATTGCCACACATACAACACCAATGAGCAACACTATAACCATTGAAAGCCCATTGCCTTTATCATTGTCACGACGACTGCCTCCAAACAGGAAGTGATTATAGAGCATATGCACTACAATACTCATAACGGTAGAAATGATACCAACGAAAATGATACTTGTTATAAGCAAATGAGTGTCGTGGTTGCGTATATGAGTAAGCTCATGGCCGATAACGCCTGCCAGTTCATCGTCGTTCAACACATTCAGCAAACCAGTTGTGACAGTTACTGTATATGAAGACTTATTTATTCCACTTGCAAAAGCATTGAGCTGTGGGTCGTCAACAACATTTATCTTAGGCATATCCATGCCGCAAGTCATACATAGATTCTCTACAATATTGTAAACACGAGGGTTCTCACGGCGCTCAAGAGTTCTGGCTCCTACTGCCGCCTTAACCATTGAGGCATTGGCAAAAAAAGCTATTACAAACCAAAGCCCTACTCCACCAACCACCCAAGGCAGCGCATTGAGGAAATAATAGTTAACACTCTCAATATCAAGAGTACGAACTACATTACCGTATTCATCGTAATATCCTCCACCGAAATAATTGAGCAGCGCCAGAAACACCCACACCATGGCAAGAATAATGCCAGGGAAGGCAATGAGCAACAACATGGAATAGAAGTTATTGCGCATTATCTGGGTCTGCATTCCAACATACTTCATGCTACGAATCTATTAGAATTCAACCTTTGGCGCTCTCTCTACCATAGCACGCTCTTCAGGGGCAATCTCGAACATAGGTTCTTTTTTGAAACCAAACATGCCGGCAATAAGATTTGCAGGGAATGACTGAACAGCAGTGTTAAGTTCTTTAGTAGTCGAGTTGAAGAATCTACGAACAGCAGCAAGCTTGTTCTCTATATCAGAAAGTTCGGTCTGCAATTGTAGGAAGTTCTGATTTGCCTTCAAGTCAGGATATGCCTCAAGAGAAACCCTTAGTCCTGCCAAAGCACCACTCAACTGGTTTTCTGCATTAATCTTGTCGTTGATAGTGGTGGCATTCATAGCTGCACTACGAGCTATTGTCACTTTCTCAAGCAACTCGCGCTCGTGTTTGGCATAACCTTTCACAGTCTCTACAAGTTGTGGAACAAGGTCATAGCGCTGCTTAAGCTGAACATCAATATTAGCAAAAGCGTTCTCACGATTATTACGAAGACTTACAAGCCGGTTATACATGCCTATGAGCCAAAGAACAAGTACTACAAGTACTACAATAACAATAATAAGTGTCATATTCTTAATATTTTGAATTAATCAATGCAAATATACGTATTTATTCAAAAAGTGTGCCAATACGACAATAAGATTTGGAGTATATTAACAAAAAGAGTAGGAAAAAGCGTGTTCCTATAAATACACTTATTATCATTGCTGTCCACTAAAAAATGCTAAGCGTTCTTTGAAATGATTGAAATATAGTTAGTTACAGATATTTTCAGGGTGCGACGATTTGATTTTGTATCTTTGCAGCCAAAATGGATGACTGCATATGAACAAGCCCAAATACGTTTTCTCCCAATTGGTCGCTTTTATGGATTCAGACAAGTTCCGTCACATCGTTGATAAGTATGGCGGTAACCGCTATGTGAAGCACTTCACATGTTGGAACCAGCTCCTTACACTCATGTTTGGCCAGTTGAGCAATCGTGAGAGCATGCGAGACTTGATAGTCGCCATAGAGGCACATCACCAGAAGT
>JBHAEQ010000047.1:0-47218 GCA_041855685.1 Prevotella sp. | reverse complement strand
TTGTGCAGCATGATATGCGACTGAATAGAAGCACCTATGAGGTACTGCAAATCCTCAGCATGTCGCTCACTGACACAACGCATCTGAGAGGTCTCTTCGACAAAACTACATTCAAAAATGACAAAGACCAAAGCGGTTCTGGTGAATCTAATTTCTTTAATTTTTAAACTCGTCCATTTTTAGTGGACACTAGTGATTAATATTGATGAAAATATGGATTAATCATCAATATAATTACAGCTAATCATCTGACAAATAACACAATAAACATATACAAGCCAATACAAAAATATAGATTATAAGGAATAAAATATAGGTGTATTATTGATTTATTTCAAATACAATTACAATTATTATGGAAAAGTAATGTATCTTTGCAACAAAGAAATAAGAAATATATGAAAAGAGTATATACTATTATAATAACATTGTTCTGCATGGCAGCATACACCCATGCACAAACCATTATACTGGACTCTGTTTATACAAAGCTCGACAATGCCATTAAACTCTCTGAAGAATATACTGCAAATAAAATAAAAACCATAAACGCTCATAAACAGCTGCTCAATCAAGCGGCAAACACAAATCTTAAATATGATTATTCATTTCAGTGCTACAAAGACAACAGAGCATTCAACAATGATTCTGCACTCCATTATCTATTCTATTGTTTGAACTTGGCAATAGAAATGAAACGACCTGACTTAGAGTCGTACTGCAATACACTCATAGGTCATCAGTACGTTGTATCAGGATATTTCAATGAGGCTGTTCACTATCTTAACAAGGTGAATCCAAGAATATTGGAAAATGAAAATATCAATACATATTATTATTATAAAAACCATCTGTATCGTGAGTTGGCAATGTATGGTTATGACAAGCTGCTGCGCAAACATTACAACTCACTTGCCAAACAATATCTCGACTCAGTATTCGCTACACTAACCCCCAACAATGAACTATACTACCAACGGCGATGCATAAGTTTATTCAATAATGCTGATTATGAAGAAGCTATGCAGGTTAACGACGAGTGGATGTCAAACTGCAAAATTGGCACACAAAGATATGCAAACATGGCTTATTACAGATCGGAAATCTACCGCATCCGCAAGAATAAAGACATGCAGAAATACTGGCTCGCCATTGCTGCTATCAACGAATTAGAAAGTGCAGTGATGAATCAGGTGGCATTGTGGAATCTTGCTGAAATACTTAATAAGGAAGGCGATGTCAACAGAGCATTTGCATACGTAGAATGTTCATGGAACAGCATTTCACAGTTCAGCACTCACAAAAGAAGCTGGGTGGTGACTCCAATACTAACCTCCATAAGCCACAATTACAGAACAAAGCTGGCAGAAGTAAATAAAAAAGTAATATGGCTCTTGGTATTAACCTCACTGCTCGCAGTATTTCTGCTATTCTCGTTGTTAGTCGTATTGAAAGAAAGGAGAATTATCAACTCCGCACGAGGCAATCTGCAGAAAGCATATGAAGAACTGTCAACACTTAACAACAAACTTTCGGTCCTCAATACACACTTGGTTGACTCGAACAGAGTCAAGGATCAATATATTTCTAATTTCTTCGGCATATGTTCTGAATATATCGAAAAACTTGACAACTATAGAATCAAAATAAACAGAAAACTAAAAGCCAATCAAATAAAAGATGCTATACACTTAACAAATTCAGAACAACTTAAAGAAGACGAATTAAGGATTCTGCTTGAACATTTTGATAAAGTATTTCTCAATCTCTTCCCTACTTTTGTTGAAGAATTCAACAGCCTACTCAAACCAGAAGCACGCATCACACCAAAAACAAACGGAAGCCTTAACACAACTCTCAGAATATTTGCACTTATCAGAATAGGAATTAATGAAAGTTCAAATATTGCGGAGTTTCTAAACTATTCGCCAAATTCTATATATGCCTATAGAGCACGAATAAAAAATGGTTCTATAAACAACAGAGATGATTTTGAAAATCAAGTAAAGAAAATAGGACTTAACCTATAAGCCATTAACGACTCAGTCAATATTTGACTTGTTGTTTTCTTGAGATAGAGATTCTGAATCGGGAACTCCAAGTTCGTCTTTCATTTTCTGCACCCACTCCGTCTCAATTTCTTTGCCACTCTTGCTCTTCTCTGCAAGAGATGCAAACTCATTCATAAGTTTACGGTATGCTGGATATAGGCTAACAAGTTTCATATTACGAGATGAGAAGTGTCTTCCACCACCAACATTCTTAGAAAATTCAGCATTGGCAACTGCAACAGGCTTATATCCAAGCAAAGCCTGACGATATTGCGTTTTCCATTCTCTCACACTCCAATCAGCACCTTCCGTCTTAGCTCTTGCTACGACAGCAGATAAAGATGGGACATCTTCCTTTTCATAATCATCTGCAACTTTTGGCGAAGAATAGACTATTTCAACCTTGTCACTCGTATGCTTACAAGAAGTTACAAACAAAGTTGATAATAACGTTGCAAATAAAAAATTAGCACTTAAACCTGTCATAATTCGTTTAGTTTTTGTTTAGTTTTTGTTTATGCAAAGTTACAAATAGAATAAATAATTCTATGACCAAAGCATTACAAAGATTAACCATTTTCAGCACTAACAGCCACCAATCATTTTGACCATTTTCTTCTATTACAACACATAATCAACTGATTCACAGTAAAAAGAATAGTAATAAATGGATAAAAACAACTATTTCATAGTAGTCTTGCAAGTTCGTTGTTTAGCGCATTATCTGCAATCTCATGGTAAACCCGAAGTTCACTTCTACAGAGTTTCAGACAAAGTATTTTATTGTACCATAGTTGTGGCACTGTGGTGCCATAGTTGTGGTAGTGGACTGTCGTAGTTGTGGTAGTGGACTGCCATAGGCGTGACAGTAATGGAAAGAGCTATGTAATGGGATTAGTTGATATACAACATCTAAATATCATCTCGTTTTTGCTTGCGCCACTGCATAGGTGTGAGTCCAAACATGCTCTTGAAAGCGCGAGTGAAATGTGTTTGATTAGCATAACCACATTTGAACGAGATGTCGTTTATTGACATATCAGGCTTTTCAACCAATAGTGTTTTAGCTGTTAACATTTGCAGCTTTTTTATATGCGCCATAGGTGTTTCTCCTGTTATGGCATATAACTTACGGCGCAATTGACCGGGCGACATACATAGTTCCGAGGCTACAGTGTTTACGTCAACAAGACCACGTATCATAGTATTATATATGGTATCAGACAATTGTTTAAGAAAAACATGTTCATTATCAATATTGTCTTCTGGTATATTCTTTTCTTCCATACTGACAACCTGTGCATATTTTCTACGCATGATATAATGTTTTTCTAAAAGTTTATCTACCTGCATTCGCAACTCATCGGCATTGAATGGCTTTATAAGGAACACATCTGCTCCTGCTTCCATGATTTGCATTCTGTCTTCTTCGGAATTCTTTGCAGTTAGCATTATGATTGGAATATGGTCAGTAACTTTGTCTCGTTGTAATTTATTGCACAATTCCAGTCCGTCCATTACAGGCATCATTTGGTCGGTAATAATAAGGTCGGGCACTATAGCCAAAGCACGTTCCAACCCTTCCACTCCATTAGATGCATAGCAAATATCATATCTTTTAGAGAGTTGGGAACCGATGTAGGTGGCAATATCATAATTATCTTCAACAATAAGCAACCTGTATGAATGTTCAACATTCTCGCTGTCGGCAGGTAATGTTCCTGTATCCTGTAGAATTGGTATATTAGTTTCTCCTGTTTTCGTATTTACAGTCTGATTCTTGTTAATTATAGGAATGCTAATACTAAATGTAGTTCCTACCCCGATAGCACTGTCAACTGTTATGGTGCCGCCTATAGCATCAATAATTTGCTTAACAAGGGCCAATCCTATTTTTGTTTCAAGATGTAATTGTTTATCATCTGTTTGATAAAAAGGTTCAAATATATGACTAACAATTTCTTTGGTCATTCCTACACCAGAGTCTGCAACAGTTATCAGCAAATGATTTTTCGTCTTTTGCACTTCTACGCTTATCTTTCCATGGTCAGGAGTAAACTTCAATGCATTTGACAGAAGGTTATTCATTACCTTGTTTACATAATCGGGCACAAAGTCCAAGACTATAGCCTCCCGGGCGAAGAAATGCAAATCAATGTTACGCTTATTGGCATGACTGCTGTATGTATCAACAATCATTGTAAGATATGCAGTTATGTTTCCATTAGTCCATTCAGCATTCCCTATTGCTAATTTCAACTTGGAAATATCAAGAAGTTGCCCAATGAGTGTCAACAATCCATTTCCCTGCCGCTCTATCATTTTCATTTTGTCTCTGAAATCATCAGGCAGCTCTTCATTTTTCTGCATATCACGACTTAACCCCAGTATGATGGTGAGAGGTGTGCGGACCTCATGGGTAATATTGGTTAAGAAGTCTTCACGCAATCGGCTCAACCGCTTCAGTTCTTCATGGTTGCGCGCACGCAGTCGGTATATATAGAGCAACATTCCAATAGCTCCGACAAGAAATAAAAACACAAGTGCAAACATGCCATAACTCAAACGCCTGTAGTATCGCTCCTTTTCTATCTTTAATCGGGCGTCGTTCAACAACTGTCGTTGCCTATAGCGTTCAAAATAAAGGATTGAATTTTGAATGCGGTTCACCTTATTTATATTAAGCACACTGTCAAGCATGGCTGCGGTATTTTCATGAAAATCAAGTGCCTTTTTATAGTTGCCTTTATGTTTGTAGCATTTATAATACAGAGTGTATATTTCTGCTAAATGTTCATGGGAATGTATACGGTCTGCAATAATCTTTGCCTTGTCCAAATACTCAAAAGCCTTATCAACATCATTAACCGCATAAGAAACCCCCGCCAATGATATAAGCGGATTTATTGCATGCCATTCATCAGTGGATTGAGACATAAGCTCATATGCTTTATTATATTCATCAAAAGCCTTGTCGTACTGCCGTGATTTCTCATATAATGAGCCGAAATAAGTATGGCAAAGCGAGATGCCCAGTGTGTTTCCTATTTCCTTATTAATAGACATTGAGTTGTTGTAATACACCCATGCCGAATCAGTCTGCCCTCTCTGCTCGAATATATAACCAATATTGGCATAGTTTATAGCTTGTCCAAAAACATTATTCAATATTTTCCCTCCAGCCAATGCCTGCCTCAAGACTGTATCTGCACGTTCATAATTTTCAAGTGTCAAATACACATTGCCAAGTCCGTTGAGAGAAACAACATGATTATTCTTTGCTGATAAAGATGTATCAGAACTTTCTTCACAAAGCATTTTAGCACGATAATGGTAATCGTGTGCCACGTCAAGAACTCCCATGCGACGGTAGTTAGTGCCGATATTATTCAGAGCCTGTACCCATTCCAGCGTATCACGAATAAACTCGGCTTGTTTCAAAGATTTAAGATGTATGGCAAGTGCTTCGTCAAAACGGCTTTCATCACGCAAGGCCTTACCCAATTCTCTATAAGCGACAATGCTCCCAATACGATTTCCCTCACGCTCGAATTTCTTTTGAAGAAGTGAAAGAGAATCGAGATTACTGGTCGAGCGCACTATACTATCAACAACCGTACGCTCTTCATTAGTGAAAGTAACAGATTTTTCTTCACATGAAACAAAAAATATAGAAGCAAGACCAAACATGGCAATGTTGCTCAGTATTAAGTTAGAGTGTGTTTTAGCAAAAATACAGTATAACTTAAAAATGGTCTTCCTTCTATACTTGCAACAATCTAATAACGCCATATACTTACTAGACTTACTTATTTAGAGGCAGATAATATCCTCAGAATCTATACTACGACAAGAACAACTACTTTATGTTTAGTGTTCTGACTGTTCCGTCAGAATATCTAACAACAACAATACCCTTATGTGGTGAAGGTAACAGTTGCCCCGAGAGGGTAAAAAACTTTGTTCCTATAGGATAATCACTCACATGTATGCTTGCAACACCATTAACAACATTGACAATAACTATGCATTCTGATGACAAATGTGAGCCATCAGTGGTATGCGCTGTAATGGTAACCTGTCCTCCAGCAAAAGTATTGACAAGTCCGTCAGTTGTAACTGTTGCTATTTCATTATCAGAACTCTCCCAACGCACAGTCTTTGTTGTTGCTTCTTCAGGATAAACAACAGCTTTCAGTTGAACGGAAGTACCCTTAAACAAAGACACCGTGTTTGGTTCAACGGTTATTCTTGTGGCAAGAATAACTTTCTTTCTAACATTAACCTCACAAGATGCCGACACACCTGAACCATCGGCTGCGGTTGCAGTTATCTTGGCATTACCAGCAGCTTTAGCCGATACATTGCCTTGAGCATCCACATGTGCGACATCCGCATTAGTAGAACTCCATACTACAGATTTGTTTGTTGCATTGTCAGGAACAACGCTTGCTGTGAGAGTAAATTGTTCACCTTCTTCCACATCAAGACTCTCACTGCTCAACACAATATTCTCTGTCAAAACAGGATTGACAGTAACAACACAACTTGCTGTAATATTAGAACCATCGGTTGTTGTCGCAGTTATTGTTGCGACACCAACATTATGAGCAGTTATAACACCATTGTTTACCGAAACTGTTTCTGGAGCGGTTGAAGACCATACAAGAGTAGGATTCTTAGCATCTGCAGGAGTTATAACGGTAGATATGGAATGCGATTCTCCAATCGTTAGACTCAGCTCCTTATTACTCAATGACAAATCAGTTATCATGCCTCCAAACTCCGATTCATATTCCGCCTCAGTCATAATGGCAAGTTCGTCTGCTGTTCCTGCAGGAACAGGAAGATATGACTGGTTGGCAGGAAGTGCCAATATGTTCTTACTACCATATCCACAGTTATTAAGCATATCAGTGGTTGCTGTGATAAATCCTAACTTTCCTGACTTTGTCTTACCTAAAACGCGCATAGTCTCACGATTATACTCACGATAGGCAATAGGCGATACTCGATACTTATTACTGAAATAGACTCCGTCAAGAAGATTATCTACAGGACGATTGGAATGACTTCTATAGCTTTCGAGCTGTAGTTTATTGGCAGGAATTGAATTACTTGAACATTCTATAATAACAGGAGTTGATGATGGGATAATACCTTGTATTGCAGTTATTACAGCAATATTATGCACCGTATCAATCTTTTTCACATAATATGCTTTCATTCCTGAAGAATGAAACGAAAAAGGATATGAAGCGTAATAAGGAGCATAATACTTTCCTCCTACATTCAATTTACCTGGGTTTACTGCAACATAATTATCACTGTTATTGATGCCATATATCTGCCAGCGATTATACTTGGCAGGCACAGTGCTGTTAGTTGACGAACCTGTACCGAGTCTTCCGCGTTCCACACCTGACGTTTCTGTGTCGTAAAGAAACAATGTCATGCCCGACGCTGTTGCCGAAACCTGATAAATATTGTTGGAACGGCTAAGCTCGTTGATTCCCACATAATACTTTATCAAGTCATATACTCCTGTTCCCTGCGCAAGCAAATCCCATTTGTCGTCATGCTTCTCCATGTATATAATAGATGCAGGATCAGTCAAAGCTTTATTAAGCTCTTTCCAAGTTTGAACAGCTCCCATATCGGCACTTGTCGTTGCAGCATTAATACCACTGCTTGTTCCATCACAAACATAAATATAACGCTGACTTCCGTAGTTTTTTACACGGTAATAGCCATCGGCAGCAAGTTGAGCACTACCTTGCATAAATATATAGACTAAAAACAGTAGTAAAGCTAATCTTTTCATAAACAAATAATAACTCTGCTCTATAATATCCGACTTTATGATTAGAGCATCATTATATTATAGATATTTATATAATACTTTTCAAAAAACGGTTCTGTCCCCATCCCATATTCGTATAGGAACAAGGGGTGAGGACAGAAAAGATTATTAAATCATAGAGTTTACTCTCCAACAACAATTACACAACGATTTTTCGCATTCTCGCTGAAAGGCTGAACCTTATCGCCATGTGAAGTAACAATCATCCTGTCAACAGAGATACCTCTTGCCTTCAGTGCGTCAGCAACTTTCTCAGCACGTTTGCGGGCATACATCTCGTTGAGTTTAGCATTACCAGTACCTTTGTCAGCATAACCGTCAATAGTGATGCTCTGTGTAGGATATTTGTTGCACCATGCCACAATCTTCTCAATTACTCCGTATGACTCTACATCGGACAGACGTATCTCATAGAACATTGTCTCATGCAATGGTTCCTTCTCAGCCTTAGGGGCAACAACAGGTTTTTCAACAATTTTCTCCACCACACGGTCCTGATAAACAATCTTTGGTTCACAAGGCTGTACTTCACGAACCGTATGAGTTTGCCCAAGATTAATCTTCAAGCCTACAAGTCCGTTGAAGTGCCAATCAGAATTACCTGCCTTCTTTGAATTGTAGTTATCGCTAAGAGTATTAGCCTGTGCCTCAACACCAAGGCTTACACGTTTGCTAAGACGCAAATCAAGATTTACACAAAACTGAGCATTGAGCCTAACCTTTGTTCCGTCCCAGAGATAATGCAGGAACTGGTCGTCAGCAGTAATGCTGTAAGCGTAGTTTTTCAGCATAGCCTTACTTGCTACAGCAGCCTCATCGTTCTTGAAACCTACATTAGCTCCTATGCCACCGAATAGTCCGACAGTAAATATACGATTTGGATTATAACCACAAAGCAGATTCGATAAATTCAAGGTCAAATCAACATTTGGCGACACATAATTCCACTTCCACTTATAAGTTTTATTCTGAATCTCAGAACCAGCCTTACTCTGCCAGGCATTTACTGCCAAGCGGGCACCAAGCACCGGAGTGAAATTATATCCAAGACCAACCTGAGCGGTAGGAGAAAGCAACTCACTGAATTCTATTTCACCCAATGTATATTGAGCACCACCTTGGAGTTGAATATACCAATGAGGTGAAAATACATTCTCAACCTTCGCCTCCTGAGCAGATGCTGTGACACAGCAAGTCAGCGCAAGAATTGCTGAAATCAAAGTTCTCTTTAGTTTCATAGGTTTTTAATTTTAAGTAAATTATTTATAATTTGTCTTGAGTATTCTTGTTCCGGCTTTTACAGCCGAGAACAAGAAATACCTAAGCCATGATTCTTAAATTAAAATATTCCTCATATAATTATTGAACATGAACAACTGTACGCTTTGTACAAATCTTGCCGTGATAATCGACAGCAGAATAGGCGAACTGATAAGTATATCCGCTCTTCAGACCGCTCAGGCTTATAGCGCGTATATTACCGTCAATAACTTTATTCATAAGTTCCTGTCCGTTCACTGCATCAAGAGCTGCCTTGCAGGCTGCATCTCCAGCTTGTGCACTGGCTCCGTCTTTCATTACATTCACACATGCCACATGCTTCTTGAATGCAGGGGTCAGTATCTCTGCTGTATAAGATGTAGGCATGAGAGTGAGTTCTGTTGACTTACTTATAACAGGAGTGCTGACAGAATTGAGCCCCATGTATGTGCCATCAGAAACAGCCACAAGCATACAAGGTTGCATACGCAGAACTGCCTTGTTGACAAAAGCGATACCACGCTTGTTAACCAGTTCAAGAATCTTCTTGAGGTAAGCTGTTACATAATCAGCACCTTTATCTACAAGTTTCTCAAACTTCGTAAATTCAAGTAGTCCGTTTACATCGTCGATAAAGTTGTTGAGTGCATCTACAAGTTCATTAACACTCATTATCGACTCTGCCAGATAGTTATACAGAAGTGTGTCGGTGACGGTGGCTGTCACTGTTCCGTCAGCGTTAAGCACCCAGCCACTCATGCCGTAATCAGCATTGCTAAGTTCAGCTACAAGTGTATTGTTCTGATCGAATATAGCAAGTTTGCCATTATGATTTCCGAAATGGAATACATTGCCAGCCTCATCATCCCATGTAGCCTTGAATGTAATGTTCAAAATAACTTCGCCTGAATTGCTATTAATCTGTGCTACTGCAAGTTTCTTCATCTCAGGACGCATATTATTCCACTTGTCCATTGCAGTATTGTATGCCTTACGCATGGCATCCTTTATTTTTTTGCTTATTCTATTGGCCATACGGTCAATGAAAGCCTCTGCCTGCTCATAACCAGGAAGTGTAACCTTTCCATAGAAAGCCTGTCCTGTGGAATATGACAACGGCTTAATAGCTGTTGCAGCCAGATTATATTGTGAATAAACGCTGTGTGAATTGCCGTCAACATCAACATAAGACGCCGTTGCAGCATTAGCATCAAGGAAGCCGTTGAACTGGTTGTAAACGGTCAGTATGGCAGATGTCATGTTAAATCCGTTGCCGTTTACAAGATCCTTTGCTATATTCTTGAATCCGTTGGCATCGAAATCCACCATTTGTACTTTTCCTGAGTTTATATCATCGCCTGTAACCTTCGCCTTTGCTTCGTAGAATCCATTGGCGGCAGAACGGGTATAGCCGAATGTAAGAAGAGCGTTAGATTCCGCAAGAGGGCTAAGCTTAACACCAGACTTCTTCATCTGGCTATTTTCTATTTTAAGTTCTGCACCGGTGAAATCCTTTCCTGTAGGATTGATTGTAACATACAGTGTTCCTGCATTATCCTCTGCATCGCTGATAAGAGTTACACCGCTTGGATAAGAGAGCGATTCCATTATGCCGCCGCCCAACATGCTTACCTCGGCAGCAGTCAGAGCTTGCTCCGGATATACATAGTTGCCTGTAGCCTGTGTTGGGAATGTGAAATCTTGATCGGCTTTACCCATGAATGCCATAAGCACGTTTGAGCGAGAGTTGATAGGCATTGCATAAGTGCCGAATACTGGATTGTTGGTTCCTTGCACAATAATGCCTGTAATCATGCTGTTTATAGCATTAACAATAGCATTAACACGTCCTGTCAGTTGGTTTACCGCATCTTCCAAGTCTGAAATAGCCTGAGTATTATTAGCAACGTCTGTCTTCAAGGTGTTCAGTTTGTTAGCCAATTCTGTGTCAGCTGCAACAAGCTCATCATACTTTGTAGTCAAATCGGTTATCTTATCAGTATTATCGTCAATCTTATCAAGAAGTTCTGCCTCAATATCAGCCAGTTCGTCTCTTATATTCTGACATTCCGTCTGGCAGGCAGCCAAATCGTTTCTCAACTGCTCGATGTTAGCATTAGTTTGCAGTGTATATGCATTATACTCTGTTCTAAGATTGTCAACAAGGTTCTTGACATTCTCAATGTATGTATAGTTTGAGTTTGCCTTTGCCAACGCAGTCTCAGCAGTAGTTTTAACTCCGTCAATTTTTGTATTAAGTTCTGTCTTCAAGTTGGTAACTACACTTTCAAGAGTAGCTATTGCTGTAGCATTTTCCTCAATCTTAGGCAACTTGGTAAGTATCTCTACAACAGATGCTTTCAACTGCACAACAGTGCTGTTCAAAGTGCCGAACATTGTCTGCAACTCTGTTATGTTATCCTCATTAGCTTTTACTCGAGGCTCCAGATTATCATACAAAGTTTTAATTTCTGTAATTTTAGTCTGAAGCGTCTGAACTGTTGTTTGCAAGGTAGCAACCTCTACAACAAGATTGTCCACCTTTGTCTTCAATGCATTAACTACTTCCTTATCAGCCTTAGTATCAACAGCTGTTTTAAGGTTCTGAATCTCAGTGTTAAGTTCTGCAAACTTAGTGTTGCAATTCTCTTGGCAAGCTTTTTGAGCTTTCTCGAGCTTATCTATTTGCCCTTTCAGCACGTCAAGTTGCACACCGATATAATCTTTTAACGAAAGATTAAGGTCATTAAGTCTATGATTGAGATCTGTGTAGCGGTCCTCATCATAATCCTTACATGAACCTAAGAAGCCTACACTGGTAAAAATCAATACCAGTGAGAGCAAAAGGGTTAGTTTTCTTTTCATTTTTTAGAGAGTTTATGATTAATAATTTTATTAGTTTATTTATCAAATCAGTTGATTTGTTGTATGCTTTAATATATTGTTTATGATTTCCAAATGCAAATTTACAAAAATTAGTAAGATTACGTTTATTTTAGTTAGAAATATTGTATAAAAAAGGTTAAAACTAAACAATACTCTTCAAATTCAAAAAAAATGTTTTAAGAATTTAAGGTTCCACAGTGTTTACAACGACCTTTTCTACGCATTGTACTGCCACAATTTCCACAAATAAACGGCTTAAAGTTGTAGCGCAGATACATTCGTATAGAGATGTAGATATAGACAACCAAAAGAGGGTAGCCTATATAATATAAGGTGGAAATACTGAATAGGACATAGTTTACGGAACAAACAGCAAACACTCCACCAAGATACAGAATTCCATTTCCCACATTCAACAACTTAAAGACATCATCAACAACGGCTATACCGACAATAAGCATAGCCCATACACTTGCAAGGAAAAGTGTCAATGGGAATGGTACAGAAAACGGATTGAGTGTAGGGTGGTAATAAAAATGCCGCCACATATCAGGAACAAACATCTGTATTGATGCATATAATGTTGCAGAACTTGCTACTATAATACAGAGTAAGGCGGGATAGAAGGTATCTATATCGCGCAGATGGACAAATGGTACATCATTCTTTCTTATTTTCACAATAACATATACAGATGCCATGAGAATAAGAAATATCACAAATATAAGTATATGTGTATCGGAAAATATACTTATGAACTGTGAAATAGGATCATCAGGCACTACTTTAGGAAGTAACTCTGACTCATGAATCCAACCGAAACGTGCTTTGTTATTAGCGAGTTGAATCCATACGGAATCAACAGTATCGTTAGGAATAAATCTGATTTCTGCTACTACAAGGTGTTCGTCCCTATACACGGCAAAGGTATCAACGTCAAAATCGGATATTACTTCTTCGGGTTGCTGGCTGAGCAGTACCAAGGAGTCAGCATTTACCAAGAAATTATAGTTATTAGTATAGTGATGGAAACTTTGAAAAGAGAGTGAATCCAACGTATGCTCATTAAGTTCTACGTACGCATCATGCGTATTTGAAGGTTTGTTGTAGCATCCTGTCAGAATCGACACAACAAAGATAACCATCACTATTCCAACACTATTCCGCATATAAATTCATCTGACAGTTTCTACAATCGAATTCAAGACGAAAACGCCTGCCGTCGCCCAAGCGCAACACAAGCGGTTCTTTCCATTCGGGCTTCCTGCCTCCGTGCTTCACACAATAGCCAAGCGAATAGCGCAGGCAATGCCGGCACTGCATAAGAGGCATATTAAACTCTTTTGCATTTGTTTCTAAAGATTCTATACATCTGCCTACTCCCCATTGCTGATGCAGCGTTTTGGAAACATGATTGGATATGTTCTTAAAATCTATGTACTGTTCTACGTTGGAAAGTGCACCACTTTCCGTTGCAAACTGCACCGCTTTAGGAGCTGAAACGGGGCACTTTACCAAGGAAACTGCATCACTTATACTTTGCCGCATAGAAGACAGTTTGCTTGAAGGTATGAAATAACTGTCCGCATTATCTTCTATTCTTACTTCTGCAACACTATAAATAGTACCGCCCCACTTCGTTAGCTGATTTACAATATTATCATGTTGTGGTTTCTGAGCCTGTTGTTTGTCAAACTCTATCTCCGCTGTACATGTTTCTATTCCCCGCCCTTCTGCTTTCAAGGCAAAGCCTGATGGCGTTGTGTAAAATGTCAGTGTTATCGGTATTCTGCGCTCTGTGCCATGCTGGGAAAGCTCCTTCTCGAAAGCCACATCGTTATTACGATATAATACTGTGCCCTGCTTTAATCCGGCAGACATGTGCAGTGGGAACAGCCTATTGCCCTCGGCACGGTTCACACGGAAACCTTCAAGTTCCTTTTTATCGTTGATGAAACATAAGCCGTCGCCATTGCTGAAACGGGAAGTGCCTGCAACATTGAACGATTTACCTCGTATTTCCTTAACTTTCCCAACATATTCGCCCATAGCCTTCGGGGTATCAGGTGAGAATATATCAGGCTTTCTGCCGTTAAGGAAATAGTTGGTATAACCTCGGTTGAAAGTTTTCTTCAAATCAGGAGTAAAATCATACGTCACCTTGCCAAATGATGCCCGCTCGTATTCGTTCTTTCTCTTTTCACAGATTCTATCAAGCTGCTGACTGTAGGCTGCCACCACGTTCTTTACGTATGCCACATCTTTAAGACGACCTTCAATTTTAAACGACACCACACCAGCATCGGCAAGGTCTTCCATGTAGTTTATCTGCGACAAATCACGCATTGACAACAGATGCCGCTGATGTTCCCATTCATGTTGATCTGCATCTACAAGGTCGAATTTCATTCGGCAGAACTGTGCACACTCGCCTCTGTTGGCACTACGACCGAAACAATGCTGTGACACATAGCATGCTCCTGAATAACTGACACATAAAGCTCCATGAACAAAAGCCTCAAGTTCTACATCGGGGTGAGCTTCGTGTATAGTCCGGATTTCCTCCAACGACAGTTCACGAGCCAATACAATGCGCTTAAACCCCAGCGATTTCAACCACGCAACCTTTTCCTTATTGCGGTTATCGGTTTGCGTAGATGCATGCAGAACAAGATTCCTGCCTGCAGCCATCTGCAACACTGCCATATCCTGAACAAGCACCGCATC
This sequence comes from Prevotella sp., assembly GCA_041855685.1. Taxonomy (GTDB): domain Bacteria; phylum Bacteroidota; class Bacteroidia; order Bacteroidales; family Bacteroidaceae; genus Prevotella. Next base: position 32,431 of record JBHAEQ010000047.1, on the reverse strand, counting down.
GCCCCCCATGCCGTCTATCTGCGCCAGAAGATTCTCCGCCTCTTCAATTTCATCATCGTAAATAATGGTATTTAGAGTGAGATATACCTTTGCGCCGAATTGATGTGCATAGTCTAAAAGTGCTTGAATATCATCCAAGGAATTTCCAGCTGCTGCACGTGCGCCAAACTTCGGAGCACCTATATATACAGCATCGGCACCACAGTCAATAGCCGCCATGCCGCATTGCAGATTCTTTGCAGGAGCCAGGAGTTCGAGTTGCCGCATTACTTTATGTCGTTTATATTATATGGAGTGGTCTGGTAAACATAATAGTTTATCCAGTTGTGATAGAACAAATTAGCTGCCGAGCGCCAAGTCACAAGCGGTTCATTCTCAGGATTATCATCTTTATAATAGTTCTCCGGCATTGCAACATCGTTGCGCTTGCCAAGGTCACGCCTGTATTCCGTATCAAGCGTGTTAGGAGCATACTCCAGATGCCCTGTAACGAAGAACTCCCTGCCCTCACGCGCCATGATTATACTGAGTCCGCTGTCGTCGCTGTCAGCAAGCGGAATAAGCTCCTTGTGTTTCTGAATATCGTCTTTTCTTATTTCAGTATGGCGACTATGAGGCATCATGAAAACATCATCAAATCCTCGGAAGATAGGTTCCATAGGCAGAAGAGGATATTGCTTGTAGATGCCAAACTTCTTCATCGGAAGCGGATATTTCTGTATGCCATAGTGATAATACAAACCTGCCTGTGCCGCCCAGCATATGTAGAGCGTGCTCGTGGTATGAGTTCGTGCCCATTGGAATATCTCTACTATTTCATTCCAATATGATACGTCCTGATAGTCTTTCATCTCAAGCGGAGCACCTGTTATTATCATACCATCGAAGTTTCTGTCACGCAGTTGGTCAAAATCCTTATAGAACATCAACATGTGCTCTACCGGAGTATTCTTGGGCGTGTGGCTCTTCAGTTTCATGAACGTAATGTCGAGCTGCAATGGAGTGTTGGATAATATTCTGACAAGGTCAGTCTCGGTGGTAATCTTAAGCGGCATAAGGTTCAGAACCACAATCTTAAGCGGACGAATATCCTGACTATGGGCGCGTGTACGGTCCATAACAAAGATATTCTCGTGCTTAAGCAAATCTATTGCCGGAAGTCTATCAGGAAGTCTTAAAGGCATAGTCTTACCAAAGTTTTAGTCGTTCATTCTCAGGTATAAACATCTTGTCGCCCTCTTTCACATTAAATGCCTTGTACCAAGCATTGATATGAGGAAGAGCACCATTCACACGCCATTCGCCAAGTGAGTGAACATCAGAACGGGTGCGGTTTCTTATCTCAGCCTCGGTTATGTTTTGTCCCCACACGCCGGCATAGGCAAGGAAGAAACGCTGATCGCCGGTGAATCCGTCAATAGTCTTGAGTGGTGCTTTCTCCGTTGCTTTTTTATAAGCCTCAAAAGCAACTTCCAAACCGCCGTGGTCGGCAAGATTCTCACCAAGTGTCATCTCACCGTTGGCATTCAGCCCCGGCAGAACTTCAATCTTCGAGAACCAGTTGGCATATTCTGACGTTCTGTCTCTAAAATTCTGCACATCTTCTGCCTTCCACCAATCAGACATATTGCCGTCCTTGTCGTAATGTGAACCTTGGTCATCAAAACCGTGTGTCATTTCATGTCCTATAACAACGCCGATAGCACCATAGTTGAAAGCATCGTCTGCCTGTGCATCGAAGAAAGGACGCTGCAGAATTCCTGCTGGGAAACAAATCTCATTGGTAGTAGGATTATAATATGCATTAACCGTCTGTGGTGTCATGTGCCACTCATCACGATTAACTGGTTTGCCCGCAGTCTCTTCTATATGCTGCTTACTACGGAAAATACGAGCGGCAAGCATGTTCTCAAATAGTGATTTTGAAGAATCAATCGTCAAACCACTCATATCCTTCCACGTGTCGGGATAACCTATCTTCACATAGAAAGTTGCAAGTTTCTCAAGAGCAGCCACCTTTGTTTCCTCGCTCATCCAGTCTTGAGCCTTTATGCGTTCACCAAGTGACACCTGAAGATTCTCTATGAGTGTCTTCATACGCACCTTACTTGACTCTGGGAAGTAGCGTTCGCAATAAATTTTTCCAAGTGCTTCGCCAAGAACACTCTCTACAAGAGACGTTGCCTTCTTCCATCTTTCATAATCCTGTTTACGACCGCTCATTACTTTGCCCGAGAAATCAAACTGAGCGGCAGCTACCTCATCATTGAGCAATCCTACTGAACTCTGAATCAAGTTCCATTCCATAACAGCACGCAGTTCATCGGCTGTCTGCATTGCCACAACCTTGTCAGCAGCGGCAAGGAAGGCTGGCTGACCAACAACAATATTCTGCAAATGCTGTGTCTCTATGCCCTCAGCATTAGAAAGTTGAGTGAAACGCAGGTTAGGATAGTTCTTCTCAAAATCCGTCAGAGTCATCTTGTTGTAGTTTTTCTCTACATCGCGCAATTCCGTACGACTCTTCGATGCTATTGCCAACTGTGTTTCCGTACGCATTACAGCCTCCATCTTCTGAACAGCCTCCTCCCATGAGAATCCGAACAAACGGAACATGCGTACTATGTGCTTCTTGTACTCATTACGGATATTTGCTGTAGCATCGTCGTTGTCAAGATAGTATTCTTTCTGACCTAATGTCAGTCCACCCTGATAAACATTCATGATGTTATTCTTAGAGTCCTTTTCGTCAGCACCAAAACCTGAATAGAAAGGCACACCCATACCCAATACAGCATACTTCTGCTGAATGGCATACAAATCGCTCTTGCCCTGTGCCGCTTCTATTTCAGCAATGTAAGGAAGAAGTGGCGAAACTCCCTCTGCGTTTCTTCTCACAGAGTCCATAGCAAGTTTATACAAGTCGCTTATCTTCTGCTCAACAGTTCCTTTGCTGTACTTGCCTTTCTGCAATTCAGAAAGTATGCTGTTAACACGCTTGTTGTTATCAAGACTAAGCTGGTCGAACGAACCGAATCGTGAATAAGCCGCCGGCAGAGGATTGTTCTTCATCCAACCACCACATGCAAATCTATAGAAATCGTCTTGAGCCCGCACGCTCTTATCGAGATTCTTCACAGGAATACCCGACTTCATTTGTGCCATTGCAGGCATTGCGGTAATAGCTATTAAAGCCATTGAGATAATTGTTTTTTTCATCGTTATTATAGTTTTTTACTTTCTTCTTCAAGTTGTTCCGACAGCGAAGTCCACTTCATTTCCTCATTTTCAAGTTTATTTCTTATGTCGGTATATTCGTTTATAAGTTCCATGTTCGATGCATTCGCAGGGTCATAGAGTATTGTGTCGAGTTCGTGCAGACGGGTCTCCCACTTCTCTATTTTGCTTTCGCTTTCTTTCACCTGTTTCTGTAGTCGGTTTATAACTTTCTGCAACTCCTTGCGCTGTGCGAAAGTCATTGTATCAGCCTCTTCTTTCTCTTTCTTTTCCGCAACAGGTTTATGTTCTTCAATCTCTACTTTTGCTGTATTGCCAAGCATATTGAGATTGTCGAGATTCTTATTGCGCAGAAATTCGTATATTCCTCCTAAGTGTTCACGTACTCTTCCATCGCCAAATTCATACACTTTCTCAACAAGTCCGTCAAGAAATTCACGGTCGTGACTAACTATTATCGCCGTACCGTCAAATGCCTTTATTGCGTCTTTCAGCACATCTTTCGACTGCATGTCAAGGTGGTTTGTCGGTTCATCAAGAATAAGCAGATTCACTGGTTCAAGCAATAGTTTTATCATTGCCAACCGGCTGCGTTCGCCACCGGATAGTACTTTCACTTTCTTATCGGAGGCTTCACCGCCAAACATGAATGCTCCAAGTATATCACGTATTTTTAGTCTTATGTCACCCACTGCCACATTGTCGATGGTCTGGAATACGGTAAGTTCTTCATCAAGCATCTGTGCTTGGTTCTGTGCGAAATATCCTATCTGCACGTTATGCCCAATTTTCAACGTTCCGCCGAAAGGTATTTCGTTCATAATACACTTCACAAGGGTTGACTTTCCTTCTCCGTTCTTTCCTACGAACGCCACTTTCTCGCCTCGCTTAATTATGAAGTCAACGCCGGAGAAGACAAGATGCCCGTCGTATTTCTTCTCCACACCCTCACATATTACAGGATAGTCGCCACTGCGCAGACATGGCGGGAATTTCAATCTCAAAGCCGAAGTATCAACTTCATCAATCTCTACAGGTACAATCTTCTCTAATTGACGTATTCTCTGCTGCACTTGCACGGCTTTAGTAGCCTGATAGCGGAAACGTTCAATAAAAGCCTTCGTATCGGCAATTTCTTTCTGCTGATTCTCGTAAGCTCTTATCTGCTGCTCACGACGCTCTGCCCTTAGCACCACATACTCGTCATACTTCACCTTGTAGTCAATAACCTTATGACAGGAAATCTCCAACGTGCGGTTGGTGACATTGTTTATGAAAGCACGGTCGTGACTTACAAGCACTACAGCCTTGGCACTCTGCACAAGGAATTGCTCAAGCCACTGTATGCTCTCAATGTCAAGATGGTTGGTAGGCTCGTCAAGGAGCAGTACGTCGGGCTTACGCAACAGAATCTTTGCCAATTCTATTCGCATGCGCCAACCTCCTGAAAACTCCTTCGTAGGGCGGTCTAAGTCAGTACGCTGAAAACCCAAACCCATAAGCGTGCGCTCCAATTCGGCTTCCATGCTCTCTGCTCCCATCATCATCAGCCGCTCATGCTCATTGGTATATTTCTCTACCAAAGCCATGTACTCATCACTCTCGTAGTCGGTTCTATCACCAAGCTCCTTCGCCAGATGCTTAACCTTTGCCTCAAGTCGTGAAATATCAGAAAATGCCTTCTGTGCCTCTTCTCTCACAGTTGTGTCATCCTGCAATTTCATAACCTGAGGAAGATAGCCCACAAGAGTATCGGTGGGAATTGATATATTGCCGGCAGTAGCCGTCTGCATACCACTCAATATCTTTAGCATGGTTGATTTTCCCGCACCATTCTTACCAACAAGGGCTATACGGTCGCGGTCGTTGATTACGAAACTCACACCTTCAAACAGAGGCTGAGCCGAAAACTCTACTTTAAGATTATCTACTGAAATCATAACTAATGTGCAAAATTAGGCAAAAATATTGAGATTATCAATCTGTTGAGATATAAAAAACGTAAATACAAAGCACTTACAAGCACCTAATGTCAATATTATTCACCGAAAGTTGTCGCATTTACTATTTGAATGTGCGACACTTTTATGACAAACTATTGTTCACACCTAACGGTAGTTATTCAGGTGTTCTAACGATAACTATTCTTATGCGCCAACGATAACTATTCTTATGCGCTAACGATAACTATTCTTACACAACAACGATAACTATCGTTAGAACACCTGAATAACTATCATTACATTGCTATATCAGAATAACTGTTATAAATAACTATCGTTAGACAAATTCAGTATAAAAAAACACCCAGTCTAATGAATAAAAGACTGGGTGCCACACACAAAAATTACACTATTCTCACTCTACTCTGAGTGAATAACATCTAAAAAGTCCTCTCTTCCCAGAGATCATCATCAAACAATTGCATTTCTTTACCATTGGCAGGTCCTGTGGCAGGTGTGTCGGACACGCCCATGCCTATAGAACCTGAAAGAAGTGTATATGCTTCTAAAACCACTGTTTTATTGCTTGGCTTGATATACTTTTTCATCATTATCTTGTCTTTATTTGTTGTTATTATTTATGTAGTTGTTTCGTCGTCGAACGAGATTGACAGCGTCTTCGTTCCGATTGCTATGCCTAATAACACCTGTCGGTGCGGTTGATTAGTTGAAATTTTCTTTAAGAAGGTCTTCGAAAAAAATCGAAGACCTCTTTCCCTTAGAATCCACAAGCCTCGCATTTACTAACACTGACTTATCATGAAATATTAGGTGTGCAATTTGCGATGCAAAATTATATTTAATTAATGCTTAATCAAAAAATAACAGGGGTAAAAAAGGAGTAAAAAGAATTTATTTAGTAATTTTGCAGGGTAAAATAGCGTAAAAAAGCCTACATATGAAGTCTAACATTGTAAATTTCATAAAGAATTTCCTTAACTCACATGCTGGATACCGTACAGAGCGACAGCGTGTCATAGTATTCATTCTTGGGGAGATAATGTTGATATTCGGTCTTCCAATGCATCTTTTCGGCATCATAGGTTCCGACAACGGAGTGCTTCGCTTTGTAACATTGACTCACTGGGGATTGGCAGTTATATTAGCCGTGTTGTATCTATATAAGCATATAACAATAGTAAGTTCCTTATATGCATACGCAGCAATAGAACAGGCAATACTTAGCGTGAAAATAATTTACCTGACAATGACCATGCCTGATAACTACACATATTATATAGTATTCAACGAGTTTCTGTCGTTCATGGTAATATTTGTGCTCGTTCTGGGATATATAGTCTATATGCCTGTCATCATAACCATTGCGAGCACATTCACCGCATTGGTACCGATTATTGTGACAGGAGATGGAATATATATGCAAGTCATGGTATTCTTTCTTTTCATCGAGATCTTCACGTGTCTGCTTGGCTATATGCTATGGAAAAACCTCAATACTTCGGAACAGGAAAATGTGGTATATAAAGGTCGTGAGAGTCAGATTCTAAACACTTTCGGAGTAACGAAAGCCGAGTTTTTCGCATATATAAATCTTGCCACGAAAAGCGACCACAAACCTAATAGTGTCTGCCAACTATTCAACATGCTTGACAGCAGACATGAGCATAATATAATAAATGCGGTTAAAATACGCGAACAAAGTAATAAATACCACAAGGAGAAAATAGCTGAGGTACTTCCCGCTCTCACTCCTACGGAAGTTGAGGTGTGTTCACACATTCTTTGTGGAAAAACCCAAAAGGATATAGCAAGACTTATGAACAAGAATGAAAACAACGTAAGTACGGTGCGAACTCACATACGCCGCAAGCTCGGACTTATTCAAGGAGACGATTTACGCCAACATCTTGAAGACATGATGAACGGCAAGTCCAAATAAACTTAATACTGTCGCAAGGCACTAAGCAGTTCGGCATTCTCGCTCTTTGTTCCTATTGTGATGCGCAGGCAATCCTTACACAACTGGACTTGCGTGCGGTTTCTTACTATTATTCCCTTCTCAACTAAATAATCGTATATACGTTGTGCATCGGTAACTTTTGCAAGGAAGAAGTTTGCATCAGTAGGATAAACAATTTCACAAACAGGCAATAAACGGAAAGCAGAAATAAGCCTGCCACGCTCTTCAATCAATGTCTTTACCCATTTATCAACAGCAAAGGGGTCTTTCATCATCTCCAATGCCTGATTTTGTGTAAGCTGGTTTATATTATAAGGATATTTCACCTTATTAAACAAGTCAATAATCTCCTTATGGGCAAATGCCATTCCCAGCCTCAATGCTGCACAACCCCATGCCTTACTCATGGTATTAAGGACAATAAGATTAGGATAGCGGGCAAGATCAAGACGCAGAGGACGTGTTGCAGAGAAATCGCTATAAGCCTCATCAACCACAACAATTCCACTGAACTCCTCTACCACCTTCACTATAGTCTCACGATTAATGTTATTGCCTGTAGGATTATTAGGGCTACATATCCATATAATCTTTGTATTGTCATCGCAGGCATCAAGCAGTTTCTCTGCACTTATCTGGAAATTATCTTCAAGCAGCACTGCACGATATTCCACATCGTTGGTATCGGCACATACTTTATACATACCGTATGTTGGTTCGATAGCAACAACATTGTCAATACCCGGGCGGCAGAATATGCGATAAGGCAGATCAATAGCCTCGTCACTGCCATTGCCAAGGAATATACAATCAGCAGGAACCTTTTTTATTTTCTCCAATTGCAACTTCAATTCACGCTGCAGAGGATCGGGATAGCGATTGAACGGTTTGTTATAAGGATTCTCGTTTGCATCGAGAAACACATGTGCCACATGTCCGCTATACTCGTCGCGTGCACTTGAATAAGGTGCCAGTTCCCACACATTCTTTCTTACGAGTTCTTTCAGTTCCTTCATCATTTATTGCTATCTTTTAATGATTTAAGTCTTACTGTCATAGCATTCTTATGGGCATACAGTTGTTCATTATCAGCCATTATCTCCACTGCATTGCCAATAGAACGTATTCCCTCAGCCGAAAGGTGTTGGAAAGTTATCTTTCTGTTGTATGAATCAAGATTCACACCGCTATATGCAAGAGCATATCCATGAGTAGGCAATGTGTGATTAGTGCCACTTGCATAGTCGCCGGCACTTTCGCAGGCATATTCGCCGAGGAATACGCTTCCTGCGTTTATCACCTTGGCTGCCAAGGCATCATAGTCTTTAGTACAGATGATGAGATGTTCCGGTGCATAGGCATTGCTAAATTCCATAGCCTCAAATGTGTCGTTGACAAGAATCATCCGCGAGTATTCAAGCGACTTGGCAGCAATCTCTTTTCGTGGCAGCAATGCCAACTGTCGTCCTATTTCTTCCTCTACCTTTATGAGCATTTCCTCGCTTGTTGTTATCAGCACAGACTGCGAATCGGTGCCATGTTCTGCCTGCGACAATAAATCAGCCGCAACAAATACAGGATTGCTGGTTTCATCAGCTATGACACATACTTCCGATGGTCCGGCAGGCATGTCAATAGCAACGTCATGGAGTGATACCTGCTGCTTGGCAGCCATAACAAACTGGTTTCCCGGACCGAATATCTTGCTGACCTTAGGCACCGATTCCGTACCGTATGCCATAGCTCCGATTGCCTGCACACCACCAGCCTTGAATATGCGGTTTACTCCGGCTATACGTGCAGCAACAAGAATGGCAGGATGAATTTTTCCTTCTCTATTAGGAGGAGTACAGAGTACTATTTCCTCACAGCCGGCAATCTTTGCAGGCGTTGCAAGCATAAGCACTGTTGAGAACAGAGGAGCTGTGCCACCGGGAATATATAGTCCTACTTTCTGAATAGGCATGCTTTTCTGCCAGCAAGTAACACCTGCAGAAGTTTCCACTTTTCTGCTTTCAAACTGTTGAGATTCGTGGAATCGGGCAATATTACGATGCGCTAATTCCAAAGCGGATTTCAGTTCATCACTAACAAGATTTTCAGCTTCAGTCATCTCATGCTCACTAACAGCAAGACACGAAAGACTGACATGGTCGAACTTCTCTTCATACCGCTTTACTGCATCATCACCATTATTGCGTACATCGGCAAGCACTCCGCTTACAATATCATTCAGCTGCGAAACTTCCAACTGCGGACGTGCAATAATATCATTCCATTCCTCCTTAGCAGGATACTTATATATTCTCATCTGCTTTATTTTATAAAATCATCTTTTCAATAGGTGTCACTAATATTCCCTGTGCACCTAATTCTTTCAGTTTGCCAATAATCTCCCAAAATCTTTTTTGGTCAAGAACAGCATGGACAGAGCACCAGCTATCATCAGCAAGAGGAATAACAGTAGGACTTTTAAGTCCAGGAAGCACATCAACGATATCAGCAAGTCGTTCTTTTGGCACATTCATGCGTACATATTTTTTATCCTCAGCATTTCTAACAGCCTCAAATCGGAAAAGCATTTCTTCAAGAATTGCTTTTTTCTCATCTGTCATGTCCTTATTGCCTATTAACAATGCCTCGCTCTGCATAACAACCTCTACCTCGCGCAAGTTGTTGCTTACAAGAGTAGAGCCACTACTTACTATATCGAAGATAGCATCAGCAAGTCCAATGCCCGGACTAATCTCCACGCTGCCGGTTATTACGTGAATATCAGCATTCACTCCCTGTTCCTTCATAAAATTGCGTAGTATTGCAGGGTATGATGTTGCTATTTTCTTACCCTCAAACCATTTAACTCCGGGATAATCAATGATTTTAGGAATTGCAAGAGACAGGCGGCATTTAGAGAAACCAAGACGCTGGATAATCTGCGCATCTTCATTACGTTCCAAATATTCATTCTCGCCAACAACTCCTATATCGGCAATACCATTAGCCACACACTGCGGAATATCATCATCACGAAGATAAAGAACTTCGAGCGGGAAATTTGTTGATTCTACTAACAAAGTGCGCTTTGAGCCACCAATCTTTATATCTGCTTCGGCAAGAAGACTCATTGTGTCTTCAAACAATCGTCCTTTTGATTGAACTGCTATCCTTAACATAAATCTCTACTTTTAATATAATATTATCTATATTTTTATAAAATCTAATGCAAAAGTAGTGTTTTTTGTCCTTGTTTCCAAGAAATGTTGTAATTTTGTGGCACAAAAGGTTATGAGTTTAAGGCATTTTCGTATTTTTATACTATTCTCCGCTATTTTATGCATCAGTTGTAAACAAACCAACACTGTGTCAAATCCTTGGGGCGATATTCCCGACAGCGACGAAGCACAGAGTTCAGCAAGTTCTGCCATGCAGCTTGACGATATAATCAGAAACGGAGAACTTATAATAGTCACAATATCCGGTCCTGACACTTATTACGAGTATCATGGCAAGGGAATGGGACTACACTATCTGCTTTGCGAAAAGTTTGCCCAGTCTATTGGCGTGTCTCTTCGTGTTGATGTTTGCAAGGACACGCTTGAGATGATAGAGAGAGTGAAGAAAGGCGAGGCAGACATTATTGCCATGCCGATGAAAAAAGGTAACAACACTCTGCTGCCGTGTGCAGAGAAGGCGTCAAACAACAAGTGGCACTGGCTTGTCAATCCTGAAAACACGTCGCTTGCCGATACACTGAACAATTACCTCACATCAGCAATGGTGAAGAAAGTTGGTGAAGAAGAAGAGTTCTGGCTGTCGGCAAGAAGCATAACCCGACGAGTGTATTCACCCATGCAGAACAGGGCGAAAGGCATAATATCAAATTACGACCATCTTTTCCAGAGATACGCCGCCGTGGCAAGATGGGACTGGCGGCTGCTTGCTGCCCAATGCTATCAGGAATCCACTTTCGACCCACAGGCCCATTCATGGGCAGGAGCCTGCGGACTAATGCAGATAATGCCCGGCACTGCCGATGAATTGGGGTTAGCCCGCTCTGCCATCTATGAACCAGAGCAGAATGTGGCGGCGGCAACGAAATACATAGCACAACTCACACAACGCTTCTCCGATGTTCAGAATCCGACAGAAAGAATTAAGTTTGTATTGGCAAGCTACAATGGAGGCGCACACCATGTTCGTGATGCTATGGCTTTGGCACGTAAACACGGCGGTTCGGAATATCGCTGGAGTGATGTGAGGACTTACATTCTCAGGCTCATGCAGCCTCAGTATTATAACGACCCCGTTGTGAAATATGGATATATGCGAGGCACTGAAACTGCAGGATATGTTGACCGTATATGGGACAGATGGCTTTACTACCGAGGAGTAAAGACAAGTTTGTCGCCTGTGCCTTCACTATCGCCCGAAGCCAATACACCGCAGCCGCGCAGATCGGCAAAAAGAAAGGAGAAGTATAATATATGAACCGCAAGATACTGAAACTGGCGGTACCCTCCATCGTTTCCAACGTAACCATTCCCCTACTATCCATTGTCGATATAGCCATAATGGGCAATATAGGCAATGCCAGCTATCTGGCTGTAATAAGTGTCGGGACAATGATATTCAATGTAATGTATTGGGTACTTGGATTTCTGCGCATGGGAACATCGGGCATGACATCGCAGGCGTTAGGCAGGAAAGACACTAACAGCATACGCGATTATTTCTCCGCCAGTATTAAACTGGCTGTTACAATGGGGTTCTGCTTCATACTACTCCATATTCCTCTGCGCAATATCATGATGTGGGCATTCCAAGTCGAGGAAGTACAAATACAGTTCGTGAGCATATATTTCAACATCTGCATTATAGGAGCGCCGGCAGTTCTCGGAAGTTTTGCACTCAACGGCTGGTTGATCGGTATGCAGAATACCCGCATTCCAATGTTTACTGCGATAGTACAGAATATTATAAACATCATACTGTCGCTTCTGTTCGTCTTCGTACTGCATATGGACATCGCCGGTGTGGCACTTGGCACTATGCTTGCGCAATGGACATCTTTCGCCATGCTTCTGTGGCTCACAAGGAGAAGTTATGCTCAATACATACCAAGTCTGCGGTTTATAATAAGGAGAACCAACATTACGCTTTGGCGTGGCACAGAAGGCAGAACCTACGGCAACATCTTTCTTCGCACACTTTGCCTTGTGGCAGTCAATCTCTACTTCACATCGGCAGGAAGCGCACAGGGAATACTGATTCTTGCAGTAAACACACTGCTTATGACATTCTTCACCATTTTTTCATACGTGATGGACGGCTTTGCCTTTGCAGCAGAAGCCATGGGAGGGAAGTTCTATGGAGCAGACGATTCCAAGGCATTGAGCATGCTTCACAAAAGACTATTAGTATGGGGCATAACACTCGCAGTGGCTTTTTCTACAGCATATTACCTCGGCGGCTCGCATTTCCTACGACTTCTCACCAGCGATGCTCACGTTATAACCACGGCTAAGGAGTATTTTCATTTCGTATTGCTCATTCCTGTCTGCGGAGTGTTGGCTTTCATATACGACGGACTATTCATAGGCATGACAAAAACCAGAGAAATGCTATTTTCGTGCTTAACAGGAGCTGCCGTGTTCTTCATTCTCTACTTTCTCCTGCGCAGTCTGCTCGGCAATAATGCCCTATGGTGGGCACTGCTCGCATATCTTGCACTGCGCAGCATCTTTCTTGCATATTGCTTTGTGCAACCGAAAAAAACGAGTAACTTTGCAAAGTGAATAAATAAACACACATTAATTAATAAAACACAATAATAACAATGACACACGGACATGAAGTACTCCACATGATGGAGGGCAACAGCTACACAGAAGAGAGTCTCATACAGGCAATAAACGATAAATTCGGTGCTGACGAACGTTTCTACACTTGCTCTGCGGAAGGTATGACAGCAGCAGAACTTGTAGAGTTTCTAAAGGCTAAAGGCAAATTCACACCAAAAGAAGATGGTTTCACTGTAGATACTACGAAGATTTGTAATCATTAATTCAACTATCACCAAACCCAAGCGGTTTGGTGCTTTTTTATCATTGCTTACCAATGCGTTGCAAATAGTTTTTTCATTGTCATCTACGCTTGCTAAACTTTAGCAAGAGACTTTAGCCTTGAATTAATTGTCTATTTATTTAAGCAGCGCAACTTCAAAACATATAGTTGCGCCAAGTGCTGAGTTATGCGGCCCCTAAAAATGCGGGCATTTGGTTTCGCTGTTTACTTCCGACCTCACAACCAACATTCTCACCTAATAATACTTTCTCGATTTCAGGCATATAATATTTGCAATTATACATTATTTTTAGTAATTTTGCAACATTATATAACCCCAAAATACAAAATTATGACAAAACAAAAACTCTTTCTTGTTATCTCATTGGTTCTTATGAGCCTACCTATTGCAATGAGAGCAGAGATCCAAACTTGGACAATGGTCTGGGACAAAAGCCGCAACACTGCCGGCTCTGAAGGTTTCTACAATTTTGGAACCTCTTACATAGAAAAAGACGTATATACCACCACTCTTAACGGCTTGGAGTGGAGCATCACATCTGTTGGAACCCATACCTATGCCTATGTGGCAACAAACGGTCAAACCATAGGTAAAAGCGGACAGGCGGCAAGTCATACCGAAATGTGGACAACAGCCGTGGTAGGAAAGATTAAGGCGGTAAGAGTAACAGCAAAAACAGCAAAAGACGAGAACAAAGGAACTGTGAGCGTTATTGTCAACGGACAGAATTATCAGTCGTCAGGCAGCGATGCTCCCGCTCTTTCAAGCACACATACAGAGTATGCTTTTGTACCTAACAGTGAGGCTCAGGAAGGAAAGGTTCAAATAAATCTTGACCAGACAAGTGCCACCAAAAATGTGCTATATATTAAAAAGGTTGAGATTGACTATGAGGTGGCAGCATCAGCCGTAGCAGAACCAACATTCTCACTTACAGCAGGCATTTATGACATACCGCAGAGCGTAACCATTACTTCACAGGAAACAGGAACATATACTATTTATTACACCACCGACGGTGGCAACCCACGTTTAGAGGGTGGCAGCCGCAAGGCTTACACCGAGGCAATAGCAATCGGCGAAACAACAGAACTTAAGGCATGTGTTCTAAAAGACGGTGAATATTCAAATGTAGCATCGGCAAAATACATAATAAGGAAGGACGCAGGCCTCAGCTTCAATAAAACGGAGATAGAACTCGTGTCGGGCGACGACGGTTATGCCGATTTAATTAATCCGAACAAGGTATCGCCTATTACGTATAAGAGTTCGGCATGGAACATCTGCTCTGTTGATGAGTACGGCGCACTCGCTACATCTTACGTTACCAAAGACTCAGAAGCAATAATCTCTGCAATATTTGCCGGCAACGAAACATATAAGCCACAGACTGTGACAATGAAGGTGAAAGTAAAAGCAAAGACTCCTCTAAAAACACCTGTCGTCACTCCGTTGGGAGGCACATTCAACCAACCTGTGGAAGTAACTATCAATACTGACGACAATAGCTCCGTAACAATATGGTATTCCACAACTGCCGCAAGCGAGGAAGAATTCCTCAACGACTATACAAAGAGCGTTATAACAGAGAGTAAGAACTTGAAAATCACCATTGACAAGAGTTGCCGTTTGTATGTAATGACTCGCGGAGATAATGTGAACAGTGCTGTGGTTAAAGCTGATTTCACAATAAATCAACCTCTACAAGCAATATTCACAACAAACAAGACTGTGAAAGAACTATACACACAGGGATTCGACTCACAGGAAGAGGCATCAACATGGACAGTAGGCAATAAATGGGTTCTTGACAACAAAGGATTCTCAGGTATCAATGCCAACGACAAATACTCTGCATTCGTAGGCTACCAAGGCACTGGCACAACAGAGCTTACATCGCCGGCAATGGAGATAAAGGAAAATACTTCTGTTGAGTTCTATGCAAAGTTTGCCGGAGTATGGCTCTACGAAGGTTCATGGCAGTTTAATGTTATTGATGAAGACAATACTACTACACGCCTCATGGATGCTTTCGCATGGGCTCAGGAAAACGCCTACACAGGCCCTTCATGGAATAAGTTCAATTTCGATCTCACCCAGTTTGCAGGCAAGAAAGTAAAATTCCAGTTTTTCTACAACTTCGGTGGAGAAGACCTTTCTATTGACGGTTTCCGCATAGTTCAGGCTGACCCTAATGCTGTAACACAGATAAACATCTTCGAGGGTGAGACAATACTGTACACAAGTCTTGCCCAAGGTGAGCCAGAGTCTATGGAGTGGACTTTTGAAGGCGGTACTCCTGCTTCATCAACCGAAAAGAATCCGGAGGTAACATATAATAAAGCAGGAACATATAATGTAACCTTCACAATACACCGTGGCGCACAGCAGGCAACAACAACACGCGAGAGTTTCATAGTAGTTTCTCAACGTGGACCAGAAGCACATATAGGTCTGCCAGAGGAAGGATATGAGTCTCCTTTCGTAGGCGTATTCATTCCAACAGATGTACCGGTAACATTCCGCGACCTCTCTGCAAACAACCCTACAGAATGGAAATGGAAATTCCAGAATACCGACATAGAGGAAAGTAATGAGCAAAACCCTACCGTTATTTATAAAAAGAAAGGAATAACAAGCGTAGGTCTTGTTGCCAAGAACGCAGTAGGAACAAGCCAGGATATGATGGTTCGTGCCATTCAGGCAGGTGGTGCCCAGTATGTATGGAATATAAGTCCGGATGAGAATCCGAACATTGCCAAAATAGAAATGGGCTTCTATGGAAATTATGCAGGTACCAACTGGTTGGACATGGAACGCTTTGCCGAAAAGTACAAGGCACCACTCGCCGATGCAACTATCGACAGCGTGGCCGTTTACTTTGCATCAACGACAACAGTCACTCCTGATGCAGAAATAACGATGACGATCAACAGCGTAGCCGAGGATGGAACTCCAGGCAGTGTACTTGCAACAACAAGTCTGAAGGCAAGCGAACTGAAATATGATGCACAGAACGTTGTAGCAACCATATTCCATTTCCCAAGCACTGTCACTATTCAGAAAGGACAAAAGTTCTTCATTGCAATTGGCCCATTCCCCAACAACAATATCAACGAAAGTCCATACAGCGACGATATAGCGATATTCTGCGTGCGTCGTGCGCAAGGCGAGAAATGCACGGCATGGCATTACATGGCCGACCAGGACAACCAGGGAAATCCTCTTGGCACGAATAGCTGGTATGAGAATGCGGACGACCCTGTGTCATTGGCGATTGCTCCGGTAATAAGCTACGACGTCATTGCAAACAGCATTGACAATGTCACGCCACTTCCTGCAAATGACACCGACAAGCAGATTGAGAGCATCTACACCATTGCCGGCCAGCGTGTAGCCAACACCCACGAACGTGGTGTTTACATTATAAAATACACTGACGGAAGTACCGTCAAGGTAAGACGATAACTAAGACATTTTTATAACACAACAATTCCGCAACTTAGCACACAAACTAAAGTTGCGGAATTGTATTTTATAAAAGCTAAAAAGAGGTTCTGCTGAAATTTAATGAAAGGAATAAATATTATAACCTTAAAACCTACACTGCGTTCTATTTTGGGCTCAGCGGACACTAATAATTTTATACAAGCTGTAAAAAACAAAAAAGCCTCAACCGCATTGTTGAGACTCTTTAGAGGTGCCTACCCGATTCGAACGGGTGTAGACGGTTTTGCAGACCGTTGACTAAGCCACTCATCCAAGGCACCGTCTTTGTTAAAAGCGGTGCAAAGGTACGATAATATCTTTATATTACCAAATTTTTGCACCACTTTTTCCTTATCTACCAAGTAAAGAGTGGATATTCTTTCATTATTTCGTTAACTTTTCCACGTACATTTGCTATTACCTGCTCATCTTCTGGTGAATTAAGCACTGTTTCTATGAGTTCTGCAACAACTGTCATAAGGTCTTCTTTAGCACCACGGGTTGTTATTGCGGCAGTGCCGAGACGTATGCCCGATGTTTGGAATGCAGAACGCGAATCGAACGGTACCATGTTCTTGTTTACAGTAATATCAGCCGCAACAAGTGCATTCTCTGCCACTTTTCCTGTAAGTTCAGGATATTTAGAGCGAAGGTCAACAAGCATAGAATGGTTGTCTGTTCCACCAGATACTATATTAAAGCCACGCTTAGTGAGTTCGTTTGCCAAAGCAGCAGCATTATTCTTCACCTGCAGAGCATACTCCTTCCAAGACGGTTTCAGATTCTCACCGAAAGCGACAGCCTTTGCCGCAATGACATGCTCCAATGGTCCACCCTGCTGCCCGGGGAATACCGCTGAATTAAGAAGCATAGACATCTTTTTCAGTTCACCCTTCTTTGTTGTGAGTCCCCAAGGATTGTCGAAGTCCTTGCCCATAAGTATGATTCCTCCACGTGGACCACGAAGAGTTTTGTGAGTTGTGGATGTTACTATGTGAGCATATTTAACAGGATTATCGAGCAGTCCTGCTGCAATAAGACCTGCAGGATGAGCCATATCAATCATAAGCACTGCACCAACAACATCAGCTATTTCACGCATTCTCTTATAGTCCCACTCACGTGAATAAGCCGAACCACCGCCGATGATGAGCTTTGGCTTGTGTTCATGAGCCAAGCGCTCCATTTCGTCATAATCAACACGTCCTGTTTCAGGATTGAGGTTATAGCCCACAGGATTATAAAGTATTCCGGAAGTATTAACCAGCGAACCATGAGAAAGATGACCACCATGGTCGAGATTGAGTCCCATGAAAGTATCGCCGGGCTTCATAACAGCAAGCAGAACAGCGGCATTTGCCTGTGCTCCTGAATGAGGCTGCACATTAGCATATTCTGCACCGAAGAGTTTGCACACACGGTCGATAGCCAGTTGCTCAACCTTGTCAACAACCTGACAACCGCCATAATAACGCTTGCCGGGATAGCCCTCAGCGTATTTGTTTGTCAGACATGAACCCATTGCCTGCATTACTTGGTCAGACACAAAGTTCTCTGAAGCTATCAGCTCAATACCCCTAAGCTGACGCTGATGCTCCTCCTCAATAAGTTGGAAAATCTCTAAATCGTTTGCCATATACTGTTATTTATATGTTATAATACTATTTCTTTGTTTTCAAATACCATTCTTCTAATGAAGGTCGTGCTATTCCCTGTCTCACGAGTTCGTCGAGGTCGGCTTTTGCTTCATCTTTTCTACCTAAACGCAGGCGCACATCAATGCGCGAAAGACGATAGTCGGGATTATGCGAATCAAGTTTCAGTGCCTCACCAAAATCATATTCCGCAAGTTCAAGCATTCCTCTTTCCTGTTCTACACCAGCTCTTGCGGCAAAAGCTTCCGCCTTGTCAGGAAACTGACTGCATAGCGAATTAAGCATGTCAAGAGCGGCAGTATAACGCTTATCCTTATGATTAAGAAGAGCCAACCCCAATCGTCCTTCAAAATGCCCTGGGACAATGGTTAACAGATTCTCATAATCAAGTCGGGCAAATTTATATTTTCCCAATTTCTCATTAGCATAAGCACGAAAAAAAAGAGCTGTTATATTCTTTGGATTACGCTTCAATATGTAATCATACTCAGTGCAGGCGTAATCCCACTGCCCAAGTTGCAGATTCCAACCTGCCTTTTTCAATCTGAGATTGACGGAGTCGGGATGATAGGCAAGTGCCTCTGATGCGGCAGAAAGACTATCACGCATCTCTTTAGGAGTTTGGGCACTAAGACCCAAACTACACATAAAGAGTGTTATTATTAATAAATTACGCATTCTGAATGTAGTTCACCAGCCAAGCGCCTACTTCCTTGGTACCATATTTCTCTCCACCTTCAACTTGAATCTCAGGTGTTCTCACATTCTGATCTAATGAAGCGTCAACAGCCTCACGTATGAGCGCACCTTCTTTCTTAAGACCGAAATATTCAAAAAGCATTGCCACGGACAGAACCTGAGCCAATGGGTTTGCAATATTCAAACCTGCTCCCTGTGGCCAAGAGCCGTGTATTGGCTCGAACACAGGCGTCGAAGAGCCTGTTGATGCTGATGGAAGAAGTCCCATAGAACCAGTGATGCATGAACCTTCGTCAGTAAGAATATCACCAAACGTATTCTCTGTCACCATGACATCGAAGAATCTTGGGTCTTGAATCATGCGCATTGCCGAATTGTCCACATACATAAAGTCGGTCTCGACATCAGGATATTGAGTCATAATCTCCTGCGCCACTTTTCTCCAAAGGCGTGATGAAGCAAGCACATTTGCCTTGTCAACAACAGTGAGATGCTTTCTGCGCTGACGTGCATACTGATATGCAACATGCAGTATGCGCTCAATCTCAGGACGGGTGTAATAGTTTGTATCAAGAGCATCTTCCGTTCCAAGCTCTGCATTCATCTGTGGTTCCTGCTTATTTCCAAAGTACATGCCGCCGGTAAGTTCGCGTATGCAGATGAAATCAGCTCCACGCACAAGTTCATCTTTCAGCGGAGACTTATGTACAAGGCAATCGAAAGTTGTCACAGGACGAATATTGGCAAAAAGTCCGAGTTTCTTGCGCATGGCAAGAAGTCCCTGTTCTGGGCGCACCTTTGCTGTTGGGTCGTTATCATACTTAGGATGTCCCACACTTGCAAACAGCACAGCATCGGCTTCCTCACATATTTTGAAAGTTTCTTCTGGGAAAGGGTCGCCCACCACATCAATGGCATGAGCACCACAGAGAGCTTCATTATAAGTCACTTCATGCCCAAACTTCTTTGCTACAGCGTCTAATACTGCAACACCTTGTTCCATGATTTCTGGTCCGATACCATCACCAGCCAGTACCGCAATGTTTAATTTCATAGTCTTATTCTATTATGTTCAACATCTTTATTGTTGCCTTGATAGCCGCCTCTGTCTGGTCGGCATCAAGAGCATGTGTTCGAAAAGTCCTGCCTTCATATTCCCACTCAATAGTTGCCTGCACCAATGCATCGGTGCGACCGCCAGGCGGAATTGTGACATTATAGTTTGAAAGCCAAGGAAATTTCCTATCGAGTTTGTTCTTGTAAATATGTCTGATACAACGAACGAAAGCATCATATTGTCCGTCACCTGTTGCATTTTCTTCAAACACCTGTCCGTTTACTTCCAATTGAACGGAAGCTACAGGCTTCAAACCGTAAGCCGTAGAAACAAGATAACTCTTGAGCTTTACTTTCTCATCAACATTAGTATGCTTGAGTACGTCATTAACAATGAAAGGAAGGTCGTCTTGTGTGACAAGTTCCTTCTTGTCGCCCAGTTCAATGATGCGGGCCGTAACCTTCCTCATTGCCTCGTCAGAGAGTTCTAGTCCTAATTCTTCAAGATTCTTTCGTATATTAGCCTTGCCCGAAACTTTGCCAAGAGCATATTCCCTGCGACGACCGAAGCGTTCGGGAAGAAGATTGTTCTGATAAAGTCCGTTCTTATTATCACCATCGGCATGCACTCCAGCCACTTGCGTAAATACTGATGAACCTACGATAGGTTTGTTTGGAGGAATGGCAATTCCAGAATAACTCTCAACAAGATGGCTCACGTCATTCAGTTTTTCCTCGTTTATGTGTGTATGTGCATTAAAGTGGTCTTTCAATATAGCCTGAACAGAAGCCAAAGGCGCATTACCTGCCCTCTCACCAAGTCCGTTTATAGAAGTATGCAGACCGCTTGCACCATTCAACACCGCTGCAAGAGCATTACTTACAGCAAGGTCGTAATCGTTATGCGCATGGAAATCAAAATGCAGTTCAGGGTATTTTGCTACCATTGTCTTTATAAACTCTGCAACCTGAACAGGATTAAGAATACCCAAAGTATCAGGCAGCATGAATCGCTTTATACCTGAGTTCTGCAATGCTTCCATCATCTGGAATACATAATCGGGCGAATCCTTCATGCCATTCGACCAGTCTTCAAGGTAGATATTAACCTCGAAATTACGATTTATGGCATCAGCTATGACAGCAAGAATATCGCTGATATGTTCTTCTGGTGTTTTTCTCAGCTGCTCTGTGCAATGTCTGTAAGAGCCCTTTGTCAAAAGATTTATAACTCTACCACCTGCCTTCTCTATCCAGTCGAGCGATTTGCCACCATCAACAAAGCCCAAAACTTCTACTTTATCAAGATGTCCTCTACGCTTAGCCCAACGACATATATTCTCTACAGCCTCGTATTCTCCATCTGACACACGGGCGGAAGCCACCTCTACTCTGTCAACACAAAGTTCTTCAAGAAGCAGGCGTGCTATCTGCAGCTTCTCATGAGGAAGAAAAGAAACTCCGCTTGTCTGTTCACCATCACGGAGCGTGGTGTCCATTATTTCTATGAAACGCTGCTTCATTACTTATTCTCAAACTCTTCGATCTTATCTTTGTTTGACAACAGGAAGTCTATGTCATCGTAAGCATTCATAAGGCAATACTTCTTATATGAGTTTATCTCGAAATGCTCCGAACTGCCAGTAGCAAGGTTTGTGACAGTTTGATTAGGCACATCAATCTTCACCTGCATTTTAGAATCGGCAGCAATACTCTTGAACAGTTCCTGCTGAAATGCTGTACTTACCACAACAGGCAGTACGAAGCAGTTAAGCAGATTGTTCTTGTGAATATCAGCAAACGAGCTTGATATTACTACACGAATGCCATAACCTGCTATTGCCCATGCAGCATGCTCTCTTGACGAACCGCTTCCCCAGTTCTGACCACCGACTATAATCTCGTTTATTCCTTTGTGAGGTGTCTCAGAAAATTCAGGAGTATTAAGCACAAAGTCGGCAACAGGCTTTCCGTCAGCATCAAAACGCAAGTCGTGCATGAAAGCATCACCAAAGAACTTTGGATCTCTTGTTGTTGATGCAAGATAACGTGCAGGGATAATTAGGTCTGTATTACAATTATCAATCTCAATAGGAATACAAGTTGACTGAATTATATCGAATTTTTCCTTTGCCATAATATTATAATTTACGAGGGTCAGTAATCACACCAGTAACAGCACTTGCCGCTACCACCAGTGGTGAAGCCAATATTGTACGAGAACCCGGACCTTGACGCCCAACAAAGTTTCGGTTGCTTGTAGAGATTGCCAACTTGCCGGCAGGAACTTTATCAGGATTCATTGCGAGGCAGGCAGAGCAAGAAGGCAGGCGTAACTCAAAGCCTGCATCTTCCAATATTTTATCAATACCTTCTTCAACAATCTGCTTTCTTACAAGCCAAGAGCCGGGTACAAGCCATGCCACAACATTATCAGCCTTGCGCTTTCCTTTCACCACTGAGGCAAAAGCACGGAAATCCTCAATACGTCCGTTTGTGCATGCGCCAAGGAAACAATAGTCAACCGGTTGTCCTTCAAGTTTCTCACCAGGTTTGAACTGCATATAGTCAAGCATGCCAAGAAATTGTGCCTTGTCTATATCGGCTATTTCATCGAGCGTAGGAATACACTCATCAATAGCAATTCCTGCTCCCGGGTTTGTTCCATAGGTGATGCGTGGTTTTATATCTTCAGCATTATAAGTCACTTCCATATCAAACACTGCATCGTCATCACTCTTTAGTGTTTTCCAATATGCAAGAGCTTTATCCCATTCTTCACCTTTAGGAGCATACTCACGTCCTTTAAGATACTTGAATGTAATCTCATCAGGAGCAATGATGCCTGCACGTGAGCCCATCTCAATAGAGAGATTTGAAAGAGTGAGCCTGCCTTCCATTGACAGATTGCGTATTGTTGAACCTGCATATTCCACAACATAGCCAGTGGCACCAGAGGTTGTCATTTTCGACATTATATATAATGCTATGTCCTTGGCGGTTACATTAGGCTGTAGTTCTCCCTCTACGTTTATTCGCATAGACTTAGGCTTTGTCTGAAGAATACACTGTGAAGCAAGAACTTCTGCCACTTCACTTGTTCCTATACCCATAGCCAATGCTCCAACAGCACCATGCGTTGAAGTATGAGAGTCGCCGCACACGATTGTCATTCCTGGGAGTGACAATGCTTTCTCTGGACCTACGACATGAATAATACCATTATCCTTTGTTCCCATGGCAAAGTGCTTGATGCCAAACTCTGCGCAGTTGGCGGCAAGGGTGTCAACCTGCTTTCTGCCTACAGGGTCGGTTATAGACTCCTGATTATCAGAAGGAGTGTTATGGTCAGGCATTGCAATAACATGGTCGGGGCGGAAAACCTTTATACCACGGTCACGTAAAGTGTCGAAAGCCTGTGGACTTGTCACCTCGTGGGCATACAATCTGTCAATATAAAGTTGTGTAGGGCCGTCTTTTATATTCTGCACTACATGAGCATCCCATATTTTATCAAATAGCGTATTCATTATCTAAATTTGTTTATTGCATCAATATAAGCTTCCACCGAAGCAAGTACTATATCTGTATTAGCACCAAATCCATAATATATATTACCATTATACTCCACACTCTGATGAACTTTTGCCATGTCGTCAGACCCTCTGCTGATAGCCTGAATGGTAAATTCCTTCAGAGTCATCTTCTTATGTATAATCTGTTTCAACGCCTTTATTGCAGCATCAACAGGTCCATTGCCTGTTGAGCATGCCTCGAACTTCTGACCAGAAATGTCAAGACCTATTGCTGCAATGGAAGTAACATCGCCTGTGCCTGTTGACACTCGCAGGAAATCCAGCTTTACAGCATCAACAGCATTGCGGTCGGCACCTGCCAGAATTAGTATATCGTCATCGGTAATATCTTTCTTCTTGTCGGCAAGTTTGAGAAAAGCCTCGTAAATCTTGTCGAGTTTCTCACCATCTACATCAACTCCGTTTACACTAAGCCGGTGCTTTAATGCCGCACGTCCAGAGCGTGCTGTCAGTACAATGGCATTATCGTCAATACCTACTTCCTTTGGATCAATAATCTCGTATGTCTGCACATTCTTCAGAACTCCATCCTGATGAATGCCACTTGAGTGTGCAAATGCATTTCTTCCTACAATGGCTTTATTGGGTTGCACAGGCATGTTCATCAGAGAAGAAATCATGCGCGACATAGGATAAATACGACGGGTATTGATATTTGTCTCTATATTTATGTCTTTATGACACTTCAAAATCATGGCAATCTCTTCGAGCGAAGTGTTACCGGCACGTTCACCGATGCCATTTATCGTAACTTCCACCTGACGGGCTCCTGCCAGTACACCACTCAAAGTGTTGGCTGTAGCCATGCCAAGATCATTATGGCAATGGGTGGATATTATCGCTTTGTCTATGCAGTCAACATGTTCTACAAGATATTTAATCTTTGCTCCGTATTCATCAGGCAGACAATAGCCCGTTGTATCGGGAATATTTACCACTGTTGCGCCGGCTTTTATAACCGCTTCTACCACACGTGCCAGATATTCGTTGTCTGTTCTTCCTGCATCTTCTGCATAAAACTCTACATCTTCAACGTATTTCTTTGCATATTTCACTGCTGCCACTGCACGCTCAATTATCTCATCAGGAGTGGAGTTAAACTTATATTTTATGTGCGATGGTGAGGTTCCTATGCCTGTATGTATTCGTTTACTCTTTGCATACTTTAGAGCCTCTGCCGCACAGTCAATGTCTTTCTCCACAGCACGTGTAAGTGCACAGATAGTAGGCCACGTAACCGCTTTGCTTATCTCTATGACAGAATTAAAGTCGCCGGGACTTGATATTGGAAATCCTGCCTCAATGACATCAACTCCCAATTGCTCCAAATGCTTTGCCACCTGTATTTTCTCAACAGTATTAAGCTGACAACCAGGCACCTGTTCTCCATCGCGCAGTGTGGTGTCGAAAATATACAATCTATCCATATCTCTTATAATTTACTTGCAATGTAAGTGCTAAATTCTCAAATCCTTCAATATATTCGCCATTTTCTCACGAGTAGTAATGCGTGTCGGTACGAGAGGCAGGCGAAGATTATTCTTTATGTATCCCATTTCACTTAACAGGGCTTTGACACCGGCAGGATTTCCATCGACAAACAGCAAACTGTACAACTCGGTAAACATGTGGTGAATCTTACGTGCAGGCTCATATTCTCCCTTGAACTCAAGGCGTATCATGCGAGAAACCTGCTTTGGAAGCGCATTGCCTATAACAGATATTGCTCCTGCCGCACCGCTTGCTACCATTGAGAATGTCAATGCATCGTCGCCGCTAAGCACGTCAAAACGGTCGGGTTTGTTCTTTATAATCTCATCAACCTGTTCCAATGAACCTCCGGCTTCCTTTATGGCAACAACATTCTCACACTCGTTGGCAAGGCGAATTGTTGTTTCTGCTTTCATATTAACACCTGTTCTGCCAGGAACATTATAAAGAATAACAGGAAGTGGACTTGCCGCTGCAATAGCTTTGAAGTGCTGATAGAGTCCTTCCTGCGAAGGCTTATTATAATAAGGACAAACACTCAGTATGCCGTCAACACCTTTGAAATCAAAGGTTGCAAGCTCGTGAACAATAGCTGCTGTATTGTTTCCACCGCATCCCATAAGGATAGGAACACGACCACCAACAACCTCAACAATAAAGTCTTTAATTTGCAGTTTCTCATCGGCAGTTAAACAAGGCGTCTCGCTTGTCGTGCAGAGTATGCAAATGAAATCTGCACCATTTGTCACCTGAAAATCAACTAACCTTTTTAGGGCTTCAAAGTCAACCGACCCGTTATCCATGAATGGCGTCACCAATGCCACTCCCAAGCCCTTGAAAATATTATGTGCCATCAAAATTGATTTAATCTTTCATATTTCAGGCAAAGATACGACATTTTATCTAAATCTAAAAGAAAAAACTTACATTTTTTTCATCAATTCAGCATATTTGTGTGTTTTTACTTTTAATTATTACTGTACGCTAAACTTAGTGTAGTTATGTAATAGAACATGAATAGACGTTTGGTAAGATTAACGTCATCTTTACGAATTACTTTTATTTTGCGCCATAAATAGCGTTCCAAACGTCTGAAGATAGGCATTTCTATACCTGCGAATAGTTATATGCAATTGTCATACCTTTTTGAGTCAACAAATATGCATTATTAGAAGAATATAATTGCATGAATAAAAATGCCCCGAAAGTTTTTGTCTCACTTTCAGGGATTATATCAATTTATATAAACCATTATTGACGTTTATCTCTGTTGTTGAGATATAATAAAGTTTCTATAACAACTGTTCAAACCTCAAGCTTTGTGTTAGGAATAAAGATACTTAAAACTTCGAGTAGCAGAAAGAAAATCCATAAATTAAACAGATCTGGCTCATAATAATAACTCACAGCCATACCAATAATTGATATAATAGTGTTAGCTATCAAGTAAGAAGAATCTGTAGCTACCATGTCCAATATGAACTTTTTACGATTTTTCCGTAATAACAACATACCTGATAGAAAAGAGATAAATACTGCTATACCCGCCAGAATATATAAAATACTGCTCGTAACACTGTCTTCCTCTGCTATAGGCAATATAGCAAATAATAAGAAGAATACGCAGAATGAACGAGGACCAATTTTATATTTATACAAATAATCTATAATATTACTTAAGTTTCTCATCCCATTAAAGAATATTATTACCTCTATTAAACATATTCATATTTCAAATACGATTTATCTGTTTTTATTTAGTAATTGCAGATTTTTCAAACATTTTCTACTGTTATTTCCACAAATCACTTTTGTTTTGTCAAAGGTATAACTAAAAATGGAAATTACCTGTTTTTTTAAAAATAATTAAACACAATACAACATAATATAACACATACACGGGCGGTTTACTGTTATATTCAAGAAAGTGGATTCCAGAAGCTATTGATTCTATCTCTATACACCATTTTTATAAAAAATATAAAATATAAGAGCTTTTGAACTGATTTTCTTGCTGGTTAGCTCAAAAAACGGTAACTTTGCAACCGCTTTCACGAGTTGGAGGCATTAAATTCAATTCTATAAATAACGGAGGACGAGTTCCTCCACAATTAAAACATTATTTAAAATGGCAACAAAAATCAGATTACAGCGTGGCGGCCACAAAGGCTATGCGGTTTACCGTATTGTTATCGCTGACTCAAGAGCACCACGTGATGGTAAGTTTACTGAGAAGCTTGGAGTTTACAACCCAAACACTAATCCAGCTTCTGTAGAGCTGAATTTCGAACGTGCATTGTATTGGGTAGAGGTAGGTGCTCAACCAACCGACACTGTACGCAACATTCTCAAGAACGAAGGCGTTTACCTTATGAAGCACCTCAAAGGTGGTGTCAAGAAAGGTGCATTCGACGAGGCTGCTGCACAGAGTAAGTTCGACGCTTGGAAGAAGGCAAAAGAGAGTGGTTTCCAACAGATAGCAGATGCTACGGCTAAAGCTAAGAAGGAAGCTGCCGCTAAGGCACTTGAGGCTGAGAAGAAGGTTAACGAGGCTATTGCAAAGAAAGTAGCAGAGAAGAAAGCTGCTGCTGTAGCTGTTGAGGCTCCTGCTGATGAAACTCCTGCAGAGGAAACAACAGAGGCTCCTGCAGAAGCATAAGCTTGCAATAACTGTTCTTTCATTAGACAGCAAAAAACAGGGGTCAGGATTCTATGGAGTTCTGACCCCTTTTGTTTATTAAGGAATAACTACAACTTAAATAAAAGCAATGAAACATTTATTTCGCACACTCGCCATAGCTTTTGTGGCGCAGTTTTTCTGTATCAATATCAATGCGCAGGACATAATTCCTATGCCCAACCACTATGAAAAAGGTAATGGCATATTTCTACTAAAGGATAATGTAAGCATAGGTTATACCGACACAGCATTAAAAGATGCAGCCCAATATCTTGGAACAGTATTAAGAGAAAGTGCAGGTGTAAAGGTGAAGACACAAAAGAAATGCGCCGTTATAACCCTAACTACCGACAAGAGTCTGGCATCTGGCGAATACAAACTCGACGTAACTCCTGATTATATTAATATAATAGGTGGCGATTATAAAGCTGTGGTATATGCCATACAGACTCTGCGCCAACTGCAACAGGCAGACAATAGTATCGCAGCATGCACCGTGAAAGATGCGCCACGCTTTGAATATAGAGGCATAGAGCTCGATGTAAGCCGCCATTTCTATACTGTAGCAGAAGTAAAGAAACTGCTCGATGTCATGGCACTTTACAAAATGAGCAAGTTTCATTGGCACTTGACCGACGACCAAGGATGGCGCATAGAGATTAAGCGTTATCCTAAACTCACAGAGAAAGGAGCCTGGCGTAAATTAAACAACCATGATCGTGAATGTTTGCGCAGAGCTGATACCGAGGACAATGACGATATGCGTCTGCCTACTGACCGTATGAAGGAAGTTAATGGCGAAACAGTTTATGGCGGCTACTACACTCAGAAAGAAATTCGTGAGATAGTGGAATATGCACGTATCCGCAGCATTGACGTTCTTCCCGAGATAGACATGCCAGGGCACATGCTTGCTGCTATAGAGAACTACGAGGGCGTAAGCTGCTTTAAGGAAATTGGTTGGGGAAAGGTTTTCTCATCTCCTGCCTGCCCGGGAAAAGACAGCGCCATGCAATTCTGCAAGAATATATACGATGAAATAATAGAACTTTTCCCTTACAACTACGTACATATTGGTGGCGACGAGGTTGATAAGAAGAACTGGAAGACTTGCCCCGACTGTCAGAACAGAATAAAGAGCGAGGGATTGAAGAATGTAGAGGAACTACAGTCATGGTTCATTCATGAAATGGAAAAGCATCTCAATTCAAAAGGAAAGAAAATGATTGGCTGGAATGAGATTATAGAAGGCGGACTATCAGAGACCAGTACGGTAATGTGGTGGGGCTCATGGGTAAAAGATGTACCAGAGGTTACAACAGCCAATGGCAATGATTTGATATTCACACCTAACTCTCATTTCTATCTCGACTATAACGAGGGCAAAGACAATCTGAAGTCAATCTACAACTTCGATATGACTGCAGGTCTGCCAAAAGACAAGCAGAAACATCTGTTAGGAGTGCAGGGCAATATATGGTGCGAGTTCATCCCTTCTGTAGAACGCATGTTCTATATGACAACAACACGCCTTATGGCAATAGCAGAACTTGGTTGGACTGCTGCTGAACCGAAGAATTATCACGAGTTTGAGACACGCCTCATCAACCAATTACCAAGACTAAGAAAGATGGGCGTAAACTATAAAATAATGGCTCTTGAAGGTTTTAACAAAACAAATGCTTTCGTTGGCGAAGGTCGTTACAACATAACATGCAAAGACCCAAGTGCTACCATACGCTATACCACCGACGGTACTATGCCTGACGCAACTTCTCCCCTACTCTCTGGCGAGATTGTATTCAACAAGACAACTGATGTCATCTTCCGTACTTTCCATGAAAACGGCAGGAAAGGAGATATTGTAAAGGCTAAGTTCATAAATGACACATACACTCCTGCCATTAGCGTTAGTCCTACAAAAAATGGTTTGAAGACCGTATGGCATGAATTTCCGGGTATAGACTGCAACGAGATAGAAAAAGCACCAGTTAATGAAACATTCTTCACCTCTGACGTGTGCATTCCCGAAGGAGCAAACGGCAATATAGGACTCATCACTACTGGCTACATATATATTCCAGCAGATGGAGTCTACACTTTTGTGCTTACAAGCGACGACGGCAGCGATCTCTATGTTGGCGATGTTAAGATAGTAGATATGAACCGCGAACAGTCGCCAGAAACCGAAGTCGGCGAGAAAGCACTCAAGAAGGGCTATCACAAAATACGTGTCAGATATTTCGACCATAACGGCGGAACTCTTCAGTTGATAGTAAAAGCACAAGACGGAAGAATACTTGACCCAAAAGAACTTTACTATAATTAACTAAACTCTCCTCAGTCCTCTCAAATAAGAGAGAGCTGAGGAAGTTTGTAAATAACATCAAAATTATGGCACTAAACATTTCCAACAGAATGCTAAAGGAAGCAACTATTAGAACTCTTAAACGCTTCCCTACTGCGGCTATGTTCATTCTTGCATTGACCATAGCACTATTCGTAATGATACAAATAGAGGAGCATAATAAAGCTGTAACATTCTACTTCTCTGCCGGCATATTGCTTTCAACACTGCTTCAACTATGGAAAGAAGAAACAACAAACAAAAGGATATACATTGCAACATCTATAATAAGTCATATTCTACTCATTATAGATGCTGTGATAATACACTTTTCATCAATGAATGACGGATTGACAATGCTGTTTGCCCAAGGGTCCATTGTATTGGGCTTGTTATTGGGAATATGCTTCCTACCGTTCTGGAAAGAGAAGAGCGATGTAGCATCATGGCATTTTGTAAAGACTCTCATATTCGGCACTGTCATATCATGGTTTGTTGCAGGCATAGTAGGAGGTGGCATAATGTTGCTGCTTGCCGGATTTGAGCCTCTGTTCAACATTGAAATTGGCTGGAAAACATACGTTTCCATAACCGTTATATTCTATATAACACTGCCTTTGCTCATATTCTTGTCGCGCATTCCTCATGGCGAAGACAAGTTCTGCAAAAGCACAGAAGTAGCTCCATTTCTTACAGGAAGCATACGCTATCTGTTCATTCCACTCGTAATTGCCTATGTGGCAGTAATGTATGTATATGTAGGAAAGACAATCATACAAGTCGAACTACCCAACGGAGCTGTATCATGGCTTGTCACGGTAATGATGTTGGGATTCATCTGCATAGAGTTCCTGCTCTATCCAAGCATGAGAGGCGATGCACGTAAATTTGAACAGATTATTGTAAGGTGGCTGCCTATAGTAATGCTTCCTCCATTGATTTTGATGACAGTAGGACTTATACGCCGTTTCAGTGATTACGGCATATCAGCCAACCGCTTGTATATGCTAACATTGAATATATGGTTCTACATCGTTTGCTTTGGCTTGTTCCTGTATCGTGCGAAGAGAATACATTGGATTTCACTCTCGTTCGGAATAATACTCCTTATCACTTCTGCCCAACCTGCCAACTACAGTAACATTGCAAAGTGGAGTATAAAGAAAGAGATAACAAAATTCATGTCTGCCAATGCACCACAACATCTGCCAATGAGCGAGTCACAATTAAAGGCATGGCTTAAAACGTTGAATAAAGAAGATGCTGAATACATATACGGAAAGTTAGAATATATAAACAGTAATCATTCTGATTATAGTAAAGAATGGATAAAAGACATGTATTTACCTAATAAATATGAACACTTTATTGATTCTGCCAATACGGACGAATGTGTTATAGCCTACAACTACGACGACATAGTGAATATCCCTGAAGGATATAGTAAGATGGAAGCGTTTTCTTGCTATAGAAATCAATTAGAAATTAAGTTAGTCAATGCAACAACTGCAGAAATACAAGCAGAAACTAATTCCAAACTAATAGGAAGAAAAGAAAGTAAAATAAATTTGAAAGTTGACTTTGACAAGTTGGAACAAGTTTCTAATGATAGCACACAGATAATTCTCCATACCAACCTCCCCGATGTTGTATTAGTTCCAACATACATAAACTTAACAATAAATGGCAAAAAGGCAGAGACTGGTTCTATGACTGGTTATGTCTTCAAGAAATAAATCAACATTAAAACCTTTTGATTACTGTCCGCTAAACTTTTACGTAGTTAAAAATTTAGCGGACAGTTATATTAAAGAAAAGGAATTCAAAAAACAAATGCTGTTTGGTTATAAAAACCTGAGGTTTAGAACTTCTTACGTTAAGACGTTATGACCAAACGACAATACTACCAAATAACAAACTACCAAACAGCGAACCACTAAACCACTGTAATCATTATTCACAGAAAATTTCTGTCGAGATTTTTGAGCTTCCAGAAAAGTATTTCTATAAGGATAATTATCGTTATCTTTGTTTTTAGCAGAAAACTATGCACACTTTTTATGAATAACTATTGTTCCCGCCTAACGATAACTATTCTTATGTGCTAACGATAACTATTCTTGCACAACATCGATAACTATCATTGCAAGCTAAGAATAACTATCGTTGCAT
>JBHAEQ010000046.1:0-3121 GCA_041855685.1 Prevotella sp. | reverse complement strand
TATGCGGGTGCGGACAATAAATCGGCATCCTACACGTTATCCATGGGCTACGACAACATGCACCGCATCACGGGCAAGAGGCAACAACTCACGCAGACGGGCGTGCAGTTCGATGGCACGCTCAACGCCGGCTACGACCTGACCTATACCTACCGGAAGGGAGACGGCAGGAAGTTCCAGTTGGATAATGTTCGCGACATCAACTACCGCACGGAAGAGACGCCGACGGACAGCACGAACATCAACAACGGTCACAAGTACGAGTATGACCTCAACGGAAACCTTGTCTATATCAACACCTCAAGGGTGAAGAAAGACGGCAAGGAGGATGAAAAGACAACTGAGCAGAAGTACCGTTGGGACGAGGAGAACCGCTTATTGGCAGCCGATGAGAACGGCTTTGTGAGCAACTATTGGTATGATGCTGACGGTGAGCGCACAGTGAAGACGAGTGGTGAGAATGAAGCCATTTATGTGAACTCCGAGTTCTCTGGTGGCAACACCGGTACGGCACGCTTCAGCCTTTATGTCAGTCCATACCTCGTGGCAGGGCAAGGTGGCAAGTACACCAAGCACATCTATGTGGGCAGTCAGAGAATAGTCAGCAAGCTTGGCGACTTGGCTTCCTACGGCTCTGACCCACGTCGGATACCGTATGCAGGCAGTGAGGCTGATGCAGTCAACGTGGATTACAAGGGCAAGTATGCCAGCCAGCAGCAGGTTATCAAGGACAACTACGCCACGTTCAATGTACCTTACAATGGTGAGGATAACAATGACTATGTGGCTGGTGAGGGCTTCTGCTGCAACGATGGCTCTATGGAGGCAGCACAGGCCAAGGCGATGACTGCAAACGTGGCTGGAGCGAAGGCTATCAGTGGCAACTTTAAGGAGAACGACGACTATGAGAAGATGCAGTTCTACTATCACCCTGACCATTTGGGCAGCAGTAGCTACATCACTAATCTTGATGGAGAGGTGGCGCAACACATCGAGTATGTGCCGTTCGGCGAAGTATTCATCGAAGAGCGCAATAATGCATGGAATACGCCTTATCTCTTCAATGCGAAGGAGTTTGACGAGGAGACAGGTATGTACTACTATGGGGCGAGGTACTATGAGCCAAGGTTGAGTCTGTGGATGAGCGTGGATCCCATCTCTAATTATGACCCAAGGAATAGTGAAAATTATCTTGATGGTAAACATAATGGTGGAGTATTTAATGCCTATAATCTAAATCCATATTCTTATTGTTATCAGACACCAATACGATTTGTAGATCCTAATGGTAAACAAGTTGATATTGTCATTACCAATAAAGTTGTAGGCAAAACTCAAATTAGGCTTATAGGACATGAAAACTATCAAGATGCACCTAAGACCGTAGAAACTAATCTGTATCAGATGACTGTCACAGATCGTAAGACTAAAACTGTTAGTACATACAATGTTACTAGGGATGCTCCTGTTGCAGTTGGTACTGATGAAGACTGGTTTAGTGATAATGAAACATATGTGGCAAATACAGCTTTCGAGCCAGTTGGCAAGAATGGACACTACAAAGGAGTTGCTCTGTCATATCCGCATGGAACAGATTTAGAAGCTATAGCTCTTATGAACTTGGATTATACACCGTTGTTAAAGACTGATAAGAATAGAAATACTCCGGATGGTGGAACCAAGGGGTTTGCAAAAGGTATTATGATTCATGTTGGAGGAGACTATCAAAATAAAGCTGGGGACACATTTACTACAGGTTCGTTTGGCTGTTTTGGGATTTCTTCTGGTAATTCTGCTATAAAAAAATTCATTTCTGATGTTGTAACACGCCAAGGACAAAACAGAGACAAAACAATTAATATAACAGTTCAGAAAAGAAATAATGTTGATTGGAATTATGTGGTAGATAGTAGTGGTAATAAAACAACTGTTGGTTTATGAGGCATATAATATTCTTACTATTTCCTATGATAGTTTTCGTCAGTTGTGCGAGTAAAAATAACTATACCAACGAAGTTTTCTCAACTACACTCCAATGCAATGATAGTATTATAAATATTGATATGTTTTGGGTTGAGAATAAACGAACACCTTTGACTGGTGGAATAGTGGTAGAGGTTAGTAATGCCGTTAGTATTACAGGCATACGAAAATATATATTTATCCAGAAAGGCCATCGAATTATATTGAGTAGCGAATCTGAAGCGAATATCTGTATGCTTAACTTAACGCCGTTTTCAGAGGATTCAATAAGAATTAGTAATATCAACGCACCAATATTCTATGTAAAATCTGACAGTCTCATGCTTTATAAAAAGAAAGGCGATAAAGAAAAGCCAAAAGAGGAAGAAGAACAGAATCCTTGACAGCACACCTCTTGGGTAATGCTTCAAATCGGGAGTTATTGAAATAATCATCTGATTATCAATGTGATTTTTAAAAGATTAAGTGTAAAGGCAGGGATAAATTCTCTGCCTTTTGCTATATTTGTAACCCAAAACAAAGAAAAAATGAACTTACGAGAACGCTTCGGCACTTTATGCTCCAGATTGGGAGTTGAATTTCAATGTCCGCATTGCCACTCAAACAATGTTATCAAAAGTGGTAAAAGTAGTACAGGTAAACAACGCTACCGATGCAAACATTGCCAGAAGCGTTTTATTGTCAACTACACCTACAAAGCCTATTTGCTCGGCACCGATTCCAAAATCATTCAACTGACCAAAGAGGGATTGGGTATTCGTAGTATACGGCACGAGTATTGGGAATTTCATTACCACCTTGCTTAAGAAGATTTTGCAGATAGTAAGCTATATCACGCAGCCGTCTATCTCTGTAGGCAAGACCTACGAAGTGGATGAGATGCGCATTTTCATCGGTAAAAAAGTCATCCGCGCTGGTTGGTGTACGCCTTGGATAGAGAAACTCGCAAGATTGCAGCTTTTAATGTGGGCAGACGTACCAACCGTACTCTGTCTGTTGTGCTTCAAAGTCTTTTTCTGTCCAAAGCCAAAATGATTTACACCGATAAACTGAAAAACTACAGTTATCTCATCAGTCGAAAAATACATCGTACCGTTTTCCGTTCTACCAACCATATCGAGCGGCACAATCTTACACT
>JBHAEQ010000045.1:0-69714 GCA_041855685.1 Prevotella sp. | reverse complement strand
GTCGGAAGCAAGAGGTGACTCAGCAATAGGTGTGAGACTGGTTACCTGATAAGGTCTGTCTTCATCATCGTATGACAATGTGCCACCATTGGGCATTTGTGTTATATTGCCGTTCTGCGCATAGCTTATACCTGTACTGTTGATGCTCTGCAGACGGTCGAGATTGTCATAGCTGAAGCTTTCACTCTTATTGCGCAGATTGTCTGTGCGGCTCATCAGGTTTCCTGTATGAGGATTGAAGTTGTATGTAAAGTCCTGTATGCTTCCCGCCGTCCTCCTTGAAGGCATGCCGAAATATGTATAGTCATAAGTACGCCTCATCGGTCCTGTCATCACCTCCACAGGTTGTCCGAGGTCGTTCTCCTTCCGCAGCTTCCATACCGAAGTGCAGTCATCAACGCGTATTTCCACGAGATGCCCGTTCTGATATATGTATTCCTCACCGAACATGCTTGGGGGGAACAGATGTGAGTAGGTGACTATGTCCTTGCGCCTCAGCCGCCCGCTGGCATAAGTATAACTCTTCGCGAGCGACAGGTCGTCCACACTCGTCTCCTCGCT
Organism: Prevotella sp.; assembly: GCA_041855685.1. Classification (GTDB taxonomy): domain Bacteria; phylum Bacteroidota; class Bacteroidia; order Bacteroidales; family Bacteroidaceae; genus Prevotella. The sequence goes on along the minus strand of JBHAEQ010000045.1, from coordinate 69,153 downwards.
GTGCAATCTGCCAAAATCATCGTAGGAATACATTTTCCTGACGCCATTCGTCGAGATTTCCGAGATTAGGCGTCCGTCAGGGTCATAGCTGTAATCCGTGTTAAACTCAGGACGTTCCACGCGTGCCACCCTGCCATGGATGTCGCTTGTCGTGGTAATTGTATTTCCCGCAGCGTCGGTCTCCGTCTGGGTTCTTGTCCCGTCAGGACTATAATTGTCGGTATAAGTCCTAAGCCCTGCGCTTGGGTCGTCAATACTTGTGCGACGTCCATACTTATCGTATCCAAATCTCGTAACTATCCCGCCAGGCGCCGTTACACTTTCGGGCTGACCGTCGGGGCGAAGCTCGTATGTTATCTGCCCGCCAGGGTCTTCCGTCTTGACAAGTGCGCCGGCGGCATCTAAAGTCCTTATCGTGGCTATGCCGTTTTTGGTTTCTTTTGTATTCAAGCCATAGTAAACCCAAGTTGTCGTCTTTCCTTGCGCCTCGGTAAATGCCACAGGACGGTTGTACTTGTCGTACGTGTATGCGCTCCAGTATTTAGGTGTGTCACCCCTGAATGGGAGTGACCGCTTCTCCAAGCGTCCGCGCGTGTCATAGGCATAGTCAACATACTGCCACTGCCCGTCAAACCTTACACTGCCTTTCCTAAGCTCACGACCCATATTGTCATAATGGGTTATAGAGGCAGGCTTGCCTGTTACATCTTGCCTAACGGTGTAAAGCCCTTTACCGCCCCAAGCGTATTCTGTAGCCTCAACGACTCCGTCAGGGTGAGTCGTGGAAAGCTGTCTCCCCCAAGTGTCAAACGCAATTCTTGTCTTTCGAGCCTTATAGTCAGAAACGAGACAGGCGTTGCCGTATTTGTCATACTCATAGTATTCCGTTGTCTGCCCAAGCTCGTTTGTCGCTGTCGTGACGAATCTGCCGGAGCTGTCGTACGTGATTGACTTATGCAGCATTGCTGTCACGTCGTATGGGGCATATTCCTCCCTTATTACATTTCCAAACTCGTCGTAAGCCCACCTTGTCTCGCCGGCTTTACTGCCGCTCACATAGCTCACGCGCCTCTCTGGCAGGAGCGCAGGGCTATAGGTTATTTCCTCATGCTCATTATGTGAGTTGCCGTTACGTTGCATTATAGTCGCACGCTTTGTGGGAAGCCCTATCATATAACGCTCATTCGTAACTACATTATTAAAACCGCTTGTCGTTATATGCCTTATTTTAGAGCCATGCCCGAAGTCCTTACGCTGCATGACAACGTTATTATAGCTGTCATGCCAATACACTGTCGTCTCCACTATGGCTCTCAGCTTGTCGGTCTCGGTGCTTCTTACAAGACGGATATTGTGGCGCTTGTTGGGGGAGTTGTCAACACTGTACGAATAAGAGGCAGACTTCACAGGGGTGTCAACCCGGCTTGTGACGCCAAACTTCAGCGGGTCGTGAAACTCCTCGGAAGTGAGCTGGCCTACAGTGTCAATTGTCTTTATCTTCTCAAAGCAAATAAAGCCTAGCCCCGAGCGGTTTATCACTGCGCCGCTGTAGTGATAATACGTATCCCGCTCCATTCTCCATGAAGGCGAGAACAAACTTCGCCCTGTCAATAAAACCAGGGGCTGGGTTATATAAGAGTAAGGATATGGCAGGCTGTTGGAGACATGCTTGTTCACTTTCTCCTGCGCCATGTCGGAATACGTATTGACGCGCGAGTTCCCATAGCTGTCTGTCAATGTTGTCAGGAGATGCTCTTTATTAAACAACCGGCTGTATGTGTAGAAATTCACTTTAGCGTTATCCACCGTCACAAAGTGGCTCATATTCCTTACGTCGCATACGTTGGCTGGCAGTATTTCCGTGTCCTTTGGAATGGAGGCAACAGAAACCGCCGCTGGCTGTATCAAGCCGTTCTTGTTAAGATAGAGGCTTACTCTCTGGCCTTTAGTAAGAAGCAGGTCGGCAAGTCCGTCGCTGTTTATGTCCATAACCTGTAGCTTACTACCAGCGTCGAAGTTCACGATAGGCATTTCCAGTCTCACGAATCCTGAGCCAGTGGAAAGGTATGCTGTCCATTTATTGCCGTGGTCAACATAGTATGAGAAAAACTCTCCAATATGTGTGCCGTGGTCAACGCATGAGAAACGTTTTGTGTCAGGGTCATAATAGCCTTCTACTGGGGTAGGCGGGATATGGTTTTCTATGAGCCTAAGATGTTTTCCACATAAAAGGCACTCTGCCACTCCCGGATTCTGAAGAAGATATTCCAGAAGATTCACGCCACAGCTTTTACATTTCCTCGAATGAAGGTCTTGCAAAGGATAGCTTTGCCGGCACTTTGGACATTTCCGTGGAATCCAGACAGGATAGCCCGACTCATAATGATTTATGTATGAATAGCGAGGTGGGACTAAGAAGTCCAGCTTTCCGTCGGCATTCAAGTCGCCAACCCTATATTCCGAAGCCAGCTGTGGGCGTCCTATAGCCAGCCCTGTAGGGCGCTTTATGAACTTAACGCCGTTAAAGTCATAAACGTCAGCCCCAGTTTTATTGAAGAAGCATAACTCTGACTTGCCGTCACCGTCAACATCAAGCGGAAGCAAAAATTTCAAGTCTCCCACGCCGAACTGGAACAAGTTCTCCTCGCTGAGCTTGGTCTTTGCCTCCACGTCAATCACGGCGAGATACGACCGCACTTCATTCTCAAGAAAATCTTTATTTAATGACACCGTGAGAAGCAGAGGCTTGCCATTGCCTCTGAAATCTCCGTATAGATATTCACGCTTAATAGGGCTGTAGGTCTGCCCAGCATTATCCACTACTCCCCTCACAGGAATCGTGAACTGCTCTGGCATGAACTTCGAGTCTATATTCTTGTATTTGGTAATATTGAGATTGGTGTTTTCGCCAGACAGCGTGCCGAAGTTTATCTTTACAACATCGTCTGTGCCGTCTCCGTTTATATCAACTGCGTCTATGTGCTGGAATCCAGAGCCTGTCTTTATTTTCTTTACTCCAGCGATGTAATCGCACTTTGGTATAAGCAGTATGTCCAAAGAATCAGGAAAGCCACTTCCATACTGCATATACGCTTTGGCATTAAAGAGGAGATTCTTTTTTATTTTTACCCCTGTTACCGTGTATGGCTTATATTTACCTACATATGATATAAATCCGTCGGAATATTCATTGGGAGTTATTTTACCTCTTATGAACTGAACGGCATTTTCTTGTGTGGTTGAAAAATACTCTGATATAAAACCGCCGATGTTTCCTCTAAGCCCTCCCTGCATATTAGTGTCATAAAACTGATACTCAAAGCATAGCGGACGTAGCTTATCTTCGCCAGTGGAGCAGTCTATCTGCGTAAGCCTGTTTACCTCTGAAGCGGAATGTGTAAGCCTGTAGGCGCGAAGCTCGTGCGTTACACCTGCGATAGAGGTCCTTGAAACTATCGCTTTCAGGAGCTTATTCGCACGAACCGCCTTTCCCGCAATATACCCCCCCGTGTAGTCGGAGCGGTCCGCGTAATCAAACGTAAGCTCTGCCAGAAAATCAATATCACGTCTTCCACCGTAGGTTATGCGTGACACATAGTAGCCGTTTCCTGACTGTATGTAATAGTAATTGGTTTTAAAACCGTGGGCGTCTGTAAGCTCGGTGATAGGATAGCTAAGCTGCGTTACGACATTGTCCTTGAAGCCGAATGTAGCTGTGCTTCCATTGGGATAGGCAACTGTGAAGTAGGCTACATTATTTCCTGCCAGATGCTTCTCTACAAGGATAAAGCCGCTTGCCGTCTCATAGTGATAGCGTGTAAGGCTTCCAGAGTAATCCACAAGACGAACGCCGTCAAGAGCGAATACGCAACTCGCAGGGTTGGAAATATCTATCGGTGCTGTAAAGCCGTCAAAATGTATTGTCTTGCCAGTGACACTTATGCTTGACAATCCTGATATTCCCCAGCCGTATCCAGCTACGCCGTTGCCAGACTGGCTGTTATAGGTGAGGGCTAAACTCGGAGCGCCTTTCGTACGAGGCGCAGTGGCTATGGGGACAGAATAAATCATTCCGCCTGAAGGGCTCACGCTTTCAGAGAACGGAATCTCGCCTACGCTGTAAGATTCCGTATTGACAGGCGTGGACGTAATACGTACACGGGGAACAGGAGGGGTAACATCATTTACCGACTTGCCTAATGTAGGCGCATTATCATAAAGCTCCCCATAGTCGTAAGCCTTCCACCTGAAAGAGTAAACAGTGTCGCCATCAGCGGTAAACGTCCTTTCAACTATTACATTTGCCGTATCAGCGAGAAGGCTGTCGAGGGACAGCTCTGGATATATGCCATCCTCATTGGCGAATGCTACACTAAGCATAGAAAAATAGTAATCATCAGTCTGCCCATAAGTACGAAAGTTTAAGTTGCACAACTTGATTTGGTATTTGCGCTCCAAATATACACAGAAAAGGAGACATAAGCATTAAAAAGAGGTGCATATTAAGTTTATTTAACTGCATGTGATTTCGAGTAAAGGATAGTGGCATGCGGTATTGCTACAGTATAGTCGCAACATTACTATTTATAAGCTGATTTTGCGCATAGAGAATGCACGATAAAGCATTGTTCTTTTTGTCAGGTAAGTAAAGATTATTCACGATTTTATTTTCTCGCCGTTTTTGTCTTTTTTATTGCGTCAAAACCATTATTATCGTTGAAATTTATGGAAAATCAAGTTGAAAGTTTGTTATTGGGCGTTGTTACTATCTAATGACGTACGGCTTCAGTTCTGTTGCCGTACTACTACACACCATATAACCGTACGTCAATACATCCTATAGCCGTACGTCTTTAGAGCGCAAGAAAGGCGATAATAGTCTTGTAATGATTTTCTGCTCCATTTTTCATCTTTGTAATCTATTGCCTTTTAAGTAGTTCTAAAGAGATTGCGTTTAAGGCACTTTCTCGAGGCGTGTGGCACTTTAGTCCAGAGCCATAAAAACAGGTGGTTTAAATCTTTGGTCTAAATGTCGTATTGTAAAGTATTCGAACAGACATCTTCCTCCTTATCTCCCCTAATTGGGTGGGGAGATATTAGGACATGAGAACGAGGCAAATGCTGTATCTGCCTTATCATGTTCCTCTGTTTTTAAGTTTATTTACGTATAAAACATTTGTCTCCGTAAAATAGATTATGTATCTTTGCAATATCACTTCATAAATATAGAAAAAAAACGCTTATGCACAGACATTTCCTATCACTTTTTCTGCTACTCACAGTCAATGCCTCAATAGCATCGGCTACTACAGACATGCGCTCCTCACAGGCTCAACCCAATAAGCACAAGGCCGTGACAGTATTCAACAACACCAACAGCAAGGTGCCTTACCGCATACCGGCTCTTACTATGACACGCCAAGGCAAACTCATTGCCGCATGCGATTTCAGATTCAGTAGAACCGATGTGGGCTGGAACAATCGCAACGGATTATGGCAGATCAACGTTGTGGGAAGCATCAGCAACGACAATGGCGCATCTTGGAGCGACACTATATGTTTTGCACGTGGCAACGAACATGCTGCAGAAGATATAAAAGTAGCATACGGAGACCCAAGCATCGTAGCCGACCGCACGTCCGACTGTGTCCTGTTACACTGCGTAGCAGGCAAGACAAGTTATCAGGGAGCTACTCGCGAAAAGCCACAGCACGCTGTATTCTTCCGCAGTAACGACAGTGGGAAGACATGGGACAACGGTACTGACCTTACGGAAATGATACATTCGCTCTATGACGGAAAACTTCCTAACGGAGGAAATCCTGACGGCATTTTCCTAACATCGGGCAAGATAACCCAGAGCAAATACATTCGTACAGGTAAATTCTACCGTCTTTATATAGCTCACCCTATCCGCCAGAAAAACGTTGACCGCTGTGGCACGTTTGTCATCTATTCCGATGACTTCGGAAAAACATGGCACGCATTAGGTTCTACTCAAGTAGCACCGTCAATAGCTCAAGACGAGTCTAAAGTAGAAGAGTTGCCCGACGGAAGCATACTCCTAAGCTGCAGAGATGTTTACGGTGGACGCCGCTTCAATGTTTTCACATATACCAACCCCGTAAAGGCAGAAGGTAAATGGGGACAAGAGGTAATGCCACAGAATATGACTGCCAAGCAGGTGAATGCCTGCAATGGCGACATCATGATTGTTCCCGCAATGCGTTGTTCTGATAACAAGAAATTGTATGTGGCATTACAGAGTGTGCCTCTCAGCGCACGCCGCGATAGCGTGGGATTCTTCTATAAGGAACTTGAATCGTATGCCGACTACTCTACTCCAGAAAAACTTGCCGAGGGTTGGGAAAAGGGATTGCGCATAACCGATGAGAGTTCGTGCTACAGCACTCTACAACTTCTCAAAAACGACAAAATAGGCATTCTGTACGAAGTCAGAGGCAACAATGAGGGCTATGACATCGACTTCCAGAGCCTCGACCTAAGAGAGATTACCAACGGCAAATATGTCATTATGAATTTTGTTGACCGTTCACAATATATGATAGACCGTGCCGTTGAACAAAATAAAGAAAATGTACTGCCTGTTGAGAAAGCTGCTTTCACCACTAATAAGCACAGCGTAAATCTATGGCGTGGAGAGTGCAAAGGAATTGAAATTCCGTTCGACAGCAACACAAACGGAAAACTGAGGCTCACTGTTAGCGGCGATAAAAGAATGGTGCCCTACGTGAAGGCTAATTTCCTAAGAGGCATCATAACCGACAGTTTCAGAGGTTGTGGCGACCACCCGGACACACTTCAGGCATGGACTATGCCCGATGTCATAGGCGAAGAGACTATAACATCTAAACAAGGCGATATTTACAATGCTTTCTGGTGTATTGTTTCACCAGCAACAAATGTAAAAGCCGGAAAATATAACATAAAGATAACGCTTACTGAAGACGGCAAGTTCAAACAGGACTTTGATTTAGCAGTAAACGTTTCAAAGCGCATACTCACAATGGATTCTGAGTTCCACCTCAATTTCTGGATGCAACCTTATGCCGTTAGCAGATACTACGGACTTACTCCTTGGAGCAATCACCATTTTGAAGCGATGCGTCCATACATTAAAATGCTTGCCGAGGCTGGTCAGCGCACAGCTTTCGCCACATTGTTCTACGAACCATGGGGAGTACAGAGTAACGACAAGTTCGATGCTATGGTTGCCACAACACTCAAAAGCAACGATACATGGGAGTATGACTACTCTGTGTTCGACAAATGGATAGAGTTTCTCGAATCATGCGGAATCAACGGAGACATAAACTGTTTCTCTATGGTTCCATGGGATATGACTTTCGATTATTATGATGAGAAAACACATAGTTATAAAAGCCTTACAACCACAACTAACACAGAGGAGTATCACAATCTGTGGACCCCTTTCATAAAATCGTTCGCCCAACACCTAAAGCAGAAAGGTTGGTTCGATCGCACTGTAATAGCAATGGACGAGCGTGGGCTTGACGCAATGCTCGATGCCTACAATATTGCACAGGCTGCTGCACCTGGCATAAAAATGTCGTTGGCAGGCAACTACCACACAGAATTAGCTGACAAGATATATGACTACTGTATAGCGTGGGGACAGAAATTCACTCCAGAAGAAATGGCAATGCGTAACGAACGTGGTTGGATTACCACCATATACACAGCATGTCCTGATCTTATGCCGAATATCTGCTCAAACAATGAACCTGCCGAAGCTGTATATCTGCCTGTTTGTGCGAAAGCAAATGGGTTCAACGGTTTTCTGCGTTGGGCTTGGATGAACTGGACAGAAAATCCTATGTATGACACACGCTTTAAGCTATTCACTCCGGGTGATACTTACGTTGTCTATCCAGACTATCGCTCAAGTCGCAGATTTGAGAAAATAAAGGAAGGCATACAAAATATACACAAGATAGAAATACTCAGAAACGAATATAAAACGAAGAAAAAGACGACCAGACTTAATGAATTGGAGGAGATTGTGAGCAAGTTTGCTAACATAAAACCAGAACTTCAGGAAATTAAAGACAACCTGAATAAGTTGGAACTCTTACTCAACAAATAAAGGAAGAGTACATTTCAATAAAAAACAGTTATATGGAGTACGATTTCAATAAACTCACTAACCGTCGTGGCACAGCCTGTGTGAAATGGGATGAATGCCATGACGATGACGTAATCCCAATGTGGGTTGCCGACATGGACTTCGAGGTTGCACCATGTATAGTAAAAGCATTGCAGGAACGTGTCAGCCACCCTATCTATGGCTACAACATTGTTCCCGAAAGCTACTACGAGTCAGTTATAAACTGGTTCAGGCGCAGACATGGGTTCAAGATAGAAAAGGATTGGATACAGTATATCCCGGGAGTTGTACCTGCCATTTCATGCATAATAAAGGCATTGACAACACCTGGTGACAGCATCCTGTTTCTTACACCTGCATATAACTGTTTCTTCTCATCGGTAAGAAACAACGGCTGTAATGCCGAGATGTCACCATTGAAACCTGTTGGAGATAGTTTCGAGATTGACTTCAACGACTTTGAAGAACGTGCTGCCAAACCGGAAACCAAGATATTCCTGCTCTGCAGTCCGCATAATCCGGTAGGCAGAGTATGGACACGTGAGGAATTGAAGCGCCTTGACGAAATCTGCCGCAAGCATAATGTAATTGTCGCAAGCGACGAGATTCACTGCGAAATTCTAATGCCAGGATATACACACATACCATTTGCCACATTGTCGCAAGAGGCTATGGACAACACAATAACAATGTGCTCACCTACAAAAGGATTTAACTTTGCAGGCCTGCAAATATCAAACATCATCTGCAATAATCCCCAATGGAGAAAGAAAATTGACAGGGCTATTAATGATAACGAGGTATGCGACCTCAATCCTTTCGGAATAATCGCTTTGCAAAGCGCATATAACGAAGGTGAGAAATGGCTTGACGACATGTGCCGATATGTCCATAACAACTATCTTACACTAAAGGAGTTTTTCCTTAAGACAATGCCAGAGTTGAAAGTATGCAAGCTTGAGGGCACTTATCTTGTATGGGTTGACATCAGACGTTTAGGCATCACTGCCGAGCAGCTGGCTGAAAGACTACTCAACGAGGGGCGTGTATGGATGAACGGGGGAAAGATGTATGGTGACCCTGAATCATGTCAACACCTGCGCATAAACATTGCATGCCCTCGTGAACGAATGAATGAAGGATTAAGGAGAATGGCAGAGGTTGTTGAAAAGATAAGAACCGGCATTTAGTGTATATAATAGCCAATATAGTGCAAACAAGCATAACGGAACGCTACTATTTTTCAGAATATTCCAAAAACCTAATTATGAAAAGAATATCACTATTTGCATTAATGTTGATGCTATGTATCGGAACTATGGCACAACGCGTGAAATCACGGCTTGACGACGGTTGGAAGTTTCATTTCGGTAACGCTTCTGATCCACAAAAGGATTTCGGATGCGGTACGGAATATTTCAACTATCTAACAAAAGCAGCCTCCATACATAATAAAGGGCCGTACAGTATGAAGTTCGATGACTCTGCGTGGCAGGACATACGTGTGCCACACGACTGGGCTGCAACCCTGCCTTATGCTCAAGAAGCGTCGCATTCACATGGGTATAAGATTGTTGGCTTCAAATATCCCGAAACCTCGGTAGGCTGGTACCGATACCGCCTTAACATACCTTCAACAGACAAGGGACTGCAAATTTCACTGCAATTCGACGGAATCTTCCGCAATGCACAGGTATGGTTCAACGGAATATTTATGGGTACAGAACCGAGCGGATATGCTACTCAGGTGTATGACATAACGGAATACATAAATTATGATGAGGAGAACATAATCTGCGTCAGAGCAGATGCAACGTTCGAGGAGGGCTGGTTCTATGAAGGCGCAGGAATATACCGTGACGCATGGCTTATTAAAAACTCCCCCGTGCATGTTGCCAGCTTCGGAACATTCGTATATAGCAACATAAGCGATGACTTCCAACATGCGGAGCTAAAAATACTCAACGAGATAGAGAATTCCAGCATTGTAACTACCGACTGCACTGTTCGCAACACTCTTATTGATGCGGAAGGAAAGACTGTTGCCAAGGCTGAGAACCTACACTTGACAATAACTCCTAAAGCGACAAAGAGCATACAGGACATAACACTTAATGTAAGTAAACCGCATGTGTGGGATATAACTGATCCTTATCTCTATAACCTGCGCACAGATGTTGTACTAAACAATCATGTTGTTGACACATACTTTACCCGCATAGGCATAAGAAAGGTGGAGTTCACTGCCGACGAAGGATTTTTCCTCAATGGAAAACACATAAAACTAAAAGGAGTAAACATGCATCAGGACCATGCCGGAGTAGGTGCAGCCATGCCTGAAGCGCTTATGCGCTGGCGGATAAAACAACTAAAAAAAATTGGTTGCAACGCATACAGAGCATCACATAATCCCATGACTCCAGCACAACTCGATATATGCGACGAAGAAGGAATACTTGTAGTTGAAGAAAACCGCCTTGCCGGCATCAACTCTTATCACTACCGACTATTAGAAAACATGATTCGCCGTGACCGCAATCACCCAAGCATAATACTATGGAGTAATGCCAATGAAGAATGGGGGTTGGAAAATAACGAGGTTGGACGTCGAATAACAGAAACAATGCGAGAGATTACAAAACGACTCGACCCAAGCCGGCACTCCACAATAGCCAATGCGGGAGGAACAGAAATGATAAAGGCTGCTGATGTTGTCGGCTACAACTACATTATCCAAAATGATGTCCATAATCGACGTAAGGCCAATCCCAATTGGAAAATAGTAGGAACTGAAGAGACAACTGGTTGTGGCACACGAGGTATATACTTTAATAATCCAGAAACCCTTTGGCATATGGCATCACTCAACAGAGTTCCTCTAACTCAGGATTGGAAGATAAACTACTCACCCGAAGCTCAATATAACACTCCAGGCTCTTATACTCAAGGCATTGAACGTGGTTGGAAGTTCTACAGAGACACTCCGTGGGCATCGGGTTGTTTTTATTGGACAGGATTCGACTACCGTGGTGAACCTAACCCCCTGAAATACCCTGCTCATGACTCACAATTCGGACTGCTCGACTACTGCGGATTTCCAAAAGATGAGGCTCATTACCTGAAAGCGGCATGGACTAATGAAACAGTTCTGCATCTACTTCCCCACTGGAATCTAAAAGGACATGAAGGTAAGGAAATAAATATTTGGGCATACTCCAACTGCGATGAGATAGAATTGTATGTAAACGGTAAAAATCTTGGTAAGCAGAATATGCCGAAAGACGGTCACATCACTTGGAAAACTGTTTATAAGCCAGGGAAGATTGTTGCCGTGGGATATAAGAACGGTAGAAAGATAATTACAAAAGCAATAGATACTACCGACGATGCCACACAGATAAAAGCATATGCCGACCGTACCATCTTACAAGCCGACGGCAATGATGTTGCAATAATAAACATCGACCTTAACGACAAGAAAGGCAGACTTGTGCCCGACGCTTGCAATAACCTTACATTCACATTGAACGGCGAAGGACGTATTCTCGGAGCAGGCAACGGTGACCCTGCATGCTCTGTTATCGACAACCCTAACGACAAAGATTGCAAACAATTCATATTCCCTGCCTTCAACGGTCATGCGCAACTATTGGTGCAGACAACCAAGAATGCGGGAACAATAACCATAGAATGCTCTGCGAACGGGCTAAATCCGAGCCGCATAGATATAACGACAATAAAATAGATGGCAGACTACGATATAACAAGCACACAGAATCCAAAGATTAGGAAAACAATTCTACTACAACAGAAATCTTCAGAACGACGCAAAGAAGGACTTTTTGTAGTAGAAGGCATAAGAGAATTGCTCCATTGCATTAGCGCTGGATATGAAGTACAGACTGTATTCTATTGTCCTGATCTAATAACATCCGAAAACATCAGCCAGTGGTTGCCCGCACAAGCTAAGGCATTTTCCGTAAACAAAAACGTGTATGCAAAAATGGCTTACCGGGGAAGTACTGAAGGAGTAATAGCCGAGATAAAAACACGAAACCTAACACTTTCCGACTTAAAACTAAAAGAAAATCCATTGATTGTTATTCTGGAAAGCGTTGAGAAACCCGGAAACTTAGGAGCTGTATTACGCAGTGCCGACGCAGCAGGTGCTGATGCAGTAGTTATATGCGACCCGCTTACCGACCTGTACAATCCTAATCTCATACGCAGTTCGATAGGCGCAATCTTCACGGTGCCATGTGTGGCATGCGATTCCACGGAGTGCATAGAATATCTCAAAATCAACAACATACAGATACTCACAGCACAATTGCAAGACTCATCATTATACTACGACATCAATATGACTGTAGGTACAGCTATAGTTATGGGCACGGAATCAACCGGCCTAACCGACTGCTGGCGCAAGGCTGCCACATCGCATATACGTATTCCCATGCTGGGACGCCTCGACTCGCTTAATGTATCAGTAAGTGCTGCTATCCTGCTATTCGAGGCTGTGAGACAGAGAAACTAATATTAATTAACAAACAGAAGAATAAAAATGAAGCAAACTATCATAATCCTGATACTATCTGCCTTCTTCCATACTATACAGGCACAATCCTTTGAAAGCGCAACAGAGGCAGTAAAGAATATGCGGATAGGTTGGAATTTAGGAAACAGCCTTGACAGCAACTCTGGAGATATAAATAACCTGTGGATTGAGCAGTGGACTGACGGCTCGCCCATGCAGTATGAAATAGCATGGGGGCAGCCGGTAACTCGTCCGGAGCTTATGGAGATGTTCCGCAAGGCAGGTTTTGGCACAATACGAATACCCGTTACATGGTATCCCCATATTGACAGTCAAGGCAACATAGACAAAGTTTGGATGGCACGAGTGCGCGAGGTTGTTGACTATGTAATTAACCAAGGTATGTACTGCGTGCTCAACGTGCATCACGACACCGGCGCCGCAAATACTCATTGGCTTAGAGCTTCAAGTAAAGTATATCAAAATACCCGCCAGAAGTTTGAGAACCTATGGACTAATATAGCCAAAGAGTTCAAAGACTACGACGAGAAACTAATTTTCGAGGGCTATAATGAGATGCTCGACACTATTGACTCTTGGTGCTATGCTTCATTCAATGCTCAAGGAAAGTATAATTCCAGCATTGCCAATGACGCATACAGTGCCATAAACAGCTATGCGCAGAGTTTCGTAAACGCTGTTAGAGCCACAGGCGGAAACAACGCAGAGCGCAACCTCATCATCAACACCTACGGAGGATGCTCGGGCGAAGGAACATGGCAGCCGTATCTTTCCGAACCGTTGAAATACCTTGAACTCCCTGATGATTCCGCAGAAGGACATCTTATAACACAAGTTCATGTGTATCCAACCCTTGACACTGAAGAATATAAAATACCTCTATCACAAACAATGAACAGTGTAAGACAATGTTTCAACTCTATCGATACCCACCTCAAACCAAAAGGCGTGCCCGTTATTATAGGCGAATGGGGAACTGACGACAGTAGCGGAGACTATGGGCGAAACAAACTGCTGACAGCTGCGTTTGCCGAAGAATTCGTAGAGTTGGCCAAGCAGAGAGGCATGGCAACACTCTGCTGGATGCTCCTGTCAGGAGGAAGCGACAGAACAAATCTTGTATGGACTATGCCCGAAGTAAAAGATGCCATTATTGACGCTTACTATGGTCCGAGTGGATATATCGACGGTATTGAGAATATAGAAAATAACGTTAAAAAGCATACCGACAATACAATATACGACCTGCAGGGACGTAATATAAATACTCCACAGAAAGGTATATATATAAAAGGTGGAAGAAAACATATTATTAACTAAACAAACAACAATATGAAAACGAGACTAAACAAAAGACGACTTATAAGAATACTACTCATGGTTGTAGTGTTTGCAATGATAACTACTATCAGCGCCAACGCGCAGAGCAACAGAGCATTTTATTCCATTGAAAGAGGAATGGTATATTTCAATGGGCAGCCTATGCCCTATGCCGACGTAGCCACATTCCAGATTTTGGGCTACGGATATGCCAAAGACAGGCAGCATGTGTATATGGACGGCTATATTCTGGAATATGTTGAGCCACTCTCATTCCGCCTTAAAGACGAGCAACACCATCCGTACGCAGGATACGGCGAGTGGGACAGACCTCCTCACACATATGGATATTACAAAACGAAGTTCAACGTCTTCTTCAATGGCAGAAAAATTGAAGATGCTTCAGCAAGCACATTCAAGGAGCTTGACGAAGGATACGCAAAGGACAGTTTCAATGTGTATTACCTTGGAAAGAAAATCAACGATGCCTCGGCAAGCACTTTCCGCATCTTAGGTGGAGGCTATTCAAAAGATGCCTTTAACGTGTATTTCTATGGAAAGGAAATACCCGATGCGTCAGCTTCTACTTTCAAGTATGATGGCAGCGGCTATGCCCACGATGCCTTTGACACATATTACAACGGCAGGAAGATTGGAGAATAATTATAAAAAATCTATACTACAGTATTATTTACTTCGCACAGAAACAAAAATTATCCTGAAGACTATCCTGTTCATAGCGATGGATTAGTAGGATATTGGTATGAAGCAAAGGACTACAGTTGGATTAACGCAACTTTCTGCGAATGGTGCAGGAAAGATTACAAGCTTAATATGGTATTGGCAGAAGATGACTATAAAACCAAACTATCATCAACAAACAATAAGATTCTATTAATTCCATATAACTATTCGTCATTCGAAGCTATAGTCTTCACTAACGAAGAAACTGTTGACAACCTAATATGTAATTAATGAATTACCTTGTCAACTATTTAGGCAAATAGCAACAACTACTTTCAAGTTAGCTTGTAGCATAACATTACCATAACTTTGGTACTCCTGGTACCATAGGTGTGGTACTTCAGGTACCATAGGCATGGTACTCCAAATATCAAAGCTATGGTAATATTTTATAAAAGCTATCCTAACTATCAAGCAACACATAATCCACATTTCTCTTGGTAGATAGAAAAATAATTATTACTTTTGCGACGGAAACATTTTAATCTATAATCAAAAGCATAAAAACCATGCTGAATAAAAAAACACACACAGCTATAATTGTGTCTTTCACAATTTTAGGAGGAATGTTCTATTATTTTCTCAATTTAACCCATGAACGCTGCATAAACCATGAGATAAATTTATATGCAAAGGAAAAGACATTCTCCATGCAAGACTTGAACATCGGCTGCCAGTGGGACAGCATATTGATTCAAGCTCCCTATTCTGTCATCAACGACCCGGCTTTGAAGATATACCGCAATGACAGAAAGGCACTAAAAGAGAATGCTAAACATGAATCAATTTGCACCATATTGTTCATCAACGACTGTAGAGTTGTAGCATACGCCGCAATAGCACGCCGGATATTGGATCTGGTACCTATAACAGGCACCAGATTCCATAAGAGTGAGACGTTTTCAATAGATAAGAATATGGTATATAGAATGAGATAGCGGACATTATTCTGCTGTCAGCTTAAGAATACGGCTTGACCAGTCATTAAGTTTATTATAGTCAACATCATGACTATAAGGAACTTCCAAGCCGTTTGCCATGAGATAAGCACCACTGAAAGCATGCCCCTCGTATGGCAAAGGCTTGTTGTCGATACGATTCAACTCATTCACTCTATACATGGTGTCGGGATTAAGTCCCTGCATCTTAATACGTGGCAGATGCTCGTTCTTCATTGTCTGCAGCTTATACCAATAGAACACTGCCTCATGCCTGGCATCATCTACGTACATAAGCGAAGCTACATTACCTTCAGAATATGGAGAATGCAGACGGTACAGATTTCCAAACTGCACAATATGACGAATACTCTTATAATCGCTGATAGCCTGACGACATAGCGCTTTCTCCTCGTCGGTCATGTTCTTAGGCTGTATCTCCATTCCCAGTCTTCCCGACATGGCCACATCGCATCGGAACTTCATTGATGTTGTACGGAATACGGCATGGTTTGGCACTGCCGAGATATGCTGTGCCATGGCTATGGCCGGATAGAAATAGCTTGTTCCCCACTGCATGTATATGCGTTGCAGGGCATCGGTGTTATCGGAAACCCAGAACTCGTCGAAATAAGGAAGCAGTCCATAATTGGCACGACCACCACCCGAGGCACAGTCCTGAATGATGACATCGGGATATTTAGCTCTTATGCGTCGGCACACATCTATAAGCCCCTTATGGTAATCTATATACAGGTGGCTTTGGTTCTCCTTTGACAAATAGTGACTGCCATGATTCATTATCGGAGCATTGGCATCCCATTTAACATAAGCGATATCCGGGTACTTAGTAAGCAAATCGTCAACAACAGCGAACACAAAATCCTGTACCTCAGGATTTGTAAGATCGAGCACAAGCTGAGTGCCTCCTCTTCCCTTGACAACTTCTCGTCCAGGAGCCTTGATAACCCAATCAGGATGTTTTTCATATAGTTCTGAAATAGTGTTTGTCATTTCAGGTTCTATCCATATACCAAATTTAACACCATTCTTCTTTGCATCGCGCAACAAGCCTTCTATTCCTTCCGGCAGTTTACGCTTATCAACAACCCAGTCGCCAAGCGACGAATTATCTATGTTACGAGGATATTTATCACCAAACCACCCGTCATCCATTACAAACAGCTCGCCTCCCATTGACGCTATGTCAGCCATCATCTGGTCCATACCACTTTGGTTGATGTCGAAATACACTCCTTCCCAAGAGTTAAGAAGTATCATGCGCTCCTCGTTACCATGGCGCAACTGATACTTACGCGCCCAACTATGGAAGTTGCGCGAAGCTCCTGAAAGTCCTTCACGACTGAACGTATAAGCCACTCGAGGTGTTGTGAAGAGCTTGCCACGACGCAGGCGATACTCCGAATTATCAGGGTTAATGCCTGCAAAATAGTAATGGTATTCCGACTCGTCAGTATCAATCTTAACACTATAGTTACCCGAATAAAGAAGAGCCGTGCCTATGACATCGCCGAAATTCTCCTGCCCTTTGCCGTCGAGTGAGAACATTATCTCGTTACGGTCGGTGGTGGCATTTCTCAGTCCGTCCTTGTTCTTAACCTCAAGCACTCCCGCCTCTAACTTCTGCTCTATCAGCTGTGCCTCACTTGCCCATGAACCATGGAAATGCGTAGCCCATACATTGCCTCGGCGTATAGGCATGCAAGACGATAAGAAACGTGTGAGAGTAACGCTCCCCTTCTCATTATGACTTATATCTGTCCAGCATTCAATCATATCCTCGTCGGCATAGGATTGATAATATAGATTTACCGTTACAGGGTAGAGAGGATCTCTCAACGTTACGGTCAGAAGCTGTCCACGGCGCCTATTTCCGTTTGGCGCCTTATCGTCTATAGCAGACAATCTGTAATCATGGCAAAGCAACTGGGTTGACATATTGCCGTCGGCATGTCGCATGGCAAAAGTCGTCTCGCTCATTGTGTGGGTGGCGCCATAGGCAGGATAAATCTCCAGATGACTCCAGTTTGCTGTAGAAGGACTGGGCAATGAAGCTAAGTCTGCCGCCGACAACTTTGCGCCATAGTAAACAAACTTTGGTTCTTCACCTTTAGTGATATCAAAAACCAATGAAGTGCGTGGAGTTGATAATTCAACATTCTCTGCCATAGCTTGCTGCGTGGCAACCCCAAGGCAGAGTGTTATAAGAAACTTATTCATAATGCGTATTTATTCTTTCAATTAATTCCAAGCACATGCGAGTGTTGTGGTAAGGGCATTTCCAAAACCCTGCATGGTCGTCGGTGGTATTAAGCACGCCGTTCTTATCTCTGCTCCAATACCACTCACCGTTCTCGTAGTCAATGAGATTCTCCTTTATATACGTCCAGCAGTTCAACGCTTTAGCAAGAGCCGTCTCGTCATTAAAATGTTGATACACGTTATAAAAACCAACGACAGCTTCGGCCTGTACCCACCAATGGCGGTCATCATCTACATGCCCCGTGTCGAGATTAGCCTCGTGGGTCATAGAGCCGTCGGCATTGAGTCCTTTCTCCGAAGCCTCAGCCACCTTCTGCACTATAGGTTCCACTTTCGCCAGAAGCTCCTTGTCATCAAGAACAAGAGCAGACTCATGCATGAGCCATGAGCACTCTATATCATGACCATAGCTCTCAAGGTGCCCTGCCCCACGTGTCCAGTCCATAGTGAAGAAAAGGTCAAGATGATGCGTCTCGGGATTAAGAATGTGGTTGCAGAAAATGTTTATGAGATTACGCAATGCACCGCCCACTCTATCGAAGAACTCGGCAGAGGCGAGAGAGGGGTTCTCCTTTATACACCTATACAGATTGGTATATGGCTCAATGATGTGCAGATGAGTATTCTGTGACTTGGGGAAGTTGGCGTCAAACTCCGACAAGCGCATATCCTCTATGCTCTGCCATTCACGAGTCTGCGCTTCAATATATCCGTTATACAGAGGGTCGAAGGCATGCGTCTCTATGCACTCAAACAATTCCACCGCTTTGGCAAAAACTGTGGCGTCGGCAGTCGCTCGCACGTATTCCGTAAGACCATATAGCATGAAACCCAAGGCGTAGAACTGCTTTTTAGTATCTACAGCCATGCCTTTATAGTCAAGTTGCCAATAAGTACCGCCATACAGTGAATCGAAGAAATTACTTATTATATAATCCTTGGCACGTGTTGCGGCCTGCAAATACTCCGTTTTTTGAAGCACACGGTAGGCAGCGGAGAAACTCCAAAGTATGCGTGCATTAAGGATTCCGCCTTTATCAGCCTCCTTCTCTATGACACCATCTCCACGCATGCGTCCATAGAAGCCTCCATTCTCATGGTCCTGCATGCGATCCAACCAAAAACGCAAGATATTATCATTGACAATATCCTGCATCTCTGTTCTTAACTCTTGCAACTTCATTACTCTTGAGTTTTATTCTTAGCCACGAGTTTCTTTATAGTCTCTACAGAAGCACCTGTTGTGAATCCATCTTCAGGAGTATTCATGCAATAGTCAATAAGTTTATCGACTGTTGATACTGCCACATGCATTCGTGTATCGCTCGAAGCATAATAGATAAATACGGTGCCGTCATCGTCAGCAATCCAGCCGTTAGAGAATGCCACATTCATAACATCGCCCACATATTCCTCGTCCTGCGGAACAAGGAAATAACCGCCCGGCTGGGCTATAACACGAGTTGGGTCGTCAAGAGCAGTCATATACATATACAGAACATAGCGCAGACCAGAGGCACAACCTCTTACTCCATGAGCAAGATGCAACCAGCCTTTAGATGTTTTTATAGGATGAGGACCTTCTCCATTCTTAACTTCCATTATTGTATGATAGCGACGAGAGTTTATTATCTTCTCCTCACGCACCTCGGCATTACAGATGTCGTCCACCAACGCCCAACCGATTCCACCACCGGAACCAGCATCGATAAATCCGTCTTGCGGACGTGTATATAGCGCATACTTGCCGTTTACGAACTCAGGGTGGAGCACAACATTGCGTTGCTGGGACTTAGATTTAAGGTCGGGCAGACGCTCCCATGTCTTTAGGTCCTTAGTGCGTGCTATGCCACATGTGGCGGTAGCTGCGGAAAGGTCGTTTGGAATTGTATCATCATGACGCTCAACACAAAACAAACCATATATATAACCATCCTCATGGGCAGTGAGTCGCATGTCGTATATATTTGTGGCAGGCACAATATCCTCAGGCATGGTTACAGGTTCGTCCCAGAACCGGAAGTTATCAATACCATTTGGTGATTCTGCAACTGCGAAAAAGCTCTTTCTGTCAGCTCCCTCAACACGCACTACAAGCAAATAATTGCCATTCCATTTTATTGCGCCTGCATTAAGAGTGGCATTCATCATGATACGCTGCATGAGGTATGGATTATCCCTTTCGCAGAAATCGTATCTCCATTCAAGTGGTGTATGTTCTGCTGTGAGGATGGGATTCTCATATCGAGTATAGATATTATTCCCCCATTCTACTGGTATATTCTTTTTGCATAACAACTCTTCGTAATGAGCCTTAAGAGCTGTAACTTGTTCTTTATAAGTCATTATTTTATTTTATTTATATCGTTAACAAACAGTAAATTCTTTTGGGCAGACCATTGTTTGAAGTCATCGGCAGTCTTAGCGTCCTTGCTTGCTCCAAAATGCTCTTTGCCGTAATTGCGCCATGGAAGGAAATAAACAATGGAATATTTCTCAATCACAGGTTTGAATACACGAGTCCACCAAGTAGCATCAGGAGAGTTTGCATAGCCACACTCGGTAATAGCTATCAGTTTTCCACGTTTCTGCGCTATCTTAGTAATCAAATCTAGGTCAGCAGTTATCTGCTTAACAAAGTCAGTTTCTGTGCCCCACTGATA
This sequence comes from Prevotella sp., assembly GCA_041855685.1. GTDB lineage: Bacteria > Bacteroidota > Bacteroidia > Bacteroidales > Bacteroidaceae > Prevotella. The sequence goes on along the minus strand of JBHAEQ010000045.1, from coordinate 48,498 downwards.
AGCGTCCTCGCCTATAAGGTCAACACGAGCATCTCCAGGATAACGCTCCAACCAGTCTTCTTCCGTCCAATTTCCCTTAAGATTAGGAGAATATGACCATACAATATTATCAGAGAGCCGGGCATTAATAAAGTCTTGTGTCATATTCCACAATTGCAGGTATTCCCTGGTAGAGCATACGTCCTTTCCCCACCAAAACCATGAACCGTTGTTCTCATGCCATGGACGGAAAATGAAAGGAATTGGATTACCATTATCATCTTTCAACTGCAAAAGAAAGTCGGTTACACGATGAAGCCACAGCTGGAATTTGTTATACTCCGAACCACAGGGGAGAATACTTTTGCATGTGAATTTTGGATTTACAACTTGCGATGCCAGTTCGGCTTGCCCTATCCTGTTCAATGCGTCAACAGCTTGATTGTATGCAACTGTATCATTTTGTATCCATGAAGTAGTGCCTAACAAAGGATTACGCGGATGCCATGAAATAGTGATAATGCCACCACGACGATATTGATTACAGATATCCTCCTTAATACGAGTAAATGGCACACTATCCAAGTTCTTTTCATCGCCAACTTCTATGCCGCCAAGATCAAATCCCATTACTGCAGGATAGTCGCCTACAAGTTCTCTTGTATCACTGCGTCCGGACTCCCATTCCCATGTTATACCATAGAAAGTGTCGTCCTGATGCCCATACATATATCCTTTTTCTTGTATTTTAGCCAAGCGCTGAATAAGTTGCTGCGCAGGGGTAAGAGTTGTCTTTGCCATAACAAATGCGCTTTGACTTATAACACATGCAAATAATAATAAATACGTCTTCATTGCTCTTGTCAATAATGTATCCTCTACCTCCAATAAAGCAGAGGATACTTATAAACATAAGTTCTATTTCAATTCCTTAAGTTCATCACGTGTTATGACATACTCCGAATTCATCTGCTTCTTGAAGAAATCGGCAGAATTATGCGCATCAGTCATATACTCACCATTCCAAGGCATGAACCATGACCATACATCACCCTTGTCAAGCATTTCCTCTACAGAAGGTATAGCACCACATTCTGATAGAGTTATCATTTTCTTACCACCAGTGATATCTATAAGTTGCTTGAACTCTTTTTGTAATGAGCCATGATTCTCAACTTTATAATTGTCAGTACCGATAATATCTACATATTCATCACCAGGATACCAGCGCACATCCTCAATCTGTGTTCCTTCAGATGTCCACACCCATAGAAGATTGTTTACACCTTTATTCTTCAGATAGTTATAGACATAAACCCATAGTTTCTTATACTGAACGGCACCTTCTGCTCCCCACCAGAACCAAGCACCGGAGGCTTCATGGAGTGGACGCCATAGAACAGGGATACCTGCTGTCTGCAATTCCAAGAAGCGTTGAGCAACAACATCAAGGTCGGCATTAATTTGTTTGTTCTGCCAAGTTCCATTCTTCAATGCCTGACGGATAGAGAATGTGTTAGCACCATTTTCGTAATAGAAAGCATAATTGTTGATATTGTTTATATCGGCTTCTGTCTTAGGCACATTCCAGTGCCAAGCCATTGTAACAATGCCTCCTGCGGCAGCCCAATTCTTTATGACATCAAGATTGGAAATATCCACCCAGTCTGAATTACGAAATGGAGGACACCAACGCATGTGCATGAAGTCGAAGCCGTGAATTGCAGGATATTTGCCGCTTATCTCGTATAGTTTCTCTGCCATATCAAGCGACCAACCGTTCTTATCACTCATTGTTGCAGAGAAAGTAACTTTACCAAACTGTGACAAAAGCAATTTATAAAGAGCTTTGGTCTCTTCAGTAGCATCAGCATTAACAGGATTTTCAGTTATGTTAAACACCGAAGCATCGAAGTTATTATAGATACGAGTAGAGAAAGCGAACTGATAGTCGCGGGCAAATGCGAAAGTTCCATTATGAACTGTGGGACTTTTGATTGTTATAGTGTATGCTGTGTTTGGTTTTGTATCAACGAATATGATAAGTTTTTCACCATCAACATGCACAGAATCGGCATAAGTATCATTCACTTTCACCGAATGCTCCGGAGTTGCAACTATCGGTATGTTGTATGTGACAATTATAGAGTCAATTGTATCAAGCTGGACCGCATCATTCATCGGAACAATAGAAACAACCTCTGGAACAGTTCCTGTACCGTGTGTAGGATCAAAGCCTGCTGCAATCTCATTCTTGTCATCAGAACAAGCAACAGTGAACACTGTAGAGAGTATTGCGATTATAAATATTGGTAATCTTTTCATAATTATTCTATTCTTTACTTACTTTTCACTATTCTAAACTGTCCAAAGCTATGATCCACAGCCCAACCATCGCCAGTGTTAGGCTGCATTACAAGCTCCATAGCCACCCATGAGCCGGCTGAAGGAAGTTGGGAATCGCTCAGAACATCAAGCAGCGGAATTGATACAGTTCTCCATTCTCCACCAGTGTTTGTAATGCCAAACTTGGAAACAGGGTCAAATTGGTAACGTATATTTGCATTGTTTAGAGTGAGAGCATATCCTCCCACATTGCCAGCATAATTATAGAAAGGATACGAAGCATTAGTATTAACTTCAAACTTGAGTGCATAGTCAGCCACATTATCAGCAGTTATGCCCTCAGGCCAATTAGCACCAAAGCCAGTGGAGTTCCAACTCCATAGAGCAAATGTGCCCACTATGCGCAAATAATTATAACCGAAACCAATAGGAGCACCACTTGCAGTACTGTTGGCTACAAGCGTTTTACCCCAGTCTGTCCACCAGCCAAGGTCGCCATCGAAGTTACCATAAAGGAGTGCTTCAGTGGGACGATAATAAACGGTGCGTGTCTGTGTCACTCCATTCTCAAGCCATGAAAATACTATCTCTGAGTTATCAGGACAATCTTTGGGAATTATAATCGAAGTAAACGTTTCTGTGCATGAGTCGGTATGAATTGTCTCATTATAACCCAATGCCTCATTCTTAATAACAATACTCACAGGCGATGTCTCGAGTGTGTCGCCGAAGTTGTAGAGGTCAAAATACTCTCCTGAAAGTTGGGCACGAGAACCTTGAGGTATAAACTCGTTCACAAGACCAATAAAATCAAGTGATGGTATAGTGACATCAAAATTATAGGTAACACTGCCTTGATCTGTTTTATATACTATAACATCAGTTTTAGACTCTGGCACAGCACGAGGAATACGAATATACGCATCAGTAGATTCTGCATACACACGTTCAGCAATGTTAACATCCAAACCATTTATATTGATGCTTTGAGCATTTGCAAGGTTCTTTCCTTTTATACGTATATACTGATTAAGTGAAGCCAACTCTAAAGGATTCTCAAATTCAGTATCTGAAATATCGTATATAGCTTCTATTACAGGTGCACCATTATTTGTGAATTTATCAGTATATCCAGCATCAAGCTCTTTTACATCACTACATGATGCAAGAGCGATAGTAATAAGAAGGATAGCTGATTTTAAGTTTATTCTTTTCATATTCATTACCAACCAGGGTTATTTTTATCTATATATGGATTTGCATTTATTTCCGTTGTAGGGATAGGATAGAGAAGATTACGTTCTGTACGACGTTTATCAATGTTAGAATCGTCGCGCTCACCTATTGCCGACATTGCTTGTAGATATATTCCCCAACGAATGAGATCCCAACGACGGTCGCCTTCACAAGCAAGTTCTTTTGCACGTTCTTCTATAATTGCACTTCGCATACGGCTTTTTGTAACCGCTGTTGTCATAAGCTCTGCATTACTACGTGCACGGACAGCATTAAGATATTTCATTGCTTCTGTCTGATTTCCAAGTTCATTCTGGGCTTCAGCATATATCAATATAACATCGGCATAACGAAGGAATGGCCAGTTAGAATCAGCATTGTTAGTTGCATCATTCACACAATCATCATACTTTGTTGTAAATGCCAAACATTCTGACGATGTATTGTACTGCCAAGACTGATATTTATTGAGATACTGCGGGTCAGCAGTTCCTGTCCAGTTACCATATACATCATAATTTGTAACTTTAGTTACCCAAGACTGTGGATAATAGAAACAACCGTCATAATCCTTCTGATAATAATAACGCCAAAAATGGCGTACACCTTTTGCAACACGGTAGTCGGTCTCGTCAAACAGCTGATACCAGTTGTTGGTGTTGCCTACCCAACCTCCGCTGGAAAGGAACTCACTACCTGCAGAAGATTTATATCCTGAATAGAAAGTATGCACACCACTACGATACTTTGCTTCGCCGTTTACACTCTGTATTGAGAACATAAATTCTGAAGCATTGCGCGATGTTGCTTTCCAAAGGTTATCATAGCTTAGAAGTTCATACAGTCCATATTCGCCGTCAATAACTTTCTTAGCCCATTTAGCTGCATTTTCATAACACTCTTGAGAATCAAAAGTATAGCCATCAACAGCATTCTTCTGGATTGTTTCTGCTTTTACTGTACGATATATCTTTATTATATTACCATTGATATCTTTCTTTTCTTCATATGGTTTACCTGTACGAACAATAACTTCTGTACCAGCAGGCAATGAAGCAGAACCCATTGTGGCATATACTTTTGCAAGAAGACCTGCCGCAGAACCAGCACAAACATGACCTGCCTGATAGTTAGGATTATCAATCTTATACATCTTGCCGGCAGCTTCTTCCAACATTGATATTATATGTCCATATATTACAGATATGTCCTCACGAGGTTTATAGAAATCTGCACCGTTGCTGACATCTGTTTCATAATAAGGAAGAGGACCAAAGGCGCGCACCATAATGAAATAACAGAACGCTTTTTGGAAAAGCAGTTCACCTATAGCATTATTCTTAACATCATCAGTAATATTTTTCATTCCCTCAATATAGCGAATAGCCAGATTCGCATCATTGATGAGATTATATGGACCAGTCCAAAGTTTATCTACTTTATCATCACCATTGAAGTTTCCTGCACCAAGTGCTCCAAATAGCCAGTCTGGTCCTGAAATATAGTCATTATCAAGTTCAAGCACAGCTGGGAACTGATCCCAGCAGAACATATCATAAAGCCAGTTGCTATATACACCAGTAACCCAATAAGACACAGCCTCATTTGAATCACCCACCTGCCCTGGACCAATATTGCCTTTTGGTTTTTCTTCCAACCAATCGTTACATGATGACAGCGATGCGACCATTATCAGTCCTGCAAGCAAAGAATATATTTGTTTTTTCATTTTCATATATGCATTAATTGTTAAAATGAAATTAGGAATCCAAGTGAATAAGTGCGAGAGAGAGGATAAGAATAAATATCTACACCACGACGACTTGAATCGCTACCGAAAGCATTTACATCAGGGTCATACCAGCTGTAATCTGTTATTGTAAACAAGTTACTTGCCGTAGCTGTTACAAGAATACGCTCAATTCCCTTGATTGGATTACGCCAATTATAAGAAAGCGATACATTCTTCAAACGAAAATAAGAGGCATCTTCTACATAGCGGTTAGAAATCTTGTATGTACGAGAGAATCCAGCCGAAGCCTTCGGCCATTTTGCACTTGCAGCAGTCTCGGCAGTCCAGCGAGAATTATATGCATCAAACGGAATATTACCTATATTACCGAGTGATATTCCTTGAAGGTTACCATTGAAAATATCATTGCCTTTAGAACCTTGGAAAAGGACATGGAATGAGAAGTCTTTCCATGAAAGGTCGGACGATACACCATAGATAAAATCAGGATTGGTATCACCTATTATGGCACGGTCTTTTTCCGTTATCACACCATCTTTATCAATATCACGATATTTGATTTCTCCCACCATACTCTTTACAACACTTTCTGCAGCATTAGTATATTGAGGGTCGGCACGAACTTCTGCGACATTGTCATAGAAACCATCCTCTATATAACCGAATATAGCTCCGATAGGACAATCGTTTCTCTGAATAAATACATTGTCTGCACCATACCAAAGAGTTGTGGCATATTGGTCACCGGAGAGTCCGCCTATTTTGTTTCTGTTAAATGAAATATTACCATTAACACTCCAATTCCAGTCCTTACTACTTAGGACTTTATAATCAAGAGTCATTTCCAAACCATCATTTGTAACATTTGCACTATTTGTCTGTTTGTTTGTGAAACCGGTTGATGGTGGAATCTGTACATTCTGCAACAGGTCGCGCGTTTTCTTCTTGTAATAATCAATAGTAAAATTCAAGCGATTATCAAAGAATCCGAAATCAATACCAGCATTCCATTGTGCAGTAGTCTCCCATCTTAATTCTCCGTCAACAGGTCCACGCCAGCTCGGCATTGCAGTTCCGCTTGAGATTGTATTTGTGAAAGAATAGTTAGCTGCATCAACAAATGCGATGGTACGATAAGAGCCTATTCCCTGATTACCAGTCTCACCGTATGACACACGGAACTTGAGATTGCTGAATACATTGAGGTTCTTTATGAATGTCTCTTCCGAAGCACGCCAAGCAAAAGCTCCAGAAAGGAATGTTGCCCATTTGTTCTTTTTGAGGAATTTTGATGATCCGTCGGAACGCACACTTGCAGTAAAGAGATACTTATTATATAATGTGTAATTAACACGAGCAAGGAAAGAAACAAGACGTTGCGTTCCAGGCTCACCAGAACGAGGACCCACTTCAATAGCACGTTCTATATTATTATCCTCTGTTAAATCATCGGGGAAATTAGAATATACCTGTGAGAAATTATCCCAATTACCCTGCTCCAAAGTGAATGCTCCCATCATATTAAGATAATGAGCTGTACCAAACTGTTTGTCAAAAGTCAGAATACTTTCGGCTGTTATGCTCTCCCAGCGATTGCTTGCCTTCGATGCTCGTCCGTTATAAGGAGCCTTTCCTTCTTGAGTATGACGTCCATAATATGATCCGCGATGTGTGTCGGTATATGAAAGTCCGAGGTTCTGTCGGAACTTCAGCACAGGGAGGAACTTTATTTCAAAATAAGAACTGCTGAACCAATTTATGCCTTTAAGTTGGTCTTTTGCCGAGTTAACGTATGCTGCTGGATTTGCCGCAAGCCAGTTCAACTCATCACTCTGTGTAGTATCCATATCAGGACCGTAGGTCACAGGAAACAACAAAGCAGAACGAACAACAGATGTGTTATAGCTCAGAGTGTTTGCAAAATTTGTTGTAGAACGAGTGAAACTGGTATTTGTACCAATCTCAAACCAATCAGTGACATGTCGAGAGATATTTGCACGCAATGAATAACGCTCATAGCCCGAGTTCTTTATTATACCATCCTGCTTGGCGTAGTTACCCGAGAACATGAAATACCCTTTATCATCACCTCCACTTACATTAACATTGTAGTCCTGAGTATTAGCTGTTTGGAAAATCTCATCCTGCCAATCTGCAGAAGCAAGCAGAGTTGCATTTCCATACTCATCATAATGCCATCCTGGGTTCCTATAATCCTCTGGCGAACCTGTATATTTTCCTGTGCCATAGTTTGCATGACCGTCAGTATAGTATTTGTATCCCCATGTACCGGAGTATGGAACTGTTGTTGATATGCTACCTTGATAAAATCTGTCGTTTATCACCTGCTCATTCTGATATAATGCGTAGGTATAGGCATCAAGCATATTTATTTTTTTAGAAATGTTCTGTATTCCAAAGTTTACGCTGGCCTCAACCTTTGTCTTTCCGCGAACACCTTTTTTAGTTGTAATAATAACTACACCATTTGCACCACGAGAACCATATATGGCTGTTGCAGATGCATCTTTCAACACCTCGATATTCTGAATATCATGAGGATTTATCATTGCCAAAGGGTTAGAGCTTTGCTCTGATGTCGTTACAGCATTTCCTGCTGCAGAACCTGTCTCCATAGGCACTCCATCGACAATATAAAGTGGTTGTGATGAAGTTGAGAAAGAGTTTGTACCACGCACTACAATACTCATTCCACCTCCAGGAGCACCATCGCTCTGTTGAATTTGCACACCAGCAATTTTTCCTTGCATACCGTGTGCTATGTCAAGGGCACCTCCTTTGGTTAGGTCTTCGCCTTTGAGTTGTGACAATGCACCGGACAGGTCACTCTTCTTCATTGAGCCATAACCCACCACCACAAGTTCTTCAAGCATGGCATTATCTTCCTTCAATACAATTTTCAAGGTTGTTTTTCCCTGGATATTAACCGTCTGGGTAATAAAACCAATACTTGAAACTTGTATTTGTTTCTTTCCCTCTGGCACATTTATACTGAAATTACCATCTATATCAGTAACCGCACCAACATTAGAGGCTCCTACCACTGTTACTGTCGCCCCTATCATCGGCTCGTTAGTAGTTCCGTCTATAACGACACCTTTAACAAGAGTCTGGGCTGACATCATTACTGTGGTAAGCAATGCCGCAAATAATAAAATTAATCGCTTCATTCTTATGCTTTTAGTTTTAAGTATAAAAACGGTGAAGTTGAGAGTCAACAACAATGCAAGCTTCAACTCCACCTTTATTTTATATAGTAAATTTACTTATTCAAGAACTTCTTACCGTTCTTTATAACAATGCCTTTATAGCTGTCGTCAACCATAATGCCCTGAAGATTATAAATCTTGCCATCAGACACGGCTACCTTATCAGCACCAACAGTCTCGATTCCCGTCGTACCACCGTCAGCAAGAGTTATCTTTGAGAGAATGTAGTTAGCACCTCTTACAATCAGTCCGCCATTGGCAACAAGGTCGGAGAGAATTTCCTTAGACAATACTGCCGATACCGTCTGTACACCTGTTGACGCACCGAAGTCTATCTGCTTGTAAGCATCACCTGGAAGAGCACCCCAATCTTGACCATGGGCAAGGGCTATACATCCCCATGTATTGGCGTTTTCCACGTAGGTATAATAGAATGTAAGCTTTGCACCTGCCGACACTGTGCTCCAATCATAACCGCTCCAAGCCAAAGCATCAAGAGCATTTTCCCATGCGCCGCTACTGAACTCACCTGACCATATTACTTTCTCTTCTACAGGAGCAACAAGTTCCACCTTTGTCATGGTATAGTGAGTTCCGGTTATGACAAGTCCACCATTAGCAACAAGATCGTCGAGTATTTCCTTTGTCAATGTCTGCTCCACATATTCCGTTGTCTCACTTATAGCAATAGAGGAACCTGCATTACCGGGCAGGTTTCCCCAGTCGGCACCATGACGAAGACTCATCTGGGCATAGCCGTCGGCATTTGCGTTGTATGCGACATGAATGCGCAGAATAGTCCCGACCGACACCGATGCCCAGTCAAAAGCATTCCAAGCCAATTCCTGATTACCTGCCCAATTTTCACAAGACCATGAGCCTTGCCATATAATCTGTGATGAACCGCCTGTTTGCGCTGCTGCCTTATCGGCCTCAAACTCTTCCTTAGAGCAGAGATATACACCCTCGATAACAGCTTTACCTGCGTCAGCGCCTGTGCGCTGCAGGAATATCTGGGTGATCTTATCGCAATAGTCGGCCAACTTACCTGTAAGCGGAATACCTACCAGCTTAGCTCCTTTCATAGCACCTGCCACCTCTGAAGCTACAGTAACATCTCCTTCTTTGTACTCGCCGCAAAGATTGACGTTACAGCTCAGCTCACTGAACACTACCTCTATATACTCGTATTCGCTAAGGTCCATATTTAATTCAAGACCAGCACCACCCCACTGTTCATTGAAAGTAATGGTGTTACCATCAACTACGGTGGCGTCAGACCAACCAATCCATACGTTCTCTGTCGTGAGAACATCTTTTGCATTCATACCGACAACTGCCAGAAGAGCAAAACAAAGAGTAAAAAACTTCTTCATAATTTATAAATTTAAGTGAATTATTATTAGTTGCTTTATAATAAGATTGACACAAGTCAAACTTTCATGGTGCAAAATTAAACAGAAAAACAACACTAAAAATACACTTTCTTATCTTTGTATTACACTTTTCTGTATTTCTATAACTTATTGTTTGATTTTTACTATTGTTGTAAAGTTAAACTTGATGTGTCAGCCCTGCTAAAAAGAACAAGATGCAGAAACCTCGTTAGGCGCTGGTAAAAACTATAAAAACATCAGGACTGACACATTAAGCTTTTTCCTGTTTTCCAGTTATTTAAACCTTGATTTAACACTAACAACCAAGAGAGTTTAACTAAATTGTACTCCTTTTAAAGAAACTCCCCGATACTATACCGACTTTTCACAAAGGCGAAATATAATATCGAGGATAGGTGAGCTAAACTCACAACATATTATTAACCAATTTGTACTACTTTTTTAAAAACTAACTTATAACTACTTCTACTTTATGCAGTCCCTCCATATTAGGTATAACATTTCCGTTTATAGCTTTACCGTCAATAACGAGTGAAACATTACCTTTCTGCAATCCTTTAGGGTTTTTCACATCTATGATATAGTTTCCTTTGCGAAACTGACGATTAACTGTATATTCTTTCAAACTTTCCGGCAGACACGGGTCAATCTCCAGTCCATCATAACCGGGCTTTATTCCCAAGATGAATTGAGTTATTGTTATCCAATTCCATGCGGCAGTGCCTGTGAGCCAAGAGTTCTTGCCTTCGCCAGGCTTTGCTGCATCTTTTCCTGCCACCATCTGCGAATATACATAAGGCTCAACCCTGTGAAGGTGCTGGTCTTTTATCCATGCCGGACATATCTTAGTATAATGTTCCCATGCATCATTTCCTCGTCCTGCCAAAGTTTCACCTATTATTACCCAAGGATTATTATGACAGAATATACCGGAATTCTCTTTGTAGCCGGCGGGATATGAAGAAATTTCGCCCATTTCTACATGATAAGTAGTGTAAGCAGGCCAGTTGAGAACAATGCCATGCTCGCAGTCGAGGTATTTCTTACAAGAGTCGAGAGCCTTGTCAACCATACCCTCCTCACGTCCTATACCTGCCATAGCGCACCAGCCCTGACTTTCGATGAATATTTTTCCTTCCTCGTTCTCTTCAGACCCTATCTTGTTGCCATAATAATCGTATGCACGCAGATACCATTCTCCGTCCCAACCGTGTTTTTTAACAGCTTCAACCATATTTTCAACAAGCGACAATGCACGTTTTGCCTCTTCATTATGACCGAGTTTCTCACATAATTCTACATACTGGCGTCCACACACAACGAACAGTCCTGCTATCATAAGTGACTCGGCCTTAGACCCCTCTGTCTGATTCTCTGTTGTCTGGAAACTCTCATTAGGATCCCATGAGAAACAGTTGAGGTTGAGACAGTCGTTCCAGTCGGCACGCCCTATCAGTGGTAAAGCATGAGGACCAAGGTTTTCCACAACATGGTTGAATGAAATTCTAAGATGCTCCAGAAGAGACACCTCTGTTCCCTGTTCATTATCCCAAGGCACTAACTCGTCGAGAATACTGAAGTCGCCTGTTTCTTTTATGTATGCCACAGTACCGAAGATAAGCCACATCGGGTCATCGTTAAAGCCTCCGCCGATATCGTTATTTCCACGTTTTGTAAGAGGCTGATACTGATGATAACAACCACCGTCGGGAAACTGTGTGCTGGCAATGTCAATTATACGTTCACGGGCACGACTTGGCACTTGATGTACAAAGCCAACAAGGTCTTGATTAGAGTCACGGAATCCCATGCCTCTGCCTATTCCACTTTCAAAGAAACTTGCCGAACGTGAGAAGTTGAAGGTTATCATGCACTGATATTGATTCCATATATTCACCATACGGTTCATCTTATCATCAGCACTTTTCACAGTATATTTGCCCAACAGAGTATCCCACATTCTACGCAATTCATCAAACGCCTCGTCAACAGACTCTACGGTTGAGAAACGCCCTATGGTTTGATGTGCTTTTTCCTTATTAACAAGAGTCACATCAGAAGCCTGCGAAGTAATAAGCTCACCACTCTTCTTGCGCGCAATGTCTTCTTGTGAGAACTTTTCGTCCTGTTCATTCTCAGCATAGCCCAGAAGGAAAATGAAATCTTTGCTTTCTCCTGGTTGCAATGTCACTTCTATATAGTGCGAAGCTATAGGACTCCAACCATGGGCAAGCGAGTCGGAAGGCTTGCCGTTCATAACACACTGCGGATTGGCAAACTCGTTATAAAGTCCAATGAAGCTTTCACGGTCAGTATCATACCCTTGTATAGGCACATTCACTGAATAGTAAGCATAGTGATTACGACGTTCCTTATATTCTGTCTTATGATATATCACACTTCCGTCAATCTCTACTTCGCCTGTTGACCAGTTGCGCTGGAAGTTCTCCATGTCTGTAGCAGCATTCCACAAGCACCACTCGGCAAAAGAAAAGAGTTTTAGGTGTTTTACATTGTCAGTATTATTCTTCAATGTAACTTTCTGAACTTCGGCAAGAGTTTCAAGTGGAACAAAGAAGAGTGTACTTGCCTCTACACCGTCTTTACTACCAGTAATGCGTGTATAGTTCATGCCATGCCGACACTCATAGAAGTCGAGTTCTGTCTTACATGGTTTCCAACCCGGATTCCATACCGTGCCATTATCATTGATATAGAAATAGCGGCCGCCATTATCCATAGGCACACCATTATAGCGATAGCGTGTTATGCGACGGAACTTTGCGTCCTTATAGAAGTTATAACCACCTGCAGTATTACTTATCAAACCGAAGAAATCCTTATTCCCCAGATAGTTTATCCAAGGGAAAGGAGTTGCCGGATTGGTGATTACATATTCTCTATTTAGATCATCAAAATGTCCAAAAACTTTATTCTCCATATATTGTCAGTTTGAAATTATTTATTAAGTTTCCGTAACAGATAATCAAAACATTCGTCATACTGTTCTTGATACCAGAAATGCTGCGTCTGGGGATAAGGTGAAACCATTTTATCTGCACTTGCGCAAATATTGTATGTTCCGTATGTTGTGGTAGGCGGAACTACTTCATCGTTATATCCAAAAGAGAAATAGCCGGGCACTGTTATCCTGCGGGCAAAGTTCACACCGTCATAATAACGACTCTGTTCCACCTGGCGTTCATCGGGATTAGAAACATTATAGAAATAATGAGGCCAACCGCAAGCCTGTTTCTTCAATGCCGCTTCATAATCGCACATGGCAGCGTGAATAACAGCAAAACAACTTACACGCTTGTCGAGAGCTGTAGTTGCCAATGTGAGAAAACCTCCCTGTGAAGAACCTGTAACACCAAGGTTATGTCCGTCCCAGCTCACCCCGCCTTTATCAATGCTCTGTATGAAATCTATTGCTCTGACACAACCAGTTATGACGTGTTTATAATAATTCTTTTCACGATTATTTGTGCCATGTTCCCAATAGTCGGCAAGAGCAGCACTTGCAATTTCGTTATAGTATTGCTGCTCTTTTGTAACAGGTATGCCATGAATGCCTATTTCCAATACGATAACACCTTTACGACACAACCATAAATCACCAGAATAAGGCCGTACTCCGGCTCCAGGTAATTTCAGCAATGCAGGATATTTACCTGCTTTTGCAGGAACATTAAGAATGCCATATACACGTCTTCCCCAACGGTCGTTCTGGAAGCTCACATGATATGTATTTACATCAGGGCTTGAGCGCTCTGGCAAATATTCAAAGATTGATTCAAGTGCAGTATTACGGGCATTTGCTATAGTGTTATTCCAGAACTCATCAAAGTCGGCAGGACATTTTGTTGTAGGCTGTATCTTCTCGGGAGAGAATGCCACAGCACAAAGTTCCTTGTATTCCTTGCCCTTTATTCGGGCAGTAACTGTAAGACGATAGAACCCTGGCTTCTTCATGCTGCCTTTCAACTTGACGGTTCCATCTTTCAGAGTCATTTCCTTCTTTTCTGTAGGATACATTTCCGGTCCCATTTCATAAACTATGGAAGCATTGTCAACCAACGTACCGTTATCAAGCACACTTACAGAGAACTCAACAGTCTCACCAACTTTATAGTTCCAGTCTTTATGGTCGGGCGAAATATTGACTGTGTATTGTGTACCACGTATTTGCGCAACAGTAAATGCTGCATTGCAAACAACAAACAATAATAAAACTATTACTTTCCTCATATTACTTCTTATTTATCTCTTTTGTCATTTCACGAATAAGCGATATTGTTGTTGTATCAATCAAGAACACCGAATTTAGTCCCTGTTCTTCCTGCGCAGGATCGCATACATAATCATCCCAACGCTGCCATATAGTATGCCTCACATTAGCAGAGCCACCCCACCCCCAGAAATTGCAGCCTGCTATTTTGCCACTGTCTCTGATTATAGAAAACACATATTTATAATATGCGTCACGCCCTGTTGTCGGCGTCCCTGCTTTGAAAAGGAAACCGTCGCGAGGATAGCCAAATTCTTCAAGCACTATAGGGCGGCCTAAAGGAGCCATTCTACTGTAGGCCTCATCAATATACTCTGCAGTACTGTCGCATGCCGCCCGTACCTTTGATATTATAGGGTCATCACCTTTCACAGTCTTTTCTGCACCATAGTTCTGGTTATATTGCCCAAGCCATCCCCAATTATAAGGCCAGATGTGTATGCAAGCATAATCAATATTCTTCAGTGCATGGATAGCAGTAAAGAGTTCAATATCTTCCTCACAGCCATGCTTGCCCTCAGAACCCGTTGTCACAAGGTGATTGGGGTCAAGTTTCTTAATTAACGAAGACTGATAATCAATCCACTCAACAAACTTTGCCTTGTGCAATGAATCATTTACAAAGCAACGTGGTTCGTTAGCTATTTCCCACGCCATTAGAGCTGTCGATTCAGTGTAAGGTTTGCCAGTAATAGTATTCACACGTTTTACGATATTCTCCACATGTTGATTAGAGAGAGCTTTAGCCGAGTCGTTAAGCACAAAGTTTGCAACATACTGCATATACTCCCACCATCCATCAAGTGTCGGCACTGGAGTTTTGTCGAAATGTTTCATATTTCCACTGCCGTCGGAACTCTGCACATCGCCTGTAAAACCTGCCCAGTCGAGATAAGCACCATATCCACCACTCCATTCCCATGCGTTGTTAAAATAGAGCACCGCTTTCATGTCACGCTTTTCAAGTTCAGCCATCATAAAGTCAAGCCCTTGAAGAAGAGTATCATTATATACTCCTGGCGCTGATTGTAACTTGGGTGCTATATGACTTGGAATACCATCTCGTCCATCACCACCTACAAGAACTCTTACATTATTTATGCCAATAGAATGCATATCATCAAGTTCCTTTATAAGGCGTTGGCGATTGCCTCCCTGTCCTTCACTACCAAGAATGGCACCATACCATAAGTTTGCACCAACATAGCGATATTCCTTATCACCGATAAAGAACTTCCCATTCTTTACGGTTACAAACTGCGAATCATCTTTTTGTGTTGTGCAAGAACAGAAAGTCATAACTGCAATGAATAAATAAACTATACTTTGTTTCATATAACAGCCAATCTTTATTTAACATCTGCCATGAATGGCACTAATGGCAGACCTCTTACTGTAAGCAGAGTAGATTTATAGAAATTCTTATAAGCATAGCGCACTGCCTTTATACTACTCACTTCTGGACATGTCACCTTTATATAGCACCCACGACGGGAAACGTTCTGCCATGCAGAGGCTGACCATGCAACAGCCTTATGCCATTTTCCTTTAGCATCTTTCACCTCAAAACCATCTATATCAGTCATACGGTTAAAACCGTCTTCCGAATGTGTGAAATATAGTTGCAGCACTTCTCCAGCAGCTTTCTGTCCTTCTACTCTTGTACCGGCAATGACATTTGAATCGTCGGCAGTAGGTTCCGTTTTTACCAGATATTCAAACTCAGGAGCATCGCAGGCAATTCCTTTCACTCCATAGTCTCTTACTGCTGCCATATAAGCCAAGCGCTGACCTATTTCTTTCTTCTTACAACCATGAATCTGATACATCTCATGGTTATATATAAGGTCGCCTGTAGATACGCAGCCATAGTTTTCAAGGACCTGTGCTATCTGATGCTGCGCAATACGAAAATCCGGACCACTACTTCCTCCTGCATCATTACCATAGCAGTAAGGAGGAAGTTCAACTGCATAAACAGACAGTTTGTCAGCTGGTTGATTCCACATCTTGCGCCATAAACGAATCATTGTGGCAAAGCGCTCTATATACTCCTTTTCTCGTCCGACATTGCTTTCTCCCTGATTCCACAGAAACCCTTTCACTGTATAACCAGCGAGAGGCGACAGCATTCCATTGAACATAACCATCTTTGCATGGTAAGGATTATTGGTTATGGGAGTAAGTCCGTCAGGATAAGTCATAAGAATATCCTTAGGCATCCAACCTTCAACACAGCTGCCACCCCATGAACAATTTATTATTCCTACAGGAATATCAAGAATATCAGTAAGTGTCTGTGCAAAGAAATACCCGCATGCCGTGAACTTCGCTGCATTCGCAGGTTCGCAAATTTCCCAGCCACCTTTCACTTTTTTCTGCGGTTCCTGAGCACCGACACGTTCAATTGTCGCAACACGAATGCTCTTCTTATATTTGCCCGCATGAGCTATAGCCTCATTAGCACCTTCTACAGGACAGTTCCAGAAACCTCCGAGAGGCATTTCCATATTCGACTGACCAGAACAGAACCACACTTCGCCAACTAACACATTCCTAATAATGCGCCTTTCCCCGTCGCCAGCAATGCTGATAGTGTAATTAGTATAAGAAGCTGCGGGAGTTGATATAGTCAAATCCCATTTTCCTGTTTTATTGTCAGCTTTTACTTTATGGATTTTATTATCCCATTCAGTAATTACCACTACCTCCGAGCCCTTTGATGCCCAACCCCACAGCTTAACATTAGCCTGTTGCTGGAGCACCATATTGTCACCGAATATCTCTGGTATATCAAGTGCCCAACTGACAGTTGAACACATTAACATTACTAATAAAATAAGTTTACTCTTCATACTGTTTTGAAATTACACGGCAAAATTAATATATTTATCACACCAATTATGATACTTTTTTATCCATTTCTTGCCACAAAAACAAAAAATATATATCTTTGCAACATGGCTAACATATTATACGAAGTAACACCTATATCTGAAAGAGACTGTTTCTATCTTGCAGAGCGTCATAAAACCCAGTTCTCTTACCCATTGCATAAGCATCAGGAGTACGAGCTGAACTTCGTTGCAAACTGTAAAGGAGCAAGCCGTGTGGTTGGCGATTCATTTGAAGTCATTGGCGATTACGATATGTGTCTGTTAGGGAGTGGCATAGAACATGAGTGGCAGCAAAACGAATGCACATCGCCAGACATACATGAGATAACAGTACAGTTTGCCGCCGACCTGATAAGCGGTTCGCTCCTTGAGAAAAACCACATGGCAAGCATTAAGCGTCTTCTCAAGGACTCAGAATTGGGAGTAGCGTTCAGTATGGACACAATTCTTCACACCTACAGCCAGATAGAGATGTTATTGAAAATGGATAACGGATTTTATCAAGTGCTGAAACTTATGGAGATTCTCTACGAATTGTCACGCAGTAACTACAGGAAACTGTCAAGTTCTGTCTTCGCACATACGGACAATACGTCTGAAAGCCGCAGGGTTCAGAAAGTAACAGAGTTCGTCAATAACAATTTCAAAAAAGACATTCGCTTGCAGGAACTTGCCGACATAGCAGGAATGACACCTTCAGCATTCAGCAGGTTCTTCAAACTCCGCACTCACAAGAGCATTTCCGACTATATAATAGATGTGCGCTTAGGTTATGCAGCGCGCAAGTTGGCAGATAGTTCAATGTCGATTCTTGAAATATGCTACACCTCTGGCTTCAACAATATAAGCTATTTCAACCGCACATTCAAGAAGAAGAAAGGTTGCACGCCTACTGATTTCAGAAACAACTACAGAAAAAAGAAAATATTAGTATAGGTTTTTGCCTATACAATATATCTACCATATTCCCAACCTTTCTTTTGCATTATTAAAACCAATTGTTTTTAAGTGCAAAAATGTTCTCTCTTACTCCTTCATATTAACGCCTCACACGTTAAATAAACATAAAGTAATGCTTACTCATTAGTTTTTAATCATAGTTATGGCATTAATATGCAAAAAAAAAGATAATTTTGTAACGAAATACTATTAACGGAATATAGATATTCCGTTTTAAAGCGATATGGAAAAGTTTAGGTAAATACATTTGAGATTTTTTTAGAAAACATATAGTCGTGAAACGTAAACAATTCATGTGGCTGTTAACTATGTTGGTTGCCGCCATGCCTTTCAAGGGATTATCCCAGTCAGTACACACCTTCAACCCGTACACACCAGAACCTTTGCCTTTAGGAGCACCAGAATGGATGGAGGCAATATCGAAGAATCCATCGGCAGTTAACTTCGCTGAAATGGACTCTCTCTTTAGACTATGGCTGGCAACTGATGTCGATGCTCGTGTCAAAACCTTAGAGCGCAAGCCGGCTGTGAATTTCTACCGCCGTTGGGAAAAGGCATACCGGCAGTATGTACTCAGTAACGGAAGGATTGTACTTCCCACTTTCGATGAGCATCTTGCCATGCTCGATGCTCAAAACTCACGCCCACAATTTGCCACACGCACCTCTGACGCGAATACGGCAACATGGAGAAACATAGGGCCTAACGCTACATTTGAGAATAATGGAACAGGAACCCGCGACAAAGACTCGCAGGTATGTGTCTATAGAATATCTGTTGCTCCAACAAATTCTGACGTGGTCTATTGTGGCACCGAAACAGGTGTAGTATTCAAAACCACAGACAAGGGCATGACATGGAGTGCATGCCGAGGACAGCATAACTTCGGAGGACCTATCTATTCTATACAAGTATCGCCCGCAAACGAGAATATCGTCTATGTAGGAGGAGGCTTAAACTTATGGAAAACTATTGATGGCGGTGCGACATGGACACGTGAGCCTGATATACAAAGCCGTGTCAACAGCATTCGCATAAATCCATCTAATCCACAGCATATAACTTTGTGCGCAGGTATTCAGGACGACGAATACGGAGGGTTTTTCGTATCGTTCGACGGAGGCAGGAGCTATCGCCAGACCATTGGTGGCATAGGACATGACCACGAGCTGCAACCAGGTAACCCAATGCGCCTATACGCCTTGGTGAAACCCAAATACGAGAACGGTTTTCTATTCCATATATCAGAGAACGGAGGTGAGACGTTCACCACGGCAACACTCCCCGTAACACCAATATGTGCTGGACGTCTGGCTGTAAGCCAAGCCACAGGAGGCGAGAACTATGTGTATGCACTTGTCAACCGCTCAAAAAGCAACTATGACATGGGAGCTTTGGGAGGACAGGGAGAACCATACCTGCTTAAAAGCACCGACGGAGGACGCACCTGGCAAGATCAGACCGCACGCGACAAAGCAAAGCCGCACAAGAACACGTTTTCGGGTTTCGGTGACGAACAAAACGGCGGACAAGGATATTTCGACATGACAATAGGCGTATCAAACAAGGACCCTGAGCATGTTATCTACGGTTTGTGCAACGCCTACCGTTCTACACAGGGAGGAAAGGGAAGCTCCTATGACAACGGCATAGGCGGATATATAAAACCAGATTATATGCACCCCGACATTCAAGACATAGCTGTGGCTGGCAATGACACATGGATTGTTACAGACGGAGGCGTGAAATACTCTACTGATTTCTTTGCCACAAAAGGGGAAAACCGTCATAAAGGAATATATGCCGCCGACTATCACGGTTTTGGACAGGGCTGGAACGAAGATATAATGGCTGGCGGACGCTGGCACAACGGCGACGTGTTGCATGCCGACTACTACGGTGAGGGCAACACACTGCATGTGGGAGGAGTTGAGCAAGCTACCGGACACATCATGCTGAGTGAGCCTCGCAAGGCTTACTTCTCTGATGCCGCAACCGTAATTGCGCCCGAGACACTCGACGGTGCACCGAAGCTAATATACAATCAGATGGCAAAGAAACCATTTGAAACCTTGCGTACTAATGGTGAAATAGCCTTTGATCCACGTTTTGCACGACGATTCATCATGCGCTCAACCGAGGAAGACGACCAGCTTTACATAACAGAAGACGAAGGGCGAACATTCCGCCAACTTTACAATACAGAAGGCGAACTCATATACAGCTACGCTTTCGCACGCTCAAATCCAGACTATATATATCTTGCGGCAGCATTCGACATTTATCGATCTACCGACGGCGGAAAGAATTGGAATCCCCTGCCATCAAGAGCTTTCAACATGCAATATTCTGGTTCTATAGCCTCAACCATAGCCATTGACCCAAAGAACGAAGAGAAATTGTGGCATATATACAGCAACGAACCAGGCTGTGTTGCCTACACTACTGACGGTGGCACAACATGGACAAATCCGCTGTCAGATGCCTTAAAGACACGTAAATTCCAATGGGTTGTACTTTCCGGCGACGAAAAGAACGGAGTGTATCTGGCTACAATGGACGGAGCCTCTGTATATTATAAGGATGACACACTCGAAGATTGGATTGATTATTCTGAAGGATTAAATCCAGGGGCACGCATCACACGACTTGTGCCTTTCTTCAAAGAGGGCAAACTGCGCGCGGCAACAAGCCAAGGTATATGGGAGATACCACTCCGCAATCCTAATTTCATACCAATAGCACAACCCATGGCACTGAACTTAGGCAATGGAGACCTCATCTCAGCACCGCAAACCGAAGTGCAGTTCGACAGCTATTCTATTGTAAATCAAGAGAAAGTGGAATGGGAATGGACTTTCTCACCACAGCCAGAATGGATTAGCAATACCAAAGTACGCAATCCACGTGTACGCTTTGGCCGCGCAGGAATATATGACGTAACGCTGACAGTAAAAACTCCCGAAGGCGCACACTCTAAAACTATCAGCAAAATGATACGCACCAGCAATTCAATCACTGAAATAGAAGATGCAGAAGGTATAGCAGAAGAGATAGAGGTAATCAAATTGGGAGAAGAAATACGCCTGTCGATAAACGGTCTATACAAAGAAAAGACATTTACTCTTCATAACACAAAAGGTGCTCTGCAACGCAAGCTTTCATTATCGGCAACCGACAATGAAGTGCGAATTTCTACAGTAGGACTCGCCACCGGAGTTTATATCTATGAACTACGCACTGCAAACTTCAAGCAATTCGGAAAATTTCTCATTAAATAAACATATATTCAGCAACAACATAATATGAAGAACAGTATTCTAACTATTATTTGCTGCATAAGCATCAGCTACATGCACGCACAGAAGAGCAATGAAAGCGACCGTACTTACCGCCCATATAACCCTACAGAACTACCTGCTGGCGCACCTGCATGGATGGCGGAGCTGGATAACATCGATACCATAAACTATCATAGAATGGTGGAGAGGTTTCGTCAGTTTCAACACGAGAATCCATCAATGCGTACGAAAACACCGTACAACAAGTCTATCTTGAACCATTTCTATCGTTGGCAGAAAGCCTAT
Organism: Prevotella sp.; assembly: GCA_041855685.1. GTDB lineage: Bacteria > Bacteroidota > Bacteroidia > Bacteroidales > Bacteroidaceae > Prevotella. The sequence continues at coordinate 26,822 of JBHAEQ010000045.1, read as the reverse complement.
GCGCCATTTGCAAGCATTGACGGCAACATCCGCTTACCCAAACAATCGGATTTCGTTAAACTGGTAGATGAAATCAATATGCACTCCAACATCCAAACGCGTGCTCCGCACACAGGTGTCGATGCCGAAACAGAACCATGGAAAGTGCTTTCGCCGATTATAACATACAACTCGCAAACAAAGCAACTGCGCCCATGGCAGTCGAATGTACAACGCTTCGATGTATCGCCCACAAATCCGAATATCATTTATGCAGGAACAGAAACAAGCATGATATTCAAGAGCACAGACAAGGGATTGACATGGAAACCTTGTGCACCTAATCATTACTTCGGAGGCTTAATCAGCTCGGTGGAAGTATCTCGTTCAAATCCTGACAAGGTAGTTGTAGGCGGTGGCTCATTGGTATGGCTTACTACAGACGGTGGCGATACATGGACAAACATTACGCCTACAGAGCTACGCAATGTATATAAGCGAGTGCGTGATGTTATCATACACCCAACAAACGACAACACTTTTATTCTGGCAAACGACATGGGAATATATAAGACCACCGACAATGGCGCAAACTGGACGAGAATAGCGACAGGGCAATGTTTCGACCTCAAATATAAAACAGACAATCCTGATATTGTTTACTCACTCATAAAGAGATACTCAGGCGTTGAATTCTGCAAGAGCACTAACGGAGGCGACATTTTCACATCACGCAATCTTGGTTACAGCGACCCACTGGCTTCTGGACGCATAGGAGTCTCTGAGGCGTCAACAGGACGTGAATATGTATATGTATTCGCATGCGCTGCCGACGCTTCACAGTCTTACTCATCACCGTTCTTCCTTGGCACTCCGGTATTGTTCAAAAGTACTGATGCCGGCGAAAACTGGACAGTGAACACAACTGTGAAAGATAAATTCGAGCCTTTCGACAAAAATGGCGGTCAGGGCTATTATGATATTGTCATACAACCCTCGGCAAGCGATCCTGAGACACTGCTGTTCGGTTTGTTAAATCTATACCGCTCTACTGACGGTGGAAATACGGTGCAGAATGTGGGAGGCTACTACGGCAAGTTCGACTTGCACTGCGACATGCAGGACATGAAAGTTGTAGGAGACGACACTTGGCTATCTACTGACGGCGGCATTATCTACTCCAACGACTTTTTTAACAATAATGCCGAACCACGTATCAACGGCATATACGCTTCAGAATTCTGGGGCTTCGATATGGGTTGGAATGAAGATGTAATGGTAGGTGGGCGCAATCACAACGGCAACATGGTACAGATTGACAGATACAATGGCGTCTCCATAAGCGTGGGAGGAAGCGAATGCTCCACAGGATATGTATTCCTGAGCAATCCTCGCAAAGTGGCTTTCTCTGATGCAGGAAGTTCTTATCTGCCCGATGACTGGAAAGATGAGTTTGTTCCGTTCTACGGATTTTGGACATTCCCGCTCGAATCTTCACAATTCGGTATTGGTTTCGAATATGATCCACGCTATGCCAAAAGCTTCTATATCAACCGAAGAGATGAGCCTATGTCGCTTTGGAAAACTGTTAACGACGGCGAGAGCTTCGTAAGCCTTTACACTTTCAAGGAGAACGTCAGCGCCTATGCTGTGTCGCGGGCAAATCCTGACGTAATATTCGTTGGAACCGTAAACAGTATATATCGTTCTGACGATGGTGGAAAGTCTTTCAAGAATCTTTCCAATCTACCGAAAGAAATGGTAAACACATTAAATTATAAGATTGCAATACATCCACGAAACGACAAGGAAATATGGGTCAGCACAAATGAGTCTGGTGGTGTTTTCCGCACTAAAGACGGTGGTGAGACATGGGAACAAATGAACAAAGGATTGAAGTTGCAAGACACTGATGAACAACAGTTGGTGACCCGCCTTATTCTTACCGGCAACGACAAAAATGCCATTTATGCAGTGAGCGGTGTAGTGCGCCCTCTGGACGAGACCTATCGTGTTTACAGAAGTCGTGTCCTCTATCGTGACGACACTACTGACAGCTGGCAGGACTTCTCGAGGGGACTGCCACCAGTAGTTACTGTCACACGCATGCTGCCATTTTATAAAGCTGGAGAACTTCGTCTTGCTACCAACAACGGAATATGGAGCCGACCACTGGTTGACTCCGATTTCAAACCTATAGCCCAACCTATAGTACTATCTGCCGGAACAAGCGAGAACAAAGGCGAAGCCGAATGGCAGTTTGACAGCTACTCGATAGTAAATCAGAAAGATGCCACTTGGGAATGGACATTCGTGCCTGAGCCTCTGCATGTTGACAACAAGAATATCCGCAACCCAAAAATTCGTGTTGCGGCGGACCAGAGCTACGATGTTACACTCACTGTCACAACACCACAAGGCAGCGATACAAAGACTGTGAAGAACATGATAAAAGGCAGCAAAGAAGTTGTAGTGTCAATAGCAGGTCAGGAAGTGCTCGACAGAGATGTTGACTTCAACAAACTGGCAGTAAACGCAGGCGAGGTATTCGAGATTTATTCAAGAGGTCTTCACAAGACTGTTACTCTGACTTTATATAACTCAGGCGGCAAGCTGATTAACACTATAAATATTCCGGCAGGAAGCCGCCGGCAGATTACAACCGACGGACTGCCTGCGGGCGTGTATTTCTACGTATGCCAAAGTTCTGAGTTCAAAAAAGCAGGTCGCCTGATTATCAACTAAAATCAACATAACGTTTAATACATAATGAAAAGATACATTTTTTTTAGTGCATTCCTTTTTCTGATACTCCCATCAAGGGCAGTCAGTGAAGAGGAATGGAGAGACAGTACAGCCACCCGTCTTGACGAGGTGGTGGTTTCCGCAACACGCTGGAAACAGAATCAACGTTCCATTCCTCAACAGGTGGTGAGGATAAGCAAAGAGAGTGTAAACCTACGTCAGCCACAGACCACAGCCGACCTTTTATCACTCTCAGGACAGGTGTTTATTCAGAAGAGTCAGCTGGGCGGCGGCAGTCCTATGATTCGCGGTTTTGCCACCCACCGACTGCTCTACGCTGTTGATGGAATTAGAATGAACACAGCCATATTCCGTGCTGGCAACTTACAGAACGTAATATCACTCGACCCGTTTGCCCTACAGTCAACAGAAGTTCGTCTTGGTCCGGGAAGTGTTATCTACGGTAGTGACGCCATAGGAGGAGTCATGAGCTTTCAAACACTCGCTCCTACCCTTTCCGCTACAGGCGTAAAGGCCAAAGGCAATGCCTCGTTGCGATATTCCTCAGCAAACAACGAGCGCACTGCCCATTTCGACATCAACGTTGGCGGCAAGCGCTGGGCTTGGCTCGGCAGCGTGAGTCATTTCCAATTTGACGACTTGCTGCAGGGAACTAATGGTCCTGACGATTATCTAAAGCCATGGATTGTAGAAACCACAGCCGAGGGTATAGACAATGTGCTGCCTAATCCCAATCCCCGCCGTCAGTCTCCGTCAGGTTATGGTCAATGGAACGTGATGCAGAAACTTCGTTTCGCACCTTCCGCCACATGGGATTTGCAATATGCCTTCCATCATTCTCAGACAACAGACTATGGGCGTTACGACCGTCACACACGACTACGAAAAGGAAAGCCACGCTATGCAGAGTGGAACTACGGACCACAGATATGGCAGATGCACCAGCTCACTGTGAGCCATGATGCCTCGAACCGCTTTTTCGATAACGTAGCGCTGCGCATGGCAATGCAACGATTTGAAGAAAGCCGTATAGACCGCACGCTCGACAAATCAATACGTACAACTCAGACTGAAAAAGTTGACGCATATTCTTTTAATATCGACTTTACAAAGCAACTATCCAACCACTCTCTTTTCTATGGTTTGGAGGGAGTGCGCAATGATGTGAAGTCAAGCGGAAAGACTACCGACATTCACACCATGGCAGAGAATACTGCGGCATCGCGCTATCCTCAGGCTAAGTGGACATCGCTTGCCGCCTATGCCCAGACACTTATTAAGCTGCACAACAAGTTGAACATGGAACTGGGACTTCGTTATAACCATTTCTCAATGCGTGCCGATTTCAACAACTTTGGCATTACACTGCCATTTCCACCGGATGTGTCGTCATGCCACGGCGCACTATCGGGCGGTGTAGGTTTCGTGTATCTTCCATCAGCAGACAGCCGCATAACTGTTCAGTACTCACGCGCTTTCCGAAGTCCTAATGTTGACGACATGGGAAAACTCTTCGACTCTGTTGACAAAGCAGTGGTAGTGCCTAATCCCAACTTGCATGCCGAATATGCCAATCACTTTGAAATAGGTGCAGAACAACGCATTGCCAACTGGCTTACTCTCGGACTTACGGCTTTCTACACCCACCTTGACAATGCCCTTGTGCGCCGTCCCTACAAATGGAACGGTCAAGACGAAATAGAATATAAAGGCGAAATGAGTCAAGTTCTTGCATTGCAGAATGCAGCATGGGCAGAGGTTTATGGAGCACAACTGAAAGTTGAGGCTATACTGCCTGCTGGTTTCGCTTTCAAAACTTATCTCAACTGGCAGAAAGGTGAAGAACAACTCGACGACAAAACCACTTCACCTCTGCGTCATGCCTCCCCATTCTTCGGCACAGCCTCACTCTCCTACCGCCACAAAGCACTTTCCCTCGAAGCCTATACTGATTTTCAGGCTCGAAGAAATCATGAACAACTCGCACTTGAAGAGCGTAGCAAAGTAGAGATTTATGCCCTTGACGGCAAGGGGCGTCCTTATTCTCCTGCATGGCTGACCCTTAATCTGAAAGGCTCGTATAACGTAGGTTGCGGCTTTACGCTTAATCTCGGTATTGAAAACATCACCAACAAGCGTTACCGCCCTTACAGCTCCGGCATTTCAGGTGCAGCACGCAATATCATTATCGCCGCAAGTTACAAATTCTAACTATAGCGTTTGGATTGTCTATTTATACCATTTACACACCAAGTATATGGTATATAGACATTCAAACGCCTATCATTATCAACAGCAAAAGCATATCTATAAAGTGGACAAATAGTTAGCACAATCATGTTTCCCAATTGGGAAACACATGCACCGCAATTGGGAAACGCATGCACCGCAATTGGGAAACGCATACACCACAATTGGGAAGCACGATACGAAAGCCTATTCTCAGAAAATATTGATGCTTATTATGCGAATACAAGAACGAGGACCAAGGGATTATGATTATGCCGTTTGGGGAGGGAATTGTTTATTTCTTTTGGCAAGGCACTGTGAAATCTACAGCCTTGGTAGCAACAGTTCCCTGCAGCATGACACAGAGCGTGAAATGAGCTGTGGCATTCTTTAGTGAACGGTCGGCTACAACACGGGCAGTGTAGCGGATTCCCTTGTTTGGTGCAAGACTCTCAATAAGAACAGCCGGACTGACAAGAATGTGTTTATTGCCAGTTGTCTCAATTATCACAGGTTCTATATTACGAGCCACAGCATTGCTGGAATTGAAAACATCGAATACAATCTCACACTTTTCACCTCGGGTAATAATATTATTCCCGTCGGCATCAATAAAGCGTGCATTACGAATTTCAAGGTGCTTTGTCGTTGCATCAACACTTGCTTCAGGATAGCTGGACTCAGTACCGAAGTCGATGTCAATACGGTCGTCGCCAGAGTTGGACGAGTCGAACCCTGAATCAGTACTTGAGCTGTTAAAAGAATCATAGTTAGAACCTGAGCTTGCTGTTCCCTTTCGTGCCTCACGGCGCATCGCCAACCGGTCTTTCTCTGCATAATACTGCTCCAAGTCTTCATTCCGGCTCTTGTCGGCAGCAGTACCAATAGCTGAGCCAATAATTGCGCCGCCTGCCACACCAATGATTGTACCAACGTCACTGCCACGCGGACCATCGGCAATTCCTCCTATGGCACTACCCAATAATGAACCAAACCACGCACCATTATATGCACCTTCACCTTGGTAGGTGCCGCAGCTTGCAAATATCACTGAAGACGCAATCAGAATAGTCAATGTCTTTTTCATTGTTCAAAAATCTAAGTTATTGTTTCTGGTTGCAAAATTAAAACAAATAATTACAAGAAGAAAGATAAAATCCCTACTTAATACGGGGATTTTCCCTATTCACGATACAATTGTATATTATGAGAACAAGACCTACAGTTTAATATTGGCAGCTATCTTGTCAAGAGCACCAGAATGCTGCATAACATAATGTCCTGCAGCTGTTGATGTCTTATGCAGATAAGCTTTATCAGCCATAAGTCGATTCATTAATTGTGAGAACTCTCTGGCATCAGCAATTTCAAGTCCACCTCCATCTGCCTTGAGGTCTTGTGCTTCCTGAAAGCGATCATTCTCAGGACCAAAGAATACCGGTACACTCCATACGGCAGCCTCAAGAAGATTGTGAATGCCTACACCGAAACCTCCACCAACATAAGCAACTTCACCATATTTATATATTGATGACAACAACCCGAAACAGTCGATAATCAGACAGTCATATTGTTTTACATCAGTTTCTGCTGTACATGAAGAATAACGTATATGCTTTCTACCAGAAGCCTCTAACATGGACTCTATCTTATGCAGATGGTCTTCACCTATAACATGGGGGGCAATGATAAGCTTCCAATCAAGATGATTCTTAAAAAAAGGAATGAATATCTCCTCGTCAGGCAACCACGAAGAGCCGGCAACAAAAGTATTGCTGCCGTTTTTGAAACGCTCCACAACAGGTAATTCCTTTGCTTCTGACTTAATGTCGAGAACGCGGTCAAAACGTGTATCACCTGTAACAAGAACATTGTCTATGCCGATAGAATTGAGCAACTGCTTACTCTGCTCTGTCTGCACAAAGAAAGTTGTGAAGCATCTCAATACACGAGCATAGGCAGAGCCATACCAACGGAAGAAAATTTGATTTTCACGGAAAATACTACTCACACTATATACCGGCACACCACGATGTTTTAGAATATGCAGATAGTTGTACCAGAATTCGTATTTGATGAAGAATGCTGCCTCGGGGTGTATGGTTCTAAGGAAACGGCGGGCATTACGTGGTGTATCAATAGGCAGATAACAGATAATATCTGCCCCTTTGTAGTTCTTGCGCACTTCATAGCCTGAAGGAGAGAAGAATGTAAGAAGAATTTTATACTCTGGATGCTCACGACGCAGACGTTCTATCAAAGGACGCCCCTGTTCAAACTCACCAAGTGATGCCGCATGTACCCAAAGATACTTGGCATCAGGAACCATATTCTGACGTATAGTATTGATTGCCTGCCGCTGACCACGCCACATCGTCCTCACCTTTTTTGAAAAAAGTGAGGCAACGGCTACACCACAGACATACAAACAGATAAAAAGCTGATACATCAGAGTACTTCAAGAGCACGCTTCAAGCGTGACAGGGTTTCTGTCTTACCAAGAAATGCGGAAATGTCGAACATACCAGGTCCTTTGCCCTCTCCTACAAGACAAAGACGGAAAGCATTCATTATGTCGCCGAGTTTATACTCCTTAGCTTCAATCCATGTTATTACTGCTTTTTCCTGATTCTCGATAGAGAAATCGTCGAGTGAAGCAAGTACATCTGCAAGTTCTGACATCTGCTGTGGCGATTGCTCTTTCCAACGTTTCTTCTTTGTTTTCTCGTCATAGCCTGTTGGGGCAATGAAGAAGAAAGAGCATAAATTCCAAAGCTCATGAACGAAGTTGACACGATCCTTCATCATGTGAACCACCTGCCTAATCTGGTTCATAGTAGCATCAACACCATTATTTGCAACAATAGGTGCAAACAAATGTGCTATCTCTTCATCATTCTTCTGAAGTATGTATTCGTGGTTGAACCATATTCCTTTCTGATAGTCGAACTTAGCACCAGCCTTTGAACAGCGCGATATGTCGAACGCATCAACAAGTTGTTCAAGTGTGAACATCTCCTGCTCTGTACCAGGATTCCAGCCTAAAAGGGCAAGGAAGTTAACAACTGCCTCAGGGAAATAGCCACTTTCGCGGTAACCGGAAGATACATCGCCTGTCTTTGGGTCGTGCCATTCAAGTGGGAAAACTGGGAAACCTAAGCGGTCACCATCACGTTTTGACAGTTTGCCCTTGCCTTCCGGTTTCAGCAAAAGAGGAAGATGCGCAAATTCAGGCATAGTATCAGTCCAGCCGAAAGCCTCGTACAAAAGCACATGTAAAGGTGCACTTGGCAACCATTCCTCACCACGTATAACGTGTGTTATCTCCATGAGGTGGTCATCGACAATATTTGCAAGATGATAGGTAGGCAGTTCGTCGGCACTCTTATAGAGAACCTTGTCGTCGAGAATATCACTCTTGACAATAACCTCACCACGGATGAGGTCGTGCACGTGAATCTCGCGTCCTGGCTCAATCTTGAAGCGTACAACATACTGTTTGCCGTCCTCTATCATTGCCTCAACCTCCTCATTGCTGAGGGTAAGCGAGTTACACATCATCTGACGAGTCTTTGCATCGTACTGGAAATTCTGTATTTCTGCACGTTTTGCTTCCAAATCTTCTGGAGTATCAAAAGCAATATAGGCTTTTCCATCGTTGAGTAGCTGCTCAACATACTTCTTGTATATGTCACGACGCTCACTCTGACGATAAGGCCCTTTATCACCTCCGCAGTTAACTCCCTCATCAAACTTTATTCCAAGCCAGCGGAATGATTCAATTATATATTCCTCTGCTCCTGGCACGAAACGTGTAGAGTCGGTATCTTCTATGCGGAATACAAATTCGCCACCATGTTGACGGGCGAATAAATAATTATACAATGCTGTGCGTACTCCGCCTATGTGCAGAGGACCTGTAGGACTTGGTGCGAAACGCACTCTCACTTTTCTATCTGACATTTTGCTTAAAAGAACGGCATAGACTTCAAAAGAGTCTGGAAAGTGCCTTTTTAATTAAATATTTTTGCAAAAGTACTACTTTTTTTTCTCTTTCGGATATTTTTTTAGTATTTTCGCAAGTGAAATATAAAATACATGTTATATATATGATTTGGAACATAAAACCCGGTCAACATTTCTGGCGTAATATGCTCACAAGAGCATTGCTTATAATAGGCTGCATAACACTTATAATATGGTCATTGCCAAGAAACGATGCACAGAATTTCCATTATGATGTGGGCAAGCCGTGGATGTATGGCTCGTTTATAGCAAAATTCGACTTTCCTGTTTACAAAACTGACGAGGTATTACAGCATGAACGTGACTCTGTAATGAAAGAGTTTCAACCCTACTACACACTAAAGTCAGATGTTGAGCATAACTGCATAGCCAAATTGCAGGCAGACTACAAGGAGGGTTTCCCAGGATTGCCTTTCGAGTATGTGCAGATTATAACAAACAGGCTTCATCGCATATATCAGGCAGGTGTTCTCAGCACCCCTGAATATAACAGCATGGCGGTAGATTCTACAACAATGCTCAGGATTGTAACAGGAAAAGAAGCTACAAGCCAGAGCATCAGCTTTGTTTATTCCACACGTACAGCCTATGAGAAACTGTTCATCGATGAAGAATTAGGTGAAATGAGACAGGCTCTACAAAAGTGTAATCTCGATGATTATATAGAGCCTAACCTTATATATGACAAACAACGGACAGAATCTGAGCGCAACGACCTGATCAACAGCATTCCCGTATCAAAAGGAATGGTTGTAAGCGGACAGAAAATTGTGGACAGAGGAGACATTATAAATGAATATACTGCCAGGGTGCTGGCGTCATTTGAAAAAGAGATTACAAAGCGTACAGCAAGTTCAAGTGAAATAAAACATACATTGTTTGGTCAAATTATATACGTGAGCATCATAGTATTTTTATTTTCTATATACATTTATCTCTTCAGAAAAGACTTCCTTGAGAAACCACGTTCACTGCTTCTTCTGTATGTACTGATTACGGTTTATCCCATTCTTGTGTCATTGGTGATGAAACATAATTTCTTCTCAGTATATCTCATCCCATTCTGCATAGCGCCTGTCTTTGTTAGAGTTTTCCTCGATTCACGCACAGCATTCACTACTCATGTTACAATGATTATGATTTGTGCCGTATCATTAACCTACCAGTATGAGTTCATGGCAATACAGTTGGTGGCAGGATTGGTAACAGTATATTCACTACGCGAAATGTCAAAGCGTTCGCAGGTATTGCAAACCGCCCTTTATGTTGTAATTTCAAGCAGTCTTGTCTATTATGCACTGCAACTCATGCAAGGAGGCAACCAGCAGAAACTTGATACTGACATGTACTATCATTTTGTTGTTAACGGCATACTCATTCTGCTTGCTTACCCATTGATGTATATTGTAGAAAAAATGTTTGACTTCAGTTCTGACGTCACACTGTTTGAACTCTCAAATACCAACCACGGACTTTTGCGACAGTTGAGTGAAATTGCGCCCGGCACATTCCAGCACTCCATAACAGTGGCAAATATAGCAGCGTCAATAGCTAACAAGATAGGTGCCGACAGCCTGCTGGTACGCACAGGAGCATTATACCACGACATAGGCAAGATGGACAACCCTGTTTTCTTCACAGAAAATCAGGTAGGTGTAAATCCACATGATAACATGACCAACATGCAGAGTGCACAAATAATAATCGGCCATGTGATGAAGGGAATAAGCTTTGCAGAAAAACATAACCTGCCACAGTTTGTGAAGGAATTTATACTAACACATCACGGCAATGGAATTGCAAAGTATTTCTATATAAACGAAAAGAATGAACACCCGGACGAAGAGATTGATTCTGCACCATTCTCTTATCCTGGCCCAAATCCTTTCACACGCGAGCAGGCCATTCTAATGATGGCTGATGCTGTGGAAGCCGCATCACGTTCACTCACAGAATACACCGAAGAAACAATTACCAATCTTGTGAACAAACTGATTGATTCACAGGTGGCAGACGGCTTCTTCACTGAATGTCCTATAACTTTCCGTGACATAGCGACAGCAAAGCAAGTTCTCATTGAAAGACTAAAGAACATATATCATACGAGAATATCATATCCCGACGAAAAGAACCAAGAACAAAAAAACAAATAACATGATTAATAGATTATTAAACTTTTTAGACAACTCGCCTGTAAACTTTCAGGCAGCAAAGAACATATCCGAAGAACTTGAGAAAAACGGTTATAGAAAGTTTATTCCTACTGAGCCTATACGTGATGTAAAAGCTGGCGACAAGTTCTATGTTACAAAAAATGATTCATCAGTCTATGCCTTCCGCATAGGACAAAAACCTCTTGCTGAAACAGGATTCCACATGATATGTGCACATTGTGACTCGCCTACATTCAGAATCAAGCCTAATGCAGAGATTATTTGCGAAGGCGGAATAGTGAAACTTAACACTGAAGTTTACGGAGGACCTATAATGTCAACATGGTTCGACCGTCCACTCACTATTGCAGGTCGTGTTATAGTAAAAGGCGAAAATGCACTGAATCCCAAGACAATGCTCATGCATGTAAAGCGCCCGCTAATGCAAATAAGCAATCTGGCAATACACTTCAACCGTCAAGTAAACGATGGTGTAGCACTAAGCAAGCAGAAAGACGTACTGCCAATTCTTGGAATCATCAACAATCAGTTTGAGGCAGGAAATATGCTCATGAATATAATGTGCGAGGAACTTAACGTAAATCCGTCAGATATTCTTGACTTCGATCTCTATCTTGCTGATGCCAGTCCAGCATGTACATTCGGCATTCACAACGAGTTCATATCTTCCGGACGCCTTGACGACCTTTCAATGTGCTATGCCGGTCTTGAGGCTCTGCTGGCATCAAAAGAAACCGACACTACACAAGTGCTCGCAATATTCGACAATGAAGAAACGGGATCGCAGACAAAGCAGGGAGCAGCAAGTCCATTCCTTGCAAGCATTCTCAAGAGAATAGCATGCGCACAGAGTGGTACAGAGGAAGCTTTCTATCAAGCAGTCGAACATGCATTTATGATTTCCGCAGACAATGCACATGCATGGCACCCTAACTACAGCGAGAAATATGACCCAACTAATCACCCAATGCTTGGCGGTGGTCCTGTTATAAAGTTCAACGCTTCACAGAAATATGCAAGCGATGCAGTATCAGCAGCAATTTTTGCCGAGATTTGCAATGATGCTGGGGTGCCTTGCCAGAGATTTGTAAACCACAGCGATGTGGCAGGAGGTTCTACATTAGGCAACATTCTTGCTTCGTCAATTCCTCTTAAAGGTGTTGACATGGGTAACGCCATACTTGCCATGCACAGTTGCAGAGAGACAGGTTCTGTAAACGACCATATCTATGCAGTTAAGGCTTTTACAGAGTTTTACAACAAATAAGAATACACACGATGACTTTAAAAATCCCTTAAATTCACAGAGTTATTCTAAAAAAAACAAAAGACAAATTTACTTTTTCAATTATAATATGTCGAAGAAATATAGATTAGATTAAGGTAATAAAGATTTGTTTTTAGGTTAGAATTTAGAGAAGGGCTGCATGTGAATGTAGCCTTTCTCATTTTTTATATATCATGATAATAACAGATATTTGGGCTCGGTCGAAATTTAGTGGGTAAGCATAAATTCGACTGAGCCCTGATTACGATGCAGTGCATTTATAGATTTTGTTGCCTGATGACTCATTTCCAGATGAGATATATCAAGCAAAGAAAGAAAATAATAGTATTTGTGCTAATAAACCTTAATTTCAGTTACACACTTATACTCTATTTGTGCAAAACTAACTACCTTTGCAAGCGATTTAGAATATTTTTCGTAATTTTTAGGATAATACCGGCTTACGTTTTTTAATAGAATTATTAATTATCATTTATTATTTATACAGTAATGAATCTAATAAAGAAAATTTGTGCAACAGTATTGTTTGCAACCCTGACCTCCGGTGCATTTGCCGGCGGCATTCTTACAAACACAAATCAGAGTATCAGTTTCCTTCGTAATCCAGCACGCGATGCCGCCATCAGCATTGACGGTGTGTACTACAATCCTGCAGGTGTGGTATTTCTTGACGAGGGATTGCATTTCTCCTTCAGTTGGCAAAGCGCATGGCAGACACGTACTGCCACAACAACTAATCCTCTCTTTGCATTGGGCGTAAACAACAACAATGAGACAACAAAGAAGTATAAGGGTGAGGCTCAAGCTCCATTCCTGCCTTCAATTCAAGCAGCCTACAACACAGGCAGATGGTCGTTACAGTTCAACTTCGCAGTGACTGGCGGCGGTGGCAAGGCACAATTCAAAAACGGCCTCGGCTCTTTCGAGAGCGCAGTGGCAATGATAGCAAAAGGTCTGGCGCCTTTTGGTTCTACAGGTTATGACATGGCAAGCGAGATGTCAGGACGTCAGTATTACTTCGGTTTCACACTTGGTGCTGCCTATAAGATTAATGATAACCTCAGCGTTTATGGCGGACTACGCGCTCTTTATGGTACAGCAAGTTACAAGGCGAAGATTTCAGATATCAAGGTTAATACAGCCGCAGGATTAGTACCATTCGGAAGTTTCCTCGATGTCATCAATAACAGCTATGCCAAGTTGAAAGCCGCATACGACTTGTATGGTGAGAGTCTGCCTGAGCCTAACCTCAGTCAGTACAAGGCTCTGGAGGCAGCACGTCCACAACTTGCCGCACTTGAGGTTTATAGAAACGGTGTTAATCTCCAGTCAGACCAGACAGGTTTCGGCATTGCTCCTATACTTGGTGCCGATTATCGTATAGGCAACTTCAACTTTGCTGCCAAGTATGAGTTCCGCACAAAGATGTCGATGAAGAACAAATCTACACTTAACAAAGCTATGGCTGTAGAGGCTGTGAACCAATTTCTTGATGGCACTTCTGTAAGGGAAGACTCTCCTGCACTCCTTACGCTCGGTGCTCAATGGAGTGTCCTGCCTACTGTCAGAATCAATGGAGGCTATCATCATTTCTATGACAAGCAGTCTAAAAAATATGGCAATAAGCAGGACCTGCTGAAGAGCGGTACTAATGAGTATCTTGGCGGTGTAGAGTGGGATACGACTGACAAGCTCACACTCAGCACAGGTTTCCAGATTACAAGATACGGCATGTCGGACGAGTACATGAGCGACCTTTCTTTTGTGGTTAACTCATGGAGCTTCGGTCTTGGCGCAAAGTATCAGGTGACAGACAAACTGGCTGTGAATGCAGCATACTTCCAGACTAACTATGGCAAGTATGACACAGCAACGACTGCAACAGGTGTCAAGAATTCATTCACACGTACAAACAATGTTGTCGGCGTGGGTGTTGAGCTTGATTTCTAAAGCGGATCTACATCATAATAAATCACAACAGCACCGTAACGCTTGTCTTTAAGCACCGCTTGTTGAGCCTGACGTAGGTATATTCTTACCTGCGTCAGATTTATTTTATTCTCGAGTTTAAGTACTATCTTGCGCAGGTTTTGTTGTTTCACACGTGCTATTGATGGTTTGTCAGGTCCAAGCACTCTATTGCCAAACCATTGGCGCAAACGACCAGCTAACTCAAGTGCACAGCTCTCAACAACGGTATTATTCGAGTGCTTAAGTTGAACGTTTATAATATGATAGAAAGGAGGATAACGAAACTTCATTCTTTCTTCAATAAGTTCTTTGTAGAAAGAAGAATAATCATTATTCACAACCTGATTGATTACCGGCAGATTTGCATTACGTGTCTGCAAGAACACTTTACCGCGCGCTCTCTTGCGTCCTGCTCTCCCACTCACCTGACTCAGCATTTGAAAAGCCTGTTCGTAGGCACGGAAATCAGGTTTATTCAATAAAGTATCAGCATCAAGTATGCCAACAACTGACACTCGGTCGAAGTCCAGCCCTTTAGACACCATCTGTGTACCGATGAGCACATTGGTCTTGCCGGCTGCAAATTCACCTATAATCCTGTCGTAGGCATTCTTGGTGCGGGTTGTATCAAGGTCCATACGTGCTACTCGAGCATCAGGAAAGAGATTCAGCAACTCGTCCTCCACTTTCTCTGTGCCAAGTCCTCTGTTGCGCAAATCCGTATTTCCACACGATGGACATTCTACAGGAACAGGATAGGTATAGCCGCAATAATGGCAGGTGAGTTGGAAAAGAGTCTTGTGATAAGTGAGCGACACGTCGCAATTTGTACAATGAGGAACCCAACCACACACCTTGCACTCCACCATTTGCGAGAATCCACGACGATTCTGAAACAATATAACCTGTTGATTATTGTTCAAAGAATCACGAATAGCACTTATAAGCTGCGACGAGAAAGAGCCGTTCATCATTTTCCTACGCCGCAGGTCTTTTATATCTACAACTTCTACGTCAGGAAGTTCTATGTCTTTGTAACGCGTGGTGAGTTCAACAAGCCCGTACTTCCCTGTCTGCGTATTATAGTAACTTTCTACCGACGGTGTAGCCGTTCCTAAAAGAGTCTTGGCTCCGCACATACTGGCAAGCATTATTGCAACGGAACGGGCATGATAGCGGGGCGCCGGGTCTTGTTGTTTGAAGCTGCTTTCGTGTTCCTCGTCAATTATTACCAAACCAAGTTTTGTAAAAGGCAAGAACACAGAAGAACGTGCTCCAAGTATTACACTATAAGGATTGTCACTTAATTGTTTCTTCCAAATCTCCACTCTCTCTGCATCGCTGTACTTTGAATGGTATATGCCCAGTTTATTGCCGAACACACGATGCAGGCGCTGCATAATCTGCACTGTGAGAGCTATCTCGGGCAGGAGATAAAGTACTTGTTCGCCCTTATCAACAGCCAGCTGTATAAGATGGATGTACAACTCGGTCTTTCCACTCGATGTAACACCATGGAGCAGTACTACAGACTTGTTCATGAACTGCAGCAACACTTTGTTGCAGGCGTCTGCCTGTGCAGGATTGAGAGCATGAATCTTCTCCGAACATGCCTCAGCTGCATCTCCGAGTCTGCCCACTTCACGTTCGAAGGTGTATAGAAATCCCTTGTCGCAGAGGGCTTTCACTACAGGCATTGTTGTGTGCGACACGTTTATTAGTTCTTCACGTGTGACATCTTTTATATCCTCGTGCGTGCCGTCTGCGTTTATAGAACTCCAGTTGCTGAGTTCAAGATAATGGGTGAAAGCCAATGATTGTTTCTCCGCACGAGCAAGCATATTCATTGCCACGTGAATGGCTTCAGGCGTCCTGAACTTTTGAGAAAGTGCGATGTAAATTTCTGTACGAGGTTTATAGCCGTCTTCCGTTTTAAGTCCGGAAGGTAGAGAAGCTTTATATATCTCGCCGACAGGAGAAAGATAATATTCAGAAATCCAAGACCAAAGTTTATACTGCAAAGACAAAAGCATTGGCTTATCATCGAGTACAGATATAATATCACGAGTTTCAAACTCCGGCTTATTATCATGACACCTCACAGCCATTGCCGTATATATCTTTGAGCGTCCCAACGGCACAAGTACACGATGTCCAAATAGATTCCTTCCCTGCAAGTGTAATGGCAGAGAATAAGTAAAAAATCCATCCACAGGAAGAGGCAGAATCACATCGACATATTGCATACTAACGAAGATATTTTGAATATGAGCTAAAAAAAGCAGACATCAGAATGACATCTGCCTTTTGGGATATTACTTTTTTTGTTCTATTCCTTTAGAAGTAGTAGGCAAGTCCCACCTGCCATGAGTTCATTTTGCCATTGCCAAGACCCTGCTGCAGTGTGTTTGCCAACGAAAATTCGCCGGTCTTACCACAGGCAATGTTATAGTTGGCATTAATCTGCAGATGATTTGCAAGCATTACACCCGCACCTACATTCACGCTCAGATTGGTTGTCTGCCACTTCCAATCCCATGCGGTGTTGGTGATTTTGTCGCCGAGATTAACTCCGAGCTGCGGACCAGCATAAATCAACAGACTGGCAAGGTCGCCAAGACCGATTTGATAGCGCAGATTCACAGGTACTGCTATCTGCTGCTGCTTCATGCTTGTCTCGGATACTTTACCCTCGCGCTGGTCGTAGAGAACTGCAGCGTCGAAACCTATTCCAATGAGTGGAGCAACAAATTTCACAGTAGGACCGATATAGAAACCAGTACGATTACTTGAGTTAAGCACATCGGTAGAGAGCGACATATTTGTCACATTCAAACCGCCCTTCAAACCAAAGTCAAACTGGGCTGATGCTGTCAATGCTATAAATGCCACAGCAATAGTTGTAAATAGTTTTTTCATAATCTTGTTGTTGAAAATAAAATGATTACGTGCAAAAATAGCAAATTATATTCAATCCACAAAGTTTTTTGTCATAAAAAGCAAACCTCCCGCAGTTTCTATTATAATATATACAGATGCCGTACCGCACAGTCAACTGCAATGTTTCGGTGAACGTTGTATGCCTGTCCGCACTCCAGAACAACCAAACAACGAAACTAATATCGCCCTGTATTCCTTGAAACATTCATTTGCGTAGTTGACGCAAATGTGTAGACGGAAAGAAATATGTCCTCACGTGGCATTCGCAACATGAGGACAGTGAAACATAAACATATTCGCAGGTATTGTCACGCCATGCCATGTAGCGGCGTCGTTTTCAAGATGCCTGCATGCGCAATTCCTAACGGCGTTCTCTTCGAGCTGAAACACGCGCAGTAGAAGAGCCTGAGGAGGAAGAGGACTTAGTGCGTGTTTTCGTCACACTCTTTGCCTCTTTCGTCTTTATGCGGGCTGCTCTTTTATTAGCTTTTACATCAGCATTAGCTACTCTTATACTGTCGAGCGAGTCTTTACGTGCCTGATTGCCGAAGATATTTTTCTCAAACTCTGCTATTTCCTTTTCAATCTTCTTCTGTTCTGCTGAAAGACGTGCTTCGTCTTCTCCGGCAATCTGCATAAGAGACCTGCCAAGCATATTTGTTGTCTTATATATCTTTCCTTTGTACTGATTCTTGGTAAAATAATCAGCGGCAGACATGGTAGCGGCGTTGTTAAAGTCGCTTGTCATGAGTGTGTGCTTAGCAAGGAATGGCGCTATGTCGTCATACTTAACCCAGAAAAGAGGATAAGGTGTCGCTCCGTCTCCAAAATCATCAGCCCGTTTCATTATAGGGCAGAGAGCAATAACTTTCTTGTGGAAAGTGGCAGATGCCTGGTCATAGTATGCACTTTCCTTCAGATAGTAAGCCTTGACATCACGCGAAGGAATATCGCTGTTCTCTATTTTCAACCTTCCGCCATTACGCTCATAATAGATATTGTAGTTGTCGAGAAATTCTAATGGTTTTATACGTGCGGAATCATTGAACACCTCATTACCATCAAGCCTATATTCATAAACCTTGATTTTACCTGTAAGCATAAGCTTAAAGATATTGGTAAAAAGATTCTGTTTTCCATCGACAGGTTCTTCCGGATAATACAAACCTGCATTAGCACTCTCGTTGAGATCAATCTCACGATAAACATCGCGACGCCATACAACGTCTTCGCTCATTGTCATTGCAACCGGATATGAAAGTTGTGCGCGAGTTGTCATATTATCAGCATTTGAACGTGTTGCCGCCGCTGCTGTCTGAGTTCTACGCGCCTGCGGTTGAGCATTTGCAATAGTGCTTATGCTTGCTATTAACAGAATGAAAAATATCTTCTTCATATTAATTCGTTGTTTTTACTTCACTTGAACTTCGGTGGCAGTTGGCAGTTGACGTGTCAAACCGTCAGGACCTACTGCCGTAACGCGTGATATATAGAATCTGCGGCGGCTTGACAATTTACGGAATTGATCCATCTGCCGGGCAGAGAAGTTTGCACCGTCTGATGCCAGTGGAACAGCATTACCCATATTGTCAAAGAATACTGTTTCAAAGTTTACTACACGGAACTGTATATCGAGCAGTCCGTCATCAATAGCCGCCCTGATGCCTGTAGCTGACATAAGCTGCTGCTTCGACAGAGCACCACCTCTGAAACGATCGTCGCCTAATGGTATGTAAGCAATTGGGTCAGGCAGTTTACGCACCTTGAAAGAATATTGCCCCATCTGGCGTGAACGTCCATTCTGGTTAGACGATACTGTTATAGTGACATCTTTTCCCACTGCTGAAGGCTTGGCTATATATCGCCCCATGCCGAGACTTCTGAATTCGCCGCCACTCATACTCGCCGCCACAGCATTCAAAGGCACACCGGGGATAGATATGCTTATCGGGTTTTCATAGCCTGCATACAACACATTCATCAAATCTGCTGACACTGTTGCAGAAGGATTTACAACTGTATATTTCTGTGAGAAATCACGTCGTATAGTCTCACCTCCACCATTCTTCATGGTTATATAACCTGAAAACGTATGCTCTCCTACTCCACCGGCAGTAAACTCATATGTAGAATTTTTGAGATTAAGACGCTGATTGCCTATATATATCTCTGGTTGTAGAGTAGTATCTACTGCCGCCATTACTATCTGGGCGGAAAACCTGTCGCCGCTTACAACAGTTCTTGACTCAGGTATTACGAAAGCACTCAACTTGTTGACACGCATATCCTTCAAGTCTATATTTGCAACAAGTTCGTGTAAAACGGCGCCCTCAGCATTACGCACATCATTCTGAAGTTTGGACAGCAAGGTAACTGCAGCCGCAACAGGCATGCTTTCAAACATATATTCCTGCCAGTTCTTACCTAATGCTTTGGCAGTTCTGCTGACATCAGTGGAAAGATTACCGGCAATGAGTTTCTTTTGTTCTTCGTTGGGAATCATTGCAAGCACTTGCTTTCTGTAGTTTATGATAGCATCATATAGTTTTTTTCCTTGACCAGTACCCGGCGCCAGCATCACATGCGATGCGGCTTCAAGATTATCCTTTGCCTCGATATTATTCATATCAAAGTCTTCACCGTCAGCATCTCTAACTATAGCCTCTTTCAAATGCTGCGCAAAATTATACAACGAGTCACTCATTGCTTTTACAGACTGCGCCTTATCAAACCACGCCTTCACCTTTTGAGGATTAGCTTTCATCTGTGCTTCAAAGTCGTCATACACAGCTTTATTACTTCGGGCAGAATTATTTGTTGACCGTAGCAATCCCTCATCAACCAACGAAAAGCCGTTCAACACCTCTGTAGATACATTCAGCGCAAGCATAGCCATCAACACCACATACATGAGGTTAATCATCTTCTGGCGGGGGGAAATGCGTTTCTTCTTTATAGCCATTGTCGTTGCATGCTATTAACCCTGCGTGTTTGCCACACCAGGCATATTAACTGTCATTGCCTCAATCATTCGGGCATAAACCTTATTTAATGCCTCTATCTGGTCAGCCATTTTCTTGGTTTTGACATTAATCTCGTCGATAGTTCCTATCTGCTGTGATGCACTCTTCAGCTGCATCTCATAAACCTTGGCAATACCTGTAAGAGTACGGTTCAGATTCTCCATCTCCTCTGAATCTGTTGCCAATCGTTCGCTCTGTGCACCAACTTTCAAAAGCAGGTCATTCAAATCGTTCAGACGCTCTATATATATTGTAGTAGCCTCTTCCATTGCCTCGGCTGTTTCTTGAGTGACAGCAGGTGCTGGAGTCATTGGACCATTTATGCCACCAACAACATGAACAGCAGAATCAGAAGACGTTTCAGAGGCAGGAACAAACTGTGAACCTTGATTATTTGCCTCACCATTTATTATTATTGTAGCACCGGCTGCATTATCAGAAATAACAGCTGTGCCTTCACCCTCACTCTTGACAGTACGAGAAGTAGGCAGCTCCATACCATCTTGTGTCTTGTCGAAAGGGCGGTCGAAAGCCGAGATGAAGAATACAAACACCTCAGTTCCCATACCAAGAAACAACATGAGATTAGCTCCCGGCAGGTGGGTAAGTTTGAATAAGGTTCCAAGAATTACCACAGCAGCTCCCCATGAATAAGCGTAGTTCATGAATGTTTGTCCTGCAACACTATCCATCCATTTCTGGAGAAGATATACTATATTGTATTTACTATAACCTGACATAATTACTTCCTGTTTTTAGTCTTTTTGGTACTCTTGTTTTTCTCACTTGTAGAATTTGCTAAACTACGCACACAGCGGAATCCTATGTATGAACGTGGTTGATTCTGATATTCCCATGTTCTCCAAGCCGAACGAATATAACTCTCAGGATCTTTCCAAGAGCCTCCGCGCACACTTTTCTTCTTTAGCCTGTAAGGATCTTCCTTAGCGGCTTTATATTCAAGTTGTGGGTTAAAGTCATTCATAGCCTCTACTCCCGCCTCAGTGTATATGGTACTTGTCCACTCTGCAACATTTCCTGCCATGTCATAAAGTCCATTTGTGTTGCCGGAATAAATACCCACTTTTGAAGTGATTAAGTTTCCATCCTTGGTATAATTACCGCGATCGGGTTTGAAATTAGCAAAGAAACAGCCGTCATCGCTCTTGGTATCAATATTATCCCAAGGAAACTCATTTCCTTCTTTACCACGAGCTGCATATTCCCATTCAGCCTCTGTCGGCAGACGATAGCGCTGTATGTAACGTGCTTCCGCACCAAGTCCTTTAAGCAAATAGTCCGTACGCCATGCACAGAAAGCATTTGCCTGTTCCCATGTTACACCTACAACGGGATAGGCATTATATGCAGGATTGCTGAAATAGTTGCGAAGATACATTTCGTTGTCGGAATTTTGAAAATCATTAACCCATACTGTTGTATCAGGATAGATATTAATGATATATGTATTAAGAAAATCCCATGGTCCTGACAATGGACGGTCAATAGTCTGACTAACGATTCTACCTTCATCGTCAATATAAGCAGTATCTTTGGAAATCATAACCACGTCAGCAGGATTTATAACTACATCAGTATTGAGAACACGCTCATTAGGATTTATCCTATTTCTACGCAACGCAGCTGTTGTATAATCATAAACTTCATAACGGTAGTTCATCTGCGAATAGTCAAGAAGTTTTTCCCCTGTCACAGGGTTTATCTTATAAAGCGACTCTATTGCACGCTGCTCATCTTCATTGGGCTTGCGTGGAAGCTGTTTCTTCCAGTTGATATGAGGTGTAACAGGTTCACCGTTTTTATCCTCGGTAATCATATAGCTTTCGTCACCACCATAGGCTGGGTCTGCAAGACGAGTACGCAGAATGCTATCGCGCACCCACATCACAAATTGCTTATACATTGAATTTGTGACCTCGGTTTCATCCATCCAGAAACCATCTACAGATATGTCTTTTACAGGTGTTTCTTTACCCCAAAGACTGTCCTGTGTTTCAAGTCCCATTCGCAGGAAACCTCGCGGAATCTTTGTCATGCCGTAGGGGGTAGGCTCACTGAACGAGCGACCACCAACACCAGTAA
The DNA here is from genome assembly GCA_041855685.1 of Prevotella sp. GTDB lineage: Bacteria > Bacteroidota > Bacteroidia > Bacteroidales > Bacteroidaceae > Prevotella. Next base: position 4,323 of record JBHAEQ010000045.1, on the reverse strand, counting down.
CCTCACCGCCATTACCTGCTGCGGAAGACATCTTGCCACCCATACAACTGACCATCAGCAAAGTAGCAGCCGCTATGATATTAAGAACTATGAGAGTTTTCTTCATTTTATCTTGCTTTATAATATTCTCACACTTTGATGTTTATTTTTTCCTTTCTTACCCAAATTAATATCTATCTGGTAGCCTAAGAATAATTCGTGACTGCCATTGATTGGACTAATACCCGAAGTGTAATACTCATAGCTATAACCCAATATTACACCATGGAAATTACCACCGACATAAAATGTAACAGAATTTGTGGGACTATAACCCAACCCCATATACATCATTCTATTGTCTGAAGTATAGACCAACCGACCTGTCATATCAGCTCTGTAACCAACTAAGTCGGAACGTACAAAAACTGACGGCTTTATAGTTAAAAACGGATTTCTAAGTTTAATATTGTATCCTGATGTAAAATAATAAGTACGTCCAACCTCTATCTCATTCCTCTCACCAAGGTCTATTATAGGAGCATTTATGTGTTGAACCGACAATCCGGCAGAGAAAGGACCACGCAAATAGTATATTCCTGCGCTAAGATCTACGCTATTACCTGTGACACTCGAAGAAACAAAGGCAGGGTCGTTTGAATTTTCTATATCAAGCTTGCTTCCATCGAAATTCTCACTCAACAGTCCTGCCTGTACGCCTATTGACATTACTCCGCCAAGAAATTTGAACTTAGGAGCATACTGCACTTCTAAACGAGTATGCTTAAAGAGACCTATTTGGTCGTTCATAAACAGAACTCCTGCACCGTGTATTCCTTTCAAAAAAGCAAAAGGCGTATGAGCAGAAGCATACATAGTCTTTGGATTATTGTCAAAACCTGCAAGCGAAAGATTGTAAGCAGCATTAATATTAAGCTTAGAGTCTTTACCTACAGAGGCGGCATTGAACGAGGGTTCCATATCAAAATAATGACTGAACGACGGGTCATATTGAGCACGTACCTGCAATGCAAACAATATGACTAAGAGTAATATGATGTACTTATACTTCACGAAAAATATAACGAAAGGGTTGTAAAAATATTGCATCTGCACAACTAAAATCAACAAAAAGCATTACCTTTGCGCTATGGATACAAAACTAATAGGCAAAGAGGAAGCATTTATTAATACATGCCCTAACTTTAAGGGTTGCGCTGTGTATGCCACAATAATCGATAGCGAATACAATGAGCAACTATGGCAGCTCATTGCAGAAGCAACCGATAAATTACGAAATGATTTCACCATTGATACAGTTAAAGACCGGAATGGCATAAAGGCTACACGAGAGGCGTACAAAGCCTGTGGAAAAGATCCAAGCCGCTATCGACCAAGCAATGAGCAGTTGTGCAGACGTCTGCTGCAAGGAAAGGATTTATATAGAGTGAGTACTGTAGTTGACCTTATAAATCTGGCATCAATAGAATATGGCTATAGCATAGGTGGATTTAATGCCGAGTTAATAGAAGGCTCCGTAGTAACTCTCGGAATCGGCAAGGAAGGCGAAGACTATGAAGGCATTGGCAGAGGTAAGTTAAATATTGCAGGACTGCCAGTTTATAGGGACGCCAAAGGAGGCATTGGCACCCCAACAAGCGACCATGAGCGTACAAAGCTTTCACTCGACACGAGGCATCTTCTATGTCTCATAAATGGATATGACGGCAATAGGGAAACCGTAAAAGCTTGTGCAGAAATGCTTGCGTCATTACTTATAAAGTATGCAGGAACAAAACCTGAGGATATAATTCTGCAAGAATATTAAACCATATAATCCAAAATCTACGGTTTCAACAGCTTAGCTATCATCAATAATAACGAATAAGAAGGATGCCTCGCAAAGAAAAAGATAAAAGTCGGCAACGTTGCTACCGACTTTTATCTTTAATGGAACAGCAGTACATTAATACTCCTCATCGTCCCACATAAAATCCTCTTTATCAGGATAATCAGGCCATATCTCTTCAATGCCCTCATATATATCACCCTCATCCTCTATCTCCTCAAGGTTCTCAATAACCTCTAAAGGAGCACCGGAACGAGTAGCATAATCTAGGAGTTCATCTTTAGTAGCTGGCCAAGGTGCATCTTCAAGTTTTGAAGCGAGTTCAAGTGTCCAATACATAAGAATTTATTTAAGTTCTGATTTTTCAGGTGCAAATATACAATTTTTATTGTAATCCGCAACACTTTAGATAAAAAAATATATTAAAAACACACAACTGACTTATATTTACCTGAAACAGGTCAGAAATTGAGCTTATAGTGCTGCTTGTACTTGTTATCGCGGGCAAAGCACACTGCCATACTACGCAAGTCGAAAGTAATGCCAATGGCATCACTGTCTCGAAGCGCAACCCATTTTTCATACGCATCCTCAGATTCATAAATATTCTCAACAACAAGCACATCTGCATGAGTTACTCGCCTGCAAAGGGCTGGCAAAGCATGCCTGCCAAAAGTGGTAATGTCAATTATCAACACATCGCCATAATGACAGTAGTTGCGAAGTCGGTGCAACAGTTTTTCACGCTTACGCTCGTATTCGGTGGCATATTCTCTATCTATACGCTCATAACCATAATATGGCAGACGCTCCATAAGAACATCCGTGACAAAGGAATATGCCCAAGGCGACTGAATACCGAAGCCCCGTGCCTTCCCAATCCTGCTTATGTAATCAATAATCCTGCACTGCATAACATTTACACCCCGCATCTATCTTTTAAGCAGATAGGTGCAGGGTGCAAAGTTACTAAATTTATTCCGCAAAAACAAATCTCTACAATTCGACATGAGCCACTACTACGGTGCCACGCAGGAAACTCATGGTTCTGTCGGCAGGGATTGTGAAAGTCTTGTCATACTCTGACGTATACCACTTTCCATAGTCCCAACGCTCTCTCTTCTGTCCATCAACTTTCAACTTGTCACCTGCCACCAATGAGCCATTGCCAAAAATAGGGATATAATACATGTATTCACCAGCCTGGCTTTGCTGCGTAATTGCAAAATGACCGGAAGTATAATACTGATCAGGGGAGAAATACGGAGAGAAACCTGTCTTTGTCATAGTCATGGCACCATGAGATGCAAAAGCCTTGGCATTTCCATTAGCATCAGTTGCCGAAACGCCTAAACCTGTAATATAACTGCCAGACGATCCGTCCCAAGGATATACGCCTTGAACACCAAGTTTCAGCACGGCTATCTGTCGATATAGCTTAACAGAGGCAGTGTTTCCATTTATCTCAACCGAACCTACCATAACGTCCCAATCCTTTAAGGAACTTATGTCTGTAGAAAGTGAATGAGCCGGAAAGTTAAGCTCTATTTGAGTTGCGCCTACACTCACTCCGCTGAAACGGGCTTGTCCGGCAGTGGTAGTTACGGCAGGATACAAACATACAACCTTATCACCGTCAACCCCATTGAAGGTTCCGGTAAACTCGGCAATGTCGCGCCCCGCAGTGCCAGTAGATGTAAACTCGTCAATAGACCTTATTCCATTGTCTCCTATCGATATTACCGATATTTTCTCTGTTGCTTCCCAATCTACCGACAACTTCTTGTTTACGACATCATCTGTATATGATGCTCTTGAAAAACTTTCTTCAATAGATGCGGAAATAGTAAGTATGCGCCCATTGTTTGGTATAGGGTCATCAATATCATTGACACATGATGACGGCATAAACAAATAAGCAAACACAGCAAGCGAATAAAAACAAATGTAATAGAACTTATTAGTTTTCATAAATCTTCCTCCTCGTTATTGGGTTAAATACCATTCCTCATCGGTGTAAGTTAAATCTTCCACCTTGTTAGATTGCGGTCCACTCTCTCCACTCGTACAAATAATTTGTGACGAAATAATCATAAACTGTTGAATTCTTGGTTCAACATAGTTCTTTTTTGTCTTTAAAGCCATAATAAACCATATTTTAAGTTAAGTATTTTGGGGTTATATAATGCGATATGCATCACTATGATTCTCTATTTCCGGCAAAGATAAAGAAAAAAAAACTAAACGCCATACTTTTTAGCATAAAAATCTATTCTATACCCCCAAAAAACGGCTCAGTAGGAAAATCACGACTAAATAACAAACGGCCAAACAACCACAAACAAAAAGAGAGTCTGAAGTTTCTGCTTCAGACTCTCCTGTAAAAGAAGGCGGCTTCCTACTCTCCCGCATTGCATTGCAGTACCATCGGCGTAAGTGGGCTTGACTTCTCTGTTCGGAATGGGAAGAGGTAGGACACCACCACAATAACCACC
>JBHAEQ010000044.1:0-41107 GCA_041855685.1 Prevotella sp. | reverse complement strand
AATAACTATTGTTCCCGCCTAACGATAACTATTCTTATGTGCTAACGATAACTATTCTTGCACAACATCGATAACTATCATTGCAAGCTAAGAATAACTATCGTTACACTGTAATAACTGTTATCAATAACTGTCGTTAGCAAAAACAATCACATAAACAGCCTATTCATGCCAACTTCTAATGCCTCTATTTCCTCATATTTGCGCCCAACTCACTTTTATTTTGTAAAACCGCCAAATATAAGGGCTTTATTTTGAACTTTTGTTTAGTATTTTGACAGGTTCCTGCCTATGCCTCCTCAGTAGGGAGGGAGATAATTTTTGGCTCTGTCGAAATTTAATGGAGAATAAATTTCGACTGAGCCTAACTTGCTTATACCGAACTCACGTTTCCTTAGGAACGACTAAGGGGCTTCTTTAGGAACGATGAAAGTCGTTCTTAAGGGAACAAAAAAGATGCATCAGTTTTGTTTTGATGCATCTTCATTAACGTAAGCCCCTCAATATGCTTACTGCATGTTCTGGGATTATTCTCTACCCTACTTATTACCTTATTCTATATTGAAATAGGTCTCGAGTTCAGCCTCGGCAGATTGATTTTCATTGGCAAGGTCTTTCACAATAACACCGTGCTCAAGCAGAGTAATGCGGTTTGAGATTTCAACCGTATGCTGAAGGTTGTGACTACTTACTATCACTGTGGCATTACGCTCCTGTGAATAGTTGGTAAGCATTTTCTTCAACACATTCTGACTTGAAGGGTCAAGGAAATTGAAAGGTTCGTCGAGAATAACAATCTCAGGCTGTGCAAGCAGAGCCGCCACTATTCCAATCTTCTGTTTGTTTCCTGCTGAGAAATCACGAATGAGCTTCTTCTGGTCAAGAATCTCTCCTGCCATGAATCTGTCATATTCGCTTAGACGTTTTTTTATCTCGTCGGCAGTAAGATTGGAAATCTTGCCGACAAAGTCGAAATACTCTTCAGGCGTGAGGAAGTCGATGAGGAAACCGTCGTCGATATATGAACCGACACTATGCTTCCACTCTTCGCTGTCAGCAGGATTTATATCGCCTATCATCACTTCGCCCTCATCGCTTTTCAGCAAGTCGAGCATCAGGCGGAAGAGAGTTGTCTTACCAGCTCCGTTATTACCTACAAGTCCAAGTATTTCTCCTTGGCGAATGGTTAGGTCGCTAATGTTTACAGCAACCTTTTCACCAAATTTCTTCTGTAGATTTGATATTTTAATATCCATAATATTATACTAATCCTCTACCATGACAGTTCTTGAACTTCTTTCCCGAGCCGCAAGGACAAGGTTCGTTGCGCCCGGGCAGCTTTTCCTTTACAATAGGCTGAACAGGGCGGCGTGCTCCTTCTCTTGTGTCCTGAGCTGCAGCCTGCTGCATGCCTCCTCCGTGCACAGGTTCGTCGGCATCAGCCTTCTGTTCATTATAGCGCTGCGAACGCTGCTCAGGAGCGGCTTCGCGCACTTCCTCTGATGCCACCTGTTCGGGAATCATTGCACGGGTGAGTATGCTTGATATACGGTTGTTCATATCGTTCACCATATTGTCGAACAGCTTTACGCTTTCAAGTTTGAATATGAGCAGCGGGTCTTTCTGCTCGTATGATGCATTCTGAACAGAGTGCTTCAATTCATCAAGCTGGCGCAGGTTCTCTTTCCAGCAGTCATCAATGATGTGGAGCATTATGACTTTCTCAAATTCTGTGACAACATCCTTAGCCTCGGTGCGATATGCCTTTTCAAGGTTGCATGGAATATTATATACGTGACGACCGTCAGTTACAGGCACCATGATGCGCTCAAACATTGCGCCCTGTTCCTCATACACTCTCTTTATGACGGGCCATGCCACTTCCTGAATACGGTCTATACGACGCTTGAAGTTACTTATTGCGGCTTGGAACGCATTTTCCTGAAGAACATCAAGTCGGCTGTTTGTAAACTCTTCCTCTGTGAATGGACATTCCATGGCAAGGACTTTCAGGAACTGTTCACGACAACCGATGTAGTCGTTATTGTTTGTTATGTTTACAACACGGTCCCAGAGAATGTTTGTTATATCCATTCCTATACGTTCACCCATCAGAGCATGGCGGCGCTTCTCATAGATAACCGTACGCTGCTTGTTCATAACATCGTCATACTCAAGCAGGCGTTTACGAGTGCCGAAATGGTTTTCCTCTACCTTTTTCTGTGCACGCTCAATAGAACTTGAAATCATCGATGATTCAATTCTGTCGCCTTCCTTGAATCCCATCCGGTCCATGATGCTTGCAATACGGTCGGAACCGAACAAACGCATGAGCTTGTCCTCAAGGGATACATAGAACACAGAAGACCCCGGGTCGCCCTGACGTCCTGCACGTCCGCGAAGCTGACGGTCAACACGGCGGCTCTCATGGCGTTCGGTACCAATTATGGCAAGACCGCCGGCATCTTTCACTTCCTGTGTAAGCTTGATGTCGGTACCACGACCAGCCATGTTGGTGGCAATCGTTACAACACCGAGTTTCTTCTCAACAGGCTTGCCGTCAACCATTACAGTACCAAGAATTGAGCGGCCTGCCTGAGCAACTATATCAGCCTCCTTCTGGTGGAGCTTGGCATTAAGCACCTGACAAGGAATATGATTCTGCTCGAGCATGCGTTTGAGCAACTCTGAAATTTCTACAGAGGTTGTACCAACAAGAACAGGGCGGCCAGCATCGCGCATGGCAATTATTTCCTCTATAACAGCCTTGTACTTCTCACGGTTTGTTTTATAAACACGGTCGTCCATGTCATTACGCAGAATTGGACGGTTTGTTGGAATTTCAACAACATCGAGCTTATATATATCCCAGAACTCTCCTGCCTCTGTAACAGCAGTACCGGTCATACCGGCAAGTTTATGATACATACGGAAATAGTTCTGAAGAGTGATAGTAGCAAAGGTTTGTGTTGCAGCCTCAACCCTGACATGCTCCTTAGCCTCAACAGCCTGATGAAGTCCGTCAGACCAGCGGCGTCCTTCCATTATACGACCTGTCTGCTCGTCAACAATCTTCACCTCGCCGTCAATAACAACATATTCATCGTCCTTGTTGAACATTGTGTAGGCTTTCAGCAACTGTTGTAATGTATGAACACGTTCACTCTGCACTGCATAGTGCGCAAGCATTTCGTCTTTCTTTTCAAGCCGTTGCTCCTCTGTAAGAGTCTTCTCATTCTCAAGGGCAGACAGCTCGGTTGTAATATCAGGAAGCACGAAAAGCTTATCGTCTTTCACCTGATTTGCAAGCCATGCAGTACCTTTGTCAGTAAGGTCGCATGAGTTCATCTTCTCATCAACAACAAAATACAAAGGTTCTACAGCTTTTGGCATCTCACGGTTATTGTTCTGCATATAGTACTCTTCGGTCTTCAGCATTCCGCTCTTTATACCTTCTTCTGACAGATACTTTATGAGAGCCTTGTTCTTTGGAAGAGATTTGAATGAACGGAACAGAGCAAGGAACCCTTCTTCTGTGAGTTTGTTACCTTGTTCTTTACTGCCTGCCTCTAACAGTTTCTGACCTTCGGCAATCTTTGTCTTCGCCTCGGCAAGGAATTGTGTGGCAAGCGTGCGCTGAACATTAACCAATTGTTCAACAAGTGGCTGATACTCTTCAAACATCTGGTCGTCGCCTTTTGGTATAGGACCTGATATAATAAGAGGAGTACGTGCATCGTCAACAAGCACAGAGTCCACCTCATCGACAATGGCATAGTTATGTTTGCGTTGAACAAGGTCGGCAGGAGAAATAGCCATGTTATCACGCAGATAGTCGAAACCAAACTCGTTGTTTGTACCGAAAGTTATATCAGCCAGATAAGCCTTTCTGCGCTCTGGAGAGTTTGGGCGATGCTTGTCAATACAATCAACAGAAAGTCCGTTGAACATATAGAGAGGTCCCATCCACTCAGAGTCACGCTTTGCAAGATAATCATTCACCGTAACAACATGCACACCATTACCTGTTAGTGCGTTAAGGAATACCGGCAATGTTGCAACAAGTGTCTTACCCTCACCGGTAGCCATTTCGGCAATCTTTCCCTGATGCAGGACAATACCACCAAACAGCTGTACATCATAGTGCACCATCTCCCACTTAAGGTCATTGCCTCCGGCAGTCCAGTGATTGTGGTATATAGCCTTGTCGCCATCGATGGTTATAAAGTCATTGGAAGGATTAGCCGCAAGTTCACGGTCGAAGTCTGTTGCTGTAACAATAGTTTCTTCGTTTTCACTGAAACGACGTGCTGTTTCCTTTACTATGCTAAAGCCCACAGGCATAATATCGTTAAGGGCTTTTTCATAAATATCAAGAACTTCCTTCTCAAGTTTGTCTATCTGATTAAAGATGCTCTCACGTTCGTCAATAGGTGTCTGCTCAATAGAAGCCTTTAGTTCTTCTATCTGCTTCTTCTCGGTTTCAGCAGAACTCTGCACATAATGTTGTATTTCCTTTGTCTTTGCACGCAGTTCATCGTTAGACAATGCCTTTATTTCAGGATAAGCCTTCTTTACCTGCTCAACCAAAGGCTGTATAAGTTTCATGTCGCGTGAAGACTTATTGCCGAACATCGACTGCAAAAATGATGTAAAACTCATATTACTATTTTTTTTATTTTATTCTTAATTATACTTTTCCCCATGCCTCTGATACGGGGGATATTAACACGAGGCTATTAAAACAATGGTGCGGCATTGCATGCATTGGGTGCTCTGATATGAATGCACTTTGCTATTGTCGGAGCTATTCTCTCTGTTGAGATCTGTGTTTCTACATGTTCTGCCTTAATATGCTCACCAAGGAATATCACAGGAAATGAGACAAAAGCATTTCTAACTTGATAAATCTCGTTGGTATCTTCATTGTAAATCTTCCACCCTGGTGTCACTTCTACCCATAAGTCGCCCGTTATCGCTGTGTCGTAGGGCGCTTCCAGAACGGCAGCTACTCCTGATGTCATCATCAACAGGTCTTTCGAGCGCTGTACTATTTCAGAGTAGTTAACCTTATTCTTCTCAATAAGTTTATGACTAAGGTAGATTTGGTTCTTGAAATAGGCTTCAACCCATGCTCCACTACCATAAATAGCAGAAAGATACATGTTCAAAAGCTGTGCTGTCCTATTTATATAAAAGGTTCCTGTGGGAATACGGAACTTAGCATAATCAGTTTCAGGCTCGTCGGTATATCCGGTTGCTGTTATAACAAACAACACATTTTCTTTCCCTACCTTCTGTTCCACTCCTGTAAGAAAGCTGCCTATTGTGTTGTCAAGCGAAGTATAGACACCCTCCATTTCAGAGCGCTGTCCCATATTATCGCCAAGTCTTGCCGACAGAGTAACGGCAAGATAGTCTGTTATATTATCTTTTCCGAGTGCATTATCTGTTATACAGCTTTGCGCAGCATCAGCCACTACATCATTCATAAGCTCGTTTGTTTTATTATAACGAACAGAGTTATATGAACGAGCCCAAGTTTGTGCAATTTGAGAATAATAAGCTGATGTTACCCATGCAGAAGTTGCATTGTTTATCCAGAAAGCTCCATCAGCAGCATGTCCGGCTGACAATATTGCAGCATCTTGATTCTGTGCTATACCAAAGACCAATGCTCTTCCATTGGTTGAAACTTTTAATTCATCGCCAACGGTTGACGTTGCCATATTTTGTGGCGATACAACTGTTTTCTTATCGTACACGCAATATTCTGGACGCAAAGTTTCACGGTTGAGCCACTGCTGAGAAATAATCTTATTATACTGAGGGGTTGTTCCCGTTGCTACACATGCTATTGCTGATGCACGGTCAACAGGAGAGAAAGGATAATTGACAGCGCCATACACACGTCCTTCCTTTAGTAACCTACGAAAACCATTCTGTTTGTAAAGAGGTGCAAAATGTTCCAGATAGTCAGTACGCAGTTGGTCGATAGTGATACTCACCACCAAGCGTGGAGCAGGATTAAGACTCTGCGCATGCAGCTCTATTCCGTATATGGAAGCTATGAGTGCGGCAAGATATAATCCCTTTAATGCTGTAGTATGTTGTTGTTTCTTTCTTTTCATTTATTCTGTTCCAGCCTCGTGTAATCGGCTTTTCTAATATATGCTATAAACAAAATCAATGCCAACAGTGTCATTCCGTCTGCAAAAGTCTGCCAATACTGTAAGAAACAGGCTATAAACGCCATTCCTGACAGTATTATAAGAAGATTAGATTCCTTACCTTTGCGTAATTTCTTTACTATAGGCATGAAAAATATCAGCGACAAAGGATTGAATATCAATATCTGCAAATTAAGACTTACTGTGGGATGTTGCGAGAAGATCATCAGAAATAGAATTATTCCCAATATTCCTGTTGACATTAACAGAAATGCATCATACTGCCATATACGCTTTCTATATCTGCGCTCTCTGACAATAACAACCATTAACGAAATCCCCAGCAGAATGCTTATTCCGAAAGGATTTAGCAAAAGCTGTTCTATAATAGAGTTCTCTCCTTTGTCGTACATTGGTGGAACAGCCCATCGACTCGCTTTAACAAGATGGCGTGTACTGTCTGGATTAATTCTAACAATTGTATTGTCATAATCTCTTTTCAGATTCCACGGCAGGAACTGACACTCTTTACGTGTTGCCTTTCTGTCTGCTTTCACACCAAGGAGTATGTCATTTCCCCATTGTGCCCACAGGTGAGTATTGTTCCATTCATGTATAAGCTGACGAAAACTCTCTACTTCTGGGTTTACAGTAAATTCCAAACTACCGTCTATATTCTTTTCGATAATATCTCTGGCTCTTGTTGTGCAGTTGTCAAATAAGAAGTTATAGCGATAATATCTGTTCTCGGGCTTATAGTTTTCCAATACAGCTGCCAATATCCGTTTCTTTTCATCAAAACTCATATCAAGCACCTGCTCCATTACTCCACTGCCATAATACTGGTAGCGCTGGCAGAAATCTGTCCACGATTCAATAGCCATTGAATAATCAGTAAGCCCAAAGATAAAACGCACGACAAAGAAATTCTTGCGCATATCAAAAACACCCCAGTTTGCTACTATATCAACTCCTGCATTGGGTATATGTATTCTCAAGCCTGTATGACCATAGAGACTATAGACTTTATTGAAAGGCTCACATGTAACCAGACTTATTTCCGCATTTTCTATGTTGACAGAATCGCTGAACAGAGGTTGCACATACACATCTTCGTTCTTTTCAGCATAAGCATGAGAAGACCAAAGAAGTGCCATTACCATAAAGACAATGCACAAACGAATATTGCGAAATGTAAGTTTAGTGTTATTCATATACTGCTAACAACTTGACAAAGGTACAAAAAAATACTTATACCTCCAAACAATACACCTAAATTAAATATATCTAACTTACTACGTCATAACACTTGCAATGCAAAATAAAATAACTATCTTTGCAACATAGTTACATTTAATCATTCACAATTTCATGCGTAAATTACTTTATATCCTTTTTTTCTTAACCGTTAATACGGTGTGTTTTGCACGTTCAACAAAGTTTATCAACCTACGAAACTGGGAGTTCTCACGCGACAGTATAACATGGCAAAATGTAATCGTTCCTCATGATTGGGCAATAGACGGTCCATTTGATAAGAAGTGGGACTTGCAAAAGGTCGCAATCGTTCAGAATGGTGAAACTGAGGCTACAGAGAAAAGCGGACGTTCAGGTTCGCTTCCATGGATTGGTAAAGGATATTATCGCACAACAATCAACATCACTCCTGCGGAAAAGAAACTGCTGAAACATGTTGAAATACAGTTCGACGGTGCAATGGCTGATGCTAAAGTGCGCATAAACGGCAAGTATATTGGCGGTTGGCCTTATGGTTACAATGCTTTCAGATTAATGATTGACAATCTGCATGTTGGCACCAACACTATTGAAGTATCGCTTGATAATAAAGAGGAAAGCTCACGCTGGTATCCCGGAGGCGGCATTTATCGTCCTGTCAAACTTATGTTTGCAGAATCAGCCTATATCGATGACTGGCACACACAGATTGTTCCTATAGTAGAAAAAGGATATGCACAGGTTGCAATAACAAGTTATTTGCAGAATGCCACTCCTGAAATGAGAGTGAAATGGAGTCTTTATGATGCCGCAGGAAAGATTGTTACGACATCAAAATTACAAACATCAGCTACCGTTATACTTAATGTTGACAACCCAAAACTATGGAGTCCCGAGTCACCTTACTTATATACCGCCCGTGCAGAGGTGGTTGACAAGAAAGGAAACACTATTGACAGCAGAGATTTCAAGGTAGGATTACGCTCGTTGTCATTCACCAAAGAGCATGGATTCATGCTCAACGGCGAGACAAGACGATTCAAGGGTGTATGCCTGCATCACGACTTGGGACCTCTCGGAGCTGCGGTTAACAAAGCAGCACTAATTCGTCAGGTGAAAATTCTTAAGGACATGGGATGTGATGCCATACGAACAAGCCACAACATGCCGTCTGCCATGCAGATGGAAGTATATGATTCGCTTGGCATGCTAGTAATGGCTGAAAGCTTCGACATGTGGAGATTTCCGAAATGCAAGAACGGCTATGCCACCATTTTTGACGAATGGGCTGACAAAGACATAAAGAATCTTGTACTGAATCACCGCAACCATCCTTCTCTTGTGATGTGGTCGATAGGCAACGAGATACCTGAACAGTGGACAGATGACCGCTGGGGAACCCGCATGGCAGAGCATTTACAGAACCTGTGCCATGAATTTGACTCTTACAACGGAAAGCCTTTACGTCCTGTAACACAAGGTTGCGACAATGCCGACGGGGCTATAGCATCAGGCTTCATGCAGGTTATGGACATAGCAGGCTATAACTATCGTGTTCACAAATATGCTGACGGCATAACAAAACTGCCGCAAGGATTCCTCTTAGGCTCAGAAACCTGCTCTACGGTATCATCGCGTGGAGTATATAAATTTCCTGTTCAACTTGCCCCGGGCGTTGCACACGAAGACGGACAATGCAGCAGTTACGATACGGAATACAGCCCTTGGAGCAATACTCCCGACGACGATTTCCTCATGGAAGAGGACTGTCCGTACTATATAGGACAGTTCGTGTGGACTGGTTTCGACTATCTTGGTGAACCTACACCTTACGACGAGTATTGGCCCTCACGCAGTTCATACTTCGGAATATGCGACCTTGCAGGACTTCCAAAGGACAGATTCTATCTCTACCGCTCGCAATGGAACAAGAACGACAACACTATTCATCTGCTTCCACACTGGACTTTTCCCGAGCGAGAAGGAGAAGTAACACCTGTTTACTGTTATACAAATTATCCTGAAGCCGAACTTTTCGTTAACGGAAAGAGTCAGGGAAGAATAAAAAAACAACTCAACCAGACAAAAATTGCTACAAGCGGGCTTACTAATTGGAATGAAAAGCTAACCATAGAACAAGGTATTGAGAATGCAGAAAAAACATCGGCACTCGACCGCTACCGTCTGCGTTGGAACAATGTTGTATATGAAAAGGGGGAGATTAAAGTAGTTGTTTACGATGAAAAGGGACAACCCGCTGGAGAAAAGACTGTTAAGACAGCAGGAGAAGCAAAGAAGTTGAAGCTCGAAAGCGACAGAACTTCACTCCATGCCGATGGAGACGATCTTGCCTATATAACAGTTTATATAACCGACGAACATGGAACTTTAGTACCCCACTGTCAGGATGAAATAGAAGTTGAAGTAAAGGGAGCAGGCACATTCCAGTGCATCTGCAACGGCGATGCTACGAGTCTTGAGGTATTTACAACACCCCGCATGAAATTATTCAACGGACAACTTGTTGCTACAGTTCGTGCAGGCAGCATCAAAGGCACAATAAAAGTGATTGTAAAGAACAGGAGCAAAAACATAGAAAACAGCATAGAAATAGCAGTAAAATAAGAAACGCTTTCCCTAATGCCTGAAACTTCATCATAAACCCTATCGTTTTACAATGCAAAGTGGGCTGTTTTAAAGCCTAAAGCGGGGCACTTTACAACCTGAATACGCCCACTTTGCACAGCGATAGAACCTCTATTACAACGAAAAGCTCAATCATCTGCATTTCAAAGAAAATGCAAATACATCATATTAAGGAGGAATAATAACGTTTTCCCCGAAAAAAATGCCTATTTTGTTTGTATTATTTATTGTGCGTGTGCAAGTTTTTTACTACCTTTGCAAGGTATAACATAAAAAGCATGCACTATGAAAAGACTATTTGGCATAATCGCAATATTCTCTTTATTGACAACTTCTGTATATTCACAAACCTATTCCACACTATGGAAACAGTTTGACAGGGCACAAGAGAAAGACCTACCCACCGACCAGTTGAACGTTCTGAAACAGATTTCCAACAAGGCAACTCTTGAAAAAGAATATGGTCAGCTCCTCAAAGCAGAACTGCAAAGCATAAGGATTCAGGCTGAAATTGCCCCCGACTCTCTGCCTGTACAGATGCTGCGCTATGAGCAGAATCTCAGCCGCATAAAGGATGGAGCTCTCAATGCCGTATATTGCTCAACCCTCGGACATATATACAAGAACCACTGGAGTGCTTTAGATATACATAAAGATACCGCAAAAATAATATCAACCCGATATTACAAGCAATCATTGCTCAATGTAAAACTCCTTGCATCAACAAAAGCCAAAACCTATGAACCGCTGCTCAAAAACGGCGCAAACTCCACAATCTTCAACAACGACCTTCTGCATGCCATCGCAATAGAAGCCGAAGAGTACAACATTATGCACGACTATTACAAGTCCGCAGGGAATCGTCAGGCTGCTTGTATGTCGGCATTCATGCAGACCCAGAAGGAAAGAATGGAAGACGTAAAGCATATAAAGAAGTCAAAATATCTGGCAACCCTCGACTCTCTTATTCATGAATATCAGGATTTACCCGAAGCTGGCGAAATAGCCATAGAACACTTCAACTTCATGCAAGGCGCAACCGATGCCTCTGCACAGGAGAAGATGGAGTATATTAAATATGCACTACAGCAATGGGGAAGCACATGGCCAAGGATGGCGATACTGAGAAACGCAGGAAGCAGAATAACACTGCCGTCATTCCATGTAACAATAAACGAAACTCTTACAATCCCCAACAGGGCGATTCCTGTATATCTGACATCGCTCACCAATCTACAGCAGCTCAACATGAGTGTTTACAAGGTGAATATAACAGGTGCTGACAGATACAACCCAAACAATGAAGAGGAATACAAGCGTCTGAAAGCAAGAATGTCAGCAGAGCCTATCTTTACTGACACCCGAACCTACTATGGTCTGCCTGACTATCTTGAAGTACGTGATACACTCACTATCAATCCACTTCCTGTCGGAGTATATATGGTTGAGTTTACATCAAGCAATGAAGAAGTGGCTCCCGAACGCCTTATGCTCAACATAAGTAATCTGCGTTTGGTAGATATGAACTTACCAGAAAACAAAATAAGACTTGCTGTTGTTGATGCCACAACAGGAAAACCTGTAGCCAAAGCAAAGATAAGAATTAAATTCAGAGAATGGAAAAACAGAAAATGGCACGCAGACGAACAAACCCTTACAACCGAAAAAGACGGTGAAGTGATATTCTCTTCAACCTTAGCTCCAGATGAATACCTCATTACAACCGACAATGACAAGGCTTTCCCATGGCAAGATATCTCAAGCAGCACTTGGAATTATGAAGAGGAAGAAGAAAATACAAGACTTTCCATTCAGGCTTTTACCGACCGTGCAATATATCGCCCGGGGCAGAAAGCACATGTTTCCATTATAGCCTACAATCAATATACACAGGAAAAATGGGAAACATCTAAAGGAATTAAGGCTCAGTTGACATTGCGAGATTCAAAGAATAAGCAGGTGAGCCAACAGGAAATTGTAACCGACGAATGGGGAGTTGCTTCAACAACATTCACACTTCCTGAAAACGGAAACTCAGGAACCTACTATGTCAATATATCGGCTGACAGCCAATATATGAGCAGATGCTCATTCAAAGTTGAGGAATATAAACGCCCGACATTCACTGTCAGCATAGACGAATATAAAGAACCATACAAAGAAGGCGACACAATCATCGTGAAAGGTATGGCAAAGACATATTCGGGAGTGGCTGTTCAGAACGCAAAAGTAAAATACAACGTCAGCAAACAATTCTCTTGGTGGTGGCGCAACTACAACAATTCTTATCCTGAACACATTCATTCAGGAGAAGCAGTTACCTCTGACGACGGTTCATTCACCATGAAAGTGCCAGTGCAATTCCCTGACGGAGAAAAGAAAGGTAATCGTTTTGCACGCTTAAAACTGACAGCAACAGTAACTGACACTGCAGGAGAAAGCCATGATGCAAGCGCTTCCTATCCTATAAGCGACAAAGCAACAGCCTTTGTTCTTTCCAATTTCAATGAAAAACAATGCCGTGAAGCACAAACCGACTTCAAATTCCTGTATCTAAATAGCGCGGGAAAGAATATTGACGCCATCCTCACCTATCAGAT
This sequence comes from Prevotella sp., assembly GCA_041855685.1. GTDB lineage: Bacteria > Bacteroidota > Bacteroidia > Bacteroidales > Bacteroidaceae > Prevotella. Next base: position 28,455 of record JBHAEQ010000044.1, on the reverse strand, counting down.
AGACGGAGGTGAGAAAACAGAAGTATCAGCAAATACCAACACTCGTCTCAACCTGTCAGGATTGTCATCAGGTCAACATAAACTTGTAGCAATATGCAATACCGACACACTGAAACAGAACTTCATAGTATTTTCTCTTAAAGACAAGACTGCTCCTATCGACACTGCGGCATGGTATTACTCAACATGTGGTGAAGTATATTCATACTCAATGACAGAAGGAAAATCTGAATTTATACAGCTTGGCACATCAAAAGCCGATCAAACAGTATTCTACGCAGTCTGCTCAGACACAACCCTTCTTGAATGCGGAAAACTTGTTCTTGACAAGAAACTCATAACTCGTGAAATTAAATACAAGGAAGAATGGGGAAATGGTCTTGCAATTCGATATACTTGGGTGTGCGATGGAAAACTCTACAGCTATCATCAGAGTTTTACAAAACCTGTAAAAGAACAGAAACTTAATATAGAATGGAAGACATTCCGTGACAAGCTAACTCCCGGACAAAAGGAAGAATGGACTGCCGTAATAAAGAATCTTGACGGAACTCCCGCAAAGGCACAAATGATGGCAGTAATGTTTGACAAGGCGCTCGATGCTCTTAAAACACATAACTGGTCCCTACAGAGAAACATTTATTACAATGCTCCAAGAATAAACCAATATGCAAGCCACTATGAGCACCCCGTTTCGTTATACGGTGAAAAGGGATTCAAACCATTAGCAGAACCTTCACTCGAATTCTGCATACTGGATATTCCTGATTTCCACATCTATTCTCAACTGATGATTAGAGGATTGACAGGACGTATATCAGGTGTAAAAGCCATGGCTAAAAGCATGGCTATGCCTCAAGCAATGGCAGATAAAGATGAACTGTATGAGACTGTTGTCGTAGAAAACTCTACAGAGAAAGAGAAAGAAACTGAAGAAGAAACCGCCAATATAAAGATAAGAGAGAATCTCAACGAAACAGCATTCTTCATGCCGCAACTCATTGCCGGCAAAAATGGTGAAATATCAATAAAGTTCACTCTCCCCGAAAGTCTCACTACATGGAAGTTCATGTCTATTGCACACGACAAGCAAATGAATATCGGGCAGCTTTCAGCTGAAATTATTGCACAGAAAGAGCTCATGGTTCAGCCAAATATGCCACGATTCATACGCGAAGGCGACAAGGCAGAGCTGACGACCAACATACATAATAACAGCGATAAGAATATTTCAGGAAATGCAACTATGCAGATTATAAATCCTGCCAACGACAAAGTTATGCACACACAACGCCTGCAGTTCAATGTTGCAGGAGCAAAATCAACTGCTGTTACATTCAAAGTCCCAGGCTATCTACGACCTGATGTCTATATCTGCAAGATTACAGTACAAGCAGGAAACTACTCTGATGGAGAACAGCATTATCTGCCAGTTCTTTCCAACAAGACAGAAGTGACAACGTCAAGAGCATTTACACAGATAAAACCCGGAAGAAAAGAAATAAACATTGAAGAACTTTATGGCAAAAACTCAACAAAAGAGAGTCTGAAGATAGAATATACCAACAATCCTGCATGGCTTATGATTGAGGCTCTGCCTGTAGTTGCTAATTCCGATGCAGACAATGCCATATCACTTGTCACAGCGCTTTATGCAAACAGCATAACATCACGTCTGGCAGCGCAGTTGCCTAACGACACTACTCTCAACAAGACTTTGCCTGTATCAACAGCAGAACTTACAAAAAAACTATCAACTCTGCAGAACAGCAACGGTTCATTCTCATGGTTCAACGGAATGACACCTTCACTCTATGTCACTCAGTCTGTGGCAAAGAATCTGGCACGCCTCGACCATTTCGGACTACTCACAAACAGAAAGATGTATGATGACGCAATGATATATCTTGACAAGGAGATTGCCGAGTATGTAAAAGAACTGAAGAAGTACGAGAAAAAACATGGTACAAAACCAATGCCTTCTGATTGGGCTATGGACTATCTTTACATACAGGCAGTAAGCGGGCATGAGCTTGATACAGAAACAAGGAAGAATGCAGAGTATCTTCTCTCGTTGCTGACAAACAAGTCGAAAGCACTGACTATCTATGGAAAGGCAAATATGGCAGTGGTATTCTACAAGCATCCTGCATTAACCGATAAGAAATATGCAAAGGAATTACTTGAGAGCATACGCCAATATACAGTAAAAACTGAAACCATGGGACGCTACTTTGATACTCCAAAAGCATACTACTCATGGTGTGATTATAAGATTCCTACACATACAGCAGCAATAGAAGCACTACAGTCATTGGTTCCTGAAGACAAGCAGACTATTGCCGACATGCAGCAATGGCTTTTGCAAGAAAAGCATACACAACAATGGAACACACCTCTGAACTCCGCTTCAGCAATACACGTATTCTTCGATGGGTGGAATTTCAAAGCCAATGCTGATGCCGTGGCAAAGAAGACACAGGCTGTTGAGCAAACAAAACTCTATGTTGACAACCAGCTTATTGCAGGAGGGACAAAGAGCGAAGGAAAGGGATATGTAACAGAAACTCTCGAGGGCAGACACACCCTGTTTGTTGCTGACAAGACTTCCGACAACATATCATGGGGAGCTGTTTATGCTTCATGCACACAACCTATGGAAGATGTGGAAAAAGACAGCGAGTCTATAAGCGTAAAACGTGAAATACTCGACGAAAAAGGTAATCGACTCACAGGTTCTCCTACTGTAGGAAGCAAAATAAGAATACGCATAACAATAAATGCAGAACGCGACCTTGACTTTGTAGAAGTTACCGACAACAGAGCAGCATGTCTCGAGCCGATAAACCAATTGTCAGGCTACAGATACGGATATTATGTCACTCCAAAAGACAACAAGACAGTTTATTATTTCAATAAACTCGCAAAAGGAAAACATACAATAGAAACAGAGTACTATGTTGACCGTGCAGGTACATACAAATCAGGTATAGTAACAGCTAAATGCGCTTACGCCCCTGAGTTCCAGGCACGTGACAAGGCTCTAACAATAGAAATAAAATAAAACAATATGAAAAAGACATTCTTACCTCTTACGCTTGCATTGCTGCTTAGCTCCGCTGTGCATGCGCAAAAGATAAAGTCTGTATCCAATATAGTAGATATGGGACAGGTGCGGTTCTACACTCCAGCAAAAGGAACGTTTGAATTGAAAAACTCGGGTGGAAAAGCACTTGTCATATCAAAAATAGATACAGGCTGTGGCTGTGCTGTTGCTTCATATCCAAAAGAAAACATAAGCCCTGGCAGTAAATTCACCATCACCGTAACCTATGATGCAAAGATGATGGGACATTTCAACAAGATTATTGAAGTATATAGCAATGCTTCATCAACACCCCTGCAACTTGAGCTAAGAGGAGTAGTAGTTGAAACTGTTGAAGACTACATAGGCGATTTCCCTTTTGAACTCGGCACACTGAAAGCTGACTGCAATTACATTGAGTTTGAAGATGTACGACTGGGCGAAATATTCCAACAGAAATTCCATATCTACAACCCTACAAACAAGTCGGTGAACCCTACTGTCATGCATCTGCCAAACTATCTGAAAGCAGACATATCGCCTTCAAAAGTAGAACCTAATCGTTCGGCAGAGGTGACAATTACTCTTGACTCACGTTTCATGCGCGATTATGGTGTTGAAGACACACATATATATCTTGGTGCAAACCCTGGCGAGCGGGTGACGGCAAGCAAGCAGATTGATGTATCAACCATTCTGCTTCCCTCACGTCAGGAACTCACAGAAGCTCAACAAGCACTTGCTCCTAAGATTCAACTTTCAACAACACGCCTGCACATGCCTGTTTCTGATGGTAAGAAAAAAACTGCTGTTATTGATTTACAGAATGTAGGTAAGTCAAGACTTGAAATACAAAAGATGCAGTTAATGACAGCAGGATTGAATGTAGAACTAAACAAGAGCATTCTTATGCCAGGCGAAATGGCACGCTTGAAGGTAAGCACTTCGCCAAAACAATTAAAGAATATAAAGACCCGTCCACGTGTAATAATGATAACAAACGACCCTCTACAGCCAAAAGTTGTAATAGAGGTTGATATCAAAGACATCATTCAACAATAAGGAGGAAATAATGAAAGTAGAAATAGACGAAAGTTCAGGCTTCTGTTTTGGAGTAACCACAGCTATAAAAAAGTCAGAAAAGGAACTTGCCAACGGCGAAACCCTGTACTGCCTTGGAGATATTGTGCACAACGGAATGGAAGTAGAACGACTTACAGCAGAAGGACTTGTGACTATTGACCATGAACAGATGGGCAAGATACACGACGTTAAAGTACTGCTTAGAGCACATGGCGAGCCCCCTGAAACATACGAACTTGCCGCACGAAACAATATAGAGATTATTGATGCGACATGCCCTGTGGTACTTGCTCTGCAACGAAGAATAAAACGACAATACACTCAGAATCCTGATGCACAAATCGTAATATTTGGAAAGAAAGGACATGCTGAGGTATTGGGACTTGTAGGCCAGACTAATCAAAAGGCTATAGTAATTGAGAAATTCGATGATGTGGCAAAACTGGATTTCACAAAAGATATATATCTTTATTCACAGACAACCAAGTCGTTAGACGAGTTCGAAAGGATAATAGACTACTGTCAGTCACACATCTCCCCTACTGCCATATTCCGAAGTTTCGATACTGTATGCCGGCAGGTGGCAAATAGAATGGGCAACATACGCGACTTTGCATCACGCCACGATTTAGTTATCTTCGTCAGTGGACATAAGTCGTCAAACGGTAAGGTGCTCTTCAATCAGTGCCTCTCCGTAAATCAAAACAGTCACCATATAGAACGTGCCTCCGAAATAGATCCTCAATGGCTCAAGGGTATTGACAGCGTAGGTATTTGCGGTGCCACAAGCACTCCAAAATGGCTTATGGAAGAGTGCAAGCAGAGAATAACTGCAATGCAGCTGTAGCTATGTAAAGGCATAAACTAACAAATATAAGCATTTATTTTGCCTTTCAATCAAAATTTATTAATTTTGCATAATAATTAAACTATGCGAGCTTTGAGCTTGCTTATTTTTTGTTGAAAATTTAATCATTGCAATGAACATTTCGTATAAATGGCTTAAAGAGTATGTCGATTTTGAACTTACTCCTCAAGAGGTTGCCGATGCACTTACCTCGTGTGGACTTGAAGTTGATGCTCTTGAGGAAGCTCAATCAATCAAAGGCGGTCTTAAGGGATTATTCGTAGGTCAGGTTCTTACCTGTGAAATGCACCCTGACAGCGACCATCTTCATGTTACAACTGTTGCCCTTGGTAAAGGCGAACCACAGCAAATAGTTTGCGGTGCTCCCAATGTAGCTGCAGGTCAGAAAGTGATTGTTGCCGATTTAGGTTGCGTGCTTTATGACGGCGACAAGGAATTCACTATCAAAAAGAGCAAACTGCGTGGCGTAGAATCTAACGGAATGATTTGTGCTGAAGACGAAATTGGTGTTGGCACAAGTCACGATGGCATAATGGTACTGCCTGAAGATGCTGTAGTAGGAACTCCCGCAGCAGAGTATTTCCACTTGGAGAGCGACTGGATTATTGAGATTGATATAACAGCAAACCGTGCTGATGCTCTATCACACTGGGGGGTAGCACGCGATTTATACGCTTGGCTCAAGCAAAACGGATACTCTACAAGTCTGCATCGTCCTGACTGTTCAGAATTCTGTGTTGACAACGAAGATTTGCAGATTGAAGTAGAGATAGAAAATACCGAAGCATGCCGCCGATATGTTGGTCTTGCAATAACCGATTGTGAGGTAAAGGAAAGTCCAGAATGGCTTAAAAACAAACTTTCAGTTATTGGTCTTCGCCCCATCAACAACATCGTTGACATAACAAACTATATCATGATGGCATACGGACAGCCCATGCACTGCTTCGATGCCGATATGGTTATAGGCAAGAAAATTGTTGTCAAGACAATGCCTGAGGGCACACCTTTCGTAACTCTCGACGGTGAGGAACATAAGCTCAGCAGCCGCGACCTTGCAATCTGTAATGCAGAAGAACCAATGTGTATAGCTGGAGTTTTCGGAGGTAGAGGTTCAGGTACATACGATACTACCCGCAATGTTGTTCTTGAGTCAGCTTATTTCCACCCTACATGGATAAGAAAGAGCGCACGTCGTCATGGTCTTTCCACTGATGCCAGCTTCCGTTTTGAGCGTGGCATAGACCCCGATTTGCAGGTATATGCCATAAAGCAGGCTGCCATTATGTGCAAAGAGTTGGCAGGAGGTAAGGTCAGCATGCAGATAAAGGATGTTTATCCTAACCCTATTGAGAATCCTGTTGTAGAGCTGACTTATGACTATGTAAATACTCTTATAGGCAAAGAAATCGGCAATGACACAATAAAGTCTATTGTACAGACTCTTGACATGAAGATTCTGAACGAAACTAATGATGGTCTTACTCTCGTAATTCCTGCTTTCCGTGTTGATGTTCAGCGTCCTTGCGATGTTGTAGAAGACATTCTACGCATATACGGATATAATAATGTGGAAATACCTACACAGTTAAAATCTTCGCTCACTATAGCCGAGGAAACTGATATGGAGCATCGACTTGAGAATCTTATCGGCGAACAACTTGTAGGCTGTGGTTTTAACGAGATACTCAACAATTCTCTCACCAAGACCTCTTACTATCAGGAGTTGAACACCTACACTGCCGAGAAGACTGTGAAAGTAATGAATCCATTAAGCAACGATCTCGGAGTAATGCGCCAGACACTTCTGTTCGGAGGCTTGGAAAGCATCGTACGCAATGCCAACAGACAGATGGGTAACCTGCGATTCTTCGAGTTTGGTAACTGCTATCACTTCAATGCCGAGAAACACGAAATGGAGAATCCAATAAAAGCTTACACAGAGGATAAGCATCTTGCACTCTTCGTAACAGGAAAGAGAGTTGAAGGTTCATGGGCACATCCTAATGAAGACAGCTCGTTCTATGAACTCATGGCATACGTAGAAAATGTGTTTGCACGTTTAGGCGTACCAAAGGGGGTGATAGTATCAGAAAAGTCGCAGAACAACATCTTCTCATCAGGCATTGAACTCAAGAACCGTGGTGGTAAGCTACTTGCAGAAATAGGTATTGTAGCAAAATCAATTCTGAAAAAGACCGACCTTTCAGCACCTGTATATTTTGCTGATATACATTGGGACAATGTTATGAAAGCCATCAAAAAGAATAAGGTTGAGTTTACAGAAATAAGCAAATACCCTGCAGTATCACGCGACCTTGCCCTACTAATTGATAAGAGTGTAGAGTTTGCAGAAATTGAGAAGATAGCACGTCAAAGTGAGAAGAAACTGCTGAAGAACGTTGAACTCTTCGATGTTTATGAGGGAAAGAATCTTCCTGAAGGCAAGAAATCATACGCAGTGAACTTCATACTTCAAGACACGGAGAAAACTCTAAACGACAAGGCTATTGATGCCATAATGTCAAAACTCATAGCAAATCTTAAGAAACAGCTTAATGCAGAACTTCGTTAGTATTTAAGCCAACAATAAAGAAATAGTAAATTGTTAAATTGTAAAATATAAAAATAATGGGACGCGCATTTGAATTTAGAAAAGCCCGCAAAATGAAACGCTGGGGAAACATGGCAAAGACTTTCACCCGCCTTGGTAAACAAATTGCAATAGCAGTGAAAGCTGCCGGACCTGATCCTGAAACAAACTCTACACTTCGTTCTGTAATCGCTACATGTAAGCGCGAGAATATGCCGAAGGACAATATAGAGCGTGCTATCAAGAACGCAATGGGTAAAGACCAATCGGAGTATAAGGAAGTAACCTACGAAGGCTACGGACCTCACGGAATAGCTGTATTCGTTGATACCCTTACCGACAACACTACACGTACTGTAGCCGATGTTCGCTCTATATTCAACAAATTCTCTGGCAATCTCGGAACAACAGGTTCACTATCATTCCTTTTCGACCATAAGTGTGTATTCACTTTCAAGAAACCCGCCGACCTTGATATGGAAGAGTTGATTCTTGAACTAATCGACTTTAACGTAGATGATGATTTCGATGAGAACTACGATGAGGACAAGGACGAGACAACAATCTCTATCTACGGTGCTCCCACATCATACTCACAGATACAGCATTTCCTTGAAGAAAAAAGATTTGAAGACATAGGTGGTGAGTTTACTTATATACCAAATGACTTAAAAGATGTAGATGAAGAACAGCGTGCTACTCTTGAAAAGATGATTGAAAAACTTGAAGAGTTTGACGACGTTCAGAATGTATATACAAATATGAAGCCCGAAGAGGCTTAACTTTCTGTGTAATGAAAAAAACTTTCAGATACTTTATTTTGATGGCACTCATTCTTATGAGTGCTATCAATGTTTATGGACAGAGCAAACGCGAATTTAGAGGTGCTTGGATTCAGGCTGTAAACGGTCAGTTTCAAGGCATGAGCAAAGAAACCATGCAGCAGACGTTGACCTACCAACTCAACGAATTGTCTAAAATGGGTGTCAATGCCATAATCTTTCAAGTACGTCCTGAATGCGATGCTCTTTATCAAAGTACTTATGAACCTTGGAGTAGATTTCTGACAGGTACACAAGGCAAGAACCCTGGCTGGGACCCACTGGCATGGATGGTACAGGAATGTCACAAACGCAATATGGAAATCCATGCTTGGATAAATCCATACAGGGCAAAGACAAAAGGCACTACAGCATTGGCAAACAGTCATGTGTGCATAACAAATCCAACAAGTTTCTTTGAGTACGATGAACAGTATATACTAAATCCAGGACTACCACAGAACCGTGATTACATCTGCAAAGTATCGGCTGACATTGTTGCGCGCTACGATATTGACGGATTCCATATTGACGACTATTTCTACCCCTACCCTGTTGCCGGCCTGCAGATTCCCGACTCACAACAGTTTGCCGCTTATAATCTTGGAGGCTTTAAAAATATCGACGATTGGAGACGCGATAATGTCAATGCATTTATAATACAGCTTAGCGAAACAATACATAGACTAAAACCGTGGGTTAAGTTCGGAGTATCGCCTTTCGGAATCTACCGCAATAAGAAGAGTGACCCTGTCAACGGTTCTGAAACCAACGGACTGCAAAATTACGACCAGCTTTATGCCGATGTACTGATGTGGGTTAATAATGGTTGGATAGACTATTGTGTACCTCAAATTTATTGGGAGATTGGAAATAAGGCTGCCGATTATGAAACGCTAATACGCTGGTGGAACAAGCATTCCGGCAATCGTCCATTATATATAGGTGAGGATATTGAAAGAACTGTCAAACATACTGACCCTAATAATCCTAACCGAAATCAAATGGCTGCCAAGTTCAAACTTCACAACCAAATGAAGAACGTAAACGGTACCGTACTTTGGTATGCAAAAGCAGCTGTTGACAATACAGGAAACTATGGAAGTCAGCTTCGTCAGCATTATTGGAAATACCCAGCCCTACAGCCGCTAATGCCTTTTATTGATAAGAATGCCCCTGGCAAAGTGCGCAAGATAAAACCAGTCTGGACTCCCGATGGTTATGTGTTATTCTGGACAGCACCAAGAGGAAAAGGCTGGCAGGACGAAGCCGTAAAGTATGTAGTATATTGCTTTGCCAACGGCGAAAAGATAAACACCGACGATGCTTCAAAGATTGTTGCAATAACCAGCAACAATTTCTTCAAGTTGCCTTACGAAACAGGCAAGACAAAATACACCTACGTCGTTACTGCACTCGACAGAATGCAGAACGAGAGTAAGATTAAAAAGAAAAAACTTAAACTATAACCTCTAAGGTTACACACATATTATGAGAGTGTAAGGCATCTGTTCAACAGAGCTTTACACTCTCGTTTTTATCACAGGCATAGTGAATGAATAGATTGGTCTTATATATCTATTAAGGCTAAATCGAAATTTAGTGGGAGAGCTTTCAACTTGAGATTAAGGAGTTAAGAGATTAGAGAGGTTTTAAGGTTATGAACAACAACGTAGGGACAGACCCTGTGTATGTCCGCACAGAAATAATAAAATCGGAATAATATTGACATAAAGAAAAAATAGAAAAACACGCAGGTTTTGAGGTTTATTCTCCACTAAATTTCGACTGAGCCAAAATAACAAGGCGGATATTTTGTCTAACGATAGTTATTCATAGCAAGTATTATTGTGTAACAATGTAATGATAGTTATTGTTAACTTGCAATGATAGTTATCGATGTTGTGCAAGAATAGTTATCGTTAACACATAAGAATAGTTATCGTTAGCACATAAGAATAGTTATCGTTAGCACATAAGAATAGTTATCGTTAGCAGGGAACAACAGTTATTCATAAAAAGTATGCATAGTTTTCAGCGAGATACAAAGATAACGATAAATATTCTTATAGAAATGCTTTTCTGGAAGCTCAAAAATCTCGACAGTAATTTTCTGTGAATTAAGTTGACAGATATATACTCAAATAAAGAAAGCAGTAAGATTAAACACAAAACATTATCATTGCTTCCTTAGTCTATTCTTTCACCCTTTTGAATATGTAACGAGTATATTCTCTATTACAAGAATATACTCAATTCATTTGGTCACCATCTATATTGAAAGCATGTTTCGTATTATATGCACATGCTACCCTCTTATTTATTCCTTCATTAAATTATTAAAGAATGAATCTAAATCAGAATCAAGGTTTTCCATAAGGTCTCCGCCGATAATAATATTCTCATCATCTACAAGGTAAAGCTCGGAGATATGTTCTTTCTCGTCATCTTCGAGCAGGAAACTGAAAGGTTTTGATATGCCAAGCTGGTCGATGCGTTCATTGAAAGTATGCAGGCGCTTACGCAACAATACACCTATCTTTTGATAGAAATCATCATCGGTATTACCAATCCATTCGTCAATAACACAACGGTTTATTTCGTTGTCATCATCATCAAATGAAAGCAATTCGCCACTATCTTGTATGACACGGAAATGAACATCAGTAAAAATTACAGCATCATCTTTCAGAGGAAACTTATTGATAGTTTTGTCGATAGCTCTATCAATTTGCTGTGTTGTTAATTGTTGTCTATCCATTTGATTGAGTTGTTATTGTTATTCGGATATGCAAACTTACATATTTTTTTTGAGATTACATAGATATTAGCAAAAAAAAGCCGTGTCAAGTTGATTTTGACACGACTTTGAAGTAAATTAGTGGTTTGGTTTAAAATTCTCTAACCTCTACCCCTTAATCTCTAACCTCATTACTTAGAACTTGTATGTAAGAGTAGCTATCAATTGATGACGTTTATTACTTACCTTAACAGCATCGGAGTAGTTTTTGACATTTTCAACTTCGTCAATAACACCATCATTATTATCATCCCATTCATAGGTTGCTGATGAGTCCATGAAAGGTTTGAAATTACCATTAGCTGTGCTATACTGATAAGCCACATCAAATGCGAAAGGACCTTTAGCATAACCTACACCGCAGGTAAGGCGGTTTGTTGACTTCCAGTTAGTATAATCTGTTTGTGAAGAGTAGTATGTTCCGGGTGACCAGATTGTACCATCTCGGAAAGCTTCATCACGATACATTGATGTAACAAGGTTATAACCCACACGTACTGCAACCTCAGGACTTGCTTTTACTTCTGCACCGAGCTTGAGTGTTGATACTCCTTTCAAAGAGCGTTTTGTATGAGTGTTCATATTTGTATCGGTGTAGCTGCTTACCTGTCCATAAGCATCATAACCATCGATTACTCTGCTACTTATGCTTGCATAATCAGCATATTCATAGCTCAAGCCCAAAGCAAGATATTGAGCAACTGTGTGACCAAGCGAAACTCCGAATTTCCATGGTGTATATACCTTATAGGCATAACTTCCCTCAGAAGTAAAGTTAGGATTTATAGGGTTGTTTGTTATACTTGTTTTATTGTGAAGAGCTGTAACACTACGTGTATCAAGATCATACCATGTAGGTGTGGCAATGCTTAAACCAAAACGGAACGGGCTGTCTTCTATAGGGAAGAATATACCACCGAGTTTAACATTGAAACCACTTCCTGTAATCTGTCGCTGGTCATAAACAGTGATATTGCCAACATTTTCATTACTACTATTAAGCAATGACTCAGTGTAAGACGTACTTGAATTGTAATGAACATCATGGAAACCTACTGTCAAGCCCAGATATGCACGCTGGCTCAAGGCACCGGAGATATTAATATCGTATTCGCCGACATACCCTTTTACTGCACGGCTCAATGAATAGCCGTCTGCCACATTATAATATAGGTTGCCATTCTTATCGCCCACAAAAGTATTGTAGTAGAGAGCATCAAGCTGTGATAAGTTCTGGTCCTGCATGTTCTTGGCATCCATAAGGTTCATGTAGGAATTAAGAATCTGCGAAGCACCATTCAGTGGAGCTGAAACATTCAGAATGTTATTAAAGTTACGATTCTTCTTGTAGTTAAATCCCACATTGAATGATTTGCCGTCACCCAAATTGGTATTCCATACAAATCCCACTTGATCGAAACTCGCCTTTGTACTCTCACTTTCAGTATGCTTTCCTGCATTCTGTTGGCTGACCAGTCCTGCTGTCATACTTACAGAAGAGCGTCTTAACAAACCAATACCTGCTGGGTTTGTGCCCATTGTTGAGATGTCTGCACCGAGTGCTTCCATAGCTCCACCCATACCTACATAGCGAGCAGTTCCATTAAGGTCTTCACTGACAACCTCAGCATTTGTATATGTTTCTTGTGCCTGTGCTGATATTGCAGCCAGCATGCAGGCAGAAAAAAGAATCTTTTTCATTGTATAATCTATCTTTGTTTTTCTTAATAATCTATGCCTTTATAAATAATTGTATCGGAATACTAACGTCGTCCACCTCGTGAACCTCCAGAGATACTACCTCCACGAGAGCTTCCTCCGCCCATAGAGCTTCCACCATTTGAGAAACTTCCTGTTGAACGTGAAGAATTATAAGAGCGATTGTTGCCCGGCGAGTCATATGAACGACTGTTATCAAATGTATTATTGTATGTGTTATTGAAAGTACGTGTTCCTGTAGAACGAGTTGACCTTACAATACGAGAGTTTCCTTCACTACGTTTTGAGATATTGTTATACACGTTGCCTCCTACAATACGGTTGCTTCCTGCAAGTCCTTGACGACTGATGTCAGCACGACCACGATTTGAATAGCCGCCTGCCGCCCCCCTATTCTCGGTATTGTGATAAATTGTACCACCCCAATAACCACCATGATAACCACCATAGTATCCACCATAATAGAACGGACTCCACCCCCAATAACTGCGATAATACCAAGGAGTGCCCCAATAGCTGCGATAATACCAAGGGTCATAATAGCCATCATACCAATATGAGTAATAATATGGTGAATACCAACGAGGACCATAATAACTCCATGGACTGATATACCCCATTGAATAGAACCAAGGGTCGTAATAGCCATACCATCGATTCAGCATGCGGGTATAGGCATAATCTTCTTTGTCAGCCTCATACTGCATCACTCTGTCGGCAAACAATGTATCAACATATATACTGTCAGGATAAATTCCCCGTTTACCATCGAAATTTATTATATCACTATCAGTAATATCCGAAACACTGCTATTAAACTTTCCTCTGCGGTTATATTCATCAACATCTCGGCTGCTCCCTGCATAATAAGTCTGGGTTGCCGCCTTTACATTCGATTTTTTCTTAGGAACGAAATACATATCGTCCTGTGCCATAACTAATGTAGGCAGAATACAAATCATACTGAACAGTAATAACTTTTTCATCATGTCTGTCTCCTATATTTTAATGTTTATACTTTTATAGTGCAAAAATATCAAGAAATACTATGCAAATATACGGAATTCCCCTAAGTATATATAGGATTTCCCCTATTTTTTGTAAATTTGCAAATAATTATTAATACAAAAAAGGTTTTATTTTGTCATTTTAGAAAATGAAGTACTATAAAGCAGAGTTCATTATTGAATGTGCGGATGAATTGAAACAAACAGTACGAGAGCTGCTTGCCGACATTGTTGCAGACGCAGGTTTTGAAACATTCGAGGATACAGAAGCTGGAATTGACGGCTATGTGCAAGTGCCTCTTCTTCACAAAGATTATCTTAATTCCATTATATCAGACTTTCCTATAGAAAATGTCAGTATAACCTATGTTCTGTCGAGTGTTATTGAAGAAAACTGGAATGCAGAATGGGAGTCACGGGGATTTGAGCCTATTGACATATCAGGCAGGCTGTTGGTTTATGATGCAAAGAAACCTGTACCAGATATCAACAGGCAGATAGAAATTGGTATTGAAGCGAAGAATGCTTTCGGCACCGGCACTCACGAGACAACACAGCTTATTCTAACACAGCTCATTGAGATGAACATAGAGGGAAAACGAGTTATCGACTGTGGCTGTGGTACAGGCATTCTCGGCATTGCAGCTTCCAAATTAGGAGCTGAAGATGTTGTAGGATATGATATTGACGAGTGGAGTGTAAGAAATACGGAACACAATGCTAAACTAAATGGTATAAAAAACCTTAATGTCATGGAGGGTGATGCGTCGGTTCTTTCACACATCTGCGGTGTCTTTGACGTGGTGATGGCAAACATTAACCGAAATACACTTCTTGAGGATTTGACTTTGTTCAAGGAAGTTCTAAACTCTGACGGCACAATAATTCTAAGCGGTTTCTATACAGAAGATGCCGAAATGCTTATTGAAAAAGCCGCAGAACTTGGACTACATGAAACAGGACGAAAGGAACTTAATAACTGGTGTATGCTTGCACTAAAACAAGAATAATATGAAAAGGGAATATACTGACGAGGAACTTAGCCAACTGCATAGTACTCTATACGAAATACTTGCTGAGATAATCCGTATATGTAACAAAGCGGATATTCCCTATTTCATACAAGGCGGAACAGCAATTGGTGCTTTCTTTGAAAACAAGATATTGCCATGGGACGATGATATTGATATTGGCATGACACGTGATAACTATAACCGTTTTCTGGAAATAGCACCAAAGGAATTGAGAAAAGGTTATTTCCTGCAATGGGTAAAGACCGACAAGGACACACCTTTCTATTTTGCAAAGGTGCGCAAGGATAATACAACTTTCATAGAAGGTACTTTCAAGAAACTGGATATAAGAAACGGTATCTTTATTGATGTATTTCCATTCGACAAAGTACCTGACAACAAGATGCTGCAGAAAGCACACCGTTCGATATGCAACTTCCTCAACGGCTGCTTCATGGGTAAATCCATTTGGCAGTGGAAGTATTGCGGGAAATGCGACCTTGACACACCGCGTAAAAGAAGTTTTCTGCCATGTCTGCTGACAAGAATCGTTGATTCGTTATTCTCAAAGACTGCTATCTACAACATGTTAGTGTCATGTCAGGGAATATTCAACAAGTGCGACACTGAATACTATAACATGGTACTAATGCCTCGTGACCATATATCGGTTAAAAGCATAGAGCAGCCACAGACTATAAAGTTAGGCAATATTGAGGTTACTGCTCCAAGCAACTTGGAAACATATCTGCGGCATCATTATCCCAATCTACGCAGATATATTCCGAAAGAAGAACAACAAAACCACCGTCCTGAGTATTTATCATTCGAACAGGAACTGACCTGCAAGGATATTATTTAGGCTCTACATCTAAAACGGCATCAATATTACGCTTCAACCCTTCGAATTTAGCACGCTTCACAGCAGAACCCTTAAAAAGCTGGCGGTATTTTTCTATGGTAAGTTCCTGCCAGTCTTTACGCTTCATATTCAACAGCTCCTCACGTGGTGAAAACTCTTCCACTGTAGTAGGTGTTGAGAACTTATTCCACGGACATGCCTGCTGACAACGGTCACAGCCATAGAAGGTGTCTCCCAATTTAGTCTTTGCTTCATCAGACAAAGCACCACGATTTTCAATCGTTTGATAGCTAAGGCATTTCTCTGCATCAAAGAAATCTTGTCCTAAACAATTCGTAGGACAAGCGTCAATACATTTAGTACAATTACCACAATAATTTCTGCATGGACTATCGTAATTGTCAACCTCTTCCATTATAAACAACTCACCTAAGAAGAACATGCTTCCTGCCTTGGGAATAATAAGCTGTTCATTCTTGCCTATCCATCCTATGCCGCAATGTTCTGCCCAATAACGCTCAAGAACAGGAGCACTATCGCAGAAAACTCTGTATTCTGTAATATTCAATGCTGCGCCAAGTTGATGGAGCTTACTTTTGACGACATCGTGATAATCCTGCCCCATAGCGTATGAAGCCAGTTTAAGTTCGTTGTCGGCAAACTGCCTACTTGGAGCATAATTCAAAGCCACACTAACAATACTCTTCACACCAGGAACCAATAATTGCGGGTCAAGCCGCTTCTCCGTATGATTAGTCATATACTCCATAGAAGCATATCCGCCTCTGCGAAGCCACTCCCTGTGTTTCGCTTCCATTTCAGGGCTGACACGCTCAGCTTTAGAAATGCCACATCGGAAAAAACCGAGGCGCAATGCCTCGGCTTTGATTATTGATGATGTTATCACTTATAGATGATTAACACAAATTCCTTTCAAGTACCATTCATAAAGGCGGTGAATGCCTTCATCAATTTCGATTGTATGATGCCATCCTAAACGATGGAGTTTATCTACATTACACATCTTAAGCAATGTACCGTCGGGCTTTGAACTGTCCCAGCGAAGTTCACCCTTGAAGCCTATTTCCTGCATAATCTTCTCGGCACATTCTTTTATAGACAACTGTCTGCCTGTGCCCACATTGATATGGCAGTTACGAACTTCCTTTATGCCATCACGATTGATAACAAAGCTGCTCTGTTCAACAATATCCTTGAAATCTACATTCAACAGACAATGCACTGAAGCATCAGCCATTTCCTCACTCCACAGGAATTCACGCATAGGCTTTCCTGTTCCCCAAAGGGTAACAACCTCTGGGGTTATACCGTAATGCGCAAGCACAAAGAGTATATCCTCCTCGGAAGAATCTGCATCTATACGTTTATCGGTATTCTTTATTGTTACAGGTCGAAGACCTATATCCTTACGCACAAGTTCCCAACTGCCCTCATTAAGGCACTTAGCCAAATATATTTTGCGTATCATGGCAGGAAGAACATGAGAGTTCTCTAAATGGAAATTGTCATTAGGACCATAAAGATTGGTAGGCATTACTGAAATATAGTTAGTTCCATATTGCAGATTAAACGACTCTGTCATTTTTATACCGGCAATCTTAGCTATGGCATAAGGCTCGTTGGTATATTCAAGTGGAGCTGTGAGCAGGCAATCCTCGGGCATAGGCTGTGGAGCCTCACCGGGATATATGCAGGTAGAACCAAGGAAAAGCAACTTTTTAACACCGTGTTTCCATGATTCACCTATCACATTCTGCTGAATTTGAAGATTCTTATATATGAAGTCGGCACGATATTGCAGATTTGCCATAATACCTCCCACATGGGCAGCAGCAAGCACAACAGCATCAGGCTGTTCCTCATCAAAGAATTGCTTAACAGCCACAGGGTCGAGCAAATCAAGTTCCTTGTGACTTCTGCCAACAAGGTTTTCATATCCTCGAGCCTTCAAATTGTTCCATATAGCAGAACCAACAAGTCCATTATGTCCTGCCACATAAATCTTAGAACCTTTATCCAACATTATTTCACAAGTCCTTTCTCCAGATATTCGGCAAGGTTTGTACGCATAACGCCTGCCACATGGTCGGCGGCAACTTTCTGCATATCATGGTTGACCATAATCTGAACAAGCTGTTCAAATGTTGTTTTCATTGGGTTCCAACCTAACTCACGCTTTGCCTTAGTTGGGTCACCCCAAAGATTGACTACATCGGTAGGACGATAGAAATCCTCGCTCACCTCAACAAGTGTCTTGCCGATGAGTTCTTTTGGACCTGCTACACAGATGCCTTTCTCGTTCATGTCCTGACCTTCAAACTTAAGTTCTATACCGGCAGCCTTGAAAGAAGCGTATGTAAACTCACGTACAGAATGCTGAACACCTGTAGCAATAACGAAATCCTCCGGAGTGTCGTGCTGTAGAATAAGCCACATGCATTCAACATAATCCTTGGCATATCCCCAGTCGCGGAGTGAAGACAGATTACCCAAATACAACTTTTCCTGTTTACCTTGGGCAATACGAGCTGCTGCAAGTGTTATCTTACGCGTTACGAAAGTTTCGCCTCTACGCTCCGACTCGTGATTGAACAATATTCCTGAACAACAGAACATGTTATAAGCCTCACGATATTCTTTTACAATCCAAAAACCATAGAGCTTTGCAACAGCGTAGGGAGAATAAGGATGGAAAGGTGTATTCTCATTCTGTGGCACCTCCTCTACCTTACCATAAAGTTCTGATGTTGAAGCCTGATAAATGCGGCATGTTTGTTCAAGACCACAAGCACGAACTGCTTCAAGCACACGAAGTACTCCCGTTGCATCAACATCGGCAGTAAATTCAGGAGAATCGAAACTAACTTGAACATGACTTTGTGCAGCAAGATTATAAATCTCGTCAGGGCGTACAGCACCAATGACCTTTACAAGCGACATCGAGTCACCAAGATCACCATAGTGCAGATGGAAGTTTGGACGTCCCTCAAGATGTGCAATACGTTCACGATAATCAACTGACGAACGACGGATTACACCGTGAACATCATACCCCTTCTCTAACAAAAACTCTGAAAGATAAGAACCATCTTGTCCTGTAACGCCAGTTATAAGTGCAACTTTTTTATTTTCCATATAATACTTTGTTGATATAGGAATTATATAACTGTGATTACTAAAGTCAGTAATCGCGGAAAGAGGGGGATTCGAACCCCCGAATCGCTTTTGACGATTACACGCTTTCCAGGCGTGCCTCTTCAGCCACTCGAGCACCTTTCCAAAACATCTTTGCAAAGATAGTGCTTTTAGTAAGGAATTAAGAAAAGCATATCTGAAAATTATCAAATATTAACAGTCAATGTTTGCACAAAGAATTAACAAGATTTGTAAAACTACTGCATTGGTTGGTAATTTTGATGCCGTTTATAAACACCCAAAAACAATATTAACGCAAGGCGGGGAATAGCCTGTAAGCGTTCTCGTTAGTTCTATGTTCTACTTCCTCTACCGTTACCCCATAAGCCTCAGCAAGTGTCAGCATGACGAATCTTACGTAGGCACTCTCGTTTCTTTTACCTCGCATTGGTGTTGGTGCCATGTATGGAGAGTCGGTTTCAAGAACTATCCTGTCTAAAGGTACTACTGCAGGCAACACTTCTGGAAGATGACTTTTCTTAAAGGTGAGAACACCGCCTATACCAAGCACAAAACTATCGAACTGTAATAGCTGTTCAGCTTCTTTATCATTGCCAGTGAAGCAATGGAAGACTCCGCCAGGGAGGTCGTTCTTATAATTCTTGAGAAGATTTACCATCTCGTTCTGCGCCTTACGACAATGAATCATAAGCGGCAAGCGGGTTTCTATGCTCCACTCTACCTGCTTGCGGAAGGCTTCAAGTTGTTCTTTCTCAAACTCACGCGACCAATAGTAGTCGAGTCCAACTTCGCCAATGGCAATAATATCATTACGCTCTGCTATTGAAACATCAAGCAAAGTGCGTATATTCTGTAATTGTTCTTCATAGTCGGTTTTAACTTCCTCTGGGTGAAGCCCGAGCATGGGGTAAACATAGCAGGGAAATTCATTTGCAACATTAAGCACAGAGTGGCATGAAGCAAAGTCAATAGCTGGTATGCAAACTTTCTCTACTCCCGACTCTTTGGCTCGTGCTATGACCTCGTGGATATCATCCTTGAATTCATCAGCATCAAGATGTGTATGTGTATCAATCATGAGTTGCGGTGGAGCATTTTGTCGGCATAAGAACGTAGTTCGGCTTTGCGTGCCTCATCAACTGTCACTGCATCAAGATATTTCTTTGCTTCTCCAAAATATTCCTCTATTTTGTGCAGAGCCAGTTTGTCTATACCTAATTTATTATATATGGCAGTTACAGAGGCTATTTTCTCCTGTCTGTCGAACTCTTTTATTGAAATCCATTTTTCAAGAATCTGCTTGTCTGCTTCATCGGCCTTGGCATAAGCATTTATGAGCATAAATGTTTTTTTGTTATTGCAAATGTCGCCGCCAATTTCTTTACCAAACACTTTTTCATCGCCATAGACATCGAGATAGTCGTCCTGCAATTGGAAAGCCAATCCTATATTCTCTGCAAAGCGGTACATGTTTGCTTGGTCAGCCTCTGATGCACCGGCAAGGACAGCACCTATCTTAGCTGCGCATGCCAAGAGCACACTTGTCTTTAGGCGTATCATCTCGATATATTCTTCTTCCTTCACATCGTCTCTGTGTTCGAAATCCATATCAAATTGCTGTCCTTCCCCTATCTCCAATGCTGTTTCGGTGAAACAATCCAGAACGGCACGCAGTTTGTTGTCATCACAGCGTGCTATACGTTCGTAAGCAAGTACAAGCATGGAGTCGCCGGAGAGTATGGCTGTATTATCGTTCCATTTCTTGTGAACTGTAGGACGCCCGCGGCGTACATCAGCTTTATCCATGAGGTCGTCATGAAGAAGCGTGTAGTTATGATATGTTTCCAATCCGCTTGCAGTCCATAATATAGATTCTGGATTATCGTGAAACAGATTATACGACATCAACATAAGCACCGGGCGTATGCGTTTGCCACCTGCCGACAATACATAACGCACAGGGTCATACAAAGATTCGGGACGACGCTCGTAAGGAAGTTGAGCGATAAAATCGTTTACAATGGTTAGAATTTGACTTGATGTGTACATTATAATTCAAAATTTACAGGCACTGCAATCATTGACGAACATGGTTTGCCGTTTTGTGACCCGGGTTTCCAGCGAGGCATTTTTTCCATGGTCTCTATAACTGCTCGTGCTAATATTCTATTATTCGACTTTTCAATTTTCAGATTCTTTATATCGCCATCAGCAGTAACAATAAAGCTAACTACTACCCTACCCTTTACATTTGCGTCCTGAGCATTACGAGGATATTTAAGATTGGCTGTTATCCATTTCATAAAGGCAGTGGCTCCACCAGGAAACTCTGGCAGCTCCTCAATAACTTGAAAGCCTTCAGGAGAATCTTTATCATTCTCAAGAATCTGCGGTTGTACTTCTTCAACCTTTGCCTCTGGAATTTCACCATCGCCCGAACCCACAACAAGTTTGCTTGACAAGGGCTCTGCATTCTGCTTTACCAACGCTACATCAACAGGTTTTACGTTTGTCACCTCCTGTGGATTATCACTCGCTGAGATAGCGGTAATCATATCACGATTCTTCTTAAGTTTGCTGAAATCTATCTCCTCTATAATCTCTGAAAGAGCTTTTTCCGAGTCTATTTCGTCAACAGAAGTATTCCACTCAAGAGCAGCAAAAAGAAATGAAAGAACAAGCACAAGAGACGCAAGGAACATTTCTGTCCTGCGATACTCTATATCTGCTTTTTCTGACTTTTTGGATTCAAGCATTAATTTTTCCTTAAGTGATTACAATTTTTCTGCAAACAAAGCGTTACTTAATATATTATATACAAGAGTGAGAGAACGCGATGCTGGTTTCAACATGTTGCAAAAGTAATATTGTTTTTTGAAATAAGTGGTCTCTTTGAAGATAATTTTAGATATATTAGATGAAAAAACTTTTTTTTCTGCTTTTCACAGCAGTTTTACATATCAGCGCATCTGCACAGAACGAGAGTAGAACACTGTATAACTTTCTACGCTTGCCTGTAAGTGCTCACTCTGCTGCTTTAGGTGGAGAAAACATAACCGTTATAGATGATGATGCTTCACTGATTTTCTCCAATCCTGCATTACTATCCAATGTAAGCAACAAAACCCTCAATCTCAACTATATGAACTATATGCAGGGAGCCAATACGCTTAGTGCCGCTTACGATTTCTCGGTTATGGAGAGAGGCAATGTGGCTGTATCGGCTCAGTATATGGACTATGGAAAGATGAAGCAGACAAATACTGAAGGCATGCAAACTGGAGAGTTTTCAGCAAAAGACATTGCGTTGACCGGTTATTTCTCGTATCTTCTAAGCGAACAATTCTCTGCGGGAATAGCAGCCAAGTTAATAACTTCATATATAGGCGATTACAATTCTATTGGGGTTGGTGTAGATTTAGGAATCAACTATTACAATGCCGAAAACGAATGGTCGGTATCAGCAGTGGTGAAAAACCTTGGTGGACAGGTGAAAGCCTATGACGATGAGTATGAGCCTATGCCTATAGATGTGCAGCTTGGTGTCAGCAAGCGCCTTGTCGGCACCCCGCTAAGATTCAATTTCACATTGGTAGATCTTAATCACACCAGCTATAAACTGAAGAATCATCTTGCTATAGGTGCTGATTTCATTCTCTCACAGAGCATGTGGGCAGGAATAGGATACAACTTCCGCAGAGCTGCTGAGATGACCATTGGAGATGGAGAGAATGCAAGTTCGCATGGTGCAGGTTTCTCTATAGGTGCAGGTTTGAACCTTGAGAAGTTTGGTGTCAATGTGGCATGGGGAAAATACCATGTAGGCAGTTCCAGCATTTTGGCAAATATAAATATAAAACTATAATACAATGAAGAATATTACGATAGCAATCGACGGACATTCATCGTGCGGTAAAAGCACAATGGCAAAACAGCTTGCAAAAACACTTGGTTATGTATATGTTGACACTGGAGCAATGTACAGAGCAGTAACACTGTTTGCTCTAAGAAATAATCTCTTCAACAACGACGGAACAGTAAAGACCGAAGAACTGGAATCGAGAATGAGTGACATAAAAGTAGGTTTTAAGTACAATTCCGAAAGTGGAAAGGCAGATGCATATCTTAATGACGAGAACGTGGAGAATGAAATACGGCTCATGGAGGTGTCAAACCATGTCAGCCCTATTGCAACAATTCCATTTGTACGCAAAGCAATGGTTGAACAACAGCGTTCAATGGGAAAGGAGAAGGGAATTGTTATGGACGGCAGAGATATTGGTACAACAGTATTTCCTGATGCAGAACTAAAGATTTTCGTCACTGCATCAGCAGAGGTAAGAGCCAAGCGCAGATACGACGAGTTGGTTGCAAAAGGAGAACAGGCTGACTATAACGAGATTCTTAAAAACGTTAAGGAACGTGATTATATAGACTCACACAGAGAAGTAAGTCCACTGCGACAGGCTGATGATGCATTGCTCTTAGACAACAGCAACATGACCATAGCTGAGCAGAATGAGTGGCTTGAAAAGGCTGTTAAAGATATTACAGCACATAATTAGTTTTATAACAAGCCTTGTTCAAAAGCTCAAGGAAAAAACATTATTGATTTGGAACCGATTAATCTATGGACGTACTACTACAAGCGCTGTACACGTACGGATATAGACCCCAATGCGACGCATTGAACGAAAATAAAACGGATATTAAATATAAATCAAAAAGTACAATCTTGTTAATTATTATTAATCAAACCGAGTGGCATTCGGTTAATAACATTTGTTTTTATATTTTTGCAAAAAATACATAATTAACTTAAACATTAAACAAATAAAAATAATGACAGGACAACACTCAAATTTGCTTAGCAGACTGTTTTCACGGTCGGCTATACTTCTGTTATCGATTGTCTCTTTCTTGCCTACACAAGCCCATACCGAGAACAGTGGGCAAGACAGTTGCGAAGTTATCATCCCTAAGGAATATTATAAGACCGTACGTGCCAAAGTGCGCCGTGTGCCTTCCCATTTCTCCACACCCTCAACAGAATCAGTGATTAAAAACACCGGAAAGATATATACTTTCCGATTAGCCGCCTGCATACTGCCGGAATATATTAACAATTCCAATGAAGGCTTTGGTACTTCATACAATCAGAAAAGCCATGAGGAAATAACAACGGAAGTAATAAAGTGGTGGAGTGAACTGGAGACTCAATTGAACAACTATTTCACCAACGACGTAGGTATCAGATTTGAAGTGCTACGCGACCCAAAACTTATCTTGTTCAACTATAATGTTAATGGCTTAGAGCTTGATCGTAACGCTACCGACAATACTCGCCTGCTGATAAGCAAGACTATTATTGACGCCGCATTAGGAGCTGACTCCACAAAATACGACCTCGGAATCCTCATCGGCCGTCCAAACAACAGTCGAAACGGTGTGGCACAACTCGGAGGTGCCGCCTTCCCGACACTAAAAGGCAGTGCATGGTGCATCAATAATTTCACTTCATTAGCACATGAAATAGGACATTGCTTTGGAGCTGAGCATACACACCTGAAGGGAGATGCCATCAACACCGAGCCTGGCTCAGGTCGCAGCATCATGAGTTATGGCTCGCCACGCGATTTTTTCTCATTGCCCAGCATCTACCAGATGCGCAACACACTGGCCAACATGAACTATTACACTGACGAGGCTCGTACAAAACTTGTTACCATTTACGCCGGCAATATTACTGTTGCGCCTTATGCAAAGGAGGAAGATGGTATAGATCCTAAACTCGACCGCAGTCGAATCAAATCAGAATATACCATCACAAAGGGATCTGACTTCCAATTCTACCTGCCGACGATCACAAAGAACGATGGAAACTATTATTATAATGTGAATTCTTTCGACATCTCCAAGCATGATATGACACATGCCAACCATTTGCGTCCTTCTTACAAGGGCACAAAAGACAGTGTCGTGATTTTCCGCCCTCACTGTATAAATCCTTCTACCATTACAAACACTACCAACTATGTAGAAAGCTATTCCGATTATTCCGAACTCGGAGCCTACACTTTCATGGCAGCCGTTCATGACAAATCGCGCTACGATGCCATGCCAATCAAAGTGAATGTTGTGGCAGGAGAACCTTTCCAGATAAATAATGTTAAATTGCAAAGCAACACCAAAAACGATTACAGTCTTGGCCGACAAATAACTATTTATTGGAATCCCTGCACGCAGATATATGGCACCGATAGCAAAGTGCGCATATTGTTTTCAGACAACTTTGGCAAGACTTTTAAATATGTGTTGGCAGACAATGTGCCAAATAACGGCTCCTATACGCTTACGATGCCTTACCTTACAGTAGGTTATGTTAGCTATGAGGATTGGCCCAACTTCTCTACAGGTGGAGGTCGCTTTAAATTGGAAGTCGAAGGTGAAATTGCCTGCTGTATCTATCCAAGATATGACTATAGCCTACAGTCAGGCACTGCTGTCGGCAGTGGCTATTCTTTCAACCCCAATGGACAGAGAGCATTGTTCAAGACTACCGATAACAAGACATTACCTGAACCTTATGTTGAAGTGAAGAGTGTAAATGACATTCCTCAAATGACAAAGACTCTCGTGGCTTATCTCAAGACAAATCCAAATACATCAACACAATGTACAGGAACTGAAACAAAAGACGGATGTCTGATACGCCGTTCATGGACCGGCAATGTCAACAGCATTAATTATACCTACACACAGCTCATCAAACTTCCAGATACTGTTACCGGACAAGCGCTTGTACGATCAGCAGCGCAACAGCTTGCCACTATGGCAAAACCACTTCACGATAATATTGGCAACATTGGATATCCTTACTCATGGTTGCCCGAGGCAAAGGATTTTCTGACTGCATACGAAAAGGTGTTCAGCGGTACGGAAATCAATAGTAGCGTCACTGCGGGTGACGTTGACAACCTAAATGAGAAAATGACAATTCTTTCACATATAGGCGACGATGAGGTGGCCAAGCCTGAGGATGGCAAGTATTACCAAATACGAGCATATCTCAGTCCTTATAACCGCGACACTTATTACTATCTTATAGATGATGACGAGAGACAGCATTTCGTAAGTAGCGACCAATTCTCTGATGACATGAAGCAAAAAGCACGCTGGCGCTGCTACATCAAAGACGGTAAATACCATTTCGTAAGCGATAAAGGCAATGAGATTTTCTCACCCGTTACCGCTGAGGGCGCAACATACGACTACAAAACCAGCGAATTCCAAAACTTCAGCAATACCGGCATGGAGCGAATCCTAAAGCGTGGCTACACCTGGGGAGCACTCACCATCCTCAACAATCAGGGCTTCGGTTGCATGGTCAGCACAGAGGGCTATTACTCAGTGTTACGCGCTGCGGGAACCAACGGACCAATGACTCCTGATCAACGTTGCAACTGTACCAACGGCCTCATAGTCTCTACCGACTTCCAGTTTATTCCGACAGACGATGCTGCCTATATCTCTAATACGGACTCGCTGCTCATCGCCATCGGCAACAACACCAAGTCCGCAGTCGAAAACACAGGTATCACATGGTACACTCAGGCGACAAACGATAATAATGGTGTGAATATCGTTTATGCCAAAGGCACGTTCACACCAGACGATAACGGACGGGTTAAACTTGTAATTCCTTCCCAGCTCACCGTTGACAATCAGAAGAAAAACGTGGTTGGAATAATTGCACAAGAGGTGAATACCAAGGCTCGTTATGACAACCACTACACTTACAGCCTCGGCACAGCCATGGGTGACTACGACTTCGATCTCGTCATCCCTGCCTCAGTCAAGAGTATAGGTAACAAGGCCTTAGCCAATTGTACCCAGCTTCACACGGTGGATTTCGAGAACAACAGCCAGCTCACAACCATCGGCTCAGAGGCCTTCAGTGGCAGCAACAATATGCGCTTCAGCAAGACAAGACTCGAGACCAACGCACTGACTTACATCGGCTCAAAGGCTTTCTATGGCACTGCCATTCGACGCCTGGCCCTCACTTGTCATCAGAGTGCCGTACAAAGTGGTTCATTCACTGGCGCAAGCCAACTCGAATATCTTGACCTACGCAGTGCGAATGGCAGCGCATCTGTTACCCGCACGCAAGCAGGCCTGCCCATACATACGCTTGTCTTCACCACGGCAGGAAATACAATGAGTGGAAACGACGAAAACAATGTGGTGCGCTTCAGCGGTTCGGATGGCACTTGCCAGAACCTTGTACTCTATGACCTTAAAAAAGACGAAAAGGGTAATTACACACTTCACGGCATCTCCATTCCTACTGCCGAAGACAAAGAAGGAACAATAGACGGTACGTTCAAGGCCGTGAAGGCCATTTTCAACCGTACTTTCAACAAGGGCTACAGTACGCTTTGCCTGCCATACCCTGCCACAGTGCCTGAAGGCATGCAAGTATATCGGTTCACCGAACGGTCGGGCAGCAACGGCGATTACACCTACACGTTTACCTCAGCAAACACATTAGAGGCCAACGTACCTTACCTCGTGCTGTGCAGTCAGGACAACATAAAGATTGAGGAGGTCACAAACGTAGAAGTGAAAGCCGCCAAGCGTTACACTATCGGTGATGAACTGGCAACTGATGTAACCAGCGACATCTTTGCGGGCACGCTGGGTACCCTTGACCACGATGACGCCTTAGGCCACGACATCTACACGCTCAATGCGACCAAACAGCAGTGGTTACGCATCACCGACCTCAACGGCACGATCAATTCCAACGCCTTTGTAGCACCATTCCGCGCATTCTTCACCGATACCACCATTGCCGGTGCTAAGGCGGTGAACTTCACCACTGAGGACAACGTCACCAACATAGAGACCTTCGCCACTAAAGTTAGCACAAACCCAACCGCTATCTATACCATCGATGGACGAAAAGTAAATAACACCCGTAGCTTGGCTAAAGGCCTGTACATCATTGGTGGCAGAAAGGTAATCATCCAATAAACACATATTCTACTTATGAACAAGAAAACGGCATACATCCGTCCCTGCATGACTTGCATGCGCATTAATGCCAGCATGATTCTCGCAGCTTCCGGATTTGTCAATATGAATAGCGACACAGTACCGCAAACTGAGCCAAGTGGTGCCAAGCAAATGTACATCTGGGACGACAACTCTCCACAGTAATAAGCGCTACGCATCCATGTCCAAATTCCCTGCACTGCCTCATCCGTGCAGGGAATTTATCGTTGTTGCATATTATTACTGTCCGCTAAACTTTTTGGGAAGATACAAATTTAGGGCTGCCACTTCTCACGAGGTATCAGCCCTTTTTGTTACCTTTGCTTTTGCTAACAAACTTAGGTAACATGAGCAAAAGTACACATTT
>JBHAEQ010000043.1:0-40551 GCA_041855685.1 Prevotella sp. | reverse complement strand
GTCCGAAAAAATGTGTACTTTTGCTCATGTTACCTAAGTTTGTTAGCAAAAGCAAAGGTAACAAAAAGGGCTGATACCTCGTGAGAAGTGGCAGCCCTAAATTTGTATCTTCCCAAAAAGTTTAGCGGACAGTAATAAAATATTATCAATTATTACCATAGATATGACACTAGCGTTTCATACCTATGAGAATGGAGTGCCAAAGTAAGGGTAATGTTCTGGTACTGCTATGTACTGGGATTTGTTGATAAAAAGTTTTACCAGACAGCAAACTTTTTGTAACTTTGCATAGCCTATGATAGTGACTTTAGAATATCTGCGCCGAAAGTTTGAGGAGTTTAACCAACTCTGTTTCAACAATACTCTGGTTTGTCCACGTCTGCGCATAAGCAATTCAAGGACGATGCTTGGAAGTGTGCGCTATAGGAAAGAAAGGAAACTATTCGGAGGAATAAAGTATTCCGACATAACACTCAGCATAAGTGCGTACTACGATTTTGAGCAGGAGGAACTCGACGATACAATACTGCATGAGATGATTCATCTGTGGATTATATGCAGCAAAAGCGGCGATGACTCAAGTCACGGCCTGCTTTTCAGATCCATAATGAATGACATAAATCAAAGGTTCGGGCGTAATATAACAATATCTCACAAGGGCAGCCTAAAGCAAACTGCGCAGCGCAACGTGCAGAGTATAATAGCTGTCGCCGAGTTTCCTAATTCTTCATTCGGCATAACAAGGGTGTCTATGTCGAGAGTATTCATGCTTCACGACCAGCTACCACGCTATTACAAGGTGAAAGCCATAAGGTGGTATCACACATGCAACCCTTATTTCAATGCCTTTCCACGTGCTTTTAAGCCTAAGATATATAAAGCTGACAAGGTTGTTCTCGATAAGGAACTGACTGGTGCTGTGGAATTAAAATTTGAAAACAAAAAAATAACACGACTATGATAACTTTCAGACAAGCCGTTATTGATGATTCGGAATTCATCGCCCGTGGTTTCCTCACAGCCATGTGGATTCCAGAAGAGGAGCAGTCGAAGATACTCACTGTATGCCGTGAGATAGCGCGTATGGACGACAGCCTCTATAGTTGGCGCAATGCTGTTATTGCGCAATGCAACGGACAAGATGCTGCGGTGCTCATTTCCTATGACGGCGCTATATATGCCGAGGCAGGTAAGAAGACATTTGAGTTTATAAGAGACAATGGCGGAGATGACTTCACCCGTATGACTCATGAAGCTGAGACTGGTGAATGGTATCTCGACACTCTTGCAGTATTGCCGGAGTTCCGCCGTAAGGGCATTGCGACTGCATTGCTTGAGCACGGCATAGAACAAGGAATGAGTAAGCCCGGTATTAATGCCGTAACTCTTTATGTAGATCCTAATCATCCTTGGGTGGTTGAATTATACAGCAGTATAGGCTTCGTTCATGCCGGCGAAGCAATTATATTTGGCGGGTTGTATAAGAAGATGGAAGTAAGACTTGAGAGAATGGCAGAGTAGAATAAACAAAAAGAAGAGAACCTTTTCTCAAAGATTCCCTCCTAAAAGCATATATAAAGCAATTAACTTTCGTAAGCTCAAGTTTTTTGAGGATTCTTTCTCCACAGGCTGTGAAAACCGACATAGCTGGAGTACATGGAGTTAAAATAGCCATGTACAATGGTTATTAAGTTGTTTGTTCCAAACTCATAACCAGCATTCGTCTTGAATTCCCTTGACTCCTCATCTCCTTGATAGTTTCAGTTCTTATTGCACGGTTACTTTCTTTACTTTATATCCATCTCCCACAACGAGGAATCCGTCTTGAGTAGTCATAAGCTCCATAGAAAAATCTGTGAGAGTGTATTCAAGTGCCATAGAGCCGCTAATCATTATGTCGCCTCGCTCTGTGTCACCCTTGCCAGTGAGAATATTGTTCCACCATGCAGTAGTAGCAGCGCCTTGTCCATTGCCATCTACATAGATTCGTACAATAGTACCCGCTTTGCAGTGTGAAGCCATAGTTGTCTTTAGTGCATCGAAAGGAGTGCCCCATGTAACATCGAACTCACCTTCCCATAAAACTTCCTCAAGTACGGTAAGTGGAGTGTTATTGATAGTGAGAACTCCTGCGCCATATTGTTGGCCTTCTGCATCAACAAGAACTATTTTGTAGTTGCCCTCGGCAAGACTTGCAGGCACAGTGAAATGGAGTTTGCCGTTTTTTACACTTACATCTGAAGCTTCAATACCACCGATGAGAACGCTCTTGATGTTGTCGATATTCGTTCCGCTTATAGCAGCCGATGCACCTTGTGCTACGTAGCGCTCACGAGCATTGTTGCCAAGTGCAGGGTCTGTTTCCAGAGCACGTACAATGAGTTTTCCTGTGCGTGATGTTGAAAGGCCCTTTGTTGTTGTAGCCACAATTTTCAGTATATATTCACCGGCAATTAGAGTCTTGCGGATATGTGTTCCTTCGTTAATCTTTTCACCGTCGAGAAACCACTCTACAGTAGTATAGAGGGCAGGAGTCACAGTAACAGAATCAACCCACTCTGTGTTGCGTGAGAAGTTCTTATATTCTGTAGGTTCACCATTATCCCACTCGCTGAACCAAGGCTGGAGAATCTGTGGGAAGTCGTTCTCAGAAGCAGTGGTGAAGCCATCGTTGTCTTCGGAGCAGGAATACAGCCCTCCTAACGAGAGAACCATCATTGCCATGACAGTATATGATAATATCTTTTTCATAAGTTATTTCTATTTAAAACTATTGTTCTTATTTTCCATTCTACTTGATGTCATTTATATCTATGAAGTTCTGTTCCGCGGTATCCCACCACACGCGTTTGTGCCAGTCGTCGGCATTGCCGATGCGGTCTATTGCCTTCTTGTAGTTTACGCTGTTGTACTTTGCCTCAAGGTTAGGATACCGCAGGCGTGTAGGTGTCTGCATGTTTGGGTCCTCGTGAGGGAAGTCGCCGCGCACAGGCAGTCGCTTGCGGTCAGCCAATGCGGGATAGTCGGAACGGCGTAGGTTTGCCCATCCCTCGTTAGGGTTAGTAAGATGCAGAATCCATGCCTGCATGTTGATTGATTCGCGCGCATTGTCACCAATTGGGTTGGCAGCGATATAAGCCTCTGTCTCTTCGTTGGAAATCTTCTTCACTATATCGTAGTAATTGTTGAGCATCGCCATTGAAGCACGTATTCCTGCTTCGTAGTGGCTCTTTGCGTCGCCCTGTACATTCCAACCGTTGGCGGCAGCCTCGGCAAGCAGAAACTCCACCTCTGCATAAGTGATGAGAATGCCAGGACAGTCGGCATTACACAGTGCTGTGGCGAGAGTAGGGCGAATCATTCGCGCCGGGTAGTTGTTCTTGTCGTAGCCCTTGTCAGGGAAACTGGCAACGAGTCCTTCAAGAGTAGGAATCTCATTGTTGGCAGGACCGCTCACCCAGTCGCTCCACCATGCATCTCCTACATTGCAAGGCGCTATACCTGTACCTCCACGTTCACCCCATGCTATAACCTCGTCAGTAACATCATAGTTGCCCGATGTGTCTGTCTGGCTGCGGGTAGTATGGATGTAGCAGCGCGCTATACGATAAAGACGCGGGTCGCTGTTCTTCTTCATATAATTAAATAATGTAGAACATACGAATGTTGGTGACTCAGGGTCCTGACCGTATAGCATTTCACCGAGTGCATTTGCGCGGAAGTCGAGATCGTTGGCACCATCGTAAAGTGTGAACGGAGCTTTCATGTACTTTATGTAAGCATCGTCCTCAGCCGAGGTTATGTAGCCGCCGTCGGCAGAGAGCGCTGCCTCGAACTCTGCCTTTGCCTTTTCAGGAGCAACGTCAGAGATGCGCATGGCATAGCGTAGGCGCAGTGAGTTGGCATATTTCTTCCATGCGTTGACATCAGAAGCAAGCGAGGTGACATCTCCGGAGATACGGTCGTTACCTGTGCCAAGCTGTGCTGCACATGCCTTGAGTTCATCGAATATGAAGGTGTAAACCTCCTCCTGGGTGTCATACTTTGGAGAAGCTATGCCTTCGGTATATCCCTTGCCTGCCTCTGTACATGGTATGTCACCGTAGATGTCGGAGAGCACAGCCATCATGTAAGCACGGTGAATGCGCAGTGCCGCGTTGGTGTTAGGCATGTCTTTCGTGTTGGAGATAGCATCTACGAGGTTCTTTATGCTTATGGCGTAATAACGGTTCCAGACATGTGCCATCGTATTGTCATCTGCATAGACAGCTCCTGCATAGTTTGATACATTCCAGCCGCCTGCATAATACTGGGTAAAGCCCGTGATGTAGCAACGGTAGGTGTCCATTAATGAGAAATCGCCGTATGTCTGCAGCAGTGCTGTGGTAAGCTGAGCATTAGGGCTGATGGTTGTGGCTTTAGAGTCATCGGTATTGACATCTTCCATGTAGGAGTCTGAACAAGAGCACAGTCCGCCGATAGCGTAAACAGCGAAGGCTGATGCCATATATGATAATATAGTCTTTTTCATAATTTCAATTGAGGATTAGAATTTCACGTTTACATTAATACCGTAGCTGCGGCGCGATGGCAGCGAACCATACTCCAGCCCCATGCCCGATGTGTTGTAATTGGAATCAGGGTCGATATTAGGAATGTTCTTCCAGATGATGAACGGGTTACGAGCCACGAACGACACTGAGAGAGATTTAACTGCCTTGCCTAACATTTTTGCAGGAAAGTCGTAACCAAATGTAATCTCACGACACTTAATGTAGGAGTTGTCGTAGATGAACAGTGCTGGAGCCTTTGCCACGACGCTCTTCCAGTAGTTCTGCGGATTCACAGGGTAGGTGTTAACGCTGTATGTTCCGTCGCCATTGTCAACGACACCTTTTGCTATGAAACCCTCTGCTTTGCCGGCAGCACGCCATTCTGCGTCGGTCATGCCTGCAGCCTTGCGTGCTTCCTCCGAACGATACCACTCCTCACGCCCCTCGAGAGTCTCGACAGCCTTACCGGTCAGGTAAGCAGAGCGCATAGAGAATGAATATAGGTCGGCGCCCATCTTAATGTCGAATGATGCTGCGAGGCGGAAGTTCTTATATGAGAATGTTGAATAGAAACCGCCTGTCCAGTCCCATGTGGAGTTGCCAAGCGTGCGTGGCGTCTCTTCATAGAGAGGCAGACCGGTGTTCCTGTCAATGAGCACGTCGCCGTTGGCATTGCGCTTGAAATCTGCGCCAAGGATAGAACCAAAGTTCTGCCCAACTTCTGCACCTACTGATACTCCTGCCCAGCTGGCATTGGCAATCTCGAAGTAATCCATGCCTTCTACGAGTTCCTTTACCTTGTTGACATTCTTTGAGAAGTTAAGTCCGGCATCCCAGGCAAACTCCTTGTACTGCATAACACGGCCGTTGATGGCAAGCTCGATACCCTTGTTCTGTATATTTCCGGCATTGATAAGACGTGCAGTGTAGCCTGAAGCCACTGTACCTGGTAGGCCGATAATCTGGTTCTTTGAACTCTGATTGTAATATGTGAAGTCTATGCCCAGGCGACCGTTGAAGAACTTTGTCTCGAAGCCGAGTTCGTAGGAACTGGTCATCGTAGGTTTGAGCATGCGGTTAGGCTGGATGTTGTTGTTAATCATGGCGATTACCATACCTGAATAAGAGTATTTGCCTGTGCGGTAGTTCAGGTCGAGCTGATAAGGGTCGGTGTCAGATCCTACCTTTGCCCACGATGCACGTACCTTGCCGTAGTTGAGTATGCTCTTGTTCTTTATGAACTCTGAGAAGACGATGCTTGTAGATAATGATGGATAAACGTATGTGTTCTGTGATGCAGGCAGTGTCGATGACTTGTCGCCACGGAGTGTTCCCTCAAGATAGTAGGTGTGCATATAGCCTACACTTGCACTGCCGTAGATTGAGTTTATCTGCTTCTTCCAAGTGTAAGGCTGTATGTTCTGCTCGGCATAGTTTGACAGTGTTATGATTCCTGGCATCTGTTCGTTTGTGCCGGTGAGCTCCATGCTCTTGTTGTTAACCTTGAAGATATTACCGCCGAGTGTTGCGTTGAAGTCGAAGTCGCCCCAGCTGTTGTTGTAGAGTGCGAGGAGTTCTGCGTTGAGTGTGCGATTGTTGAACGTGCGATTCGTGAACTTACCAGGAAGTACACCTGGTGTAGAACGTGAAATATATTCCTCAAAGTTCATGTTGTTGATGTCTGCGCCTATAGTCCCGCGAATCTTGAGGTTCTGTCCTACATTATATATAGCCTGTCCCGTGAATCGGAATACGTCTTTTGCCGTGGAGTTGTTGTTCTTATAGAGGTCCCAGTATGGGTTCTTGTTGTATTGGTCGTTGCCGTTCCAGCGTGCGTATGTGCCGTCGGCACTCTCATATACCTTCAGCCATTCTTGGTTGTAGGTGCTTGCGAGAGTCATGAGATTCTTGCCGACATTGCTCTGTGAGTCGCCCAGCGCAGGACGGTTCTTTACATCTTCGCGTGTGTAGTTGGCCGTGAAGTCGAAATCTACCGGACCGGCAGATGTGTTCACGCGGAGATTGAAGTTGTCGCGGCTCATATGTGTGTTAGGCAGTATGTCTCGGTTGCGCATGTCGGTTAACGAGAAGCGGACACCTGTTTTTCCAGTGCTGACGCTGAGTATGGCAGTGTTCTGCGCTGTCAGACCGGTACGGAAGAACGAAGACGCATTGTTAGGATACATCAGGAACGGACGCACGCTGCCATCGTAATATGTTTTGTTGATGTAGTCTGCTTTCACGCCCCAACTCTGGTTCGTGCCTGAAGAGGCATCGAGCTGATACTGACCGTTGTCGCCCATACCGTAGATGGTCTGTACGTTGTCCCACTTTGCCAATTGAGTGTCGAAGGTCAACGAGCCGTTATACTCAATGGAAATATTCTCTTTGTCTGCTTTCTTTGTTGTAATAAGGATCACGCCATGCGATGCGCGTGAGCCATATAGAGCTGAAGCAGCCGGACCCTTGAGTACGGTCATGGTTTCAATATCGTCAGGGTTGATTGCTGAAATACCGTCGCCGAGGTCGTAGCCACCTTGTTCGCCAGCACTGCCGAAATTGGTGTTATCCAACGGCACACCGTCGATTACGTACAGAGGCTGGTTGTTGCCGGTCATTTCCGTAGTGCCACGAAGCATTACACGTGTTGAGCCTGATGCTCCACCGGCAGTTTGTGTTACTACAAGACCGGCCACTTTGCCCGCAAGAGAATTGATGACATTTGTTTCCTTAGCCCTTTTAAGCTCTTCTCCTTTCACTTCGGAAAGCCCATAGCCGAGAGCTTTGCGGTCACGTTTTATGCCCAGTGCTGTAACGACAACGTCACTGAGTGTTTTGCCGTCTTCTTTCAGGCTTATCCTCATTCCAGGAGCAGCCTTCACTGTAACAGTGGCATAGCCTACATAACTAACCTCAAGATTCGCGCCTTGCTCACAAGTAACTTCAAAGTTACCATCAATGTCGGTTATGTCGCCTGAATCGGCTCCAACTACTTTTACAGTAGCACCAATAAGTGGTTCGCCATTAGCATCAGTGACAGTACCTTTAATACCATGCTTCTGTTGCTGCGCAGTATTCATACTAACATTCTCATTAGGCAACTTTGCAAGCATGTGTGCAGGAGCACCGATAAGAGAAATGCTCAGTAAGGTAAGAAACATTGTTTTTTTTCTCATTGTAATTATGTCTTTAGATTTGTTATTGTGATAATTGTAACTACTTTTTAATTCCTTCCTGAATCCCTTTAAGTATCCATGGCGTTTTCACCTTCATGTTGGCATGACGGTCGAAAATTCCGAATTTCTCCTCTCCATTACCGAATATGTTGTTGTCCCAAACGAATGTTGAGAATCCTCTTTTACCAGCTTCAGAAACCAGAACCTTGCAATAGTAAGCAGCATTCTCGTGCTGGCGGTCTATGTCTGACGAGGTGTAATGATCAGTAACTCCCCATTCTCCAATTACTACACCTAATCCTTTAGCACTCCATGCAGTCTCTATTCTGTCGAAATAGTTGATTAATGTCTGTTCATTGCTTGGTGAAATCTCTCCGTATTGCTTATAGGCTTCGCCCCAGTATTTATACTGTCCAGCACCGCAATAATCCCAAGGATTGTAGAAGTGGAACTCTACGCTCATGTAATCGTTGCCGTTTTCCTCAGAGTCATGAGGAATTATAAAGTCGTTGTTGCTTAATCCGAAGTCGGGATTGCACACGTAAGTTTGTACTATAAGGTGACGCTTGGCGTTCTTGCCACCTGTGGCACGTACCATGTCAATGAAAACTTGATTATAGGCATTCTGCACCTCAAGATTCTCGGCTGTAGGTGCTCCCCAGATGTCTTTCACATGTACTTCGTTAGTTCCTGCGAATGCAAGTCGATAGTCATAATCCTTAAACTCATTGGCTATGTTGTTCCAAAGAAGTGCAAGCTTCTGACAGTTTTCTTCCTTGTTTATATAGAACGGACGTCCCTCCAACCATTTGTCGTGGTGAGTATTGATGATTACTTTGAGGTCGTTGTCGAGACAATAGCCTACAATTTCTTTTACACGCGCCATCCATGTCTTGCTGATTGTCATTGCCTTGTCATTTGTGATATGACACTGCCAGCGTACAGGAATACGTACTGCATTGAACCCTGCTTTCTTAACTGCAGTAATCATCTTTTTGGTGACAACAGGGTTGCCCCAGCCGGTTTCAGCCTTGTCGGCGTCGTCGGCATTGTATATGGCGAACGATTCGCTGTCGAAGCTTGGAGGTGTTGCTTCGAGTTGATTGCCGAGATTCCAGCCGGCTGTTACTTCTTTGTTCCATTGCTTGGCTGTTGGTTGTGCGGCACAATTTATGCTCTCACACAAAAGGGCTGCGAGAACACCAGATAAGAATAAAATAGTTTTTTTCATAATTGATGTTTATAAAATAGAATTAGGAATTATATCCGGTCGCAAAATTATAGAAGCCTGTGTATATATTGGTTTGACAACAAACAAAAAAAGGTATAAAAACTAACATTTTAAGCTTTTATACCCTATTTTATTGGTTTTTATACCTGTAGTTGATAACTAAACTGGATTAATTATTGTATGCGGCCTTTCTGTAAATCTCTTTTTCTTGTCCGTAGCATATGCTCAACATTAGCAATGACGCTCATGGTCAATGATATTGCAAACATCACTATACAGCTGTGTTTTAATTAAAGAGTTCTCAATATTGTCCTGCTTCTATCTGTACTTCGATGGTGAGACCCCGAAGTATTTCTTGAATACAGTGCTGAAATATTTAGGGTTGTCGAAGCCTACGAGGGTTGAAACCTCCGACACGTTGCGCCCTGCGCGAAGTAAGGCGACAGCACGTTCAAGACGAATGATACGTATGAAGTCTTGCGGCGATTTACCTGTATATGACTTCAACTTAACATAGAATAATGTACGGCTCATTGCCATTTCCTGACACAAGTTGTCTATGGTGAATTCTGTATCGGTTATGTTGTTGAGAACTATTCTTGTTGCCATGTCAACAAACTCATTGTTTGTGTCGTTGACAGCTTCTTCATAGCTGTTATCGGCATTAGGTTCCTCGCTTTCGTTTACATTGCTCACTACCAGCCTCATGTAGCGTGAATGTAAGTCATATACTTTCCATGCTCCGTAGAATGCCGATAATATCAATAGCACATATATGCACCACATCCACCATGAGTTCCACCAAGGTTCAGCTATTGTGAGACTTAATTCCTTCTTGTCGAGTACTATTCCTGTTGACCTGCTGACGCTTCGCATAATCAGCTTGTAGCTTCCTGGCTCTAAGTTCTCAAAACGCAGATACTGCATTTCTGACAGGGCACTCCAGTTGCCATCGCCAAGTTTATATTGGTAGGCAATATCGAACTGGTGGCGCAGATTGATGCTTTCAAAGCGTATTTCGAAAGTGCGTTGGCTGTAATCCAAGTTTATATGTCTTTTGGCAAGCATGTCGTGGAAACGTTCCAATTGCTGTGGACTGTCCTTCTCTGAGCATGACATGCCGAGTAGGTTAAGTCGTGCTGTGTAATTCAGGCGTTGAATATCTTTTGGATTAATGATTACAGCTCCAGAAACGGTGCCGTATAGAATTTCTCCATTCATTAGATTGCATACAGCATTGCGAGTGTATTCCTTTTTTAATCCGTAGCCATGATTGACATCTATCACCTCGTTAGGTTTCCTCGGGTAGGTGAAGCATAGACCATTCTCTGTGGCAATCCATATTCTACCAGTGTTATCTGATGTTATACTGCTTACATAGTTTGACGGTAGTCCGTCGTTCATAGTTAATTGCTGGCAGGCTTTAGTCTTTAGGTCGTATATGTAAATTCCTCCTCCGTCGGTAGCAATCCAAAGTTTGTCGTTCTTTGCAGTATATACATCTATGATATATCTGTTGGCGTCTTTAGTCTTTGGATTTGTGTATATTATTTCCTCTTTTCTTCCTGTAACAGGAGAAATTAAGTATAGGCCGTCGGCAGAGCCTACTCCAACACGACCGTCGGGAAACTGAGTTAGTGACATTACGCAGTCTATGTCGTGATATATGAATCCCTCAGCAGTCTTTACAGTTAGTGAGCCATTAAGACAACCTATCCAAAGATTGCCATTCTTGTCCTGTAGCAAATCATATACATGGTCGTCTTTCAATGAACCGTTGGCAACAGAATACAACTCACGGATATTCCCTTTATTGTCTATCTCGCAAACACCACGTCCATAGGTGCCGATTATAATTCTACCGTTAGTAGTTTTACAAATGTCAAGCACAACTAATCCACGCGCCGCATGCTGCCATTGCCGGGTTCGTAAATTATAAATGCTTACACCGTCATCTGTACCCATAATAACTTCCTCAGGCGAACTCTGCGTAACGCAATTGACATGGTCGTTTATTAGAGTCTGCATGTTGTTGCGGGCATGTTGGAATACAGCGGCAGTTCCACCAACAGGTCGGGCGATATCAATACCGCCGGAATATGTTCCTATGACAATATTGTTCCAGCTGTCAACGAGCAACGCATATATTCCATTGCCGTGAAGCACAAAGTTTTCTCCCTCATTGGCGGCAAAGAGAATCTTTACATCGGAAGGCTTTCTGCGGTGCGTCTGATAAACGCCAAACCCGTCAATACCAATGAGCATTGTATTATGGTCGTAGGGCGTTATGCTACGTATTGGGTTATGAGGTACTGATGACGAGAGAGTTGCAACCGTGTTTTTCAACGATGCGTCCATGATTTTGATGCCCTGATTGAATGTTCCTATCCACACCTTATTATATACGGAATCATAGAAAGCAGACTCAATGTGTATTCCTTTCAGTAAAACCTGTTTCTTGTTGTATATGCCTTGAGCGGTGCAGAAATATAGATTTCCCTTGGCTTCATATATGTATGTGGCGTAAACTCCCTTGTGTACGGCGGTGAGTCTTCCGTCTTTCAGTGCGTATATGCCTTCGCGCATAGCAAGCCAAATACAGTTGTCGGAAACAAAAACATCATTAAGCACAATGTTTCCGTTTAGTAATGCGCCGGCATCTGCAATATTTTCAAAACTGTCGAGTATAGGGTTGTACTTGAATATGCTGCCATTGTTGTCGAATACATATAGCTTGTTGATGTCACTTGCATTTGGTTTGCCGTCTTTGGTAAAGCCGGTATGTGTATGTGCTATTTTTATTGTCTTGCCGGCAAAACTGCTGTATAAAGCCTTATCGTTGAGTCTGTAGTTTTGTATGTTTATTCCGTTTGAACGATCGACACCACTTTTCGTAGACCACCACAATGCGCCATCGTTAGTATGGCATAGCGAATACACACGTTGACTAAGCATTCCGTCTTGTGTGGTGAAATGCTTGAAACTGAAGTCGCTTACATTTAATGCTGATGTTTCTTTCGCATAACCGATAAGCAAAATGATAAGAATCGTTATTTTTTTTATATATGGAAACATAAAACTTATAATGTGTTTTATCCCTGACTCCATAGGAGCCGAGGAATGTAACAGGTTTCAAAAGTTATCACTTATGCAAATTTACTATTAATATTCGAATTTCGATATCTGTTTAATAATTTTCTGTTTATAAAGATTATCTTTTGGCAGGCCAGGTTGTTTTTGCTTGTTGATTTAGCTGTTTAGTTCCAAGCTCATAACATTATCTGCATTTGTCATTAACTCCTTTACTCATTCAATTGAACATAATTTACATGCGAAAGTTTAGTTGTGTCCCTACCACCATAAGTATATATATGACAAGAGACATTCTATAAAACCAATGTTCATGAAACGGCACAAGCAAATAACCAGGCTATTTGATGATGAATAGAATAAGGTGTATGCAGTTCATTAACAGCCTTTATTATTCTTTCATCATCAGCTTTCATATTTCCTGAAGATAGGTATCCGCATCATGTTTCTCAATTGTGGCACGTGTGTCCCTCAATTGCGGTCCATGTGTTTCTCAATTGCGGTCCATGTGTTTCTCGATTGCGGTCCATGTGTTTCTCAATTGAGAAACATGATATTGATGGTCATTTATATACTTGATAATGCACCACTATCGTAGATGTTGTAGAAGTTCGGTGAGAAAGTAAATTTAATTAGGCAATGAGCAAGAGAAGTACAATACAAGTGCACCGTGAAAAGAAAGACCGGCAACCTGTCGCAGGTTCCGGTCCTTAAATAAAGTTATGAATTAAAGTAAGTTAGATTGTGTGTTATCTTCTATCCCACCTGACACCCAGGTTTTATTTCTTTTGAAGTGGTTATCACTGACAGTGTTCCGTCGAAGTTTACTGCCGATAGAATCATGCCTTGGCTTTCTTCGCCCATCATTTTGCGTGGTTCGAAGTTTGCCACGAACAACACTTGTCTGCCAACCAACTCCTGCGGTTCCTCATAATAAGCAGCTATTCCTGAGAGGATAGTACGTCCTTCTGCAGTTCCGTCGTCAATATGGAACTTAAGAAGTTTCTTGCTCTTCTTAAGTTTCTCGCATGATGTAACAGTACCGACACGTATGTCGAGTTTCTCAAAATCGTCGAAACTTACGTTCTCCTTTATCGGCTCTGGAATAAACCCTGCAGCCTCGTTTGCCTTTTTAGTGTCTTCGAGTTTCTGCAGTTGGCTGTTGATTACATCGTCCTCCAGTTTTTCAAACAATAGTGCAGGTTCAGCCAGTTGATGTCCAGCCTTGAGTAAGTTGGTTGAACCGAGGCTTTCCCACTCGAAGCTGCTTAAGTTTAGCATTTCTCTGAGTCGCTGACTGCTGAATGGCAGGAATGGCTCAAAGGCTATGGCAAGGTTTGCTACAAGCTGCAGCGACACATACAAAATAGTCTTAACACGCTCGGGATTTTCCTTCCACACCTTCCAGGGTTCGCATTCTGTGATGTATCGGTTGCCTATGCGTGCAAGGTTCATTGCCTCTTTCTGTGCCTCGCGGAACTTGAATGCTTCGAGAAGTGTCTCAACATTCTCTTTTACATCTTTGAACTCGTCGAGTGCATTTTTGTCAACATCGAGCAGCTCTCCACATTCCGGTACAACTCCCTCGAAGTATTTCTTAGTGAGCTGTAGTGCTCTGTTGACGAAGTTTCCGTAGATAGCAACAAGTTCGGAGTTGTTGCGTTCCTGAAAGTCCTTCCAGGTGAAGTTGTTGTCCTTGGTTTCAGGCGCATTGGCAGTCAGCACATACCGCAGCACATCCTGCTTTCCTGGGAAGTCGTTAAGATATTCGTGAAGCCACACAGCCCAGTTGCGTGAAGTGGAAATTTTGTCGTTCTCAAGATTAAGGAATTCGTTTGAAGGGACATTGTCAGGCAGGATATAGTCGCCATGAGCTTTTAACATTACAGGGAAAATCAGGCAGTGGAATACGATATTGTCCTTTCCTATGAAGTGAATGAGACGGGTGTCCTCTTCCTGCCACCATTTCTGCCATGTCCCCCACTTCTCAGGCTCTGCATCGCAAAGTTCTTTTGTGTTACTTATATATCCTATAGGAGCATCGAACCATACATAAAGCACTTTTCCGTCGGCTCCCTCAACAGGCACAGGGATGCCCCAGTCGAGGTCGCGTGTCATAGCTCTTGGCTGTAAATCCATGTCGAGCCAGCTTTTGCATTGTCCATATACATTCGATCTCCATTCCTTATGGCCGGTAAGAATCCAGTCCTTCAACCATTGTTGGTATTCGCCCAATGGTAGGTACCAATTCTTTGTAGGGCGCTTTACGAGTCCGTGTCCGGGATTGTTCTTGTTTGTAGGGTTGATGAGTTCTTCAGGCGATAGTGTAGAGCCGCATTTTTCGCACTGGTCACCGTATGCCCCGGGATTACCGCATTTAGGGCAAGTACCTACTATGTTGCGGTCGGTAAGAAATTCACCAGTGGTTTCGTCGCAGTACTGTTCCTCGGTTATCTCCTGCAACTTTCTGTCTTCATAGAGCTTGCGGAAAAAGTCGGAAGCAAACTTATGATGAGTATTTGATGTAGTTCTTGAATAAACATCGAATGAAATGCCGAAGTTCTTGAATGAATCTTTTATAAGTTCATGGTAGCGGTCAACCACCTCCTGAACAGTTATTCCCTCCTGCCGGGCACGTATCGTAACAGGTACTCCATGTTCATCAGAACCACCTATGAATATTACTTCTTTCTTTTTCAGACGAAGATACCTTACGTAAATATCAGCAGGAACATATACTCCTGCTAAGTGACCAATATGAATACCGCCGTTGGCATATGGAAGTGCGGCAGTAACAGTAGTGCGTTTGAAATTCATTATCTTTAATTTAATTTGTCTGCAAAGTTACTATAATTCAAAGAGAAAACAAAGAAAAAAGATGCAGGAAGTTAAATTATGGCAGGGAAATTTTGTTATACAACTTTAATATAGTATATTTGTACTCATAATCTAAATCAATAATTTCTAATGGATAAAATAAAAGAGCTAACCGAAAAACTTCTTCACGAGGGTGTGGAAAAAGGGCAGGCAGAGGCGGAGCGCATAATTGCTGAGGCGCAAAAGAAAGCAGCTGCGATTGTGGAAAATGCACGTGCTGAGGCTGCACGGATAATAGCAGATGGTGAAAAACAGTCGGTTGAACTTAATACAAATACAATAAACGAACTTAAACTCTACACAGAGCAGGCTATGAATGCACTGAAAAGTCAAGTGGCTAATGCTGTAAGTGATAAACTTGTTGGTGAAAGCGTAGGGAAACTTGTGGGAGATGCTGATTTCCTAAAGAAGTTTACCGTAGCTCTTGCTGGTAAATGGGTAGAGAATGAACCAATAACCATCACTGCAAAAGATGCTGATGCACTTCGTGATTATTTTGCTAAGGAAGCCAAGGAATTGCTTGATAAGGGTGTGAAGA
Organism: Prevotella sp.; assembly: GCA_041855685.1. Taxonomy (GTDB): domain Bacteria; phylum Bacteroidota; class Bacteroidia; order Bacteroidales; family Bacteroidaceae; genus Prevotella. Next base: position 25,086 of record JBHAEQ010000043.1, on the reverse strand, counting down.
TAGAGGCTTTTAAGGGAAATGGCAGTAATGCGGCATCGCTTTTCACTGTGTCGCCGGTCGATGGCGCTTATCGTATAGACTTCGGTAAGGAAGAATTTGAGAACTATTTTAAGAGCTTCTTAAGGCCACAACTCATTGAAATGATTTTTTAACCGTGGGAGAATACTATTGTCTGATAGCCGGTCTGCCTGAAATAGATATTAATGATTCAGCTCCTCGTATAGAACTTACAGATTTCGTGGAGCAGTGTAGAGAAGTACTTACTCATGGTGACCGCAAACTTTTTTCTTTGTTTTTTCTGCGCTATGACTGCGAGAACTTAGTGCGGATGCTTAAGGATGAGAACTCGGAGATTAACTCTTTGGGTAACTATACTGTTGAGCAGCTGCACGACTTGATTACTTCTGCACGTGAGATGACCTTTAATGTGCATCGCTTTCCAGCCTTCATGAGTAAGTTTGCACGTGATTATGCATATAACAAAGATGTGGAGGAATATTATGCCGAGGATGAAATTCTGTTGCAGTTCTTTGAATATGCCATAGCACACAGTGATAATTCCACCATGCGTAAATGGTGGAAGATGCAGCTTGACATCAATAATATACTTACTGCATTCATAGTTCGCCGCATGGGTTTGGATTTGAGTAAGTATATTAAAGGTGATGGAGAGGTGCAGGAAATGATATTGGAGAACAAGACAAAGGATTTTGATTTAGGCCTGCAGTTTGACTATGCAAAGGAGTTGATGCTGATTGCCGATGAGAGCGATCCGCTTAAAAAAGAGCGAATGATTGATGCCTTGAAGTGGATATGGCTTGATGAACAGACTGTTCATGAGTATTTCTCGGTTGATGTATTGTTTGCTTATCTATGTAAATTGGAGATGCTCACCCGATGGGAGAAACTCGTTCCTGAACGGGGAAAGGAGGCTTTCAGACAGATAATAGAGAATATAAGAGGCGAAGCTAAAGTACCTAAGGAATTTATGTAATAGCTGGTTTTGCCGAAAAGAGTATAAATTTAGACACATATAAATATATGACAAAGGGAAAAGTTAGTGGTGTTGTTTCAAATATGGTCACTCTCCGTGTTGACGGACCTGTGATTCAGGGTGAGATATGCTACATAACAACAGGTGGTGACAGACTGATGGCTGAGGTCATAAAGGTGCTTGGAGAAGATGTTTATGTGCAGGTTTTTGAGAGCACTCGAGGATTGAAAGTTGGAGCAGAGGCAGAATTTACTGGTCATATGCTTGAAATTCAGTTAGGTCCGGGCATGCTTAGCAAGAACTATGATGGTTTGCAGAATGACTTGGATAAAATGGACGGTGTATTTCTGCGTCGTGGTCAATATACCGAACCTCTTGATGCTGAACGTGAATGGGATTTTACTCCTATCGCAAAAACAGGAGACAGGGTAGAGGAGAGCGACTGGTTGGGACAGGTTGAAGAGAATCATCAGCCTCTCAAGATAATGGTTCCTTTCCAGATGCAGGGTGTTGCCACCGTGAAAAGTATAGTTCCTGCCGGCAAGTACAAAATTCACGATACTATAGCAGTGCTTGTGAAAGATGATGGCACAGAGTTGAATGTAGATATGGTTCAGCACTGGCCTGTGAAGTTTGCCATGACCAACTATAAAGAGAAACCACGTCCTTTCAAATTGCTTGAAACAGGTGTGCGCACAATAGACACGTTGAATCCTATTGTTGAAGGTGGAACTGGTTTTATACCAGGACCTTTCGGTACAGGGAAAACAGTGTTACAGCACGCTATTTCAAAACAGGCTGAGGCTGATATAGTTATCATTGCCGCTTGCGGAGAGCGTGCCAATGAGGTGGTTGAGATATTCTCGGAATTTCCAGAACTTGTTGACCCTCACACAGGTCGTAAGCTGATGGAGCGTACAATCATCATAGCCAATACGTCGAACATGCCTGTAGCTGCCCGTGAAGCATCGGTATATACTGCTATGACAATAGCCGAATACTACAGAAGCATGGGGTTGCGTGTTCTTCTTATGGCAGACTCTACTTCGCGCTGGGCACAGGCGCTGCGCGAAATGAGCAACCGCATGGAAGAACTTCCCGGTCCCGATGCTTTCCCTATGGACCTTGGTGCTCTTATAAGTAACTTCTATGGACGTGCGGGATATGTATATCTGAAGAACGGCGGGGTAGGTTCTGTCACGTTCCTTGGCACAGTTTCGCCTGCAGGAGGTAATCTGAAAGAACCTGTAACGGAGAATACTAAAAAGGTGGCACGATGTTTCTATGCTCTTGAGCAGGAACGTGCCGACAAGAAACGCTATCCAGCGGTGAATCCTATTGATTCTTATTCAAAGTATTTGGAGTATCCAGAGTTTGCAGAATACATAAGTGAGCATATCAACGACGGCTGGATTCCTAAGGTGCAGGCTTTGAAGACACGAATGCAGAGAGGTAAGGAGATTGCTGAACAGATAAATATATTGGGTGATGATGGTGTTCCGGTTGACTATCATGTGACATTCTGGAAGAGTGAAGTTATAGACTTCGTTATACTGCAGCAGGATGCTTTCGACGATGTTGATGCAGTAACTCCGTTGGAAAGACAGGAGGACCTGCTCAATCTGGTTACTGATATATGTGCTCGTGAATATGAGTTTGAAACATTCCTTGAGGTAACAGATTTCTTCAAGAAACTTATTAATATCTGTAAGCAGATGAACTATGCAGAGTTCAAGAGTGAGAAATACTATGATTATAAGACACAAGTGGAAAACATGATAATGTAAGACAATATGGCTACAGCATTTCAAAAGATATATACAAAGGTGAGTCAGATAACCAAAGCCACTTGTTCGCTTAAGGCCAAAGGTGTGGGTTATGATGAACTGGCTATGATTGACGGTAAACTGGCTCAGGTAGTGAAGATAGTAGGCGACGATGTTACGCTTCAGGTTTTTGAGGGAACAGGTGGTATTCCTACTAATGCCGAGGTTGTTTTTCTTGGCAAATCGCCCTCTCTTAAGGTAAGCGATCAGTTGGCAGGACGTTTTTTTAATGCCTACGGAATGCCTATTGACGGAGGACCTGAGATAGAAGGAAAGGAAGTGGAGATTGGTGGACCATCGGTGAATCCTGTAAGAAGAAAGCAACCGTCGGAACTTATTGCAACGGGTATAGCAGGTATTGACTTGAACAACACGCTTGTGTCAGGACAGAAAATACCGTTCTTTGCCGATCCCGACCAGCCTTTCAATGAAGTCATGGCGCTTGTGGCAATGCGTGCCAAGGCAGACAAAATAATACTCGGCGGCATGGGTATGACCAATGATGACTACTATTTCTTCCGTAACACATTCTCTAATGCTGGTGCTCTGGATAGAATTATATCGTTCATTAATACTACTGAAGACCCTGCTGTAGAGCGTTTGCTTATTCCCGACATGGCGCTTACTGCGGCGGAATATTTTGCCGTTGAGAAGAACGAGACAGTTCTCGTACTCCTTACTGACATGACTTCATACGCTGACTCGTTGTCTATAGTGAGCAACCGTATGGATCAGATTCCTTCCAAGGATTCTATGCCCGGTTCGTTGTACTCTGATTTGGCTAAGATATATGAGAAGGCTGTGCAGTTCCCCGAGAGTGTTGGGGGAGGAAGTATCACAATCATTGCTGTCACTACACTGTCGGGAGGCGATATTACCCATGCAGTGCCTGACAATACCGGATATATTACAGAGGGACAGCTCTATCTACGTCGTGATTCCGATGTAGGTAAGATTGTCATCGACCCATTCCGTTCGCTTTCACGACTCAAGCAACTTGTTGCGGGAAAAAAGACCCGCAGCGACCACTCACAGGTGATGAATGCCGCAATAAGGCTGTATGCTGATGCGGCGAATGCCAAGACCAAACTTGAGAACGGATTTGATTTGACCGATTATGACAATCGCTGTCTGGACTTTGCAAAGGATTATTCATCAAAGCTTTTGGCCATTGACGTGAATCTGAATACTGAAGAAATGCTTGATGTGACATGGTCTTTGTTGCGTAAGTACTTCAAGATTGAGGAGGTGAATATCAAGAAAGAACTTACCGATATATATTGGAATCAATAATTAATATCCGTAATTCACACAACTGTGATTAAATTTCAATACAATAAAACATCGCTTCAGCAATTGGAGAAAAACCTGAAGATGAGGCAGAGAACCTTACCTATTATTAAAAGTAAGGAGACTGCTTTGCGTCTGGAGGTTAAGCATTCAAAGGAAGAAGTGAGAGAATTGGAGCTTAGATTAGAAGAACAGATTGCGGGATACGAACGTATGTATGCATTATGGGGCGAGTTTGATGCTTCATTAGTGTCGCTTAAAGATGTGCAGTTGGATGTTAAGAAGATTGCAGGAGTCAGAGTGCCTGTACTTACCAACATACGGCTGGAAGTGAAACCCTTTGGTTTGTTCAGTGCTCCGAAATGGTATTTCGACGGAATACACCTGCTTGAAGGACTGGCTAAGACTGCCGTAGAACATGAGTTTGTCGAGGCTAAACTCCGTCTTTTAGAACATGCACGTAAGAAAACAACTCAGAAAGTTAATCTCTTTGAGAAGGTGCAGATTCCGGGGTATGAAGAAGCGATACGTAAGATAAAACGTTTCATGGAAGATGAAGAGAACCTGTCGAAGTCGTCGCAGAAGATTCTGAAAGCTCTGCAAGAGAAACGAAAGGAGGTTACAGCATGATTCAGAAAATGAAGAAGCTCACCTTTCTGGTGACTAATAAGGAATATGACGGATTTATAACTTCCCTGCGAGAGTTGGGAGTTGTGCATATAGAGCAACTGCAACAAGGTACTACGAGCAGCGAATTGCAGGAGGCTGTTGACTTGGAGAGGCGTTACAAGGATGCAATTGCTGTTCTCGACAATGTACAGGCAAGTTATTATCCTTCATGTACACTACAGCCCATACCTCGAGTTATGACTCCCGAGTATGTTCTTAGTAAGGTTGAGAGACTGAAGGAGGTAGAGAATCGCCTCAACCACCGTATTGACGAAAACAATAGGAATATTGCAAAACTTGGTCCATGGGGTGACTTCTCTATGAAGCAAGTGCGTGAGTTGGAGAAAGAGTCGGGATTGAAAATAGTTTTTTTCCGCATCTCGGGCAATGCTATTCCTCAACAATGGGTTGATGATTACTTTGCAGCTATCATTCAGCAGGAAGATAAGAAAACATATTTCGTTACGTTTTCTTCAGATATTCCCGACATCAGTGCTGAGCATATACACCTTCCGGAGTCATCACTTAATAGCTATAAGCAGTTTCTGCATAATGATGAGCAGCATCTGCAGACAGTTCGCAATAGTTTATTGCGTATAAATAAATTCCGCAGAGATGTTTTGGAAGAAGGGCTTACTGCTGCTCAGAACAGCAGACAGTTGAGTAAAGTGCATCTTAGCCATGAACTCGTGGCTGGCGATTTATTGCATCTTATGGCAGGCTGGGTTCGTGCAGATAAGACGGAAGCGCTGTTGGAATATCTCGAGCAGAGTGGAATATTTTATGAGATGGAGGAACCTGCCTTTGAAGACGATGTTCCTGTAGAGATAACCAACAACAGCTATACTTCGCTGTTTGAGCCTATCCTGCGTATGTATTCGCTGCCCAATTATCATGACATTGACCCGTCAGTATTCTTTGCTCCATTCTTCATGCTGTTCTTCGGTCTGTGTTTGGGCGATGGAGGCTATGGTCTTATTGTATTGGCAGCAGGATTGATGCTTACGAAAAAAGGCAATGGAGATATGCAGAACTACGGAAAGTTGGCTGTATGGTTAGGGCTTGCTACCGTAGTATGCGGTCTTGCTACGGGTACATTCTTTGGTATTAACTTAGCGGAACAGAATTGGGCTTTCCTTGCTCCGTTGCGAAAGTATTTCCTTAGCGACCAAGGGGTTGGACCTGTTATGGGTTATTCGCCTATGATGTTGATTTCCGTGGCACTCGGGTTCATACAAGTAATGCTCGGAATGCTGTTGAAAGCCGGAAAGGCATGGAAGAACTACGGATTTGCCTATGCCATAGGTACACTCTCGTGGTTTACAGCTTTGATAGTATTAATAGTACTTTTTGGCTTGCCATTATTGGGAATATCATTACCCGTAGTGCTCACATATATTCTTGCAGTTCTGCTTGTGTTGGCGGTAATAGGTATATTCCTCTATAATAACCCTGCTGCTTACAAGAATCCTATAACCGGTCCGCTTATTAATTTCGGCGCCGGCTTATGGTCGGCTTATGGCATGGCTACAGGACTTCTTGGCGATTTGCTTAGCTACATTCGTTTGTTTGCCCTTGGTCTTACAGGCGGAGTTCTGGGTGGAGTGTTCAATTCATTGGCTATAGACATGACAGCCGCACTGCCTGTGTATGTTCGCTGGTTGCCGTTCATTGTTATATTGCTCTTCGGTCACGGCATAACCTTCCTGCTGAGTATGATTTCTGCTTTTGTTCACCCAATGCGTCTTACTTTCGTAGAGTTCTTTAAGAATGCTGATTTTGAGGGAGGTGGGCATCCTTACGAACCATTTAAAGAGATAAAGAATAGTATAAATTAAAAAATAAAGAAAAGAAATGGAATTTTTATTAGCTTATCTGGGCATAGCCCTTTGTGTAGCGCTATCAGGAATTGGTAGTGCCTACGGAGTTACAATCTGCGGTAATGCCGCTATCGGAGCATTCAAGAAGAATCCTTCTGCAGCAGGTTCTTATATGGGACTTGCAGCTCTTCCATCGTCGCAGGGACTTTATGGATTTGTAGGTTTCTTCATGCTAAACGGTAAAATAACTCCTGAAATAACGATGCCTGTTGCCTGTGCAATGTTAGGTGTGGGGCTTGCCCTCGGACTGGTGGCTTTGTTCTCTGCCATTCGTCAGGCAAAAGTGTGTGCTAATGGTATCTCTGCTATCGGTGCAGGACATAAGGCTTTCGGTACGACAATGGTACTTGCCGTTTTTCCTGAACTTTATGCTATCCTCGGACTTCTTGTTTTGATTCTAACAGTAATTGCACTTTAGTTATTGAGGAAGATGTAATGTTTTCTAACAATAAGGGGGAAGTATCAAAGCTTCCTCTTTTTTATTGCAGCTTTCTCCTCGACCTTTTTCTCTATACTTTCTGTCCCCTTGACTTTCCTTAGTGGACGACCAAAGGGTTTTCTAAGGAGCGATGAAAAGTTAATTAGCTTTTGGCAATATATCAAGTAGCTTTTAATGTCGTTCTTAGGGGAACAAAAAAGATGCATCAGTTTGATACATCTTTTTGCTTGTTATTAGGGAGGGTATTAGTCTCTACAAGGGAACTTCTTAGTAGGTTAATCAAGTTTTATTGATATTGCCTTTCCGTTATAGGACACTTCTCTGCCTTCTGCAACAGGGTTGTAAGCCTGTGGCTTATTCTTGCTTACAGCCACAATCACAAACTTTCTTTCCTTCAGCATTCCGGGATAATTTCCTTGACGGTCGGCTATGGTCAACGTCCGGGTTCTGTCATCATATTCAAACCTTATTTTGCTGAATCTGCCAGCTTCATAGCCATAGTTCACGCCTTCGTCTTCGTAGAGTGTGAATTTGCCGTTAGCTCCCTCATATACGTAAATTCTTAGAATGTCAGCAGGCTTATGCTGTGTGTATTCAATTTTCGGGCCGAACGGAATAATGCTTCCTCCACGCACGAATACAGGAATGTTACTATATGGTGCTGCAATGTTTTGAGTCTCCATGCCTGTTGATACAACCTTACCCGTATAGAAGTCATACCAAATATTGTCCTTTGGGAAATACACCTCACGTGCCCTTGCTTTGTATGTAAATATTGGGTTTACCATGAATGCCGGACCGAACATGAACTGATATCCAATGTTGTGTGTATTGACATCTTTTCCGAAGTCCATAACCAATGGGCGCATAATTGTATAGTCATTGTAATGTACATCTGCGGCAATAGAGTATATATAAGGCATCAGTCTGTAACGCAGCTCAAGGCAATGCTTTATTGCTTCGTAGGCAAGAGTTCCTTCCGGTGCAATGTTCCAAGGCTCGCGGAATGGGAACTGGCCGTGTGACCGATATATGGGTGCCCACATGCCAAGTTGATGCCATCTTACATTAAGCTCACGCCAGTCTTTAAGGTCTTCATTCTCTGTGCCTGTTTCGTCGAATAGACGCTGTGCAGATTCATACCTTTTCTCAGCAGAGAAGCCTCCTACATCCTGACTCCAATACGGTACACCCGATATTGAGAAGTTAAGTCCGGCAGTGATTTGTGCTTTCATGTCTTCCCAACGGGTTCCTATATCTCCGCTCCATGTAGCGGTGGAGTAGCGTTGTTGTGATGCGAAACCATTGCGTGTCAGGAGGAACACTCGCCTGTTCTCGGGAGAGAAGTCATTGCCAAAGCCTCTGTGATTCCATTTCGCATTTTCCTGTAGCCATTTTGAGTCATTATTAAGGCCAGCCGTTTCATATCCACGTTGTCCGTCGTATATTGCCTCTGCGTTTACTATTGAGTAGGCATTGAAGAACTCGTCTGACGAACCAAACTTTGTCGGGCCGCATAACAGTTTTCGGTATTCCATATCTGTGCAGTCACGAACATTAGGCTCAGATGCATCCATCCACCACGCATCGATGCCCAAGGTTCCAAGTTTTTCATATAGTTGACGCCAGTATATTTTCCTTGCTTCAGGGTCGTAGGCATCGTAGAATGCGTATTTGAATCCCAGCCAGTCAGAGAGCGAGTCCTTGACAGACTGTTGATAAATCATGCCCTTCTCGTTCAATTCTTTGTAATTGTCAACGGTGAGGTAATACTTCGGCCAGCACGAAATCATTATCTTTGCGTTATTTGCATGTATCGTGTCTATCATTGCCTCTGGGTTGCTGAATCTTTCTCGGTCAAACTCAAACGACCCCCAAGAGTCGAGTTTCCAGTAGTTCCAGTCCATTACAATGTTGTCGATGGGCAGGTTTCTGCTGCGGAATCCCTTTAGCGCATCAAGTATTTCTTCTTGTGTCTTGTATCTTTCTCTACTCTGCCAATAGCCTAACAGCCAGTCGGGCATTATCTGCGCTTTGCCTGTTAGTGTACGATAACCTGATATCACTTCATCGGCATTTTCTCCAGCCATGAAGTAATAGTCCAGCTGCTGTGTCATTTCGCTCCAGAAAGATAGTTTATTCTGTTCCTCTGCACTCACAGGAGCGTATGCTCTTAGTCCGCAATAAGCCTCACCTCCATCAGGCTCCCACACAAGTTTGAATGAATATTTTTTGCCTTTCTCAAGATTTACACTGAACTTGCGGGCATTAGGATTCCATGCTGTCCGCCATATTGTCTGCTCGTTTGAACCTGTTCCTGCGACATCTTCTGTATATACGTCCTTGCCGTCAATATAAACCTTCTGATATCCTGAGTAATAATGTAAGAACTTATATTCCCCGCTTTCTTTAGGCTCAATGCTTCCCTCATATACGACCTTTGCCTTATCCAATGGGAGCTTTGGTAGATTCTTTGCTGACTTAAGGTTCTCGAAATACAGAGAATCCTCACGCCTTACGAGAGTTTCCGCGTCAGGCGAGGTGTATGTTCCTGTGAGTGCGCCAACTTTTCCTGATTTGTCGTAAAGGGTAAATGCTTTTTGCAGTTGCAGGTAATCCTGTGGATTTCCGAATCTGCAAAGTGAGTAACTGTCGAACAATAATCCATAGTTACGGCTTGACACTATAAACGGAATACTCACTTTTGTATTATACTGGAATAGCTCCTCGTTCTTTCCTTTGTAATTCCATTCGTCAGCCTGATGCTGCCCCAGTCCGTAGAACGCTTCGTCATCAGGCGATTCAAATACAGTTCTTGTAGTCCACCCTTTATAAGTCTTTTCTTCGCCTTCTACGTTTGTCTGTGTTGTCTCGTAAGGGGAGAAAGTTTTTCCCCCTCCCTGCTGTTCTTGAAGAATTACATTTCCACCAGCATCGTAGAATGATACTTCACCTGTAGAAATCAAAACATGGGCTTTCAAAGCATCTGTTGTCAATGTCACAGTATCGCCCTTCTGCCCAACGTCAAACGGTGTATCCACTTTTCTGTCTATTATTATCAGGCTTTGTGGATCGGCAAACTTGCTTGTGGTAGTCGCGGTTACGCGTATTATTTTCTCGCCTTCCACCGCCAGCCTCACAAGTTTCGGCGCAGCGGGATTATTGTCCTTGTTTCCCACACGCACTATAACTCCTCTGTCTGTAACATTCACCATACTGTTCTTACAGCTGACAAATATTAATGCGGCAATAGTAAAAGCCGCAAAATAATATTGTTTTATTCTCATATATAGATTTGGGATTTATCCTGAATTAATAAAACATCTCTTCAATGCCTAATATTTAATTTCTCCTTTCCAATCATGTTCTCCTTTTATTCCAAATGAGGTGCCGTTTTGTACAGGACTTGTCCCACCGCCAAAAAAAGTACATGAGTGATTGGTAATTTTTTGTATCTCTATAGGAACATCTTCAAAGACTGTTTCTTTATATGTATTTCCCTTCGCATCAAGTGCAGTAACAGTCATTTTCAGCTTACCGGTTTCTGCATGTGGGAAAGTATATACTTCAAATGATTGTCCGTTCTGCCAGTTTTGTATATTCCTATATTCTGTCTGCCGTGAGTTTACACAACCAAATCCTGTTGTGGAATTTAGAGTACTGCTGCCTCCTGTATAATAGAACTTCAGGCGTTTTACTTCGTCGGGAATAGGATCTGTTATTGTAAGTCTATACATTGAAACAGCACGTTCTAAAGTTATGTTATGACTTGCATTGCCACTCACATTCAAATCAGAGTAATAAGCAAAAGTGTCGGTAAGTTTATTGTCGGGGAATGATATTTTGGTTGCTGATGTAGTGGTGGCATTTCCTTCACAGCTATGTACCACTATTGCAATTTCGTAATAACCCTCCTCAAGATTTATGTCAACAGTTCCAAACCCTTCGTCGCTGTTTTTTTGATTAATACTTCTAATCTTTTCACCATTCTTGAAAACGGCAAAGTTAAGTACACTTCCCAGTTCATTAGCACTCTTTACGCTGCGTGTATCAAACTCTGTGAGACTGAAACCATTTATGTTGAAAGTTAATTGACAACTTCCAGACTGTTCTTTCTCAATCTCATCCTCAAGAATTATTTTCTCGCAGCTGCATAATATTAAAGTCAATACAGTAAGCAACATTGATAACTTGCCTTGAAATGTATGACTGTTGGTTCTGTAAGTCATATTATTAAGTATTTAAGCGTTAATATGTTTTTAGTTTCTACAAAGTTAATACTAAATTGCAATATGAACAATATTTTTGTTTTTTTTAAAGCTAAATACTTTGCTTCTATCACATTATATATATTATAGTATAAAAAAAAGCTGTATGATAATGAAAAAAGTGCTTAAATATTTGCAAGATTCATACTTTCATTATATCTTTGCAGTGTATTACAAGAGTAGTACACTATGTTTTAGGCACAGTGGTGCATGAAATAACAAGTAAGAGCCTACGCTCCACCGCTAATGTAGGTTGCTTCTGAAAGGAAGAATAGGGGGAGAAAGTTTATTATGATTGAAGTTAAAGATTTATCATTCCGTTATTCTGGAACAAGTAGAAAGGTGTTCAATGGCTTTAATCTAAGCCTGTCTGAAAATGCAATCTATGGACTGTTGGGAAAGAACGGAACAGGAAAGAGCACATTGCTCTATCTTATCTGCGGTATGCTCCGTGCGCAACGTGGAAGCGTGCTGGTTGACGGTATTGCCCCACTGAAGCGCAATCCTGAGATGTTAAGGCAGATTTACATTGTCACAGAGGATTTTCAACTGCCTGCAATGAAATTGAGCGACTATGTGAAAGCCAACAGTGTGTTCTATCCTCATTTCTCGCACGAGATTCTCACGAACTGCTTGAAGGAGTTTGAAATGGAGGGTGACCCTAATCTGAAGGAACTTTCAATGGGTCAGAAAAAGAAAGTATATATGAGTTTTGCGCTTGCCACAAACACAAAATATCTATTTATGGACGAGCCTACCAATGGTCTTGATATTCCTTCAAAAGCACAGTTCAGACGCGTGGTTGCCGGTGTGATGGATTCTGACCGCACAATAATAATCTCAACACACCAAGTGCACGACATAGAAAATCTGCTCGACCATGTAATAATCCTGAACCAATCTGAGGTTCTGCTCAATGCTTCAGTAAGTGATATTTGTCGAGATTACATTTTTGAATATCGCACTCCCGACGATATGCAGGACGCTATCTATGCTGAGCCGAGCCTGCAGGGCAATGCTGTAATGGCACCGCGAGGCGATAAACCAGAGACTACTTTGAATCTTGAACTTTTGTTCAATGCAACTATTAATAGTAAAGAAAATAAAAAATACAATGGATAAGCGACTTTATAAATCAACTGATAATAAAATTATCTGTGGAGTGCTGGGAGGTATAGGTGAGTTTTTCGGTATTGATCCAACGATTATACGAATAGGGTATATGGTATTGAGTATATTCTCTGCGGGCTTTCCTGGCTTATTACTCTACATAGTAATGGCATTTATAATGCCTTCAAAGTATTGAATAAAATGTTCCTGTAAACAATAACATAAAAATAAATAGTTTATGAAAAATATATTTCTTCCAATGATGTTTTCACTGACAATGCTGACAGCTTGTACAATACAATTGACTAAGGAAGGTGAGGCTAATAAAAATGAAATTGCCAAGACGTTCGATCTTCGCGACTTCAACGAGATAAGCATTGCCGGCAGTGCAGAGCTATACTTCACACAGGACAGCGTGTATTTCGTGGAGGTCAAGTCCACGGAGCAAGACATGGAAAGACTTAAGTTAGAAGTGAGAAAAGGAGTGCTGAGCGTATCCCATGACAATAAGAAGAGCGGTAATGGTAAGGACAACCGCATATCATTACTAGGATTCAGGAATGGCGGACACTATAAGCTGACGGTTCATGCTCCATCGCTCAATGCTATCAAGATTGCAGGCAGTGCCGATGTGCGTACGGGCAATATCAATACAGAAGACTTCAGGATAGATATTGCCGGTTCAGGCGATGTCAACATAGGTGGCCTGCAGGCACGCACATTCGATGTGGCAATAGCTGGTAGCGGCGATGTTGATGCTAAAGTCAAAAATGTGGAGTACACAAATTTCAGCATTGCCGGAAGTGGTGATATCGATGTTCACTTCACCGACTGCGGTACTGTAACCACACGTGTGGCAGGCAGTGGCGACATCAAGCTGGAGGGCAACATAAAGAAGCTGGAGGGCTCAACAAAGAATATCAACGTCACGAATCTTATAATTAAATAAAAGCTTACAGCGATGAACAATTTTGCAGATACAATACGCTGGTCGCTTCTGACAAACAAGAGGCAGTACATAAGAGATTTCGTTTCTCTATGTGTGGCATATTTATTCCTAATGGGAGCATTCACGGGTATGTTCACAGGCTATAGCGGTGGCATTTACGAGGGAGTAGCAGAAAGTGCGGCAGGCATTATGATCTTAGCATGGGCAATATCCACAGCTGTCGCAGCGTCAAACCTGTGTCATGACTTGCGCACAAAACAGCAGTTGTCGCTCTATCTTATGCTTCCTGCAAGCAACAGCCACAAGTTCTGGGCGCGTGTGCTTATAGCTGTGATACAAGCTTTTGTACTGTCGCTCATAGCATTGGTGTTGTCCGATGTGGCACAGATGCTCATTTCGCTTCTTGTGACAGGAGAGTATGTATCAATAACATCGGCTATATTCGGTTTGATGGATAATTATTTATGGATTGATACTGATGTGATTGATACTCCGCACAGTAGTATATCAATTATAATGCAGTGGTTGACAATGCTAAGCTCCATAGTATGGGGATTCTCCTCATATATTCTCGGCGGAGTAGTGTTCAGGAAAATACCGCTCGTAATGACCACAATAGTGTGGCTGCTTTTCTGGATGATACTGGGCTTGGGCGCATTATATACAGTTGCGCAACTCTTCGAGGGCTATTACAACGTGGAGTTGGTATTCCTGTTTGACAAGAACATCACCATTCAACTCATTTCCATAGCCATAAGCATAGGGTTCACTGCATTTAACCTATGGATTGCGTATCGCGTATTCCAACGTTATAACCTTTCGCAGAACAAGTGGATAAACATTTGATAATACATGACTTTTAGTAACGATAAGCCAATATACCTGCAAATGACCGACCGTTTGATGGACGACATTGTGGCTGGTAAATACGTAAGCGAGGCGCGCATACCATCCGTCAGAGAGTATGCTGTTAACCTTGGCGTGAATACCAACACTGCAATGAAGGCCTACGACGAGCTTTCGCGCAACAATATTATATATAATAAGCGAGGTTTGGGCTACTTCGTAACACCAGGAGCGCATGAGCAGATAAGAGAACAACGGCGGCATGAGTTTCTTGACAATACCGTGCCGCAACTTATCAGGCAGATGAAACTATTAGGTATGACAACCGACGACCTCGTTGTAGAGTTAAAGAAACTTATGTGATTTTCTTTATAAACCGTCTTTCTGCTTTATGTAGGAGGACGGTTGACTTTTCCATATTACTTCTGGTAAAAACGAACATGCAGTTATACACCTCTTCGGTTATCAATGTTGCAGTTGTTTTTCTTTTCTTTATCTTGAAGTGGAGCACATTATAGCTATTGTTTTTAGCCAATAACTTTTTATTAAATATTACCATAGCTTTGGTACCATTAGTACCAAGCCTATGGTACCTGAAGCACCATACCTATGGTACTAATGGTACCAAAGTTATGGTAATGTTCTGGTACAAGCTATTTGCTATGTCTGCCAACTTGTCAGTTGCAAATAGTGTCAAACTGTTTGGCACTGCCTTTGCCCTAATAGAGTAGAGCTGCAAGGCAGCGAATAACATAATTGACAATAAATAAAACAAAATAATAATATGGGAAAGATTATTGGTATCGACTTAGGTACAACAAATTCATGTGTTGCCGTATTTGAGGGCAACGAACCTGTGGTAATCGCTAACAGCGAGGGTAAACGCACAACTCCTTCTGTTATAGGTTTCGTAGAAAATGGTGAGCGCAAGGTGGGCGATCCTGCAAAGCGTCAGGCAATAACCAATCCACGCAACACCGTTTATTCTATCAAGAGATTCATGGGCGAAACATTCGAACAAAGCTCAAAGGAAGTATCACGCATGCCTTATTCAGTAGTTAACGAGAACGGCTATCCACGTGTTGATATTGACGGTAAGAAATACACACCACAGGAAATTTCTGCAATGGTGCTTCAGAAGATGAAGAAGACTGCGGAGGACTATCTCGGACAGGAAGTTACCGATGCGGTTATCACAGTGCCTGCTTACTTCTCTGACTCACAGCGTCAGGCAACCAAAGAGGCTGGGCAGATAGCAGGTCTTAACGTACAGCGTATTGTTAACGAACCTACAGCAGCAGCCCTTGCTTATGGCGTTGACAAGGCTAATAAGGATATGAAGATAGCAGTATTCGACCTCGGTGGTGGTACATTCGATATTTCTATTCTTGAGTTCGGTGGCGGTGTATTCGAAGTGCTTTCAACAAATGGCGATACTCACCTCGGAGGCGACGATTTCGACCAAGTAATCATTGACTGGCTTGTGAACAGCTTCAAGGCTGACGAAGGCATTGACCTCACAAAGGATCCAATGGCAATGCAGCGCCTGAAAGAAGCGGCAGAGAAAGCAAAAATCGAACTTTCAAGCTCAACATCTACAGAAATCAACCTGCCATACATAAGTGCGGAAGGTGGAGTTCCTAAACACTTGGTTAAGAATCTCACACGTTCGCAGTTTGAGCAGTTGGCACATAACTTGATTCAGGCTTGTCTTGTGCCTTGTCAGAATGCGGTCCGCGACGCAGGTATCTCAACAGGCGACATTGACGAAGTAATACTCGTGGGCGGTTCAAGTCGCATTCCTGCAGTTCAGACTCTTGTAAAGAACTACTTCGGTAAAGAACCATCAAAGGGAGTGAACCCTGACGAAGTAGTTGCGTTAGGAGCTTCTATACAAGGTGCTATCCTTAATAAGGAGAGTGGAGTAGGCGACATCGTACTCTTGGACGTAACCCCTCTTACACTCGGAATCGAGACAATGGGTGGCGTCATGACAAAGCTTATCGACGCAAACTCTACTATACCATGCAAGAAGAGCGAGACATTCTCTACTGCTGTAGATAATCAGACTGCCGTTACTATACACGTCCTGCAGGGCGAGCGCCCAATGGCATCACAGAACAAGTCTATTGGTCAGTTCAACCTTGAAGGTATCGCCCCTGCCCGTCGTGGCGTACCACAGATTGAAGTAACATTCGATATTGACGCTAACGGTATTCTCAACGTATCGGCAAAGGACAAGGCAACAGGTAAGGAACAGCAGATTCGCATTGAAGCGTCTTCAGGTTTGTCTGACGATGAAATCAATCGTATGAAGGCTGAGGCTGAGGCTAATGCTGAGGCAGACAAGAAAGAGCGCGAGAAGATTGACAAACTCAATCAGGCAGACTCAATGATATTCTCAACAGAGAACTTCCTCAAAGACAATGCCGACAAGGTACCTGCTGATGAAAAACCAGCCATTGATGCAGCTCTCCAGAAACTGAAGGATGCGCACAAGGCACAGGACATAGCTGCTATTGACGCTGCGACAGCAGAGTTGAACAACGTGATGCAGGCAGCTTCGCAGAAAATGTATCAAGCCGGAAGCGCGCAGCCAGGTGCTGACCCTAACATGGGTGGTGCTGACTTCAACGGTACTCAAGGTTTCAATGGTGGCGCACAGGGTGGCAACCAAAACAATTCTGATGTCCAGGATGCCGACTTCGAGGAGGTCCATTGATGGAAGTTAAACATCCATAAATAAACCACAAAGAAATCCGTGTAACTCAATAAGTTGCACGGATTTTTAATTTTTGTTAATTCCGATATTTCTCTTGTTTTATAGCGATTTTTGGCGTAAATTTGCATCAAATTTGTACCAAAACTTATTTTGCAATGATACCCAACAAAAATATACATGTAAAATCTACGAGCGAAATTTGGCTTGTTTTAATCTAATTTTGAGTATGGCAAGAGCAAAGTTTGAAATCAAGAGAAAATGCGAAATCTGTGGCGCATGGTTTTATGCCAAAACCGTTGAGTCTAGGTTTTGTTCAAAGAAGTGTAGTGAGATTGCAAGCAAGAAGAAAAAAGCAGAGATTGAAAAGTTAGCGAAACTTGAAGAGCTGGTTGCCAATATCCCAGATTCCAGAGATTACATCAGCGTTCAAGAGGCTGTTGCCATGTTTTCTGTTAGCAAGGACACTATTTATCGTCTCATCCGCAAAGGGACAATTCCATGTGTGAATTTGGGGAAACGCCTTATCCGGATAAAAAAGTCTGACTTGGAGAATATGTTTGGCAGTAGAGAGTATGTACTTGACAAAACCTTCAAACCCTTGCCAAAGCTTTACAACATGGAGCCAGAGAATTGTTATACGATTGGTGAAATCTCTGAGAAATACCATGTGAACGACAGTACTGTTTATCTTCATATTCGTAAGTACTCCATCCCCATCCGTCAGATTGGGAACTATGTGTATGCGCCCAAAGAAGACATTGATAACCTTTACAAATCAGGCAAGCCATGAAGAAATCATTTACTAATACCCGAGTAACGGTCAGGTTGCGCAAGTCAGATTATTATGATGAATGGTACCTCTATCTGGAAGCTTATCCTGTTCAAGTGGAGGGAAAGGATAAGCCACAGCGAGTGAGAGAGTACATCAACCGTTCTATTAAAACACCTATCTGGGACAAGTCGCGAACAGCTCGGACTGGCTCAGATGGGAAAGTAACCTATAAGCCTAAGCGTGATTTGAATGGTATAATTCTCTGCAAGTCAGAGTTAGACCAGGAGAATTGTCTCTACGCAGACCGCATCAGAGCCATTCGCCAAAAGGAATACGACACCAAAGACCTCTATTCTGATGCCGATGCAGCAATGGCAGAACAAGTGGAGAAATCAAGATGTGATTTCATCGCTTACTTCAAAAAGTTGGCGAACACTCGTAATACCAATAATGCAGATAGTGTTTATAATACTTGGTTCCGTGTATATGAATTATTGAAGCTATTTGCCGATAACCAGCCGTTACTGTTCGGCTCTATAAATCTACAAATGATAGAGAAAGTTAGGCAATTCCTTTTGGTGGCTCCCAAGGGTGCAGGAAAGAAAGGAATAATTTCCCAAAACACGGCTTCATCGTATTTCGGCATCTTTAAGACTGCCTTGAAGCAGGCTTTTATCGATGGTTACTTTATGGTTGACATTGCTGCCAAGGTCAAAGGCATTCAGGAGCAGGAAAGCAGACGCGAGCATCTGACAATGGAAGAGCTTAACCAACTGGCTGCAACACCATGTAGTAATCCTGTTATCAAGAGAGCTGCCTTGTTCTCTGCACTTACAGGTCTCCGGCATAGTGACATCATGAAGATGACCTGGCAAGAGATTACTAAAGAAGGCGAACACTATCGCATCAATTTCACTCAACGCAAGACTAAAGGTGTGGAATACATGCCAATATCCGACCAGGCATATCAACTTTGTGGAGAGCCCGGGCATCCCGATGAACTCGTTTTCGGTGGACTTCCACAGCCATCCTGGATTTCAAAACCAGTTGAACGTTGGATAAAAGCTGCTGGCATCAAGAAGCATATCACCTTCCACTGCTTCCGCCATACATACGCTACCCTCCAGTTGACCAGCGGCACAGACCTCTATACCGTCAGCAAAATGTTGGGCCATACCAATGTTCGCACGACACAAGTCTATGCAAAGGTGGTTGACGAGAAGAAAGAACAAGCTGCTGACACCATCAAACTGAATGTAGATTTCAATAATTGAGGCACATTTTGCCTTCTTCATATTAGGGACAAGACTCTTGACATCTCGAGAATCTTGTCCTTTTTTTGTGTCCAACACCCTATTTTGATGGTGAAACGATGGTGGAAATGCCCCACCATCGTCCCACCATGCTTTCACCATTCAAAAATCTTTTCTCTTTAAATTTCTTTAACATGGCTGATTTATAATTAGTTAGAGTGGATTTAATAGAATATTCGTGGTGAAAGGCTGGTGAATCATTCCACCACAAATCCACCATTCAAAGCACCGATACTTTTGCAGTCGCTTTCACTCGAAAGTGGCTGTTTTCATATTGACGGCAGCCAATCTTAAAAACCATATTGATATGGCTGAAATAACTTATTCTTTTGATGCTATGCCAAAGATTTTGGCAGACATCGCCCAAAGATTGGAGGTCATGGAACGCAAGATTGACGCTCTGCAATCAGTTCCGAGAGAGGATGCCGACGCATGGCTGAATCTGAAAGACCTTTGTAATTATCTACCTAATCATCCAGCCGAACAAACGGTATATGGCTGGACAAGTACTCACTTTATCCCTTATCATAAGAAAGGGAAAAGTATTGTATTCCGCAAATCGGAAATAGACGAATGGCTTCGCAATGGCAAGCGGAAGTCTATGGTGGATTTGGAGAAGGAGGCACAAGCGTTTATCAATTCTAAACGGAAAGCGAGGTGTGTATGAATGTGCTTGAACTTACAAACAAAGTGCGAATGGAAGCCGAAGACGTTAAACGCATCGGCCTTCCACTCGATGCCTTCCCGCAGAGGCTGCAGGACATCATCTTTGAGGTGTCCCGCATAGAGCAGTTCGATCTGGAGTATCTGACCATGAGCATGCTGTCGGCAGCAGCTACCGCTATCGGTAACAGTTGCCACATCCGCATCCGTGGTTCATGGAAGAGTTGCCCGGCCCTGTATGTCATCCTGATAGGAAGACCTGGGCAGGGTAAGACTCCACCACTTGACTATGCGTTCCGTCCACTACAAGAACATGACTTTCTTCTGGTCAGCAAGTTCATTGAAGAGAACAAACACTATGCAGAACTGACTGCTGGAAACAAAGGCAACGCCATTGATACCGACAAACCTGTTCTCGTGCAGACCATTCTCTCCGACCTCACACAGGAGGCTATGATGAGGATCCACAATGATAATCAGCGTGGTATCGTAATCCTTGTGGATGAAATCATGGGGTTCTTCAACAGCATCTATCGATACAATGACAGTCCCTTACTAACCCAGCTGTTGACAGCCTATAGTGGCAAGCCCTTGAAGGTGTCCCGTTGTAACAACCCAGTTCCCATCATCATTCTGCATCCCTGTATCAACATTATTGGTACTACCCAGACGCAACGCATTGGGGAACTCTTCACGAAAGAGAATGTATCAAGTGGACTGATAGACCGCATCTTGTTCCTTCATCCCAAGAATCGTGACATTCCCAAGATGGAGGAGAATCCTGATGTTGGTTCGCAAGGGAACGACAGGGCAGAGAGTGTCTATCGGAAGTGGAAAGCGATTATCGATAAGTTGCTTTCATTAGAACCAGATTACGATGAGAAAGGCGTTATCATGCCCAAGGTGCTAGATATGAATGAGAATGCCTACAGGTGCTTTGCCAAATGGAAAAACGCTCTCATTGAGGATGCCAACAGCATTGAGAATGAAAGACTCATTGACAGTCGTATGATGAAAGCCGATTCCAACGTGGCCCGACTTGCTCTTGTCTTTCAGCTCTTGGGCTGGGCTTGCGACGAAATCCATATGCAGCATATAGATGTCCGCTCTGTCCAGGCAGCCATCCGCATGTATGATTATCTGGAACTGTCGTATCAGAGCATCAAGTCGCACATCCAAACCGATTCCATGCCTCCTTTGAAGAAAGCCTTTCTTGATTTAGTACACCCAGATTTCACGACAGCTGATGCTATCAAAGCAGGAGCAGAAATAGGCATCTGTGAGAGTACTGTCAAAAAGGATCTTGCAAAGATGTGCGAAGAACAGATTCTTCAGAAAACGGCACATGGCGTTTACAAAAAACTACTCTGATACACTCGATACATTTTACACTTTACATTTTCCCAAAGTGTAAAAGTGTAAAGTTCCATCGTGTAACGACCATTGTTCAATAACCTAAAGAAACAAAACAATGAACGAGTATAGATTCCATTTACAGAAATACAAGGCAGGAAGGAACACAAAACAAACGTGTCCCCAATGCGGCAGAAGGAAATGCTTTGTCAGGTATGTTGACGAAGAAGGTAAGATTGAGTTCCCCGACTATGTGGGAAGATGCGACCATGAGGATTCGTGTGGTTACCATTATACGCCCAAAGACTTCTTCAGGGACAACCCAGACTTGAAACCTAACGACTTTGAGAATGATACATGGAGATATGATAAGACGAATAAGCCCGTCATGGTTAAGCCAGAACCAGAGGTCCCGTCTTTCATGTCAACTGACATTATGCGAAAGACACTCTCGCATTATGACATCAATCCCTTATACCTGTTCCTATGCAAGACTATCGGCAAGAATGCTGCCAACAGACAGTTTGAACGCTATAAGGTGGGAACTTCCAAGAAATGGGGAGGTGCCACAGTCTTTTGGCAGATTGACAAGGACAGCAACGTCCGATCAGGAAAACTGATGGGGTACAATCCCAAGGACGGACACCGTATCAAAGAGCCGATACCGCAGGTCTGCTGGGTTCACTCAGAACTGAAACTGCCAGATTTCCATCTGAAGCAATGCCTGTTTGGAGAACATCTGCTTGCCACATCTTCTGCCACTGTCATGTTGGTGGAAAGTGAGAAGACCTGTCTGATAGCATCCCACTTCATGCCAGATTTCCTTTGGCTCGCCACAGGTGGCAAGGACGGATGCTTCAATGAGGAGACCATGCAGGTGCTCCATGGCAGGGATGTGATTCTGATGCCAGACCTGGGCGCGACGGAGAAATGGACCAAAAAGTCTGCTATCCTCACCTCCATCTGTAAGAGCGTTACCATTTCAACTGTCTTGGAACAGATGGCGACTGATGAACAGCGTGAAGCGGGACTTGACATTTCCGACTTCCTCCTGATGCAGGAAACTAAGCAGATGATTCTCCAGCGGATGATTGAACGCAATCCTGCGCTTCAAAAACTCATTGATGCGTTTGGCCTAGAAGTGATGGACTCATCACAATACGATGAAACTCCAACAAAAGTTGAGTCGGAACCACAACTCAACAGGCTGACAATAATCCAGACAGAAGAAAAAAGTGCGGAGGATTTAAGCTCGACACAGGAGCAACGTTGGCATGGAAGGAATGCAGAATGCCACAAGTGCAAGCTCTCGCATGAGGGCATCAATGGCACCTATTGTGGCAAACTTCACCGCTATGTCGAGTACGGAAAGGGTAACTGCGGCATAGAATCCGAAGTTCCTCCTGCTCCTGAGTAAATGCTGCGTCGAAAGGGATTACCAAATAATCCCATAACATAATATGGACTTTTAGATTCGCCACCCCAAGGTGTACTCCCTTAAAAAGTCCCATTATGCTCTCCGAGGGTTGGTTCATCGCTATAAAGTAGCGTCGCCGCACATGGCAAGAACCAGAAGCAAAATGCATCTGTGAGGGAGTGACTCTCTCCCTCAACCCTCCACTCAAATTTCACCCGAGACTCGAATTACATTTATACATAAACATCAAAACAATAGAAAAAAAATGAGTAAATCAAGAAACAACATTCCTCGTGCCGCCATCCATGTTGGCGCACCTGCCAAGTCCTTTTCTGCTGCTGAAGGCTATGAGCCTGAGCGTCGCGGATGGGACGAAAAGACCTATCGCCTGAAGGACCAGGACACCAACAACCATTACGATTTCTCACGTAAGCATCTCAACTTTGAGATTAACGGCAAAGGCGAAATCGTTCCTCTTGGTTCCAATCCCGTGCCACTTCATGAGCGTTTGCAGAAACGCTTAGATGAACTTGAATTCAAACCATACATGGATAAGAACAACCCCTTGGGAATCTCTGACAACAGCCCGAACTGCACCGTTGGCATCGTTGTCAGTGGTGACCATGATGTGCTGACCCGTCTCGCTTTCGGTGATCAAGATGTGGACTTCACCCTTCAAAAGAGCAATGCCCATGTCGTACTGAAACAGGGTATCAAAGACTGGGCATTGGACACCTACCGTTGGGCATGTGACCGCTGGGGAGCAGAGAACATCATCGGCTTCGATGTCCATCTCGACGAGACCACACCTCACATCCAGATTCAGACCATCCCTGTTGCCAAGACAAAAGCCAGAGGACGTGCATCCGCCAAGTATGTGCATAAGGATGACAAGTCGAAAGTAATCTCCCATAAGGAGTGGAAGAAACTACCTGACGAAATCCGCTCGTACTTCATTAGAACTGAAGACGAACGGAGGGAAAAGGAAAGTGTATCGTATGCCCGTGTATGGGGCGAGGACAAATATGCCGTAGGAAATACTTACAAACAGATGCACACCGACTACTACAATGAGGTGGGACACAAGTATGATCTGGAGCGTGGTGACGACATCGCCATGCTGCCAGGTGAGGAACGGCGTGAGCGTGTCCACAAGAGCAAAGCTGTGTTAGAGGCTGAGCGCCAGGCCAAGAATGCCATAGCCAGGAATCAGATGGAGAATGAACGTCTGGAAGGTCAGAAGGAGAAGATGGCGGGTGAGGTGCAGGACATGAAGAAGCAAAAGGAATGCCTGGAAGAACAGAATGACAAGTTAGAGGGTGAGATACATTATAAGGAGCAGCATAAGGAAAAACTGGAAGGCAATATATCCCAGTTGGAAGATTATGCTGCAGCATTGGACATCAAGGAAGAAGACTTGATAGTACCGACCTTGAAGACTAATCCACTTGTAAAGAATGCTTGGGATGCCATAAAAACCGAACTTGAAAAGCCTATCCCTGCCTTCGGCCAAAAAGAATGGAGAGAGGAACGGCGCAAAGCCATAAAGGGCATCCTTACGAACTTGCAGACTGCACTCATGCAAGCCAAGGAAGTCCAGAAGCAGGATATACTGAAACTGGGGAAGGCACTCTATAACAAAGCCATGCAGAATGTAAGAGCCATCATAGAGCAGAACAAGCAGCTGCAAAAGGAGAATGACCGATTGACAGAAGAAAACGATGTCCTCAGAAAGCGGATTGCTTCGATTGACGAGAATGCCATCAATAGACTGCGTAACCAGAAGGATGCAGAAATCAAGGAGCTACAGGAACGACTTGGCAAAGCCGAGTCCGAGGCTGTCCATTCAGATAATGTAGTTTCAAGAGAACGGCAAAGGGCAGACAAGGCAGAAAGTCAAATCAAAGGAATGCTTGCTATCCCTGAAATCAAGGAAATCTGGGAGACCATTCAACAAAACAAGTGCAACTTCACCCGTCAACTCAACCAGTGGATTGACAATGCGCTCAAAGCGATAGCTCATTTCGCCGCTTATGAGAAGAATGTCCATTTCTCAGAGCAGCAGAGCAGTGCCATTTCTATGGGTATAATTGCCAAAGCTTTCAAGAGTGGTCTTGATGTCACTGATAACGCAGCTCGACTGCAAGCAACACAAAGTTTGTTGGACGAAGTGGATTGGTCGGAGACTTCCAGCTATAAGCAGGACCTCACTCGCCATTGGACAGAGATGTTCAGCCAAGACATGACCATCTCACAAACCATGATGGAAGCCCTAACCCTTGCCACTGGCGGCAGAGGCGGTATCAGCACAACTGGTGGCGGTTCCAGCAGTGAACTTACTAACTGGGACGGTACCAAGAAGAAGACCGGATGGGGTATGTAGAATGATACCTTGTTTATATATAACATCAAGATGGGTGTGTCTGAAACAGGAAAAAAACTATTACTGTCCGCTAAACTTTTTGGGAAGATACAAATTTAGGGCTGCCACTTCTCACGAGGTATCAGCCCTTTTTGTTACCTTTGCTTTTGCTAACAAACTTAGGTAACATGAGCAAAAGTACACATTTTTTCG
>JBHAEQ010000042.1:0-37985 GCA_041855685.1 Prevotella sp. | reverse complement strand
TATAAGGTCTTAAATATGTCGAGAGATGATAGGAAAATGTAAGGCGATAGCGCATGGCAGCACGGCTTTGGATTATATTTTCAGAGAGGGCAAGCTCGATGGTCGGCTTGCCTTCCACAATCTTTGCAGCAGAGAACCGAAGGCTATCTACGAAGAAATGAAAGTGGTCAGCGATTACAACACACGATGCAGGAATAAGTTCCTCCGTATCGAAATTGGTATCGCACCTAAAGACGAGAAAAGGCTGAGCTTAGCATCAGTCCGTAACCTTGCCTCGAACTTTGCCAGACAGATGGGGCTTGAAAATCACCAATGGGTGGCTGTAACGCACAAGGACACCGACAATATGCACATCCACATCATTGCCAACCGTATCAGCCTATACGGAGAAGTCTATGATACCACCTTCGTGAGCAACAGAGCAGCGAGGGTAGCAGAGGAACTCAGTCGTAAGTATGGCATGACCATCGCAAAGGAGGTAAAGACGGAGAAAAGACATCAGAAGGAGAAAACCAACCCGACAAGGGAGCAAACCAAGAAAGAAGTTCAACAAATCTGTTATGCCCTGCTTGATAAGTACAAAGGAACAGGCGTTACGGGACACTCTATGTTCCTCTATGACCTTAACAAGAACGGTGTAGTTATCGAGCGCATGAGAAACAAGCAGGGCAAGATCTATGGCTTGAAGTTCTCATACGCAGGACAATCTTTCAAGGCTTCCGAAATCGGCAGGAAGTTCGGCTACCGTTCCTTGCAGAAGAACTTTGAAGCAAGTAACAAGGAAGAACCAAAGAAAACATATCGAATAATACAAGAGGCAACAGAAAAGAAAGAACAACCTGATGCAGGCTATCAGCTTGTGCCTCCAAGCCGTTCTTCTATCTCACGAGGCAATGACACACCACAAGTGCAGAATCCTATTAGTGCAGTGGCAGACACCATCGTTAGCGCAGCCGATGAAGTTGTGGAAGGGTTGGGCGATTTGATTACACCAACCACACAAGGCAATGACTATGCCGAGACAGCATGGCAACGTAAATTGAGAAATCAAGCCAACAGAAAGAAAATACGGGGAAGAGGATTGTAGAAAATGCTTAATTTCAAAAGATTCCTTCCTTGACAAGACGTAATTTTCACTTAAAATTGTAACTTTGCACAAAATATATAGCAAAATTAATGGAATTCTACGATGTCTCTAATTGGATTAGAATGTCCGCCTCTTCTACAAAAGGGACGAGAGATAAACTTGTGCTTATAGACCCCAAAATGGGAGATATATGCTTTTTGAAATTTCCGATGGTTCGTGAAAAGAGAGACTATACTCCAGAAAATTGGTCTGAAGTTCTTGCGTTTGAGATAGGTACAGCATTAGGCTTTAAAATTCTGAAATATGACCTTGCTATTTATAATGGCAGAATTGGTTGTATTTCCAAGAATATGATAACTCCCAATAATAATGAATCTCTCGTTGAAGGACATTCTATACTTTCTCACTATGATCCTACATATGATCCAAGTGATAAAAATTCATATTCACGATATACATTTGAGTTTGTACAAAACGCTTTGAAAGCCTATAATGCGGAATTCTACATACAGGATTTTATTCGTACTTTGATATTTGATGCTATAATTGGAAATAGCGATAGACATCAAAGTAACTGGGGTATCATAGAGTCAATAAATATTACAGAAATAGAAACGAATAAAAACAACTTTGTTTTCTTATTTAAGAAGCATACAAAACAGAGAAAAATATTGGAATTTAATGTTATAAAAAAAGCAGCTCCAATATATGATAGCGGTTGTTGTCTTGGCCGTGAATTTAGCGAAGAACAAATACAGCAGCATTTGGATATTCAAAGTAAGTTTGATAAATATATTAGAAATGGTGTATCTGAACTTAGAATAGAAGAAACAAGAAAGAAACCTTCTCATGAAGAACTTTTGAGATTTATAAAAAAACATGAAAAGTGGAGTTCATTTATAGATAATGAGATTAAGAATGTATTGAATGTTTACAATCAAAAAGAAATAAATGAATTAATTATTAATATAGATAGTAATCTCCCAGACCAATATAGAGAAAAATATGGTTTAACATATGCTCGTAAAGAGTTTATTTTTCATGTGATAGATACACGAATCAATAACCTAAAGAGAATTTGACTATGCATCCACATATAAAATGTATAATATTAGTTTGGCGATTGGGCAAAGGTCATCGCAGAATACCTGTGGCAATAATCAAGTCCAATACCTCTCAAACAACTTTCAAATATATCAAGAATGGTGTTGAAAAAGCAAAAAAAGAGGGATTTGTTTGCTTCCCGGATTTCCCAGATACAGAGAAAATACATAGTATAAATGTATTAAAGATCTTGTCTTTACGTATTAATGACAGCGAGCGTAGTGATATAGAAGATTATTATAAGTTTTGGGAGGTACCTGTGTCTGCCCAAAAAGACACTTATCGACTTTTAGCCTACACACAAGGAATACTTCCAACTGATAATTTTGAATTTCTTGCAGAATATTATGGTGTAGAAGGTATTAGATTTGTTTCAGAATTGACAAGTCTGAGCATAAATACACTTGACAATAAATGCATTAATGAAGGAGACGAGTTGGAATGGAAGCAAGAAAGGGATAACGAGTTTGATACTTGTGCTGTATCTGTTTATAAAAATGGGGTAAAATTAGGTTATGTTAAACGTATTCATAGCCATGTTTTTTATCTACCATATTCACAAAATCTAAGAATACGGGTTAAGAAAATAGAACATAATGACCATATCTCTCGAGCTTTTATTCTAATATATAATAATTACAAGTAAATATGGTTTGTAATAGATTATCTTCCTGTATCTTACGATACCCCCTATCTATATAATTAGACAACATATAGGAAAATGAGAAGGATAGAATATTTCATCAAAACGCTTGTTATTCGGTAACAAAGTATTATCTTTGCAGACAGAATAACAAGCGTTCTTTGTTAGGCAGAAAACAGCAAAGCCAAGTAGCTCGCTCGTTTCCAAATCGTTACCTGTTCAGTTAAACCATCAAGGTAACTTCTTTATTTTCAATAAGTTGTATCTCAGATATTATCTTACGATGCAAAGTGCACCACTTTGTAATGAAAATAAGGGCAGGTTGCTTAGTTGTGTTTTTTTGGTTGTGCGGACAGACACAGGGGTACCTCTTAATTCCTTAAACTCAATTTGAAGACTCCCTCTCTGAATTTCGACTGAGCTGTTTTTAGACCTTCTTTTAATTAATAACTATTCTTAAGACCTAACGATAGTTATTCTTATGTGCTAACGATAACTATTCTTACACAACAACGATAACTATCGTTACAACCTAAGAATAACTATCGTTACACAGTGATAATTGCTTTTCTTATTTTGAGGCAATCTTTATCATGCTGCCTTCCATAATCAGAACTTCTTCTTGCATAAGATTATCGAGGGCAAGGTCTAATTGTTTGCGAGGAATACGTAGGTTATTAAGTTCTGCAATGCAGTGTGCCTTGCCATCGTCAAGCCATGCCATTATGGCATCTGCTGCATTAGTAATGCTCTGTTCGGAAGGCTTACTTTTGTTTGCTATGCACACATCGCATCTTCCGCAGTCAGTAGTACTACTTTCGCCGAAATATTTCAGCAGTTGCCGGCTTCTGCATATATTGTCGTCCTTGGCATAGGCTATGATGGAGCTGATTCTCTTTTCCATTTGACTGCGCCTTTTCTCATATACGTCAGGCGATATAACAATGCGTTCGACTTCGTCTCTGTCTTTCAGATAGGTAATATAAGGCATTTTACGTTGTGGAATAAAGTGCAAAATATGCCGTTTGCTTAATGCTTTGAGCACAAGATACACATGATTAGGACTCACTCCTGAGTGTGTGGCTATAAATCCCTCATCAACGTATTGATAATCAACGAACAGTCCGCCATACAAGCGCAGAAGTGCTGTGATAACCTTGTCTTCATTAGGTGTGAGGTTGTCAAGATGATACAGGCTTGACCTGTCTAAAAGAAACATTACTCTTGCCTTCGTATCCGGGTCGGTGTTATATTCCAAATAACCTGCATTCTGTAGTATTCTCAAAGAAGAATCCACACGAGTTGGGTACATTTTGTAGGCTATACAGAATTTTTGTATGTCGAAAGTGTGTGTCTGGTTGCTGCCGAATCCCATTGCTACTTGAAAGAAATATGCCAGATGCTCATACACATTCCTTATAAATTCTTTTTCAGGATATGTATCGGGTATGCGCCTGTTGAGTTTCATCTCGTCACTGCCATTATGGAGGAGCACTGCCCATGAGTGATTTCCGTCACGTCCTGCCCGTCCTGCTTCCTGAAAGTAGGCTTCTATAGAATCAGGACTATCGTAGTGGACAACCAAACGCACATCAGGTTTGTCAATGCCCATGCCAAAGGCATTTGTAGCAACCATAATCCTTACTTCGTTGTTCTGCCACTGCTGTTGCCGCTGATTTCTAACTGCATGTTCAAGTCCGGCATGGTAATAAGTAGCTTGAAGGTTGTTGTCGTTAAGCAGTTTTGCCAAGTTTTTTGTTCCCTGCCGACTGCGTGTATATACTATGGCAGACCCTGCTACGGAGTTTAGGATATGTGTCAGTTCTGCTTCCTTGTCATTAGTCTTGCGTACTACGTATGTAAGATTCTTACGCTCGAAACTCATTCTGAACACATTTTTCTGTGTAAATCCTAATTTCTCCTGTATATCGTCAATCACCTCGGGAGTGGCTGTTGCCGTTAGTGCGAGTACAGGAGCATCAGGCACGAGTTTCCTCATTCGGGCAATGTCCATATACGAAGGGCGGAAATCATATCCCCATTGACTAATGCAGTGCGCCTCGTCAACGGTGATGAATGAAACCCTCATGTGCGAGAGTTTAGTCTTGAAGAGTTGGGTGGAGAGTCGTTCAGGTGATACATATAGGAATTTGATATTTCCTAATATGCAGTTTTCGAGTGTTACTACTATCTCGTTGTGCGACATTCCTGAATAAATGGCTGCTGCCAGTATTCCTCTTCTGCGCAGGCTCTGCACTTGGTCTTTCATGAGTGCTATGAGCGGGGTTATTACTATGCACACTCCTTCTTTTACCAATGCTGGAACTTGGAAAGTTATAGACTTTCCTCCTCCTGTAGGCATTAGTCCAAGGGTGTCTTTTCCTGCGCCTATGCTTTCGATGATTTCCTCTTGTATTCCTCGGAATTCATCATATCCCCAATATTCGTGTAGGATTTGCCTATACATCTTCTTCTGGACGTATTCCCTCTATCTGCAACTGCATGGTTCCACGCTTGTAGATATTTTCCTCTATGGTATAGGCTATGCTGAAACTATGCTTTGATTTAATATATTTTGCAGCGGCGCTTTGTCCGAATGCTATTCCGTTGATTACGTTGCTCGACTTTGAGTCAACGAGTTCTAACTTAATATGTTCCTGTTCTCTGCCTACAACCTTGCTTGTGCCGTAGTCGTAAACTCCATGTGTGCAGAAAATAGGTTTTGCGTTGTTGGGACCAAACGGTGCGAAACGCTTTAGGTCGTTGTGCAGACGTTTTGTTATGTCCTTAAAGTCTATTTCGGCATTGATGTCGAGAATAGGCTCTGTCTGAGTAGGGAGAATGTGCTTATCTACATAAGCCTGAAACCTGCGGCTGAATTCAGGCACATCTTCCCAGCGCATGGTAAGTCCGGATGCGTAGGTGTGACCTCCGAAGTTCATCAGCAGATCGCTGCAACTCTTAATGGCTGAATATACATCAAATCCTGTCACGCTCCGTGCAGAGCCTGTGGCAAGTTCTCCGTCCTTGCAAATGATAACCGTAGGGCGGAAATATATTTCGGTGAGTCGTGATGCAACAATTCCTATTACTCCCTTTTTCCAATTCTCATCGTAAAGCACTATTGACGAGTGATGTCTTTGGCTTTCCAAGCGGGCTACAATCTGGTTTGCCTCTTCTGTCATCTGCTTGTCTATGTCCTTACGCTGCTCGTTATACTCGTCAATGCGGCGGGCGGCTTTCAGTGCTTCTATATAGTTGCGCTCTACAAGAAGATCTACGCTCATCTTGCCATTCTCAATACGTCCTGAAGCATTTATTCGCGGACCAATCTTGAATATTATGTCTGACATGGTAAGCTCTCTGCCTTGTAGTCCGCACACATCAATGATGGCTTTCAAACCTATGCTTGGATTCTGGTTTATCTGTTTCAGTCCGTGATAGGCAAGAATGCGGTTTTCTTCTGTTACAGGCACAATATCAGCAGCAATACTTACAGCGCAGAAGTCGAGTAGGGGGAGAAGGCGTGAAAAAGGAATATTGTTGCTCTTTGCAAAAGCCTGCATTAATTTAAATCCTACACCACAGCCACACAGATGCTTGAAAGGATAGGCATCGTCAGGACGTTTTGGATTTAGTATGGCTACTGCTGGAGGCATTATCTCGTCGGGCACATGGTGGTCGCAGATAATAAAGTCAATTCCTTGTTTTTTAGCGTATGCAATCTCGTCAATGGCTTTTATTCCGCAGTCGAGAATTATTATCAGTTTTACACCTTGTTCTTTTGCGTAGTCAATAGCTTTGAAACTTACGCCATATCCTTCCTCATAGCGGTCGGGAATATAATATTCTACATTGGAATGAAACTGCTGTATGAATTTATATACCAGTGCTACAGAGGTGCAGCCGTCAACATCATAGTCGCCATAAACCATTATGCGCTCTTTTCTGCCGATGGCATCGTTAAGCCTGTCAACAGCTATGTCCATATCCTTCATGAGGAATGGGTTTATGAGGTCGGCAAGTTGTGGACGGAAAAAACGCTTCGCTGCACTTTCAGTTGTTATTCCACGGTCAATTAAGAGCTGAGCCAGAATAGGACTCAGCCCAAGTTTTTCTCCGAGTTCTTTTGCTGCCTGCTCTTTTTCGGAGGTTGGTGGGGTGTAATTCCATTTGAACTGCATAGTGCCGAATAATTTTCGCAAAATTAATAATTTAATTTGAATAAACGAAATATTCTTATAACTTATGTTAGCTGATTTTCGGAGGCATCTCTTTTTTCTCACATTATTATAACCTAAGTCCTCCTTAGCTAACGGCAAAAGGCTTCCTTAGCAATGATGAAAGCCGTTATTAAGTGAACAAAAAGAGGGTGTGCCAAAGATTTAACTTTTGACACACCCTCATTTATAGAATAAGAAAGTAATCTAATACTTTCGAGAATGTTTAACCTAATACTGCTTCAACACCTGGAAGCACCTTACCCTCTATAGCCTCGAGCAATGCACCGCCGCCTGTTGAGATGTAAGAAACTTTATCGGCAAGACCGAACTTGTTTACACAAGCCACAGAGTCGCCACCACCAATGAGTGAGAAAGCACCCTCTGCTGTTGCCTCGGCAATAGCGTTACCTATAGCGCGTGAGCCATCGCAGAAGTTGTCGAACTCGAATACACCTGCAGGACCATTCCATAGGATTGTCTTGCAACCCTTGATTGCTTCTGCAAAGAGTTTCTGAGCCTCTGGACCAGCGTCAAGACCTTCAAGGTTTGCTGGAATAGCGTTGGCAGGACAGATAGTCTGTGGAGCATCGTTGCTGAACTCCTCTGCACAGATTGCATCAGGAGCGAGAACAAGCTCTACGCCGTTCTTCTTTGCCAGTTCCTCTACGCCGAGAGCGACATCAAGTTTGTCGAGCTCGACGATTGACTTGCCAATCTCGCCACCGTGTGCCTTTGAGAATGTGTATGTCATACCACCGCAAAGGATAATCTTGTCAACCTTTCCAAGAAGATTCTCAATGATACCAATCTTAGAAGACACCTTTGAACCACCCATGATAGCTACGAATGGACGTTTGATGTTGTTGAGTACATTGTCAACAGCTGCAACTTCTTTTTCCATGAGAAGACCAAGCATACGATCCTCTGGTGCAAAGAAATCAGCTATAACAGCAGTGGAAGCATGTTTACGGTGAGCTGTTCCGAAAGCATCCATAACCCAGCAGTCAGCATAAGAAGCAAGTTTTTTAGCAAACTCTTTCTGTGACTCCTTCATAGCCTTCTTTGCCTCGTCGTAAGCAGGGTCTTCCTTGTCGATGCCTACTGGCTTACCCTCTTCCTCGGCGTAGTAACGCAGGTTTTCAAGAAGCAGAACTTCACCCGGCTTAAGTGCTGCAGCCTCAGCCTCGGCTTTCTGGCAGTCGGCAGCAAACTTTACTGCAACTCCGAGCTGCTCGCTTACAGCCTCTACAATCTGAGAGAGTGAAAGCTCTGGCTTAACCTTACCTTTTGGCTTACCCATGTGAGACATGATGATAAGTGAGCCGCCTTTTTCGAGGATTAGCTTCAGAGTAGGGAGAGCACCACGAATACGGGTGTTGTCAGTAATCTTACCGTCCTGAATAGGAACGTTAAAGTCCACACGTACGATTGCTTTCTTACCAGAGAAATCGTAATCATTGATTTTTGTTGCCATACTTTGTTTATTATGAATTAAAATGAAATAATCTTTTTACGTTTTATTTAATTATGCTACAAAATTAAGAAAATTCATCGACAAACTGCCAACAGTACTTAATCTTTTAATAGTTTTTATTCCTCATATTGGGTTTTGTCCTCAATACCAGCCATTTTGAAAGCTTCTTTTCTTTCAATACATGTGCCGCATGTGCCGCATTGATAAGTTCCGCCCTTGTAGCACGACCATGTTTTAGTGTAGTCAATTCCAAGTTTGCCGCCCCTGCTCACAATTTCTGCTTTTGACATATTGGTGTAGGGTGCTTCTATGGTTATGCCGTCATAGGTTCCTGTTACTGATGCTTTGCCTATTGCGCTTATAAACTCAGGGCGACAGTCAGGATATATGCTGTGATCACCAGCATGATTTGCAATGAATACTTTTGTGAGGTGATTTGATTCTGCTAATCCTACCGCTATGGCAAGCATAATTCCATTTCTGAAAGGAACAACTGTTGATTTCATGTTTTCCTCGGCATAGCTTCCGTCGGGAATTGCATTTTTGCCTTCAAGCAATGATGACTTGAAGTATTGCGGCATGAAAGCAAGCGGTATTGTAATATGTTTTATGCCAAGTTCGTCGCAATGCATTCTGGCAAGTGGAATTTCGTTGGCATTGTGGTTGCTACCATAGTCGAAAGAAATGGCAAGGGCTATCTCGTTTTTATATTCGTAGAGCATGGTAATGGAGTCAATTCCTCCAGATGCGATGATTGCTGATGTTTTCATATTCTTTTCTTATCCGAAGAGCAGGCGCAGTGCTTCTTCTACTTTTCTGACAGGGTGGAGGTTGATTTGGTATTTCTTTGTATTTAGTCCCTGTATATTGTATTTAGGGATTATTATGTCGGAAAAGCCGAGTTTTTCTGCTTCTGTTATTCTCTGTTCTATTCTGTTTACGGGTCTTACTTCTCCACTAAGCCCAACCTCGCCAGCCATGCACCAACCGCTTTCTATTGGTGTATCAACATTGCTTGAGAGAACGGCTGATATGACACTCAAGTCCATTGCCAAGTCGGTTACTCTTAGTCCACCGGCAATATTGAGAAAGACGTCTTTCTGCATCAGTTTGAAACCTACACGTTTTTCTAACACAGCAAGAAGCATGTTGAGTCTTCTCTGGTCGAAACCTGTTGCCGAACGTTGTGGTGTTCCGTAGGCGGCGCTTGAAACGAGAGCCTGAGTTTCAACAAGGAAAGGTCGTATGCCTTCTATGGCAGCACTAATGGCTATGCCCGAAAGTCCTTCATGGTCTTGTGTAAGTAGAAGTTCTGAAGGATTGGAAACCTGTCTAAGACCATTTTGCTGCATCTCATATATGCCAAGTTCGGAGGTTGAACCAAATCGGTTCTTTATACTTCTTAGTATTCGGTACATATAATGTTGGTCGCCCTCAAACTGTATTACTGTGTCAACAATATGCTCGAGTATTTTCGGTCCTGCAATACTTCCTTCCTTATTTATATGTCCGATGAGTATTACAGGAGTGCTACTCGACTTTGCAAAGCGCAATAGTGCGGAAGCGCATTCTCTTACTTGGGCAATGCTTCCGGGTGAACTTTCCACTTCCTCTGTAGCTATAGTCTGTATGGAGTCGATAATCAACAGTTCGGGATTTACTTCTTTTATATTCTCGAAGATGTTCTCCAACGACGTGTCGCACATAACTATCAGATTATCACTTATCTCGGCGCTTTTACCTGAAATAGATTCTAACAGCCTGTCAGCACGCATTTTAAGTTGGTGGGCACTTTCTTCGCCGCTGACATAAAGCACTTTTCTATCTGTCAGTGTAAGGATAGTCTGCAATGTAAGAGTACTTTTGCCAATACCGGGTTCACCACCCAGAAGAACGATGCTTCCAGGCACAAGTCCTCCGCCTAAAACTCTGTTTAGTTCCTCGTCGCGCATGTTTATACGAGGTTCGTCTTTTGATGATATGGACCGGAGATTGAAAGGCTTGCTCTTATCTGTTTTATTGGTTGCAGTCCTAACGCTTAGTGCTGCCGAACGAGCTGCTTGTGAGCCTGAAACTTGTGGCGCAACACGAATTTCCTTGAAAGTATTCCATTGGTTACAGGCGGGACATTTGCCAAGCCATTTTCCTGATTCCTGCCCACAATTTGAGCAGACGTACATCACTTTGTCCTTTGCCATATCATTAATTTTCCACAAAAGTAGTAAGAAAATTCCACTTTACAAAAAAAATATATTACTTTTGCCTAAAAATGAAACGACAGATGAAAAAGGCAATTTTATATATGTTTGTGCTGTTGGCAAGTGTTTGTTCATGTGGAAATAAAGACAATAAAACTGTGCCGGACAAGGTACAGATAAAGGATGGTAATGAATATATTCGCATAGCATATCTGCCAATTCTCGATGCACTTCCATTTTTTGTGGCTCAGGAACGAGGTGTGTTTGAAAAAGAGGGCTTGAAGGTGAAACTTATTCCTTTCACGTCTCACATGGATGTTGACACGGCTCTTATAGGTGGTAGTGTAGATGGAGCATTCACAGATATTGTCCGCACAGAATATCTTATTAAGCGAGATACTATAAAGCTTTATTATCTCACTTCTACTGAGTTGCAATGGTCGTTGATAACCAACAAGAGTGCGCGGCTTAGCAAACTTGAGCAGTTTGGTGATAAGATGATAGCAACAACCCGTTATTCAGGCACTGATTATTTCACAGATATTGCTTTCAAGAACGTTAAGACATCTGCTCCTATGTTCAAGGTGCAGATTAATGATATAGACATTCGATACAAGATGCTCATCAACAATGAAATGGATGCGGAGTGGCTTCCAGAGCCTCTTGCCACTCAGGCTGTTATGGCAGGTAATAAGCATTTGCTCACGTCAACAAAGTTTAATACTAAATTAGGAGTAATGGCTTTCCGCAATTCTACTGTTGCAAAGAATGCTGATGCTTACAAGAAGCTGTCAGCTGTGTATTCCACTGTTTGTGAGTTGATAAATAAAGAAGGTACAAGCGCTTATACCACTGAAATAGAAAAATATTGCAAGGTTGACACTGCTGTTATTAATCGCATTCCTAAGATACAGTATGCTATTGCTTCAACACCAGCTTCAGAACTAATAAACAAGACTAAAGAATATTTGAAATGAAAAAAGAACTGACAAATATCCGTGCACATGCTGCTGATTACAGTCTTGACCAATTGATTGGTGCATTAAAAGCACTTGCTTCGGCATATCACCAAGAAGAAATGCTGCAAAAGTTAGACACTATTTCTTCAACTTACAGTTATATGAAGCAATACTTGCTTGCAGGAACTGTTGATACACAACGTTCTGCTTTGTATTATGAGTTGAAAGAGAAAGCTTTTGGCATCTCTTCAGAAATGCTGCATGCAGTATTGTTGGCAGAGAATCGTTCCCTGCGTCAGGCACGAGAATCAAGTATAAAAACTCCTTTTGATTATGGTGATATAGAAAGTCGTCTGGCTTGGTTTGCTGACGAGTTGGCAATATTGTCACTTGACAATGCTGACAATGAAAAATATCGTAGTACAAATGAAAAACTGTTTGCTTACCGTCAGCAGTTATTCAATACTTTATATTCATCGTCTATACTTACCTCGTCAGAACGCGATGCTATTAAGGACGCACTTCTTTCTCCTAATGCAGACAATACCGACGTGAGGATAATATTAAGTGCATTGATGCTTTCACAGCAAGTATTGTTTGATATTCGTAAGTTTCAGATATTAGTTGATTTTGCATGCAAGACAACAGATGAGGATATGCGTCAGTATGCTTACATAGCAATAGTATTTGGACAGCCTGATATTGTTGAACATCGTATTTTTGAACACGAGATAGAATCGGCTTTTGAAATACTAAAGACTATTCCTGATATAAAACAGAGTCTTACAGAATTGCAACTGCAAATATTGCTTAGTACAGATACGGAGCGTGATATGCAGACGATTTCTAATGAGATAATGCCGACATTGAAGAGTAATGCAATCAGTATAGACCTTATTGGTGGCAAGAACGAAAAGGACCTTCTTGACGAGATTCTTAATCCTGATAAAGCCGAGAAGGCTATGGAAGAAATGAATAACAGTATAGAGAAAATGCGGAAAATGCAAGAGAATGGTGCTGACGTCTTTTTCGGTGGCTTTGCACAAACTAAGCGATTCTCGTTTTTCTATAGTCTGGTTAACTGGTTTCTGCCATTCAGTATTCATCATCCTCAGATAGAGTCAATAAATACCGGTGAGATTCCCGCAGAGACATTGGAAAAAATTCTGAGCATGCAGAACTTTTGCGATTCTGACAGATACAGCTTCTACCTTGCTTTTTCAACAGTATATAATCAGATTCCAAAGGAGTTTATTGATATTATAAAGAAAGGTGAAGCACGATTTGAATTTGCTGATAATATTGAGCATAACTCTGCTTTCTGGCGTAGAATGTTTCTTCAGAATCTTTATCGTTTCTATAATTTGTATTCTTCCAAACATGATTTCAAGAATCCATTTACTTCTGATGAAACCATTGTGTTCTTTAACTGGAAGCTCATGGCAGAACTTTTTGCCAATACTCAGTATCCATTGCAAATTGCACGCCAGTTGTTGAAAAGAAATTATTTCACTGCCCTGAACAAGATTCTTGATAACAACAAGGACGAACTCAATATATCATATTTGAAGTTGAAAGCCCTTTCCGAGTATAAGCAGAAGAATTATATTTCGGCTCTGCATTGGTTTGATACTGCACGAGTATTTGATCATGATAATCAGCTGTTAATACGAAAAATGGCTGATGTGGCTTTTGATGCAGAAGATTATAATTTGGCTTATACTATTTATGATGAGCTTTGCAGTAAGAATGAAGATGATACAGATGAGTATAAAATGGCACTATGTTGTCTGCATACGGGAAATGTCGAT
This sequence comes from Prevotella sp., assembly GCA_041855685.1. Classification (GTDB taxonomy): domain Bacteria; phylum Bacteroidota; class Bacteroidia; order Bacteroidales; family Bacteroidaceae; genus Prevotella. The sequence continues at coordinate 24,486 of JBHAEQ010000042.1, read as the reverse complement.
AAGGCACTGACGACGCTTTTCAGACTTGAGTTTGAAGACGAAAACAATCATCTCTATAAGGAAGCTCTTGCTTGGGGACAGCTTCTGAAAGGAAGATATGAAGAGGCACTCAAGCTATATGATGCCATTGACAGGCATTTGCTTACCCCTGTTAGTATGATAAGACTGTTCTTTGTTAATTGGAAGTTGTCTGACAATGTCAACGCATTGAATGCATTACGACTGCTAAAGGAAAAAATGAATGATAGTCCATTGCAAATGAAAGCTGACATAAAGCGGCAAATGATAAAATGCTATATTGAAATTGCAGATACTGAACTTGATATATTCATTGACTTACTGTCCAGCAATACATTGTAACAACACTTAATTTCAAAGATCGAGATGAAAAAATATGCTGAATACATCCGACTGATAGAGATAGATTCTCTGTGGTCAGGAACTCGTCCCATACGTTGGGAACTTAACAGGCAGGTTAATGTCTTGAGCGGTGTGAATGGAGTAGGGAAAAGTACTATATTAAATAAGGTGGTAAAAGGACTGCCTAAAGATGGTGAGTTTCCGAGCCATATGCTTAAAGGAGTGCATATTGAAGTTTATCCTGAAGATGCAAAATGGATTAGATATGATATGATTCGCTCGATAGACCAACCGTTGATAAGTCATGATATAATAGAGAAAATGGATATGTCGCTGGTTACAGAACTTGATTGGCAGCTTTTCCAATTGCAACGCAAGTATCTTGATTATCAGGTTAACATTGGCAATAGAATTATTTCTGAATTGCAGAGTGGTGATTCTGATGCAACATTGAGAGCGCAGGAAATATCACGTCCAAAAACTCTCTTCCAGAATACTATTGATGAGTTTTTTACTTATACGGGAAAGAAAATAATAAGAACTGAGAATGAAATTCGTTTCTCGTGCATGGGAACAACTCTTGTGCCTTATCAGCTTTCTTCTGGCGAAAAGCAACTCTTGGCTATTCTGCTTACTGTGCTCGTTGAAGACCAACAACCTTATATCCTGTTTATGGATGAACCAGAGATTTCACTTCATGTTGAGTGGCAGCAGAGGCTTATCGAAACAATATTGAAACTGAATCCTAATATTCAGATTATACTCACAACCCATTCGCCTGCTGTTATCATGAATGGTTGGATGGATAAGGTTACTGAGGTGTCGGATATTGTAGTAAATACTTAACGCTCATGTCAAGGTTAGAGACATATCTTGACTCCAGTTATCTTCGTGCAGCCAATGTGCTTAACGGCAAAAAAGCACGTCGCAAGATTATAGCATATGTTGAGAGCTATGATGATGTGTTTTTCTGGCGTTCTATACTTTCACAGGCTGAAACTCCTGAAGTATGTTTTCAAGTAATGTTGCCTTCACGAAGCAGAAAGTTGGAGCGTGGCAAAAAAGCCGCACTCATGTCTGCCTTCAAGAATAATGTAGGTCCTGACATGATAGCATGTGTTGACGCTGACTTCGATTTCTTGAAGCAAGGTTCGAATCAGTTGTCAGATGTTGTATGCAACAATCCATTTGTTTTCCACACCTATGCTTATGCCATAGAGAATCTGCAATGCTGGGCACCTTCACTGCATGATGCCTGTGTTATGGCAACTCTTAATGACTCAGCAGAAATAATGAATTTCGAAGCATTCTTCTACGAATATTCACGAATAATTTACCCATTGTTCCTGTGGTGTGTTCTTTTCGCACGCAATCCCAGCTATGGTGACTTTACAATTCCAGATTTCATGGTGATAATAAAGACTGGTACTATAGTTAGAAATCACGTTGAAGAAACTTTGCGGAGAGTTGCTGATAAAGTGAAAAGAAAACTTAGATTTTTAGATGCAACAATGCCTGGCAGAATAAAGAAGATCTATGCTGGTCTTGATGAAGAATTACAGCGGATAGGAATAAAACCAGAAGAGACCTATCTTTATATTCAGGGACATTCCTTGTTCAAAGATACTGTTGTGCCAATGTTGACAAGAATATGCGATTATTTGGTAAACAAACAGGAAAATGATATACGAAATGAAAGTAAGCATAGCACGCAGCGCGATAATGAAATATCCTGCTATAAGCATTCAGTTGAGGATATAACTTCCATGCTTAAGAAGAATACTGCTTATCTGCGTTCACCGCAGGTTGCCAGAATACTCAACGATATTAGTGAATATATGCAAAGTCATTTGAATACACAAGTAAATTTACAACAATGAATCAGAATAACGTTGAAGATAAAGTAAAAGAAATAAAACAGTCATTTCGTTTATATATGAATGGTATTACTGCCCAGTCAATAAGAGAGAAAGGGAGTGATTATAAAATATCATGGGGAGTTTCACGGCAGCATCTACAAGAAATGGCTTCAGAATACAACAAGGATTATCAGCTTGCCACAGAACTGTGGAAGAGCGAAGTGCGTGAATGCAAACTTCTTGCCACCATGCTCATGCCTGAAGATGAAATGCCTGAAGAACTCGTGGAAATATGGATAGAGCAGATACATACTCAGGAACTTGCCGAGATGCTTACGTTCAATCTTCTACAGCATCTTACATACGCTTCAAGGCTGGCTTATAAATGGCTGGCTTCTGATAAGACTATATATCAGCTGTGCGCATATAATATTCTTGGACTGTTGTTTGCTAAAAAACAAATTCCTAATGACAGAGGTATAAATGAATTTATTGACCAGGCACTTACTGCTTTGAAAAGTGAAGACTCTGTTGTAAGCCATGCAGCAATGAATTGTTTCATTCGTTTTGCTGACCTTGGAAAGGAATATGAGAATATTGCACGGAAAGCCACACATGAGCAAGAATTTGACTTTATTTGACGTAGATTCTTGATTAATAAAATATATTTTAACTTTTATGCAAGTTTTTTGGCAAAAGATTTGCAGGAATAATTGTTTTTCAGTAATTTTGCTGAAAATTATGTTAAAGTGGGAAGACGGTTAGACTTATACTTCTTAATGATTATTACTCTTTTGATGTCTTGTGAATTGTCACTTGCACCAAATGGCATAGTTGATTCCATTGATAGTATCAGGATTCAACGTTATGATCGTGTGGAAGCTCGTTATCTTACTACCGGCGATTTCGCTGCACTTCAGGAGATGAATACGGCTTATCCTACAGAAACTCGTGCTCTTATTGAAGATTTGTTGAGGCTGGGTAATGTGCATGATGTCAATATAAACCGTGTTCTCTTGGAATTCTATCAGGATACTACTCTTCAAAATATAGTGCATGCTGCAGAGTCGGAATATGCCGACATGTCAGACCTTACTAAAGACTTGAAAAAAGCTTTTTCTAACTTGAAGCGCCTGTTTCCGGAAATTGAGATTCCTAAGTTCTATGCGCAGATAGGCGCCTTGGATCAAAGTATTGTTGTTGATGATAAGGCTATCGGCATATCACTTGATAAGTATTTAGGAAAGGATTATCCCACATATCTTAGATTTTACGATGAATGTCAGCGACAGTCTATGACGCGTGAATATATTGTTCCTGATGTGCTCGTTTTCTATCTTCTTAGTCATTTCGGTGACAGCGATTTTAGTGAAGCATCACAAGTGGAACGTGACATGAGAATGGGTGTTATCATGTATTCTGCAAACAAGCTGCTGGAGAGAAATACACATGAAGGACCATATATTGATAAAGTGGCTAAATACATGCGTAAGAATCCAAGGAAGACGGTGAAAGACCTTCTTCTGATGAAAGACTATTCAGAAATAGAATAAAGTTTATTTACTCTCGTGTGCTTATAGTTTTGTATGCCACGAGTCTGTCAGTTCTATCACCAGAACCTCTGAAATAGAGCAGCGCTTGATAATCGTTTCCTGTTTCGAAGAAACTTCCTTCATTTGAAAGAGGATGGAAAGTGCCGTCGCTGTGCATTACAATATAGCGATAGGAATAATATCCTTGTTTCAATGGAACAACTGTTTTATAGGTATTTGTTTCGTAATTCCATTCCATTTCATATTTAGGTTCTGCTTTATTGTTTGTCCATACGCCTGCCAGATAAACCTTTCCGTTTTGTATGGGAGCATGCAGTTCGAAATGAGTTTGTACATAGTCGCATCTCACACTACTTTCGTAATAATCAGAATTTCTTATGAGGAATGATCCATTGGCACTTACATCATAAACATAATTGGCAGCAGGATAGTCGGGTTCCACGTAAGCATGCCATTCTGATGTTTCACCGTCCCAACCTACGGAAGCCAATCCCATTGTAGTATGTGATGGATCAAGAGTTTCAAACTTATGATATTCCGTTCCTCCACGGAATATTAATTCCCGGCAATGTTCCCACTTCAATCCGTCGTGCATTCTATATTGAGCTTTTGGATTTACTACCTGCGTGTTCCAATCTTGATTCTGTAGTACATAGACTGTTAACTGACTGTTGGGGGCTGTTACATTTATAGCACCATACGTCACTTCCATGTTTATCTGCTGATGCCTGCCGTTTATATCAAAGTCTGTGCGGCTTGTGTATTCCATATTAATGCCTGCTTTCTGTTCTGTTATCATGAAGCAGGCCGTAAGCATCGGTTCGTTATTGTTGTTATTGTCGAGAACGGTTAGTTTGTAATTTCCGCTTCGTGTCAGCCTGCATTTGTCGTTAGGAATTGTCAGTCTGTAGTGGGTATATAGCTGATAAGTGTCGATAGACTGCTGTGTATCATCTATCACATTATCTTCATAGAATCCCTCTATATAGTCGGAAGGGAAAAGCGAACTTGATTTTGTCCAATCAGCCTCGCAATGTTCAATGCGGTATGTATAGCGCTGATATTTGTGTGAAAGCTCATCAAATTCTATCTTTATATAATCGCCGTCCAATGTTGTAACAGGCATTTCTGTCCACGCATTTCCTGCCATAACCTGCAACGAAGCTATGTTGGGATGATAAATCTCGTTGTACTGGGCGCTCATGCTCAGTGCAGTTAGTAATAGTAGGGCAGATATGACTTTGCGCATGTTATAGTTCTATTGTTATTTTAGCGTTAATCTGTCTGTTTGTAAGATAGTTTGGTACTGCATATTGTTGGTTTGTAACATCAGTTACCCAGTAATATGAATTAACGTTGTTGATGCCCATAAGATTCAGACAATCAAGTCCTAACCATATATTTCTTATAGTCTTTTTCGGTTCTTTTGTATTATCAACAAGTCTATAGCTCATACCTATGTCAGCACGTCTATAGGCAGGAGCCCTGAAAGTGTTTTTCTCCAGTTCCTTATGTGGTGCGGCAAAAGGTAATCCGTCAGCATAAGCCAGTTTCAGCGACATTTTCCATTTGTCTGTTCCCGGGAAATAGTCGGTGAAATAAAGATTTATGCCAAATCGCTGGTCGGTGGGCAGAGGAATGTTTATGCCGTTGAGTTTCATTTGAGCTTTCATTAGCGAGAATGTCAGCCATGAGTCAGTGCCTGGTACAAATTCTCCAAACAGCTTAACATCTATACCTGCAGCATATCCTGAACTCATATTGTCGCCGTAGTACACCACTTTCACGTTGTTTATGCTGTAGGGAACAAGATTTGATAGAGCCTTGTAATATGCCTCGGCTGTGAACTTGAACGGACGGTTGTTCATCTTGAACCTGTAGTCGAAAGCTCCGATAAAATGAATCGAACGCTGCGACTTTGCTTTTGAGTTCAGACGGGCATAAGTTATTCCGTTCACTGTTGTAGTATCTCTCAGCTCCTTATAGAACGGTGCCTGATAATATAAACCTGTTGCAAAGCGCCATGTAATGTCCTGATTGTTTTTAGGAATAATGGCGAGTGACACTCGTGGTGAAACAATTGTCTCCTTGTTGAATGACCAATGTGCCAGACGTAGGCCATAGTTCAGAGTAAAACGTGTTCCGTCTTCTTTACCAAAGCGCCATGTGTCTTGAATATAACTCTCTATGCGGTTGGCATTAAGAGTGTTTGAGGCACGCAGAGAATACACCATCTGTAGGTCTTTTCCTGTATGAGGGATGCTGTATCCGGCAGAATCGCGCATTTCGTATTCTACACTGCGTTCCGCAATATGCTCATGTTTATAAGTGAAACCAAATTCTAAGTTGTGACTGTTGGTCTTGTGGTTGAGCATGAATTTCAGGTTCTGTACTTCGGCGTCAAGATAGTTGCGGGCATGCTGGAAATAAGTTCCTACTCCCAGATTCTCCGAAGTCTCTGTTTGAGTCAACCAATATTGTCCCTGAATGTCGTATTTTTCCTGTTCTGATGTCTTGAAAGCCGAAGCAAGAAGCGTAAGTTTTGTCTTGTCGGTTATATGACGGGTAATGCTTAGAGAACCGAAATAGGTTCTGAACACATCCTTCTCTTGTCCGTCGAAATAAACCTTGAATCCTTTCACGTCTTCCTGTGTTCCAAATGTAGTCTCACGATCGGAAGGTGCAAAATTGTAGTTGTTGATATTTATATTGCCAATGAAATCCACAGTCCAGCGTTTAGAAGGCTGGTAGGATAAATATGTCTGGTAGTCAAACTGCTGCGGATGATATTCGCCTTTCTCTTGTAGCGATCCAAGCATATATCTATTTGTTTTGTATCTAATACCGTTAAGCCACGACACATTCTTTCCGCCAAGTCCGATATAAGCAGAAGAACCAAGAAGCGATGCTTGTAGAGTTGCTTCTGTTTTCTTCACTTTCTTGTATGTTATATCAAGAGCTGACGACATCTTGTCACCATATTTAGCCTCGAAACCGCCGGTTGAGAATTGTATTCTTTCCACCATGTCAGGATTGATAATTGACAAGCCTTCCTGTTGTCCCGACCTCACAAGAAAGGGGCGGAAGACTTCTACACTGTTCAGATAGACCGAGTTCTCGTCGAAAGCACCGCCGCGAACGTTATACTGTGATGACATCTCGTTATGGGTAGAAACTCCTGCCTGACTCTGTATGAGTTCTTCCACGGCATTGCCTGTTGTAGAAGGATTCTGCTTTAGCTGGTCCTTCTTAATCTCCTCCATCTGTCCTGTCTGCCTGCGCATCTCTGTAACAGTCACCTCGTCAAGTGTGTTGTCTTCGCTAAGTGTTATAAGCAATTTCTGATTTCCTCTTGGCTTGCGCAGAACTCGTGTCTTTGCTTTGTAGCCTATCATGGAGAATCTGACAACCACAGAGTCAGACGATTCTAACTGCAATGAGAACTCCCCGCTGAGATTTGTCATTGTCATCTTTCCCTGTGCCGCACAGCTTACCGTGCAAAATTCTATAGGCGCCTGATTATCGTCGGTTACACGACCCTCAAGTTTGAAATTTTGTGCTATTGCGTAGTGGGCTGATAGCATAAATATGAGTAGTATATATGCAATTCTATTTTTCATACTACATAATAACGTTTACTACACTTAAATATTGCAGGTAGATGGTCAAAATTAACCGCATACATTTTTCCTTTACATTAGATTCCGAACTGATAATCGGATGCAAGCAGGCGGAAAGTATAAAGAGTAAAGCATAAGGATTAAGTCTGCTTTACTCTTTATGCTTTCATTCTATTATCAGTACGGGATGTAATGACCTATTTGGGTTTTAATGTTCGTTCAAATTTCGTTCAATGCTCAGCTGTGAGTTCTAACGCCGTACGTGCATAGAACCTATATAAGTACGTCAATAGAATTAGAGGTTCCAAGTCAACAATACACATGAAAATAAAAACTATGTGGGAACTATATCATTCCCACATAGTTCTCGAATCCTCGCTTTACGCTTGGTATTTTCAGTATTACGAGTTCAAGTGTCAGTATTGCAACAATTGCCTCGAGTATTCCCAGCATAACGTCAATTATATAGTGGTGGCAGGTATATACTGCTGTACACCAAATGCCTGTTGTTATGATGGAAAAGGCTGTTGCTGTTGTCTTTCCACTCTTGTTGATTACTGCATAAACAGCAGCAGCAAGTACATAGGCTGAGTGAAGTGAGGGTACTGCGGCGAATACGTTAGAGTTGCCTGAATATATGTTTGCAAATACGGGCACGCCTATGAGTTGGTCGAAACGTGCAAGTCCTGCAACACTTCCCGGTGTGTCGAATCGAGGTTCAAATCCGTATTCCAATACATACCATGGCGGAGCGGCTGGGTAGATATAATAAAGTGCGAAGCCTAAGAGATTGACCCATAGGAATGCGAAAGAGAACCGGATACTCTCGCACTTCTTGCCCTTGAAGTAGAGATACAGGGAATAGCCCAGTGGCACTGGCACCCAGCAGAGATAGAAGAATCCTGCAAGCAGGTCAGCCCATGCATTATTGTGGGTGTTAAAGTACTGCCCTGGTATTACAACTCCCTCGGGTGTGGCAATGCCGAATAGACTTTTCTCAGCCTCGAATATGCCTTGTATGTCGATAGGATTGACTTTGTAGTTTGGAAGAAGGCGCATCCAGTCGTATGAACAGGCAAAAAGCAACCAAGGAGCTATTGCCAGAGCAAACTTGCGTGTTGGTTTGATTATCACGAAAATTGCCCATATTGCTATGAGATATATACTATAGAACGGCATAATCAGAGATTAGAATGATGCGCGGAACATGAAACGTACTCCTGATTTCTGCGATGTAGGCAGTTCGTTGTAAGTGAGTCGGCGTACATATTCCACATGTAGTATCTTGAAAATATTGTGTATTCCGATTACAGCCTCTACGTAAGGCTTGTTCTTGTCCATAATGTAGCTGCCCTTTGGAAACTGGAACAGCACATTGTCAGTGGGATTGAGATATGGGTTGTTCTTATCGGAAAGTGATCCCCACATGAGATTAACTCCTATGAACTCACGCCACTTAAGTTTCTTTATAAGCGGCAGGCGGTTGAAAAGTTTACCGTTGAAATCCCATGAAATCTCAAAAGAAGCGAACTTGTCGTTAAGGAACTCCATGTTGTTTATCAGTCGGAAGGTCTCGTCCTCCATTATATAGCCAAGGTTGGAACGTGGCATTATGAGCAGTGGATAAGGCGCTTTATTCCACTGATAACCCGACTTGAAGTATATATCAATCTTGCCCCATGAGTTCATCCAGAACCGCTTGAATATTTCAAGTTCCGAGAGGTTGTAGTCATACTGTCCGCCAAGGAAATTGTTTATGCCTATTGTATGGCGCAGAGTGAAGACCGGCGCATCAAGATTAATAGGCAGGCGGCGTTGCTTTGTGTTAATGAATGTCTCGCCTGGTGCTATTCTTATTTCAGCATTAAGTTCTGTTGTATGTATTCCTAAGTCAGGATTTATATATCCTGGGTTTGTTTCAGGATTCTTATACAGGGCAACAGGAGTGAATTTCATTTCTCCATAGCCGGTGTTATATTCGCGCTTTATGCCAAGAGTGGTCTTGAATCCCCATTCCTCTTCACGCTCGAAGCGCAATTCCTGCTTTTCGTAGAATTGCATTTTATCGATAGTAGCCCATTTGAATGAAGTGAAGACATTATCCTTGTCAGTCCTTATCCATTTGTCTGAAGGCAGACTTACGTCGCGCGATGCTGTGAATGTGAGCGTACGCTTAGGAAATTCTCGAGGCAGATAGTCTTTCTTGTTGAATGAGTAGATGAGAGTACCGCTGTAGTAGTTCTGCTTTGAGCGCCAGCCACGTGCGTAATAACCGGCTAAGAACCAGTGTGGGTTGAGGTTGGCAGTGGTTTGTGCAGACACACGTGTTCGTAGTCCGTCAATGAAGTTCTGCGAAATCATAGTGTTTATTGGACCTATGTCAACCTTCGACTTGCCCGGTGTCGTCTCTACGAAATTCTCAACAATAGCTTTGAATCCGAAAATGAACAGTCCGAATCCTTTTATATTCTGCAATTGCTCTATGAATGAACCCATTTGCGACTCCGACTTCGTCAGTTCCACCGTTCTGTACTGCTCCCAAAAACTGTCGTCTCTCATCATGGCGTTAGCCTCTCTTCTTGAAGCTGCCTTGCCCTTGAACAGTTGGTTGGAAATGGGTGCAAACGAATAGTCAGAGTTCTTGGTTGTCCTTATGGCAATCATTTTCTGAATCCACGAATTCACTTTCAACTCAACAATCATGTCATCCTGAGTCAGAACCCAGTCGCCTGACGGCATTTGCTCGTAGGCTTGGTCAATGCGCAGATTCTCTACGAAGTTAACATCAGAACGCTTAGGTATCGTCATTGAAAGTTTCTTTACGTGCAAAGTTGAATCTGCGAGTATGTAAAGTTCGCCGCGGAAACCAAAGTCCTGTTGATTGTTGGGAATGAACTGTAGATGATAGCATAAATCTTTATCTACATATACAGTATCTTCTATATAGAATCTGTAGAAATTGACAGCATCTTTGCCGATAGGCGAGGTGAACGGATATTGAAGAAGACGTACTTGGTCGTCGTATATATCGACATCGGTAAACACATCTTTCATTACAACATTCAAGATGTCGCCTGTCTCTACCAACTGATTGATTCCTCCCTTGTTCTCACCGAGTATAATTTCTTTCTGACTCTTTGGTTCTTTTCTATATACATTCTGCGATACTGTCTCGTTTGTAATTACTGGCAGTATGAGTTTGTCGTTGTACTGGCACAATTCTACTTGGTCTTTCACAAACTGTGGACGGAAAATCCTTCCTGAGTCAATCTGTGCTTTTGTCAGGTCGTTAAGCGCTAATGTGAGCTTTTGATATTTGTTGAACTGATAATAATCTTTATTGGCAAGGTCGGTCTTCTTTTTTGCTGCTACAACTCGTTTCATGAGTTCTACTGCGGGATTATTCTTTCTTGAATACTTGCCCTTGCGGTCGGTAACGACTACTTCATTGAGTGTACGTGAATCCTCCTTCAATGTAATCTTTATTGTATTAGGAGTATTCTTATTCACCTTAATTATTTGCTCTTTGAATCCTACAGAGCTTATTGTAAGAGTCCAACCCTCATGTCGTGCAATCTGCACCTTTCCCTGAATATCACTTGCTGCGGCAACATGATGTCCGCGATAGGTGGCATTGGCAAGAGGTATGGCATATCCCATTTCATCAACAATCTCTAAATTTAACTGCGCCTTAGCAGCAGTTGTAAAAGTTACTAAAAAGTATAGTAAAAAGAATAGTCTATTCACGTCTGTTTTTATTTGTTTCAGGTGCAAAGTTAGCCATATTATATGAATTGTGGTCTAAAACGACAAGGCAATTAATGTTTTTTGAGGATAAATTGACATAGTTGTGGCTAAATGAATATTATAGATGTATTTTGGAACATAATGGAGTTTGAATAATGTATATGACGTGGCAAAAAAGTTTGTCAATCTTTGGTGTCTAATTATTTTTTATTACCTTTGTATTCATTATGACGAATAAAGAAAAGTTCTGCGCATTCTGGGCTACAGGATTCGGCGTGGGATACTGGCCTTGGGGACCAGGAACAGCAGGTGCTTTGCTCGCCACACTGTTGTGGTTGATATGTGGAAGTTTTGTTTCAGAAAGCACATTATTCTTTTCAACTATCGCTGCAATTGTAGTGGCAACAGTTGTGGGGACTATTACAACAAATCAACTTGAGCAGGTTTGGGGTGAAGACCCTAAGAAAGTTGTCATTGATGAGATGATAGGTGTTTGGATTCCTCTTACTGCTTGTTACGTAGATAATATGTGGTATGTGGCACTTGCTTTCATCCTTTTTCGCCTGTTCGATATAGTAAAGCCATTAGGCATTCGTTCTCTTGACCGTCGTCATGGAGGTTTCTGGGTAATGGCTGATGACATTCTTGCAGGAATATACAGCCTAACCCTAATCATTGTCTTGCAATGGCTTTGTCAGTAAAGAAAGAAATATCAATGTTCTCAAAGGCGCAGGGATCAGCTTTGCTTGCAACTTTCTGCGACTACTCCATGCGTATATTCGTTGACAAGATAATAGACTTTGATTATTTGCAAGCAACCTTCTTCGGTGCTCTGACAGGCGGTATTGTTAACTGTATAATAAATTATAGGTATGTATTCAGCGACAATGATGCCCGAAAACGCGATGTGGCTTGGAAATACTTAATGATATGGACGGGAAGTATTGTTTTTAATACTGCCGGTACAGGATTCTTTAAAGAATTCATGGGTATAAAAGCATATTATTCTATGCTTCTGACATCGGCATTGGTTGCTATGTGCTGGAACTATATGATGCAGCGCACATTTGTATTCAAAGGAAAGAAACATAAAATAAAATATTGATAATGAATTATAGAGATTTTTTTCAGAAGGTTATATACAATGTCATTAATCCCTTGATAATGGGAATGATAAAGATTGGTATAACACCTAACATCGTAACTTTCATAGGTTTTCTTGGCAATCTACTTGCAGCATGTGTATTTATAATGGCAGCTGATAAGGGTATTGACACCTTTATATGGATAGGCTGGGGAGGATTTATTCTCATTCTTGCCGGTTTGTTTGATATGATGGACGGACGACTGGCACGCCTTGGTAATATGTCTTCAACGTTCGGTGCTTTCTGGGACTCCACCCTCGATCGTTACAGCGAGTTGATTTCTCTTGGCGGACTTGCTGCATTCTGGTTTTCTCTTAATGATAGTCTTTGGGGTATAATTACCATTGCGGCTCTTATCGGCAGTGTCATGGTGAGCTATATTCGTGCAAGAGCCGAGGGGCTTGGGCTTGACTGCAAAGTTGGGTTAATGCAGCGTCCTGAGCGAGTAGTTGTGCTTGCTGTTGGTGCAATGATAAGTGGTTTCATGGCAAATGGTATTGCTCTTAATGCTGCGATAATCTTGATAGCTGTCCTTGCTAATATTACTGCTTTCTGGCGTATATGGCATTGCTACAAGCAGTTGAAAGGAAAATGATTTATCCTGATAACTTTGAATCGAAAATAGGATTCACGGACATACGTGCTATGCTCCGTGAGGCTTGCATGTCGTCATTAGGCACTGAAAAGGTTGATGACATGCAGGTTATGGACAACGCATGCGAGGTGAGAGAGAAACTGGCTCGTGTGCGGGAATTCCGGTTGTTGATTGAAGAAAACGATGACTTTCCGTTGAGTTATTTCTTCGATATGAGGCAGAGTGTGAGTAGATTACGACTTGAGAATACTCATTTGGAAGAATCAGAACTATTCGATTTGCGCCGCTCTCTTGATACTATAGACAAGATAAAGAAGATTCTTGTGCCTGAAACGTTTGAGATAGGTGATGAGGTGAAATATCCTCAATTGCAGATTATAGCTGAAGAAATTAGTACTTTTCCGTATCTTGTACATCGTATAGACCAGATTCTTGATAAATATGGTAAATTACGGGATACGGCTTCTCCTGAACTGGCAAAAATACGCAGAGAACTGAAGCAGGCAGAAGGAAGTGTATCACGCACATTATATAATATATTGCGAAAAGCACAGCAGGAAGGATTGGTTGACAAGGATGTGAGTCCTGCATTGCGTGACGGCAGACTTGTCATTCCTGTATCACCTGCAATGAAACGACGTATTCCCGGGATTGTACACGATGAGAGTGCTACAGGAAAGACGGCTTTCGTAGAACCAACACAGGTTGTTGAGGCTAATAACAAGATAAGAGAACTGGAGGCGGCAGAGAAGAAGGAAATTATACGCATACTTACAGAGTTTGCCAAGATTATACGTCCTGATGTACGTTATATTGCAGCATCGTATTCTTTGCTTGCACATATTGATTTCCTGCGTGCTAAACTTCTTGTTGCCGATAAACTTAAAGCCATTGAGCCGCATGTTGCTGATGAACCTATGATGGACTGGATAGGTGCCTGTCACCCTTTGCTGATGTTGTCGTTGAACCGTCAGGGTAAGAAAATAGTACCATTGGATATACGGCTTGACAAAACTGGACGCATTCTTGTAATATCTGGTCCTAATGCTGGGGGAAAGTCGGTTTGTCTGAAGACTACCGGACTTCTTCAGTATATGTTGCAATGCGGACTACCTATTCCTGTGAAGGAAAATTCACGCTGTGGCGTATTCCGCAATATAATGATTGATATAGGTGATGAACAGAGTATAGAGAACGACCTCTCTACTTATTCTTCACACTTACAGAATATGAAGCAGATGATACGTTCGGCTTCACCTTCTACCTTGCTTCTTATTGACGAGTTTGGAACAGGCACAGAACCTCAGATTGGAGGAGCCATAGCTGAAGCGGTGCTCAAGCAGTTCTGGAAGAAAGGTGCCTATGCAGTCATAACCACTCACTATCAGAATCTGAAACATTTTGCCGACGACCACGAAGGTGTTGCTAATGGAGCTATGCTCTACGACCGGCATGAAATGCAAGCACTATTCCAGTTGCAGATAGGTCGTCCCGGCTCTTCATTTGCTATAGAAATTGCTCGTAAGACCGGCATTCCGGAGGAAGTAATAAAAGACGCTTCCGAAATTGTGGGACAGGATTATATTCAGTCTGACAAGTATCTGCAGGATATAGTGCGTGACAAACGCTATTGGGAGGCAAAGCGCCAGACCATACATCAGCGTGAGAAAGACATGCAGCGTACTATTGATCGTTATGAAACCAACATAACCGATATTGAGCAGGAACGAAAGGCAATTCTTAGAAAGGCTAAAGAACAGGCAGAGGAAATTCTCCGCGAGAGCAATAAAAGAATAGAAAATGCTATACGTGAGATTCGTGAACAGCAGGCAGAGAAAGAAGCTACACGCAGAATAAGAGAAGAGATAAACTCATTCCGCACCAGTCTTAACGACATTGACACAAAGGCTGAAGACGACAAGATAGCAAGAAAGATTGAACAGCTCAAAGCTCGTAAGGAGCGTAAGGAAAAGCGTAAGGCTGATAAGGAACTTGCGGCCGCTTCTGGAAGTACGAAAGCCGTTGTTCCGCAGAATGCTCCTCTGGCTATTGAAAACTCTAATATTGAAGTCGGCTCAACGGTTCGCATAAAAGGTCTTACCACTGTTGGCATCATCGACAAGATTGAAGGAAAGAATGCTACGGTTATTTTCGGCGATATGCGCACCAAGATGCGAATAGAGCGCTTGGAATATGCCAATGCAGCTAAGCCTGTAGAAAAGCCTGTTGCTGAAAGACATTCTGAACTTAACGAAATACATGTTTCTCACAGCACCCGCTCTGCCATAGACGACCGTCGTAACAACTTCCGACAGGAACTTGATGTTCGTGGTATGCGTGGCGATGAGGCTCTGAATGCCGTCATGTATTTTATTGACGATGCTATACTTGTCGGCGTTCAGCAGGTGAGAATATTGCATGGTAAGGGTAATGGCATTCTTCGTCAGCTCATACGCCAGTATCTCGACACAGTGCCTAATGTTGTCAACTACCGCGACGAACATGTTCAGTTCGGTGGTGCAGGAATAACAGTAGTAGAATTTTAGCAGCACTCTCACTTTCGTCATTCTGATGCACCGACAGTTGCTATGCAAACGGAGAACATACCGCCAATATCGGTAACTTTTGCGACCTAATGACCGATTTGAGTTGAATGAAAACAGAAAAGCTAATCTGTCATCAAGTCGTCACCAAGGTGTGTCGTAGCTTCACGTTTGATACGTTCTCTTACAACCCGGGGTTTTGTCGCATATACAATGTTGCGTATCGAGCCGCTGTAACTGAAATACTGCCATGCCCATGACAGCAATACCATAAGTTTGTTTTTGACACCGAGGATTGAACGGAGATGCACAACAAGCCACAATACCCAAGCAAAGAATCCTTGAGAATGTATATTCCCAATATCAGCAACTGCTTTGTTTCTTCCAACCGTTGCCATGGAGCCAAGATTCTTGTAATGGAAGGCTTTTATATTACTGCGTCCTGAATTTAATATCCGAAGGTTATCGGCTAAAAGGGCAGCTTGTTGTATTGCTACTTGCGCAAGTTGTGGATGACCATTAGGATAATCGCTGTCTGCTGTCATGATACATTGGTCGCCAATAGCAAAGACGTTTTCTATGCTCGGAACACGGTTATATTCGTCAACAATAATACGTGCTCCACGTCCGAGTCTATTACCTTCCATGCCTTTGATGTGCTGTCCCCTGATACCTGATACCCAGAGGAAAGTGCGGGTAGGAATACTGGTGCCGTCTTTTATAATCACGCTGTCATCTCTATAGTCTGTCACCATCTTACCGAACTGCACATCTACTCCCATGTCCTGAAGGAATTTAAGTGCTTTGTCCGAAGATTCTTTCGACATTCCTGCAAGTAGTCTGTCACCAGCTTCTAATAAATGTATATGCATGTGTGAAGCATCCATGTCGGGATAGTCCTTAGGGATGACATATCGTTTCATCTCTGATATTGCTCCAGCAATTTCTACTCCCGTTGCACCACCTCCCACAATCACAACATTGAGCAATTCCTGTCGTTCTTCTTCTGTTGCACATGTCAGGGCTCGCTCTAAATTAGAGAGTAGAGCATTGCGCAAGCCCATTGCCTCTGCAACGTCACGCATAGGAATGGAATTATCTTCTATATTTTTATTATCAAAGAAATTTGTTGTTGCACCTGCGGCAAAAACCAGATAATCGTATTCAATCTTGCCAATTGAAGTCTGAAGTATTTGTTTGTCGGGGAATATTGCACGAGCTTCCGCCATGCGGAAATAAAAATTCTTGCGCTTGCGGAATATTGTTCTGAATGGAAAGCTAATGCTGCTTGGTGCCAGTCCTGAAGATGCTACCTGATAGATGAGCGGTGGAAACTGGTGGTAATTGTTCTTGTCTATCAATACAACTTGCATATCACACCCTTTTAGTGATTCGGCAAGTTTCAGACCTCCAATACCTCCACCAACGATAACGACTCGCTTTTGACTTGTTCTTCTTATATTAATACTCATAATACCTCACAATTTGTATAGTAACATTTTATATTCCACTTTACTCGCTTGAAGAACTGCTTGTTTTCTTACTTTTCTTCTTTCTGAATGCTTTACGCTTTTCCGGCTTTGGTGATGCTGTTTTATTTTGTTCATCTACAGCATCTTGCTTTTGTGAAGAATGATGATGTTTGCCTTTGTTGTTTACGCTACCCTTTCTTTTAACTTTGTTGCGATTACCCGCTTTGCTTGAAGCTGACTTTGTGGGCTTGCCTCCACGTTTCGGCTTGCCGTTTCCTAATGTCGCATAATCTGGTCCGGCAATCATTCCTTCAGGCATTGGGTTTTTGGTAATCTCTTTCTCAAGGAACGATTCTATCTGTTTGAAGTAATAAATATCCTCTTCGTTTATGAATGTCATTGCCACACCGTCTCGGGCGGCACGGGCTGTTCTTCCTATGCGGTGTACATAGTCTTCAACGTCGTGAGGTACATCATAGTTTATGACCATTGCTATATCGTCAATGTCTATTCCTCTTGCAACAATGTCAGTAGCTACGAGAACATCAATCTGTCCGCTCTTGAAGCGATACATAATATCATCTCGTTCGGCTTGTGTCAGGTCAGAGTGCATCTCACCACTGTTTATCTTCATCTTTATCAGTGCTCGGCTTATCTCTTTAACCTTGTTCTTCTTTCCACAGAACACTATCACGCGTTGCATTTGATTGGCCTTGAAAAGATGTCGAATTATATCAAGTTTCTGTGGGTCATAGCATACGTATGCACTCTGTTGAATCTTCTCAGCAGGTTTGCTTACTGCTAATTTCACCAGTTCTGGTTTCTTCAATAGCGTCTTTGCCAGTTCCTCGATTTTTGGAGGCATTGTGGCAGAAAACATTATCATCTGGCATGTAGCAGGAAGAAGCTTTGCTATTGCCATGATATCATCGGAGAAGCCCATGTCGAGCATGCGGTCTGCTTCATCGAGAATGAAGAATGAACATCTGCTTAGGTCTAGATTGCCTATCTGCATATGGCTTATGAGTCTTCCTGGCGTTGCTATTAGCAAGTCAACACCTGATCTCATGGCTTTAACTTCCTGGTCGAATCTGTTTCCGTCATTACCTCCATACACTGGCAATGAACTTATGTTGGGCAGATAATAACCGAATCCCTGCATGGCTTGGTCTATCTGTTGTGCCAACTCACGTGTTGGTGACATGATTACGCAGTTAATTGCGTCTTCAGGATAATCACCACTGTCCAACATTGATAATACTGGCAGCAGGTAGGCCGCAGTTTTTCCTGTTCCTGTCTGTGCAATTCCCATTATATCATGGTGTTCCAGAATTTTAGGAATGCATGCCTCCTGCACGGGAGTGCATTCGTCGAAATGCATATCCCATAGTGCGTCAAGAATATTGTCACTTAAATTTAATTCGTCAAAATACATTTTTATAATTTTAATTTGGTGCGTGTCGATAGCACCCATATGCTACAAAGGCGAACAATATGTTTGGAAGCCATGCGGCAAGTAGGGGATGGAACCCTGCATTAATGGCGAAGGTTGCCGAAATGGTTTGGAATAGAATGTATCCAAAGCTTAGCGCCAAACCTATTGCAAGATACATTCCCATACCGCCTTTTCGTTTTCGCGATGATAGCGACACACCTATGACGGTTAGGATGAACGACGCAAACGATGAGGCTATGCGTTTATGATATTCCACTTGATATTGAACCACATTCTGACTGCCTCTATTAACCTGTTTTGAGATATAGTCGCGTAGTTCCGAACTTGTGAAAGTCTCCTGCTGTCCTGTAGAATAAACAAGATCGGTCGGTTCCATCATAATTACCGTGTCTTTACGCATTCCGCTGGTAATCTTTTCTTTCAGGCTGCGCATCTCTCTTATTTTCCAGTTTATTGCTGTCCACTGGAATCGTGAGTCGGAAATAGTGTCGTATTGTATCTGCGATGCCGTCATGTGGCTTACGAGTTTCTTGTTCTCGAATTTATCGAGTGAAAAACCATATCCCTGTTTTGTGCGGTTGTCGTAATGCTGGATATAGGCTATCACTCCATTATCTACTTGTAGCTGCACATTGTCGGCAGAGTTATTGCGCTTGTTTTTCTTATACATAGACTCGAAATTCATTCTGACTACCGTTCCGTGAGGAATTACGTAGGCGGAAAGATAGAACGACATGGCAGAAAGAAGTACACAGGAAATCATGTAAGGACGCATAAGTCGTTTGAACGATACTCCTGCTGCAAGCATTGATATAATCTCGGAGTTGCCTGCAAGTTTCGACGTAAAGAATATTACTGCAATGAAAACGAACAGGGGAGAGAACAGGTTTGAGAGATAAGGTATGAAATTGGCATAGTAATCAAACACTATAGCTCGCAATGGTGCATGATTCTCGGTGAATTTTGATAGATTCTCATTAACGTCGAACACAATTGAAATCGACATGATGAGAATGATTGAAAAGAAATACGTGCCAATGAACTTTTTTATTATATACCAGTCGAGAATGCTTATATAGCGAAATGGATTAGCGTATGCCACCCACCAAAGATATTTTCTTGCAAATTCTTTGATTGGTGACAGTGCTTGGTCAGCCTGCTGGCGTTTCTCTTTCGCTTTGCCTACAGCCTTCTTCCAAGATTTTCTATAACGCTTCTCTTCCATTGAGTAAAATTTCCATTTATGATGTGTTCTCGGGCATCGGTCACCAAGCGTAGATAGAACGCAAGGTTATGAATAGAGGCTATCTGCATGGCAAGAAGTTCCTGTGCCTTGAACAAGTGGTGCAGATAAGCCTTGGTGTATATAAGGTCGGTTTCGCAACCGTCGGGATCGATGGGCGAAAAATCATTCTCCCATTTCTTGTTCTTCATGTTCATTGTGCCTTGATATGTGAACAACATTGCGTTTCTTCCATTTCGTGTAGGCATAACACAGTCGAACATATCGACTCCTCGCTCTATTCCTTCAAGAATATTCTGTGGTGTGCCGACTCCCATTAGATAGCGCGGCTTATCCTTTGGCAGTATCTCGTTCACCACTTCAATCATTTCGTACATCACCTCCGTAGGTTCTCCTACTGCCAGTCCGCCAATGGCATTTCCGTCAGCACCTTTGTCTGCAACATGCTTTGCTGCTTCGCGGCGTAGGTCGGGATATTTACAGCCTTGTACGATAGGGAATAGACTCTGCTTATAACCATAGAGAGGTTCTGTTTCATTGAAATGCTTCCAGCATCGGTCAAGCCAGCGTTGTGTAAGACCGAGGCTCTTTTTAGCATACTGATAGTCGCTCTCGCCGGGAGGACATTCGTCGAATGCCATCATAATATCAGCTCCAATAATACGCTCTGTGTCCATTACGTTTTCAGGAGTGAAGAAATGTTTTGATCCGTCAATGTGTGAACGAAACTCACATCCTTCCTCACGCAGTTTTCTTATTCCTGTGAGTGAGAATACCTGAAAACCTCCTGAGTCGGTAAGTATCGGCTTGTCCCAGCCGTTAAACTTATGCAGACCGCCGGCTGCATGAAGAATGTCAAGCCCCGGGCGTAGATAAAGGTGATAGGTATTACCAAGAATTATTTGTGCTTTCACCTGTTCCTTCAACTCGTGGAAATGCACACCTTTTACAGAACCTACAGTGCCTACGGGCATAAAGATAGGTGTCTTTATCTGCCCATGCTCTGTTGTTATTATTCCGGCGCGTGCATTGCTTGCCGCATCGGTATGTTGCAGTTCAAATGTCATATTATTTTGATACTTACTCGCTAATCGTAAAGTCTATAGCATCTTTCACTTTCTCGTCGGTAAGTGCAAAATCCCAAACGTCTTGAATATTCTCAACATAATGGAAACTTACTCCATGAAGATATATCTCCGGTATTTCCTCAATGTCCTTTTTGTTGTCCTTGCAGAGCACAATGTCTGTTATGCCTGCCCGTTTTGCTGCAAGAATCTTTTCCTTTATTCCGCCTACAGGCAGAACTTTTCCCCTCAGTGTAATCTCGCCTGTCATGGCAGTGTTCTTGCGGACCTTGCGTTGTGTGAGAGCCGATGCTATTGATGTGGCAATGGTTATTCCTGCTGAAGGACCATCTTTTGGAGTTGCTCCTTCTGGTACGTGGATATGAATATTCCACTGATCGAAAATTCTGTAGTCAACACCCAGTTTGTCTATATGCGCCTTAACATACTCAAGAGCTATGACAGCACTTTCCTTCATCACATCACCAAGATTACCTGTAAGTGTAAGTTTGCCGGTTTTTCCTTTACTCAATGATGTTTCTATGAAAAGTATTTCACCTCCTACACTTGTCCATGCCAAACCAGTAACAACACCTGCATAGTCGTTACCTTGGTATATGTCGCGATAGAATGGTGGTTTGCCAAGAAGTCCCTCAATTTCATTCGGTGTTATCTTGGTTTTCACAGTATCGTCATTGCTCGCTATTTTGAAGGCAATCTTTCGCATGCACTTGCCTATTTGTTTTTCAAGCTGACGAACACCGCTCTCTCTTGTATAACGTTCTATTATTGTCTCGAATGCGGCTTTGTTGAAGCTTATTTTTACATCAGAGTGGTCAATACCGTTGTTTTTAATCTCACGTGGTACAAGATGTCGTTTTGCGATTTCAATCTTCTCCTCGGTTATATATCCCGAAACCTCTATAATCTCCATGCGGTCGAGTAGAGGACGTGGTATTCCGCCAAGGTCATTGGCTGTTGCAATGAACATTACATTAGACAAGTCATAGTCAACATCAAGATAATTGTCGTGGAAAGCATTATTCTGCTCTGGGTCGAGTACCTCAAGAAGAGCAGAAGAAGGGTCGCCGTGCAAGGTGTTCTGTGTTACCTTGTCAATCTCGTCGAGTATGAAAACAGGATTTGAAGAGCCTGCCTTCTGTATGCTCTTGATGATTCTGCCCGGCATTGCACCAACATAAGTCCTACGATGTCCGCGAACCTCACTCTCATCGTGAACACCACCAAGCGACATTCTTACGTATTTGCGCTTCATGGCAGAGGCAATGCTCTTGCCAAGCGATGTCTTACCAACTCCCGGAGGACCATAGAGACAGAGGATAGGTGCTTTGAGGTCGGAACGTAGTTTCAGAACCGACATATATTCCAATATGCGCTCTTTCACCTTCTCCATGCCGTAGTGATCGTGGTCAAGAACTTTCTTTGCACGGTCAAGGTTGAGGTCGTCCTTGGTAAACTCATTCCAAGGCAGGCTTACAAACTGTTGCAGATAGTTTAGCTGTATTGCAAATTCAGGACTCTGAGGGTTGAAGGTCTCAAGTTTGTCGAGTTCCTTATAGAAAGTCTCAGAAGTCTCCTTGTTCCATTTCTTTTTCTTAGCCTGCTTGTCAAGTTCTTTCCTTTCGGGTGAACCTTCGCCATTGCCCAGTTCTTCCTTTATGTTCTTTATCTGCTGTTGAAGGAAATATTCGCGCTGCTGTTCATCAAGTTCCTCGCGTGTCCTGCTGCGAATCTCCTGTCTTAAATCCAGCATTTGTATATCACGGTTCAGGAAGCGCAGAGTTTGTATCACACGGTCGTACAGTGATGTCTGTTCCAACAACTGCACTTTTTCACTTTCACTGAACAGCATGTTTGTGCAGATGAAGTTAAGTGCTAAAGTGTCGTTGTGTATGTTGTTGATAGCCGTAAGCGAATCGTTGGGTATATCCTCATTCTTTCTTATGTAGTCTGCCACAACATCTCGCAAATCCTCAACAGCCATGGCATATGACTTCTCGTCAACTTTTCCTTTAGGCATCTCTTCCTTTGCCGGCAGAGCATAGCCTTCATAGAAGGGAGTTTCCTGTGTCATTACGCTGAGTTGGCAACGACCAAGACCTTGTATGATAGCTGTCACATTTGTAGTGCCAGGCATCTCAATCACTCTCACGAGTTTTGCATATACACCCCATGGGAACACATCTTTTTCCTTTGGCGATTCTATAGCCGAAACCTTTTGGCAGAACACTGCAAATGTCTGAGTTGGATTTTCTCTCATGTGTTCCAGTAAAGCAAGACTTTTATCGCGGCCTATAATGATTGGCGTGATAATTCCTGGAAAGAGAACGATGTTGCGTGTGAGGAGGAAAGGTATCTTTCCCTTAACGTCCTCGCCTCCGTCGAACAGGTAGCTTAAGTCGCCATCATAATCGGCAATCATTTGTATGGATGTGTTTTTTTCGTCTTTGTTCATAATCGTATTTTACGGTTTGAATTTTGTTATACGGTTTGAATTACAAAGGTACTACTTTTTTGGCATATATGCCGTTTGCCCTTTGTTTTATTTACAATAATTAAGTTGAATATGACAAAAATCATGCCAAAGGAAATAAAACCTTCCCTACAGCGTTATAAAGCTATGAGTGAAACGTTCAAATTCAAGGAGTTTGCTGTAGAGCAGGATATGTGTGCCATGAAGGTAGGCACTGACGGAGTGTTGTTGGGAGCATGGGCGGAAGGAGGGAGAAATGTTCTCGATATAGGTTGTGGCACAGGGGTTATTTCACTTATGCTTGCCCAGAGATTTAAGGATTCACAGATAACGGCTATTGATATAGTTGATGACTGTTGTGTTCAGACACGAAAAAATGCCGACCTCTCGCCTTGGGGAAGCAGAATAGGCGTAAGGAATGTTTCTCTTCAGGATTTTGTTGCTCAAGAAGACTACAATTGCTTATTTGATGCTGTTGTAAGTAATCCGCCGTTCTTTGTCGGTTCGTTGAAGAATCCCGACAAGAATCGTTCTTTGGCACGTCATGCCGATTCCCTGCCTTTCAAAGTTCTTGTCAAAGGTGTCAGCAAGATTATAACTAACGAAGGAATATTCTCTGTTATAATACCTGATGAATGCTTTAAAGAGTTTGTTGCAGAAGCTTGGTTTGCAGGCTTTTATTTGTTGGAAAATGTTTCTGTAAAGACAAAAGCGAACAAACCTGTTAAACGGCACTTGATTAGGTTTTCTAAGAGTATAAGCAACGCTTCGTCAGAGAGTGTTGTTACGTTACAGGAAGCCGATGGCTCTAAATCGGAATGGTATAGGAAGTTAACTGACAGTTTTTACCTTTAACCCAAATAGGTCATTAGATTTGGATTAAAGGTAGAGATGGCACTCGGAAAGTGAGAATACAACTACGATAAGTTGTCAAAGTTATCAAAGTTGGTTGATATATCTGCCTGTCTTTCTTTCTCGGATAAGCTGAACCGGAATGATTATCCTGCTTTTCTTACTTCCGTTTTCGACAACCACCTCGATGCAATATGGGGCGTTTTACGTTGTAAAACGGTCAATATTGGCGTCTAAAACGGTACACTTTGCAAGGCAAGACAGCCCGTTTTAGTAGTTTGGTCGTTTTATGTTTTAGTTGTTTTTATGCACTTTCGTTTTCTGAATGATATTCTTCATTTATTTTTATTACTGTCCGCTAAACTTTTTGGGAAGATACAAATTTAGGGCTGCCACTTCTCACGAGGTATCAGCCCTTTTTGTTACCTTTGCTTTTGCTAACAAACTTAGGTAACATGAGCAAAAGTACACATTTTTTCGGAC